>CP070641.1:0-18677 GCA_020354085.1 Pseudomonadota bacterium
ACCTCATACCAGCGTCCGACATAGCGATCGAGATCGAGGTGCGGGACGGTTGCAGGCGGCGTTGTCGCCGGCTGCGGCGCTCGGCAGGCTGGCAGGAGTACGGTTGCGAATACGACAACGAGTGCAGCCAATCCGACAGGGGTTGTTTGCAACTGGACAGCACTCATTCGGCAAGAGCCGATAGCAGCGGCGCGCGCCGATTGTCAGGTTTGGCGAGCAGCATGTGTACGTCGCCGATGGCGCGTTCAGCGAACCCGCCCTCGCAGTAGCAGAAATAGAATTCCCACATTCGAATGAATTCTTCGGAATAGCCGAGGTCACGCACCTGCTCGAGGTTGCGGAACAGATTCTCGCGCCAAGACTTCAGGGTGGTGGCGTAGTGCGGGCCGATGTCTTCGAGATGAACGAGTTTGAGATCGCTCGCGCGCGTGATGGCGTTGAGCATCGCGGTTATCGATGGGATTGTGCTGCCGGGAAAGATATGCCGCTGGATGAAGTCGACAGAGCGACGCGCCTGCTCGTACCTCTGGTCGGCGATGGTGATGGCTTGCAGCAGCATCAGCCCGTCGTCCGTTAGTAGACGGCCGCACTGCGCGAAGTACGTGTCGTAGTGTTCATCGCCGATCGCCTCGATCATTTCGAGTGAGACCAGCTTATCGTAGCGGCCTTCAAGATCGCGATAGTCTTCGAGCAGCAACGTGACGCGGTCGGCCACGCCGGCCGCGGCCACGCGATCGCGCGCCAGATCGTATTGCTCGCGCGAGATGGTGGTCGTGGTCACACGACAGCCATAGTGCTGGGCGGCGTAAATCGCCATGCCGCCCCAACCGCTACCAATCTCGAGGAGGTGATCGGTCGACTTGAGATCGAGCTTGCGACAAACGCGTTCCAGTCGCGCTTGCTGCGCCTGCGCAAGCGTCATGGCCGGGTGCTCGAAGATTGCAGATGAGTACATCATCGTGGGGTCGAGGAACAGCTCGAAGAAGTCGTTACCCAGATCGTAATGTGCGGCGATGTTGCGCCGCGCGCCGGCGCGTGTATTGCGGTTCAGCCAGTGCAGCGCCTTTTGCATCGGGGCGGTCAGGCGTGCCAGGCCGGTCTCCATGCCGTCGAGCACCTCGCGGTTGTTGAGCAGGATACGCACGAGCGCGGTCAGATCGTTGGCGCGCCAGAATGCTTGCATGTAGGCCTCGCCTGCGCCAATCGTGCCGCCGAAGGCGATTTCGCTCCAGAAGCGCGGGTCCTGCACGTGAACCGTGGCGCTGATTGGGCAGCGCGCCGTTCTCTGTCCGTAACGCTGCTGTCGTTGCCCGTCGACCACCGTCAGTTGACCATGGCGCAGACCCGTAAGCCGTGCGCGCACGGCGCGTTCGGCCAGGGCGTCGAGCCAATGGGGCTTTGGCGTGTATTGGGCTTTCGAATGCTGCAAACTCGTTGTCGTCATCGTGTCTTCGCCAGCCTGGCGCCTCCGTTTTCGGCAAGTTTCTTCGGGTGAGTGTGGAATGGCACGCGTTTGAGCCACAGCCGCAGCGCCTGCCAATAAATGCCCGCCACGACCTTTGCCGTCATCAAAGGAAAGACGAGGAGCACGTAGGCGAGGCTGCTACCGTTGATCTCGCGCCGCTGAAGCGTGAGGGTGGCATCGAAAATCTTCTCGCGCGCGTGATGGTCTGCCATGTGGACATTGAGCGTCGCCCCCGGTGTGGAGAAGCGCCAATCATAGTCAATCGCCATGGGCATGAACGGTGAAACGTGGAAAACCTTGCCGAAGCGGAAGCGCTGCATGTTCGCGTGGCCTTCGTTGCGATTCGCCGGGAGCACGTAGGCATGACGTTCGTTCCACGGTGTATTGGTGACTTCGGCGATGATGGCCTCAACGCGCGTGTCGTTCACATCGAAACAGTAATAGAAGGTCACCGGATTGAAACTTAATCCGAAGTAGCGCAAGTGCGCCAGCACGCGTATCGGGCCGCGCGGTCGCGCACCGGTTTCTCGCTCGACGCGATCACGTACCTCCTGGTCTAACGGGATCGCCGGGTCGCCGAGGTAGTCGGATCGCCTGAACCACGCTGGCGCCGGCCGGCACACGGACCACAACCAGCGTCCGCGAAAAACGCTCTCGAGTTCGGCCAGGTCAAGATAGACCATGAACAGCCGATAGGCGAAGGCGTGCGTGCGCGGTTTGAACCGCCGATGCCTAACCTGCCCGAGATAGAGCGCGCTGTGCATAGATGTGCTGGTGAAAATGTTTAAGGGCTTCAAGGGCGCTGACGACGCCATCTTCATGAAAACCGAAGCGCCAGTACGCGCCACAGAAATACGTGTTGAGAGGACCGTTGATCTCGCTCTGACGAGCCTGCGCGGCGACGCCGCGCGGCGTGTAAAGCGGATGCTCGTAGTCGATGCGCTTGATGATCGTGGCCGGATCAATGGCCTCGTTGCGATTGAGCGTCACGAGGAATGGGCGGGGCGCATCAAGCGACTGCAGAATATTCATGTTGTACGTAAGCGCCACCTGCCGGCCACGATCCGGCAGCACGTGATAGTTCCATGCCGCCCAAGTACGGCGTTTACGCGGCAGCAGTCGGGTGTCGGTGTGGAGCACCGCTTGATTGTGCTGGTAGGGGATCGCAGTCAGCACCTCACGTTCTTGCGGGCTGGGGTCGGCGAGCAGCCGCAAGGCCTGGTCGCTGTGGCAGGCAAGGAACGCCGCGTCGAAGCGTTCGGGCTCGTGGCCGCGTGCCTTGACCAACACCTGACCCGGCAGGCGGCGGATCCAGTCGACCGGCGTATCGAGTCGTATCCGGTGGCGGAACGGCGCAGTGAGCTTCTCGACGTATCGTGCAGAACCACCGCGGATCACGCGCCACTGCGGGCGCTGGTCAACCGACAGCATTCCGTGGTTGTGAAAAAAGCGCACAAAGTAGCGCGCCGGAAAGCGCAGCATATTGTCCGGATCGGTCGACCAAATGGCCGCGCCCATGGGAACGATGTAGTGCTCAATGAACTCGCGCGAGTACCGATTGGCGGCAAGATAGTCGCCAAGGCTCAGGTCGTCCCCCGGGCGCGCCAGGAGGCCTAGCGACTCGCGGTTGAAACGCAGGATGTCGCGAATCATGCGCCAAAACGAAGGACGCAGCAGATTGCGCCGCTGCGCAAACAAGGTGTTGACGGAAGTGCCGTTGTACTCGAGCCCGCTGCGCTCGTCGCGCACCGAGAAACTCATGTTGCTCGGCTGCGAACCGACCTCGAGCTCCGCCAGCAGCTCGATGAAATTGGGATAGGTCCAGTCGTTGAACACGATGAAGCCGGTGTCAACGTTGAAAACACGACCGGCTTGCTCGACCGTATGCGTGTGCGTGTGGCCGCCGACAT
Organism: Pseudomonadota bacterium; assembly: GCA_020354085.1. Classification (GTDB taxonomy): domain Bacteria; phylum Pseudomonadota; class Gammaproteobacteria; order Acidiferrobacterales; family Sulfurifustaceae. Next base: position 3,376 of record CP070641.1, read on the forward strand.
GGTCGCCGGCCTCGAACACGGTGAGATCGTGTTCACGGCTCAAACGATAGGCGGCGACGTTGCCGGCGATGCCGGTACCGATGACAGCAATCTTCATGCAATCCTCCGAGCGTTGCGTATGGCCACCGGCACCGGTTTCAGGTCCCAAATCAAACCCAGCCAGGACAGGAACTTCAGGCCGTAAAAGGTGAAATCGATCTCCCACCAGAAGAAGCCTTGGCGGGCCGATCCGGGAAAGTGGTGATGGTTGTTGTGCCAACCCTCACCGCAGGTGAGTAGGGCGAGCCACCAGTTGTTGCGCGAGGCATCCCGCGTCGCGTAACGCCGCCGGCCGACGCTGTGCGCGAGCGAGTTGATCGTGAAGGTGGCGTGATAGAGCGCCACCGTTGAGATACAGAAACCCCAAACGAGCAACTGCAAGCCATCCGTGCCGAGCTGCGGCCGCGCGGCCGCCAACCATTCGCCGAGAACGTAGAGCGAAGCGGCAAATAGCGCAGGCACCAAGGCATCGAAACGGTCCAGGAAGCGTAGCTCCGGATAGCGCGCCAAGTCCTGCACCATCTCATCGCGCGTACGGAAGTTTTCACGCGCCATGAACCAACCACTGTGTGCCCACAGGAAGCCATGGTGGTGGGGCGAATGTGCGTCGTGTTCGTCGTCCGAGTGCGCGTGGTGGTGCCGATGCTGCGAGGCCCACCAGAGCGGTCCGCGTTGCACCGCGGTGGCGCCGATGGCGGCAAACACGAATTGCATGAAGCGCGAGGTGCGAAATGCGCGATGCGAGAAGTAACGGTGATAGAAACCGGTAACGGCGAACATACGTGTGGCATACAGCACCGCCGCCACGGTGACGGCGGTCCAGCTCCAACCGACCCACCAGACCGCCAGGCAACCGAGATGCAGGGCAAGGAAGGGCGCCACCCGCAGCCAGTCGATGTGTTTGTCGGCGACTGTCGCAGCCGGCGCCGCCGCGTTGTCAAACCAGGCGAGGAGAGCGCTGCGCGGTGGAGATGGGGAGCCCGGTGGGGTCGAATGCAAGAAGCGCGTCTTCATGACCCATTCAATCCGGATTGCCGCCGGGACGCTGGGCGCTGCGCACATCAGCGTGCCCGGTCTCACGCGATTCCCAACGTTGTGGCACCTTCTGGATCTGGCTGATGTCGTATCCCTGCTCCTTCAGAAACGCCAAGATACGGCGGTAGTCGGCCTCCGGTATTTCCGGCGTGCGCGCCATGATCCAGACGTAGTCGCGTGCCTCGCGGGCGATCACGGTCTGCGTGTAGTCGGGCGTCAGGTAAACAATTCGAAAGTCGGCCTTGAAAGGCCAAATGAACTGCATGCCCCACACCGCGTTCGACTCGCGATCGAATACGAAACCGCGCGGCGTGTAGGTCTTGGTGTGCCCGTCAAAACCGTTGGCGCGGAATGTGAAGGTGGTTTCAATCGTTCCGTCTTCGGCCAGCCGATAGGACTCAACCGCGTTATGTGCGCCTTTCTCGATGAAGGTTGGGATATTGGCGATCACGTACCAATCGCCCATGAAGCGCGGCAGGTCGACCTTGGGCACGACAGCGATCGGCGGGTACGAGACGGTCGTGCAGCCCGCGAGGATGAGCAGCGAGGCCAAAAGAGAATGTCGGACATGTTCCATAGCGATCCCTCCGTTTCTACTGAATCAGATAGCGCAGCAGCCGGCCGCCGTCCGTGCGCGACTCGAGCTGCACCCATTCGTCGCCAGATGCGTACCAGACGTCGATGCGAAACTTCGATGCGTGCAAGGCATAGCGGCGGGCGCGCACGGACGTATCGCGCACCATCACGGCCTCTTCCCCAAGCGGCTCGATGCGCACCGCCGTCAACTCGCCGGTCTGGGCATTGAGCAGCCGGGACTGGTCCAGCATCGCGGGGTTCCAATACGCAAAGCTCATGATGCAGGGCGGTAGCGCCGTGCGCCCGTCGCTGGCCATGACCTCGAAGCGGCCGTCGCGGCGGACGCCGCGCACCGCCAAGCGCTCGCCGTTGTCGTCGGTGCGCGACTCAATCGTTTCGAGACAGTTGCCGTTCCATCGCTCACGCGCCTCGTGCACGTAGGAATAGGCATCGAAGAACAGGAATTTCACTGTGAAGCGTGCGTCGCTTTCCACGCGGTGCTGGCCGTCATGCTCGTTGACGTAGAAGCGATGGTTGCCGATCTCGCGTTCATCGAGCAGCACGGTGAAGTTCCATTCACGGCCTGTGTTGGCAGTCGCCAATGCCGGCGCCAGCGCGAAGCAAAGTGCCCAAAGGAAAGCCTGCCTCATACCGCCTCCTTCGGTGGGCCGGGCAAGAACGCATTGGTGCGCTTGATGTAGTCGCGATAGTCAGGTCGGCGCTCGTGGATGTCTTGTTCGAGCAGGCTGACACCGGAAATACGCAGCAGGAGATAAGTCATCAGGAGCGGAGCGAAGATCGTCCACCAGCCGCCTGCGGCGGCTGCGATCAAGTAGTAGCCCCACCACAGGGTGGCTTCACCGAAGTAGTTCGGATGGCGGGTGTAGCGCCACAGTCCACGATCAAGGACCTGGCGTCGATTGGCAGGACGCGACTTGAAGCGCGCCAGTTGCCAGTCGCCAACAGTTTCGAAGCCAAAGCCGATCACCCACAAGGCGAGCCCGGCCAGATCCAAAAAATTGAGCGCATGGCTGCCACCCATCCCGGCCAAAAGCGGGGCAGTGATGATGGCGGCCAGCAACGCTTGCAGGCCGAAGACAAGATAAAGACTCTTCCATTCAAAGCCGGGCTGGTTGCGCACGCGGATGGCTTGATAGCGCCGGTCTTCCGGCTCGCCCCAATTGCGCCAGGTCAGGTAGCCGGCCAGCCGCAGGGCCCAGAGTGATACGAGCACGAGCAACAGCGTGGCGCGCGACCCAAGGGTGGTGGCATACCAGGCATAGACCAGCACACCGGCTAGAAAGAATAGCGACCAAAAACTGTCGACAATGCTGACGTCACGCTTCGCCAGACTGATAAGCCAAGCCACCACGCCGAGCACGAACATCGCGGCCATGGCCATAGACGCGGCCTGCAGTTCAACCATGACTCGTCTCCGGCGCCAGGCGCAAATTGATCGGTTGGGCGAAGCCGTCGTAACGACGTGCCAGAAGCAGCAACAGAGGAGTGAGGAGGGCCCAGCCAATGGCGAGCGTTGTCAGCGCGGCCGTCTGATCGTTGAAGACGAGGCCGCCTAGTTTGGCGCCGCCGAAATACGCTAGCGGCCCGCCCACTGCGCCGAACAGCGCCCCGACCAAGAGCCGTGGCTTGAGCCAGGCGAGACTGACGTTAAGTGTCGTGGCGAACAGCATCCACAGCGCCACCATCCAATAGGGCGCGGTACGCTCGATGAGCATTCCATTGGGGAATTCAATCCATCCCAACGCCGGTAACAGGCTGTCCCACAGCGCTCCGATCGCCGCCGCGGCCAAGATCAGCGTGAGCTCGCGTCGCGGCTGCACGGTACGCGTGAGGTGCCAACCGATGATCGCGAGCGCGATGGCGGCACCGGCCCACGGCCAGCCCCACGCAGCGCCGAGCACGCAGGCGAGCCAGCCGAGCTGAAAAGCGATGATGTTGGCAAAAAGTGACATGGCCGACGCGGTTGACTTATACCAAGGGGCGCACGAACAGATAGTGGCTCACGCCCCATTCCTGTCCGCGGTTGTGACCGAAGAGTTCGGCGCAGGCCATGAAGAACAGTCGCCAGCGCTGTAGCCAAAGATCGGCGGCGCGCTCGCCGTAGGTCGCGGCCAGGATCGGCATGACATCGTCACGGCGGGTGTCAAGATTGGCGAGCCAGGCCTCGGCGGTCTTCTGATAGTGGACGCCGCTCCAACGCCAGCGCCGCACGAGTTTCAGGTGATCTTGAAAACGCAGCGCAAGGTCATCGCTCGGCATCATGCCGCCCGAAAAAAAATACTGGCTCATCCAGTCACTAGAATCGCGAACCTCGAAGGCATACGGTACGGTTCGGTGGGTAAACACGTGCATGAAGAATCGTCCGCCGGGATTGAGCCAATCGTGGACACGGGCAAACAATGCTTGCCAGTTGCGCATGTGCTCGAACATCTCCACCGAGACGACGCGGTCAAATCTCTGCGCCGTCGCGAAGTGGTTCATGTCCTGCGTCAGCACGACGATGTTTCTCAGATTGCGACGCGCGGCTTCAGCGAGGATAAACTCGCGCTGCGAAGTCGAGTTCGACACGGCGGTAATGCTACTGGCCGGATACTGCTCGGCCATCCACAATGTCAGCGAGCCCCAGCCACAGCCAAGCTCGAGGATATTCTGGCCGTCGCGTAGCCCGGCGCGCTCGCAAGTGGTATGCAGCGCGGCCGCCTCTGCTTGGTCGAGACTCGTCACAGCGTCAGGCCAAAAGCAGCTGCTGTATTTGCGATGCCGGCCGAGCACATGGCGAAAGAAATCGGCGGGGACCTCGTAGTGCTGCTCATTGGCTTTGTCCGGCACGAGCGCCAGGGGCGCCGCCACCATCGCCTGAATGAAGTGCTCCGCGCGCTCGCTGGCTACCTCGGCGTCATGGGCCTGTATCTCGAAGAGGCGCTGTTTAAGCAGTCGGCGAATACCGGCGCGGATCATTCCGTCCGGGACCAGCCCTTGTTCGGTCCAGTTAATAGCGAGATTTGCGACGCCCATGTTGGGTTTCCTCCGGACAGTGGAATGGCCCGCGCTAACGCGCGGCAGGTGTAAGGAGTTCGTTGATGCGGCGTAGGCCAGCGGCGACATCGGAGCCGAGCGGCTCGGCGCCCGCCTCGACGATGGCGTCGCGCTGCTGCACGGCCGTCAGTCCGCCCACGACGATCGGTACGTCCGCTGCTACTACTAGCTGTGGCAGATCTTCGGCAAAAAGCCCTGCAGGCGGATTGATCGAGCCAGACAGCACGATGGCATCGGCCTGCGCGCGGCGCGCCGCGTACGCAAGCTCCGGTAAAGGCATGTTGGCGCCCAATAGCACTAGCCGATATCCGCGTTCCTGAGCAGCGAGCGCGAATAGCAACAGCCCGGTCTCGTGATGTTCACCGGGCAAGCAGGCGCACAACAGTTTCGGCCCGGCGTTGTTGCGCGGGCGATGATGAAAGCGCGCACCAAGCTTGTTGCGCAAGTAAACGCCGAAGAAGTGCTCCTCGGCCACGCTACCTTCGGAAGTCTCCCAACGTTTGCCAAGCGCCTCGAGCAAAGGCAGCAGAGCCTTGCGCGTCACGAGTTCGGAGGGGTAGAGCGCCAAGAACTCGTTGTACAAGTCTTCCAGACGGTTTTCGTCGAACTGCGAAATGGCCGTAATCATGCGCTCGCGAAAACTGGCCCAGGGCTCATCGTCCGCCGGACGTGCACGGTCCTTAGTGGGTGTCGCCAACGCCTGACCTACTTGACCGATGGGCACGCCTTTGTCGAGCAAGGCGACGGCTCGATGGATGGTGTCGATATCAACTTGTGTGTAGAGGCGATGACCGCCTTCGGTGCGCACCGGTCTGATCAGGCCATATCGACGCTCCCAGGCGCGCAGCGTTATGGGGTTGACGCCAGTAAGGCTCGAAACGGTACGAATCGGGAAAAGCTCATTCGCGTCAGGGCCTTGCGCCGGTGTGGTCGATGTCTCGCTCATGATCAGATTTGCTTCTAAACGTGTACAAGACTTGTACATGAATTCTCGCTCGACGTCAAGTCAGCCGGTATAGTCACATAAAACATAGAGAATAATGCGTTTATCTTCAATGTGAGAAAGTTTTAATATCTGTACAAAACATGGACATCCTGCGCTCGCCCAAAACTGGTCGCAGCTGCCCGCGCTGTCTGGAAGGGAAACGGCGGCGGTGACGGCAGCGAGGGCGGCCATCCGCATTAGAGAAAGTGCCAATTGCGGGGCGCCTAACGTTGACGTGGCTCGTGGCGGTGGCGCCGTGCGCGTGTGGGCGAGCGCAGTTAGACCGCGGCATGCCCAGAGGGCCGGGGCCGGCGGGGGGACCCGTGTGGGCGGCTCGACGCGCGCGAACGTCCGTACTACGCTCACGGGTCCGTCGCGCAAGTGTGATGCAGCACAAGAACGAACACGAGACCTATGGACAATGCACCGCCCGCCCAGATCGTGACTGTTTTGACCGCAGAGCAGGAGCGCTCGGCCAAGACGCTATTGACCGTCATCTATGCGCTCTATGGCGCGTCCTTGTTTGTTGGCTTAACCGCCATCGTCGCGATCGTGATGAATTACGTGAAGCGCGATGAGGTCGTGGGGACATGGCTGGAGAGCCATCATCGCTGGCAGATTCGCACCTTTTGGTTTGGCCTCCTTTGGGCTGTATTGGGCGTCTTGACCTATGTCATCGTCATCGGCTGGGTCATTCTCTTCGCCGACACCGTTTGGTTCATCTATCGCCTGGTCAAGGGCTGGTTGCGGCTCAACGACAGCAAGGCGATGTATACCGTCCCCTAAGGCGCTTCCTTGTCCGACGCCAGACCGCAATCCGAGCCGGCCGCCGCCGGGCAAACGGCATTTGCCGTGCTCGGCGCGATCAGCGTCTGTCATCTGCTCAACGACATGATGCAGTCGCTGTTGCCGGCCATCTATCCGATGCTGAAGGGCAACTACGGCCTGAGCTTCGCCCAAATCGGCTTGCTGACATTCACCTTTCAATTCACCGCCTCGGTGTTGCAGCCGCTGGTTGGCCTGTACGTCGACCGCAAGCCCAAACCCTACTCGCTCGCCTGGGGCATGAGTTTTACCCTTGCCGGTTTGTTGCTGCTCGCCTTCGCGCGGGATTACGCCGTGTTGTTGCTGGGTGCCGCGATGATCGGTTCCGGCTCCTCGGTGTTTCACCCGGAGTCGTCGCGTGTCGCGCGCATGGCTTCGGGCGGTCGACATGGTTTCGCGCAGTCGCTGTTTCAAGTCGGTGGCAACGTGGGAAACGCGCTCGGCCCCTTGCTCGCGGCCTTCATCGTGTTGCGCTACGGGCAGACCAGCGTGGCGTGGTTTTCGCTCGCCGCGCTCCTCGGTATTTTCCTCCTGACGCAAGTTGGGCACTGGTACAAGTCGCACGGACTGTCGCGGCTCACGGCGCGTGCCGCGCGCAGCGCCGCGCACCTGGAAGTTCCTCGAGGCAGGGTGCTGTTGGCCATCGCCATTTTGGTCGCCCTGGTCTTCTCCAAGTTCTTCTACATGGCCAGCATGACCAGCTACTACACGTTCTACTTGATCAACAAGTTCGCCGTCTCGATTGGCACCGCGCAGTTGTTCCTGTTCGTGTTCTTGGCGTCGGTAGCGGTCGGCACCCTGGTCGGCGGATCGCTGGGCGATCGCTTCGGTCGCAAGCGCGTCATTTGGATTTCCATCCTCGGCGTTCTGCCGTTCACGCTGGTCTTGCCGTACGTCGACCTGGTTTGGGTCGGTGTGTTGAGCGTGCCGATCGGTTTCATTCTCGCCTCGGCCTTTCCGGCGATTGTGGTCTATGCGCAGGAGCTGCTCCCGGCACGCGTCGGCGCGGTATCCGGTTTGTTCTTCGGCTTTGCCTTCGGACTGGGCGGTATCGGCGCGGCCGTGCTCGGTTTGCTGGCGGATGCCACCAGCGTCAAATTTGTTTTTCAAGTATGCGCATTCCTGCCGGCGATCGGTCTGCTGGCCGGGTTCTTGCCGCACGTTGCCACCGAGCATCGGCGTCCACCACAAATCGCTTCAGTCGATTTGACCGGCAGCGCAGAGACGGCGCCTGCTCGGCCGGCGTCCTAAGCGGACATCGACGCATCGACTTGCACCAGCGTGATGGGACTGGAACGGAAATTCCATGAAATATAAAGTCGTTGACGCCGTGGTAGTGCCGGAAGGCCGTCTCGACGTGCTGTCCAAGGTCGAGGTGAGCAAGCTGCTCGATACCAGCCGCGGCGGTTTGTACAAGTTGTTTCGCGACTGCTCGCTGGCGGTGCTCAACTGCGGCAACGAGCTCGACGACGGCAAGGAGCTGCTCGAACGCTACCGCTCCTTCGACATTCGCGTGGTACCGGAAGAGCGCGGTATCCAGCTGGAAGTGAAGGGCGCGCCGGCCACGGCCTTCGTCGACGGCCACATGATCAAGGGCATCGCCGAGCACCTATTCGCGGTGTTGCGCGATGTTGTGTACGTCAGCGACGAGATCAAGGGCAATGCCGCCATCGACCTGGATTCCTCGCACGGCATCACCAACGCCGTGTTTCACATCTTGCGCAATGCCAATATCCTGCGCCCGCTCATGGACCCGCGTCTGGTGGTGTGCTGGGGTGGGCACTCCATCGGCCGCGTCGAATACGACTATTCCAAGGTGGTCGGCTATGAGCTTGGTCTGCGCGGCATGGACATCTGCACCGGCTGCGGCCCGGGTGCCATGAAGGGACCGATGAAGGGCGCCACCATCGGTCATGCCAAGCAACGCATCCGGGAGGGGCAATACATCGGCATCTCCGAACCCGGCATCATCGCCGCCGAGTCGCCCAATCCGATCGTCAACGATCTCGTCATCATGCCGGACATCGAGAAGCGGCTGGAGGCCTTCGTGCGTGTCGGCCACGCCTTCGTCGTATTTCCCGGCGGCGTCGGCACGGCCGAGGAGTTCCTGTATGTGTTGGGCGTGCTGCTGCATCCCGACAACGCCGAAATTCCGTTTCCGTTGGTGCTGACCGGCCCGGCGAAGGCCAAGGACTACTTTGCCGAACTTGATCGCTTCGTTGCGGCAACCCTGGGTGAAGATGTACGCAAGCGCTATCAGATCATCATCGACGATCCAGCCGGCGTCGCGCGCGCCGTGCAGGAGGGGGTTCGCGATGTTTCCGATTTCCGCACACAACGGGGCGATGCCTATTATTTCAACTGGGCGCTGAAAGTTGACCGTGACTTCCAGGCGCCATTTGTGGCAACGCATGACAACATGCGCAACCTCAACCTGCGCAAAGACCAGGATCGCCACCAATTGGCGGCCAATTTACGGCGCGCGTTTTCCGGGGTGGTGGCCGGCAACGTCAAGGACGAGGGTATTCGCGCGGTCGAGCAGCATGGTGACTTCGAGATTCGCGGTGACGCGAGTGTCATGGACCCGCTCGATTCGCTGTTGGGTTCGTTCGTCGCGCAGCAACGCATGAAACTTCCCGGCACGACCTACAAACCTTGCTACCGGATTCTTAAGTAGGCGCGCCGCCCTGACGGGAATTGGTACACGCCGCTGACCCGCGCTAGGATAGCTACGCTATCGTCGCAAGGGGGCATTAGTGGCCAAGCCAACATGTGTGGTGGTTGGAGTAGGGCCGGGCAACGGCGCGGCGTTCGCGCGCCGGTTCGGGCGGGAGGGTTTTCGCGTCGCGCTGCTCGCGCGCAATCTCGACTACCTGCAAACGCTCGCCGCCGAAATCCCCGATTCCCGCGCCTACGCCTACGACGTCGCCGACACGGCGAGCGCGCCGCAGATATTCCGGCAGATCAAGGCCGATCTCGGTCCGGTTGAGGTACTGATTTACAACGCCGGCGCCGGCAAGTTCGCGCCGATCGACAACGCCTCCCCGCAGGACTTCGAGTCGGCTTGGCGCGTGAATGCGCTCGGCTGTGCCGTCGCCTGCCAGCAAGTCATCCCCGACATGCGTGCCGCCAAGCGCGGTCACATCGTCATCATTGGCGCCACCGCCTCGGTCAAGAGCGGCGCGCATTCCGCGCCGTTCGCGTCGGCCAAGGCGGCGCAACGTGGGCTCGCTCAATCCATGGCCCGCCATCTGGGCCCAGACGGCATCCATGTCGCCTACGTGATTCTCGACGGCGTGGTGAATCTCGCGCGCACTCGTCAGGCGATGCCGGACAAGCCCGATGAGTTCTTCATGCAGTCGAGTGACATCGCCGAGTCGGTGTTCTTTCTGACGCGCCAGCCGCGATCGGCCTGGTCGTTCGAGATCGATCTGCGGCCGTTTGGCGAAAGATGGTGAACCTCGCAATGGTACTGGAGTCATGAAAATCCTGATCTTTGGCAGCGGCGGTGTCGGCGGCTATTTTGGCGGGCGGCTGGCGGCGAGCGGTGAGGACGTAACTTTCCTGGCGCGCGGTGAACATTTGCAGGCGTTGCGCCAGGACGGCCTGTATATTCAAAGCGCTCTGGGTGATCTGCACCTGAGATCGGTGCAAGCAACCGACGATCCGGCCAGCGTCGGCCCGGTCGACCTGATCTTGGTTGGCGTCAAGCTGTGGGACACCGAAGCGGCGGCGAAGGCGATCGCGCCCATCGTTGGCCCAAACACGGCAGTGGTCTCGTTCCAAAACGGCGTCGATGCCGTCGACGTATTCACGCGCGCGCTGGGCCGTGAGCGTGTCATGGGCGGCATCGCGCACATCGCCGCCGTGATCGAGCGCTCGGGCGTGATTCGCCACAACGGCACTATGCAAAGGCTTACCTTTGGCGAGCTCGATGGCAGCAAATCCGCGCGCACGACGGCGCTGCTCGCCGCCTGCCGGCGTGCCGGTATCGATGTCGTCATTTCCCAGGATATTCAGCGCGTGATCTGGGAGAAGTTCGTGTTCATTGTCGGGTTGAGCGCCATGACCACGCTTACCCGTCTACCGATTGGCGCCGTGCGCACCGATCCCGACACGCGTGCGATGCTGCTCGATGTTATGCAAGAAGCGGCGGCTGTCGGCCGCGCCAAGGGTGTGAATCTGCCGCCGGAAGCTGCCGACGGCCAACTCAATTTTATGGACGGTTTGCCCTACGACATGATCGCTTCCATGTTGGGTGACCTCAACCGTGGTCGGCGTCTGGAACTGCCCTGGCTCAGTGGCGCGGTCACTCGCTTGGGCGAGCCGCTCGGTGTGGCCACGCCGGTGAACAAATTCGTGTATGCCGCGCTCAAGCTGCATGCCGATGGTCGTCGCGCCGATGCGGTTAGCCAACCCGCCCAGGTGTCGGCGCGCCCATGATCGTGACAGAAGAGCGCGCTGTTCGTGCGGCAACGAGCATGCGGGGCATCGAGAGTATGCCGTATGTGCCGAGCGTGGTGTTCTCTCGCAGTTGCCGCACACGAGAGGTTCAACATGCCATCGCGCGTTACCGCGTGGAACAGCAGAGGAGGGTAGAACATGGCGTTACAACTCACGTCAACGGCATTTAAAGAGGGTGAAGCCATTCCCGCGCGTTGCACCTGCGACGAAGAGGATGTCTCTCCACCGCTCGCCTGGTCCGGCGCGCCGGACAACACCAGAAGCTTCGCGCTCATCGCCGACGATCCCGACGCGCCTGATCCGAAGGCGCCGCGCATGGTGTGGGTGCACTGGGTCGTCTACGATCTTCCGGCCAACACGACGAGCCTCGCAGAAGGCGTGAGAAAACTACCCGCCAGTGCGAAAGTCGGAGTGAATGACTTTCGCAAGAGCGCCTACGGTGGACCGTGCCCGCCGATCGGCAAGCATCGTTACTTCTTCAAGCTATACGCGCTCGACACCGAGCTGGGCGATCTCGGCAAGGCAACCAAGGGGCAGGTCGAAAAAGCCATGGCCGGGCACGTGCTCGCCGAGGCGCAACTGATGGGCACCTACCAACGCGCCGGTTAGTGGCGCGCGTAGCGCGCGCCCGGCGCGTCGATTGATCCGCCAAGTGCTCAGTGACGCGGATGCCGCATCCAGTCCAGTACCTCGCCGGCCATCTGTCGGGAGTAGCGCGCGACATCGTCCACCGATAGAAAACCGGCCATGCTCTTGTCGCGATTCAACACGGCGAGCCGCCGAACATGGCGATCTTCCATTTGTCGTACGGCCGCCGTCACCACGTCGTCGCTGAAGCAGAAGGAAATGTCGCGCGACATGATCTCGCGCACAGTGGTGATCGCCGGGTCGTATCTGTCGGCCACGGCGCGGCAGCAGATGTCGCGGTCGGTGATAATGCCGACCAGATCGCGGTCTTCGACGACTGCCAGTGAACCGACATCGAGTTCGCGCATCATTTGCGCGGCCTCGCACAGCGTCGCCGTCGGTGAGATGGACTCGATCTTGGGTGTCATGATTTCCCTTACAAACATAACAACCTCCTTTGCTGCCTTTGGGATGACAGCATCGCAATATTCCACGGCGCTGCGTCGTCCGCGTCTTTGATGGAAATCAATGTTCGGCGTGCAAGGACGCCGCCCGTCGGCAAAGTCGCGTGGAGGCCCCGGTTTTCTTTGGGCGCCCGACGAGCGCGAAACGCGCCCGTCGCCGGTGGTGCTCAGTCGGCGCAATGCACCGACGCAGGGTTAGCGCCCGCTAGCCGATCTTCGCCACGATCTCGGCGAGTGAGCTGGCCGGTGGCGCGGCCTGCATCACGTCGTGGCCCAGGAGCTTGCTGATCTGGCTGGTGGAGAACATGCCGATAACGGTTTGCGCGCCTGTGGCCTCGTCGATCTTGGCCACCAGCGCGTGCTGCCGTCCGAGCGAATGCAAGGTCGCGACGATGTCGCCGACCTTCGCCGCCTGAACGCGCGCGGCGTCGAGCACCTGGATGTCGCGCTGCGGTGTCATGATGTCCGTCACCGTGATGTCGAATCGCGCCGTGCGCGCTTGCTGGGTGATCTTGATCGGCCGTTCGCCCATGATGTCGTTGGCGGTGATGAGCCCGATGATTTCGTAGGCGTTGTTGACCACGAACAACAGGCGCACGCCGGCGGTCTTCATCTTCTTGAGCGCGACGTTGATCGGCACCTCGCGGTGGATCGTCACCGGCGTGACCGATGCGAAATCGGTCATGACCGAAAGCGCGGGGCTGTCCTTGTGCACCAGCGCGAGCGGTTTGGTCTGCGGACCGAACGACGATTTCGGTTTGAGCGGAAGGTTCGGCAGTACGGTGAATCGGTCGTTCATCACGCCTCCTCGATGCGCCAGCAGGACTTCGCTCCTATATTACGCTTCATAGTCGCCGGTCCAAGACATTGCGGTTCCCCCACAAAGTGCGTGGCCACCTTGTGGGATCGCCGTATACTGATGGCATGGCGAAGAAACCCGCCGCACGCCGCTCGATCAAGGTCAATCGCGCCCCGGTCCTGACGCTGTGGGCCGCGGTAGTGGCCGAGCGCCTGGGGTTTCAGCGCGCCGAGGCGCTGACACTCGGGCGCGCGGTCGCGGGCCTCAACGCTTATTCAAAAGGTGTGTCGCTTGGCTTGTTCAAGCCGACGCCAAAAGAAATCCGCGAGCAACGGCGCAAACTGCGTGCGGAGCAAACCATCTCGGTCGATCTTCTCCATCGCGCCGTGCCGGCCAAGCAGACGCCCGACGGCTTGCGCGCCGTGAGCAAGGGCACGCCGATCAAGCCGGATTCGGTGGAGCGTTACCTGGAAGGCAAGTTCGGCGATGCGCTCGCCGACGTGCGCCGCGCCATGACGTCGCTCGCGCGCGCATTCACACCCGCCGAGCTCGCCACCCGCGGCTACACGCTCTACACCAAGTTCCGACCAGCCATTCCCGAAGGCAAGCAAGGTTGGGGCGCGGCCGGCACGCTGAGCCTCGCCAGGATCCGCGGCCTGGCGCAGTAGCCATGCCCATAAAAGACTAACCGACCCGCGCTTGCGGCTATGAGCAATTTCGAGATCAAGGTTGAGTGCTACGCCGGTTACCGCGGCGAACAGGAGCCGCGTCGCTTCTGGTTCGGCGAACGCGCGGTTGCCGTATCCGAGATCCTGGACCGCTGGCTCGCGCCCGAGCATCGTTACTTCAAGGTGCGCGGCGACGATGGCGCTACCTATATATTGCGCCACGACACCGGCCACGACCGCTGGGAGTTGACGCTGTTCGAGCGCGGGCCGCAACACTAGTCGCCGCTTGCTCTCCTGCTGCAACGCGCCCGGGCCGGGTAGGGCAACCACTCCGAACCTCGATCCGAAGCGACCGGCCATCTACCGGCGAGGTGGTCGCGATTGCGACACGCTGTGCGACTGCCTATGATGCCGAAACGCGTCGGTGTCTCGATGTGTCGCGAATGGTCGATGAACCATCGAGAACAGACGTGTATCCATAATGACGGTGATCAACCAACGAGGCATAGGCCGAAGGGAAAAAGCAATGAGCAAACTGACCAGACTGGGTTGCGCAGTAGCGATGTTGTTTGCATCGAGTGTTGCCTGGGCCGGCGGCGACACCGGGTTTTACATCGGCGCGGCGGCTGGCTCGTCGAGCCTCGATGTTTCGTACAACCAATCCGGCGTCGGCGACGTCAAGTACGACGACAGCGACAAGGGCTACAAGGTTTTCCTCGGCTACAATTTCGGCATCATTCCGCTCATCAACTTTGCGGTTGAGGGCTCCTATGTCGATCTCGGCAAGGCCCAGGGAACGGCACTGGGCAGCAGCTCGGATACCACGGTCACCGGCATGAATGCGTACGGCTTGCTCGGCTTCAATCTTGGTCCCGTGATGTTGTTCGGCAAGGCCGGCAGCATTTCTTGGGACAGCGAGTCGACCGTGCTCGGGACCAAGTACAAGAGCTCGGGCAGCGATCCCGCCTACGGGGTCGGCGTGCAGTTTCAACTCTTCGGCCTCGGCGTGCGCGCGGAGTACGAGCGCTTCGACATCGATACCGCCGATATCGGCTTCGCCTCGATCGGTCTGTCGTACACGTTCTAGTTAGATCCCGCGCGTCGGGTAGCGAGAGCTACCCGACGCTGTCGATTCGGCCGCACCGGACGCTCCCCTGTACCGGCGCGGAAACAAATCTGAATCCCAACCCACGCCTGGCCGGTCGTGCCTGGCCCAGGCCATAGCGCCCAAGCATCTGCGCGACGGTACACGCGCGCTCTTAGTCCGGGGAGCGCATCAAGAGTCTCTCCTTGCGATCCTCGCGGCACCGACGGGCAGTCGCGATCATCTTCACGCGCATTCCGCCTCGCGCCGGCAATGCATCTCGACACATCCCTTAGTAGTAGATCGTATGTCGTATAGACCCTGACGCGCTTGCGCCGCAATCTAGGCGCGAATCGCCAGTTCACTTCACGCGCTTCTAAATGGCAGCCAAGCGACACGGGCGGTAATTAAACGTCATCAAGAGAATAAGGAGAAAACCATGCGTGTACGAAGCGGGATATTTGCTGTGGTCGCGGGATTGCTGATTTTCGCCGGGGCAGGGGCGCAGGGGGCTTCCGATGACAAGGCGCGCGCAGCGTTGGCGCCCACGGGCAAGCTGCGCGTCGCGTTCTTTTCCGCGCCGATCTACGGCGTGAAGGATCCGGCGACGGGCAATCTGAAGGGCCTGGGAATTGATCTCGGGTCGGGGCTGGCCAAGCGTCTCGGTGTTCCGTTCGAA
>CP070641.1:18777-34500 GCA_020354085.1 Pseudomonadota bacterium
CACCTGCTTCAGGCGGGCGACCTCATGGGGTGGACGAATCGCGAAGATGTCCATGGCGAGGAACTCGGCGCGCGAATACCCGTAGCGGCGTACCGCGGCATCATTGACCGCGAGGAAGCGGAAGCTGTCTCGATCGTAGACCCACATCGATAATGGACTGTTTTCAAACAGCAGGCGAAACCCCGCGTCCGACCCTGGCACGCTGATACGTGCGCCTCGTGTCGATTTCGCGCGGGCACTGCTGGTGCGCGCTGAATTGCGTGTTGCCGCCTTCCGAGCCATGCTGGAAACGTCACTCCCGCCGATTACCGGATGGTCGAACAAAAAAGCACGATTTGGA
This sequence comes from Pseudomonadota bacterium, assembly GCA_020354085.1. Lineage (GTDB taxonomy): Bacteria > Pseudomonadota > Gammaproteobacteria > Acidiferrobacterales > Sulfurifustaceae. The sequence continues at coordinate 19,118 of CP070641.1, forward strand.
ACCGCGGGCGGCGTCGGCAATTTGGTCGGCCAACCCTCTAAGTCGTAACTCGCTATCCATCCCTGACGCTAGCATCCCTATGTTCGCGGTGTCTCCAAGAAGCTTAGCTCAGTGTCGCCTGGCGCACTGCCCCGCGGGCCCCGAGCCCCTCATCCCAAGGGGCGGCGGTTGGATCCAGCGGATGCCTCGGCGGCGCACACATTTCCATCGGTCTTGATGTCCATCAAGGCAACCGTCGGGCACACGCCGGTATAAGCCGGACCGTGCCTCCCCGCAACGTGACACGCCCGAATGAAATGTCTTCGACCTGGCAAGCCTTCTCCAGCGCCCCGCACCGAATGTTCTTGGCGGGCGGTGCGGCGCAGCTGTTACTGACCATCGGACTGTGGCTAACCGAGCTCGCGGCACGTACAAGCGGCGTCAGCCTTCCATGGAAACTGCCCGCAGCTGCCGCGCACGCGTTCATGATGATCTACGGCGTGTTCCCATACTTTGTGTTGGGGTTCCTTTTTACCGTCTATCCACGATGGTTGCATACGCCGCCGATCGAACGACGGCACTACCTACGAATCTTCGCGCTACTCAACAGCGGTTGGCTGCTGCTGTATCTGGGTTTCTTTGTTGCGCGTGTACTGGCAGCGCTCGCTGTCCTTCTGTTGTTGCTCGGCTGCCTGCACGCGCTTACCGTGCTGCTCAACGTGTACGGGCAGGCGCGTGAACGCGGTGTACATGAGCGGCTGCTCAATTTTGCTTTGGTGTTCGCCGTGCTCGGTCACGCGGCGTTTTTGTACGGCATTGTGCGCAACGACATCGTCGGTTACCTGCTTGCGCGCGAGCTTGGTCTGTGGCTGTTCCTGGTGCCGGTGGTTTTTACCGTCAGCCATCGCATGATCCCGTTTTTCTCGAGCAGCGTGTTGATGAACTATGTGATGGTGCGACCCGCCTGGGGACCGCCGTTGATGTTGCTATGCGTTGCCGGCCACGCCGTGTGTGAACTGGCCGGCGTCCCGCAATGGCGCTGGATCGCCGATTTCCCACTGGCAATTACCGCGCTGCATCACTCCTACGTCTGGAAATTTCGGCGCAGCTTCCATTCACGCATGCTGGCGATGCTGCACATCGCCTTCCTTTGGCTCGGCGTGGCCATGCTGCTGTACGCGCTGCAAAGCCTGCTGTGGCTCGCGACCGGCTCTGACTGGATGGGACGCGCGCCGTTGCACGCCCTCGGTATCGGTTTCCTGGCGAGCATGGTGGTGGCAATGGGCTCACGCGTGACGCTCGGTCACGCCGGGCTGTCGATGGTCGCTGATCGATTGACGTGGTTCGCGCTGCTCGGCTTGAGCATTACCGCCGTGCTGCGCATCGCAGCGGAGTTCTCGTTGCCATGGGCGAATACCCTAAACATCGCGGCCGGTGGCGCCTGGTTGCTTTGCATCATTCCCTGGGTGCTAAAGTACGCACCGATCTATTTGCTGCCGCGACCGAACGCGTAGCGCCGCTGACCCAATCATGTACGAGACCATTAAGCTGATTCATGTCGCAAGCGCGATGATCTCCATTACGGGCTTTATCGTGCGCGGCCTGTGGATGCTGGTCGATTCGCCCATGCTGCAAGCGCGCTGGGTGCGCATTGCACCGCACGTCATCGACACCACCTTGCTCGGGAGCGCGATCTATCTGGCGCTGACCATCCAGCAATACCCGGGGGTGAATACCTGGCTGAGCGCCAAAGTCATCGCCGTTGTGCTCTACATCGTGCTGGGCATGATCGCGCTGCGGCGCGGCAAGACCAAACAAATTCGCGTGATGGCGTGGGTCGCGGCGCTCGCGACCTTCGCTTATATCGTAGCGGTGGCGCTCACGCGCAGCGCCGCAGTTCTTTTTTGACCGTACGCGGGCGGCACGCCCGGGCCCACGTCTTTTTCAGCCTCGTTTCAGCCAGTCTTGTTAGGCTGCCATCCGTTGAAGTCAACGAAAGCCGCCATGACAAGTATCGACATGCCAACCGAATCGGCGATCCGCGAGGTACGGGTCTGGGACCCGCTGGTACGCATCTTTCACTGGTCGCTGGTCGCACTGTTTCTCATCGCCTACCTCAGCGGCGATGAGGCCTCGCAACTACACCTGTGGTCCGGCTACGGGGTGCTGGCACTGGTCGGTGTGCGCGTGCTGTGGGGTCTCGTCGGCACGCGTCATGCGCGCTTTGGTAACTTCGTGCGTGGTCCGGCCACGATCGCGCGCTATTTGAAGGAGCTGTTGCTAGCTCGGCCGCGGCGCTACCTGGGGCACAACCCGCTGGGTGGCGCCATGATCGTGCTGATGCTGGCGACACTTGGCGCCACCGCTGCGAGCGGCGTGGCGCTGCAACAGATACACAACGGCGGGGGTGCCGTGGCGAGCGCCGCGCTCGCGCTACGCGCGCTGGCGCCGGCCCCGCTCGCCGCCGCCCACGCCGACGACGACGATGATGACGATGACGAAGCCGAATGGCTCGAGGAGCTGCACGAGTTTCTAGCCCAGCTAATGGTGGTACTGGTGCTGCTGCACGTCGCCGGCGTGGCGGTGGGCAGCGCAATGCACCGGGAAAACCTGATCCGCGCCATGTTTACCGGGCGCAAACCTGTTTAACATTGAATCACGAGGAGTAATTGTCATGCATAAAATCGTTAAATCCACAATGATCGCTCTCGCGACCGTTGTCGTGCCCCCGGCGTTTGGCGTCGCTTTCGCCAGCAGCGATCACGACAAGGCACGCGCGCTCAAGCAGTCCGGCGAGATCATGTCGCTGGAAACGATTCTGGAGAAGGCGCGCAAGGATCAGCCCGGGCGCGTGGTCGAAACCGAGCTGGAGCGCAAGGGCGAGCGCTACGTCTACGAGATCAAGATCGTCGACGACAAGGGCGGCGTGCGCGAGCTTAAGTACGACGCCAAGACTGGCGAGCCGCTCAAGCGCGAACGCGAGAAGAGCGGTGAGTGATCTGTGCGCCTGTTGGTCGTTGAGGACGACGCCGAGCTGCGCGGGCGACTAAAGCAGTCGCTCGCGCGTGCCGGTTTTGCGGTCGATGCCGTCGACAACGGCGTCGAGGCGGGATATTTGGGCACGCAAGAGCCGTACGATGCGGTCGTCCTCGACCTCGGCTTGCCGGGACGCTCAGGTCTTGAGGTGCTGCGGCAGTGGCGCAACGACGCCAATACGGTGCCGGTCGTTATTCTCACGGCCCGCGATTCCTGGCAGGAGAAGGTCGAGGGCTTCAAGGCTGGGGCCGACGACTATCTCGCCAAACCATTCCATATGGAAGAACTGATGGCACGCCTCAATGCCGTCATTCGCCGCCGCCACGCACAGCCCGGCGGCGAGCTGCGCAGCGGCGACTTGGTGCTCGATGAGGAACGGCAAACCGTGCGCCGCGGGACGCACAACCTGGAACTCACCGCCACCGAATTTCGGTTGCTGCGCTACTTCATGCTGCATCCGGGCCGTACGCTTTCCAAGTCCGTGCTGACCGAACATGTCTACGAGTACGACGCGGACAAGGACAGCAATGTCATCGAGGCCTACGTGCGGCGCCTGCGCCAGAAACTCGGCCGCGATGTGATACGCACGCGCCGCGGCCAAGGTTACGTGTTCGAGGGCATCCGCTAATGCGCTCCTTGCGCGCGCGCCTCGGTCTGGGGCTGGCGAGTGGGCTGCTCGTCGTCTTCATCCTGCAGTGGTTAGTGGTGACGCTGGCGATACGGCACATCGCCGAGGCCTTTGTAGCGAGTCGCCTGGAGCACGATGCCGACACCATCGTAGCGGCACTGCAAACTGCGACGCCCATGCAATCGTTACTAGAGGATCCACGCCTCGCCGGCGTTTTTCATCAGCCCTATTCCGGGCACTACTTTCGCATCACGATTGGCGACAGGGTGGTGCGTTCGCGTTCGCTCTGGGACCAGGATTTGGCAGTGGATCGGGCGCCAAGCGGTGCGCAGTTGCGCATTCAGCAGCCTGGGCCGCAAAACCAGTCGTTGCTGGTTCTGGTGCGCGGCGTGCTGCTCAAGGAGCAGGAGGCTACGCTTGCCGTGGCGGAGGATCTGACGCCGCTACGCAGCGAGTTGCAGCGCTTCAATCTGCAGTATGCCATCGTCTCGGGCGGCGCGCTGGCCGTGCTGCTGCTGATTCAGCAATTTGCCCTTTGGCTCGGGTTGCGTCCGCTGATGCGTATTCGCGCGGAACTCGACGAGGTCAAAGACGGCGCGCGCGAGCAACTAAGTGAGCGGGTGCCGCACGAGATGCAGTCGTTTGTACGCGAGCTGAATGCGGCGCTTGCAACCTTGCGCGAGCGGCTCGTACGCTCGCGGCGCGCCTTGGGGAACCTGGCGCACGCGCTCAAGACACCGCTGACGCTGCTCAGCGATCTCAGTTCGGACAAGCGCCTGGGCCGCTGGCCCGATATCCGGCGACCGATGCAGACGCACACGCAATCGATCGCCAACCTGATCGACAGAGAACTCAAGCGGGCGCGCCTCGCCGGCGCAGCAACCGGCGCTGCCGCTCTCGACGTGCAGGGGTTGATCGACGAGCTTGTAACGACCATCACGGCCATACACCGCGAAAAGGCGGTGGCCGTGCAACGCGAGGCACCACGCGGGAGGATCGTTTTCCGCGCCGATCGCGAGGACATGCTGGAACTGCTCGGCAATGTGATCGATAACGCCTTCAAGTGGGCACACGCCGCCGTCCGGCTAAATCTTGCGATCAACGACAGCTTGCGGATTACCGTCGAGGACGATGGGCCCGGCTGCGATGCGGCGCGGCTACGGCAAATCGGCCGGCGCGGGGTACGACTGGATGAAACCGTGCCGGGTCACGGACTCGGGCTCGCGATCGCCCACGATATCGCGCTTAGCTATCGCGGCCAGTTGGCATTTGACCGATCGCCGAGTTTGGGTGGTCTGCGCGTGGTAATTACGCTGCCCAAGTACAACTGAAAGCCCTGCCGCAAAATCGAAGGTCGTTTACAAACTGGGGGTAGCATCACGCCCGCCGCGCTTGCTGTCCTCGCGGCGCGCCTGGCAGGGCTGACAACGTTTCGCGGTCGGATAGGCGTCGAGGCGCGCGAGCACAATATCGGTGCCGCAATCCACGCACTCGCCGTAAGTACCGGCGCTGATGCGCTGCAAGGCCGCTTCGATGTCGGCAAGCTCTTTGACCTCGCGATCCAGATGCGCGAGGTTCACCCCGGCGAGGAGATCGGCGAACGACTCCTCGGCGGCATCGTGCACCTGGCCGGCCAAGTCGACGAAGTCCTCGCGCTTGGACTCGAGCAGCGTGTCGTGCACGACCCAGCGGAGTTGCTCGCGGCGCTTCAAGAGTTGCTGCCGCAGCCGATCGATGTCTTTGTCGCTCAGTGCCATTTAGCCAGTCCTCTACCTGAATTTCACGCTATCACGAACGCACGTGGCAAGCTTGACCTCCGTCAATAAACGCGGTGTCGCGGTTGGCGTCAAGAAAACGCCAGTGTCAGCGGCGTCACCAATACCGAATCACCAGCCGCGAAGCCTTGGCTATCGGCCTCGACGCGAATCAAGACGGTTGTTTCGCGCAAAGCGGCGAGCATGTGTGAGCCCTGACCCGTCAGCGCGGTCGCCATGAGCCGGCGACCTTCCACATGGACACGGCCGCGCAGGAATTCGGTACGCCCGGCGTGCCGACGAAAGCTGTTGGCGGCAGTGGCCGGCAGTTCCGAGCGTTGCGCGGTGCCGTGATGCCAGGCGATCAGGGCCGGCTCGACGAATAGTTTGAAGGTAACTAGGCTCGACACCGGGTTGCCGGGCAGCGCGAAAAAATGCGTGCGGCTGCCGACGTGACCGAAGGCGATCGGCTTACCGGGCTTGACGCGCACCTTCCAGAACTCAATCTTGCCGATCTCGGCGAACGCCTGCTTGACCAGATCGTGGTCGCCGACCGAGGCGCCGCCACTTGTGATGATAAAGTCAAAATCGGTGGAGGCCGCGAGCAGCGCGCGTAACGCCGCCGGATCATCGCGCACTGTGCCGCCATCGACCGCCTCGACACCCAGTTGCCGCAACAGCAGCAAGGTAGCGAGGCGATTGGATTCGTAGATCTGTCCCGGCGCGAGCGACTTACCCGGGGAAATCAGTTCATTGCCAGTCGCTACCACCAAAACACGCGCTTGGGCGTACACGCTGACCTCGGCCACGCCGGCGCTCGATAGCAAGGCGATGTCGAACGGTGTGAGCAGCCGCCCCGCCGCGTATAGCAATTCACCCGCGCGAAAATCCTCGCCCTGGCGGCGAATGTATTGTCCCGGCTGCACCGTGCGCGGAAACACGATTTGTTCGCGACTTTGCTTAATGTCTTCTTGCATCACCACTGCGTCGGCACCGTGCGGCACGGGAGCGCCGGTAAAGATGCGCATAGTGGTGCCCGGTCTGAGTGTCTGCGGCGCATCGCCGCAACTCGATTCGCCCGCGAGCGGCAAGACGAAATTCTTGGTTATCAGGTCGGCGGTGGCCACCGCGTAACCGTCCATGGCGGAGTTATCGAAGGCCGGGTTATCGACCCGCGCGCGCAGTTCCTTGGCGGTAAAACGGCCGACGGCGCGATCAAGTGGCACCGTTTCTTGACGCGTCGTGCGTCGCACGGCATGGATGAGTGCTTGCTGGGCTTCTTCGAGCGTGAGCATCGGTAGGAGATTTCGCCGCGGTGGATCGCGCTACGGTAACGGATTTGGGCTACAACGCCCAGTGCCGTCGGCACGAACGCTGGTTAGCGCGGGCGATTGATGCCGTGACCGCTCACCAAGGCGCGTGCTTCCTCCGGGCTTTGCACACCGACGGCGGCCAGCTGCCCGTCGATAAGCACCGCGGGCACGGCAGTGATCGTCGGCTGCGTGGCGAGCTCGCTGCCGGTGCGATCGGCCAGGTTAACGACCACAAGTTCGATTCCCTGTGCCGTAGCGACCTCGCGCCAAATACGCTCGGCGCGCTCACACGGCCCCGAGCCCGCGCGCACCAACAGCTCTACCTTCATCCTTGCCGCTCCCGGCTTCTCATCACGGTCGATCACTGTCGCGCGCGGCACCAGTCGCCACCTTGATCTTGATCAATCGGCACCACCCAAGGGTATGATGGACACATGAATCAGCCCGCTACGCCCCACGCCGAATTGCGTCGCGCCTATTTGTTCGCCGACATGCCGGACGATCAGCTCGCACGTCTCGCGCACGGCATGCACATGAGCGAACTGAAACAAGGCCAGGTCTTGTTCCGGCAAGGCGAACTGGCAGAGCGCTTCTTTATGGTGCGCGAGGGTTTAGTCAAGCTCTACCGCCTATCGCCCGAGGGTGACGAAAAGATCATCGAGATCATCAAACCTGGGCAAACCTTCGGCGAGGCCGTGATGTTCATGGGCAACCAGGGCCGTTACCCGGTCAACGCCGAGGCGGTGAGCGACGCGCATCTGTTCGGTTTCGAGCAAAAGGTATTCTTAGGGGTGCTTCGCGAGTCGCACGAGGCCTGTTTCGGGCTGCTGGGCTCGATGAGCCGGCGCCTGCATATGCTGGTCAACCAGATTGAAAGCCTTACGCTTCAGAACGCGACTTATCGTCTGGTCGCCTACCTGCTCGATCAGATTCCCGGGGGCGTGAAGCATTCGCCGGATCTCGAACTCACCACGCCCAAGGGCGTGATCGCCTCGCGCCTGGCGATCCAACCGGAAACCCTGTCGCGCATTCTTGGAAAGCTCCGGCGCGCCAACCTGATCGAAGTGGAGGGTAACCATATTATGGTGCGCGACGTGGCGGCACTTCGAAAACTGGTACATATGCCGCCGACCGAGACCTAGCTACGAAGTGCGTGTCTCGAGTCACATGCGCATGGGGATGACTTCTTGACTCCCGGGCTGCTCTAACTCGAAACTCGAAACGGTATTGAGTGCCATGAACCAAACAAAAGAACCCATCATCCCGATCAACGTTGCTATCCTGACCGTCTCGGATTCGCGCACCGCGGACAACGATACCTCCGGCAACAAGATCGCCGAGCGCCTGACGAGCGCCGGCCACCGCGTGGCCACGCGCGCCATCTGCCGCGACGATATCGAAGCATTGCGCGCGCAAGTGCGCACGTGGGTGGCCGACTCAGCAATCGATGCGATTATCACCACCGGCGGCACGGGACTAACCGGTCGCGACAACACGCCGGAGGCGCTCATGCCCCTCATCACCAAACCGATCCCTGGCTTTGGCGAGTTGTTCCGTTCGCTGTCTTACGAGGAAATCGGCACCTCGACTATTGAATCGCGCGCCTTCGCCGGAGTTGTGGGGGATACCTTATTATTCTGTCTGCCTGGCTCGACCGGCGCCTGCCGCATGGGGATGGACAAGATCATCCTGCCGCAACTCAACTGCCATACAAAACCATGCAACTTGGTAGCGATGCTGCCGCGCATCCGCCACGATCCGCCGCCGAAGTAAGCACGCGTGGATGCTTGGTAATACCAAAGGGCGATCAATAAGATGACGGATAAGCTCACCCATCTCAACGCCAAAGGCGAAGCGCACATGGTCGACGTCGGTGCAAAGGACGTGACCACCCGCGAAGCGATCGCAGAGGGTCGTATCGCGATGCAAGCGGCAACCCTCAAGCTCATCATCGAAGGCGGCCACAAGAAAGGCGACGTGCTGGCGGTTGCGCGCGTTGCCGGCATCATGGCGGCCAAGAAGACCGCCGAGTTGGTACCGCTCTGTCACGCGATCCCGATTAGTGCCGTCGACATCGCCCTCGAAACCGACCCGAACACCTCGACCGTCACCTGCCGCGCCACAGTACGTACTCAGGCACAGACCGGAGTCGAGATGGAAGCGCTCACTGCCGTACAGATCGCGCTGCTTACGATCTATGACATGTGCAAGGCCGTCGATCGCGGCATGACCATCACGGACGTGCGGCTACTGTCCAAAACCGGCGGCAAATCGGGGAATTGGCAGCGCGCGTGATCGCTGGCCCGATACGGCGCGCACCCTTTAGAATCCGCCGGCGGCCAAGTTTTGACCCGCATCAAGGGCGCGGGCGACGCGCTGATCCAGAATCCGAAATCGCCTTACCGCACAAGCTTCCATGTCTTCTGACTCGCCCCGGCTCAACTTTGGTTTGAGCTTCGCCGACCTGCGGCGCGACGACACACTCGCGCGTCTTGACCAGCTCTATCTTGAGCGCCTGCGTGAGCTTGATCGCACGCGCTACGAGCAGTTGTCGGCTTACAGGCGTGGCGAAGCATTGACTGGCCTGCAAGTAAGCGAGTTGTTGCTGGCTTGCGCACCCTTGCTCGAGACCTTCGTCGCTGAACTGTTCGACATCGAAAAGGATGTGGCGGCGCTGCGCGCATCAACCTTGGTGCACGACCCGGTGTTCGTCTTCAAGAAGCTCTTCGTGCAGCGTCGCGCCCGGCGCCGGCTGCTCAAGAAGGAGGAATTCGAGTCCTTCGCCGAGCTCGATGCCTGGCTCACTAAACAGCTCTCCGTGCCGACCGGCGATCGCGAGCTCGCCGCGGCGCATTACGCGGCATTGTTGCTGGCAGATGAGAAGGCCCACGCCGATGAAATCGAGAAGCTCACACGCTGGTGCATTCGTGCGCTAACCGTCCCGGAAGGCAAGGCCGCGGTGCGCGATTGGGTCAGCTTTCGGTTACCCGAGGGCACCGATCACCAGGCCTTGGTGCCGATCGAGTCCTTGGTCAACGATCCGTTTGCGCGCTTCGCCGGCCCGCGCGCGCGCCTGCGGCGCCGCGACGGCTTCAAGCTCACCGACGAGCGCTTTGCTGCGCGCGCGGTGCAAAACGAGATTCACTACTGCATTTACTGCCACGATCACGACGGTGACTTCTGCGCCAAGGGTTTCCCGGAAAAAAAGGGCGAGCCCGATAAGGGACTCAAGGTCAATCCGCTCGGGGTGACGCTCACCGGCTGTCCGCTCGATGAAAAGATCTCCGAAATGCACCTGCTCAAGAAGCAGGGGCTTGGCATCGCGGCGCTCGCCATGATCACGGTCGACAATCCGTTGTGCGCCGCCACCGGGCACCGCATCTGTAACGACTGCATGAAGGGCTGCATCTATCAGAAGCAGGACCCGGTCAACATCCCGCAGACTGAGACGCGCATTCTGACCGACGTATTGAACCTGCCCTGGGGAGTCGAGATCTACGATCTGCTCATTCGCTGGAATCCGCTGCGCCCTCGTCAATGGCTGCCCAAACCCTATAACGGCTTGAAAGCACTGGTGCTCGGCATGGGCCCGGCCGGCTTCACCCTATCGCACCATCTACTAATGGAAGGCTTTGCCGTGGTTGGCGTCGAGGGCCTCAAGATCGAGCCGTTGCCGCACGCGATCGTTGAACAACCGGTACGCGACTACCACGCGCTCGAGGAGGCTCTCGATCAGCGCGTGATGGCCGGTTTCGGCGGTGTGGCCGAGTACGGCATCACCAACCGCTGGGACAAGAACTTTCTCAAGCTCGTCTATCTCTCGCTCGCGCGGCGCCCGCGCTTCCAGGTATTTGGCGGCGTGCGCTTCGGCGGCACGCTCACTGTCGAAGACGCCTGGCATCTTGGCTTCGACCACGTCGCGATCTGCATCGGTGCCGGACTGCCGCAGGCCTTGCCCGTGCCCGGCAGCCTCGCACCTGGCATGCGTCAGGCCAACGACTTCTTGATGGCGCTACAGTTATCAGGGGCAGCGCGCGCCACGAGCCTTGCCAATCTCCAGGTGCGCCTGCCGGCTGTTGTCATCGGCGGGGGCCTCACCGGTGTGGACACCGCCACGGAGGTGCAGGCGTACTACGTCGTGCAGGTCGAAAAGACGCTCGCGCGCTACGAGGAGCTGGCGGCAGCCAAGGGCGAAGCCGCGGTGCGCGCGGGGCTCGATGCCGCGTCCAACAAGATTCTCGATGAGTTCCTGGAGCACGGGCGCGGCGTTCGCGCGGAGCGGGAGCGCGCCGCGCGTGCCAAGGAAGCTCCCGATTTCGCGGCACTCGTGCGCAAATGGGGCGGGGTCACGATCGCCTATCGCAAGGGCATGAACGAATCGCCCGCCTACACGCGCAACCATGAAGAGATCATCAAAGCCTTCGAGGAAGGCATCTACTATGCCGAGGGCCTGGAGCCGCGCGAGGTCAAGACCGACGCTGACGGCCAAGTCGAGACACTGGTCTGCGCACGGGCGCGCCGCGCTGACGACGGCAAATGGATTGACACTGGCGAGCACGTGCAGCTGCCGGCGCGCGCCATCTTGGTCGCCACCGGCGCGCGCCCCAATGTCGCCTACGAGTTTGAGCACAAGGGTCATTTCGCCAAACTCAAGGGCCAGTACCAAACTTTCCGCGACAGGAACGGCGAGCTCGAGGCGGTTGCGACACTCGGTCATTGCAAGGAGGACTTTGGACCCTTCACCTCCTACCAGGTTCACGACCACCGGGTGAGCTTCCTGGGCGATACCCATCCGGTATTCCACGGCAGCGTGGTCAAGGCCATCGCCTCGGCGCAGAAGACCTATCCCAAGATCGTCGCCCTGTTCGAGGCGCGCGCCAGTCAACGCGGCGAGGCAGCCGAGTACCAGGCGTTCCACGAGAAGATCGCGGCACGCCTCACGGCCACGGTCGAGCGCGTCGAGCGCCTAGGTCCCCGCATCGTCGAACTTACCGTGCGGGCGCCGCAAGCGGCGGTCAAGTTCCGCCCCGGGCAATTCTTCCGCGCGCAGACGTTCGAGACGCATGCGCCGGTGGTCGAAGGCACGCGTCTGCAGACCGAGCCACTCGCCCTTTATGGCACCAAGGTCGACAGGGAACTCGGCACGGTGTCGGTAATCGTGTTTGAGAACGGCGCGAGCTCGCGTCTCATTGCCACGCTCAAGCCGGGCGATCCGATTACCTTCATGGGGCCAACCGGCGTGCGCGCGGTGGCCGCCGAGAAACACGGTGAGACCTTCATGTTCGTCGGCGGGTTGTTCGGCGCGGCCCTCATTCGCTCAGTGGGACCAGCATTGCGCGCGGCCGGTAACAAAGTGCTGTACGTCGCCGCCTTCGACAGCGCCGAGCAGGTGTTTCACCGAACCGAGCTCGAGGCCGCCGCGGATGCCGTGTTGTGGGTCACGGCAAGCGGTACGCCAATGAAATCGATGCGTGCGATGGATCGCGCGGCGAGCGGCGACGTGATTGCCGCCCTCGTCGACTATGCAAGCGGCAAATTGGGCGAGCCGGAGATCAAGCTCGAAGACGTGACACGATTGTGGGTGAGCGGTGCGAGCGAATTCGTACGCCGCCTGCGCGATGCGCGCGCCCGCGAGCTCGCGCCGTTCTTGACCAAGCAGCCCGCCGCCACGGCCTCGATCGCCACACCGATGCAGTGCATGTTGAAGGGCGTGTGCTCGCAGTGCCTGCAATGGCAGATCGATCCGCACACCGGTCAACGTAGCAAGGCGGTGTTCGGTTGCTCCTGGCAAGACCAACCGCTCGATATCGTCGATCTCGATAACCTCGACGAGCGCCTGTCGCAAAATCGCGTGCAAGAGCACCTGACCAACCTCTGGCTCGATCATCTGTTCGCACGCGGTCAGGTCGTGCGCGTCTAATTTCATTGCTCGACTCGACGCCGGGGCGCAACACACCGCGCATCCGCTCAACCGATCTCCGGAGGACGGGCCGTTGGTAGCTATTGCCGTCGTTGCCCTGTGCACCCTGGCGTTGGCTTTGCTCGGCGACGTCTTTCATTGGGCGCCCGGCGTAGCACTCACCCACCTGGCGCTTTCAGTCGGTGTCCTGCCCTTGATCCTGGCGGCGATGAGCTTCTTCGTGCCCACGCTCACCCGCTCGCGCGCGCCAACACCGGCAATACGCCTCCTGCCGTGGTGCGCGTTGATTGCCGCACTCGCCCCGGTGGGAGCGTTTCTCGGCGCGCCGGGTGCGCATCGGCTGATTCAGCTCGGCGCGGGACTCGCTGCCATTGTGGTCGTTCTTTTCATCGGTTGGATCACGCAACGTATGCGGCGCGCGGTCGGCGCGGCGCATCCCTGCATATATTGGTATCTCGCCGCGCTCGCCTGTTTGCTGATCGCGCTGCTCGCCGCACTGGCATCAAGCTTCTGGCCGGAGCACTACCTCGCTCTGCGGCGCGTGCACTTACATCTCAACGTGCTTGGTTTCGTCGCACTCACGGCGGTCGGGACGCTGCAAGTGCTGATGCCGACCATCGTCCAGCAACCCGACCCCAAGGCGGCGCACCGACTGCACCGAGATATCGGTTGGGCACTGACTGGCAGCGTTCTCGTCGCGCTCGGTGCCGCGTGGTGGAAGCCACTCGGCATCATCGGCGTGGCCGCGTGGCTGTACGTGTTGACACGCCTCGCGGGCGCCTGGTGGCTCAACTTTCGACGCAAGATTGTCTCGCGCCATGGTGCGGCGCCGTCACTGATGGCGGCACTCGTGGGCCTTGGGCTTCTGCTCATCACCGGTGCCTTGCATGGCGAGCAGATATTGCTGGCGGCGCGCGCCGTACCAGCGATGTTCGTCTTGTTCTTGCTGCCGCTGGTGACGGGCGCGTTGAGCCATCTGTTACCACTTTGGCACCGACCGCAGGCGTCTTCCGCGGCGCACGATGCGCAACGAGCGGACTTGCAGCTTTTGGGTGGATTGCGTGCCGTGCTGTTTGTCTTCGGCGGTGCGCTGTTGCTAGGGAGCATCGATCTCGGGTATGGCATAGCCGCCGTCGCGTTAGCGGCGTTTGCACTTCAGGCGATAGTGGCGCTGTGGCGCACGGATGGCGCCACTACCCGGTGACATGACGACCGGCCGACCCAGGGCCTGCGCCCAAGGTGTTACTTGCGCAGCAACCAAACGATCACCGACAGTATGACGCTGATCAACACCATGCTGGTAATCGGGAAGTAAAGGCGAAAATTCTCGCGCTCGATCACGATATCGCCCGGCAGCCGAAACAGGCCGAGCTTTGACAGCCACGGCCAGAGCAGACCCGCCACGACTAAAGCGATACCGAGAATGATCAGCGTGCGCTGCACGGGGCGCTAGTTCGCGACGCGCGGGGTCGTGGCGACGGTAGTCTCTCGGCCCAGAAAGGCGAGGATCTCTTCCTTCCGGCGCATGGTGTCGCCGTAACCGAGCGCGATCAGTTCGCGGCAAAACGGCTTCTCGAACAGCAGGTAACTAATAAGATTGGAGCCGGTGCGGCGGGATGCGCCGAGGCCCCGCAGCAGAAAGCGCACCGTTCGCGGCAGATGATGCGCATGTTTGGCCGCGATCTTGCCGATATCCTGGCTCGGCGCGATCACCAGCACGTCGACTTGGCGCAGCGGCACGCCGCCCTCTTCGAGCTGCTGGGTGGACAACAAACCCACTGTGCGGTTGATGCGCTGCAGGCGCTCGATATCTCCTTCCAAGCTGTCCAGGAAAATACTGTTCAAGACGTGGCCGGCGATCTGCGCCAACGATGGATACTCCTCACCTTCGATGCGCGGGGCGCGCGTGTTGGGATCCTGGCGCACGCCGATGACCAGCACGCGCTCGGCGCCCAAGTGCAAGGCGGGGGAGATCGGCGCGCTCTGGCGCATGGATCCGTCGCCGAAATACTCGCGGTTGATCTTGATCGCCGAAAACAAGAACGGAATCGCCGATGAAGCCATCAGATGGTCGAGCGTAATCCGCGCCGCCGCGCCGATGCGGCGCGCCCGCTTCCACGGTTCGATGGTGTCGACGCCCTGATAGAAGCTTATCGACTCTCCCGATCCGTAGCCGGAGGCGGTGATACTGAGAGCGTGCAGATGACCCGCGTCGATCGAGTCTTGAATCCTGTCGCACGGCAGGTAGCTTTCAAGCAGGCGTCTTAAGGGCGCGCGATCGAGCAGCGCTTGCGGGTTCTGCCGGCCGAGCCCGCCGAGCAGACTGGCCGACACCCAACGGGCGCTGGTCGCCAAGATACCGAGCGCATCGGAACGAAACACTTGGTTGACGCGAAAGTTCTTCCACACGAAGTGCAGCCGTCGCACGGCCTGGTCGAAATCCGGCGCGTAAATCGCCAAGGCGGCCGCATTGATGGCACCGGCCGAGGTTCCGCTGATGACCGGGAACGGGTTGGGTGTACCGGGCGGTAGCAGCTCGGAAATGGCCTTGAGCACGCCGACTTGATAGGCGGCGCGCGCGCCGCCGCCTGACATGATCAGGCCTACGATCGGTGTCTGCTTGTTGGCTGCGCTCATGCCACCTTGTTAGTCGCCACACGCTGCCCATTCATAACGCGCGAGCGTATGATTTCGCCTGCATTTCATTCTAGTCGATGCGAGGTAGTCATGGCCGAGCTGGGTCACGTGGTGCT
>CP070641.1:34600-48579 GCA_020354085.1 Pseudomonadota bacterium
CGAATGAGCGAATGCGCGCATCGTTTGGATGGGATTCGCTGTACATCACGATTACTCCCTCACCCACCCGGTGGCTCGGCGGATTACTGCCGAAAGAACTACGAAACGTGATCTCCTGTCCGCTGCCAGTTCGGAAACGCACCACCGGGTAGTAACTCGTGGAGTTGCTGGAGCGCGAATGCTCAAGCTTGATGACTTGGCCCTGCGCGCTTTTCGCCCCACGCACAAACTGCTCGGTATGAAATATCCAGTAAGCGGCGCCGGCGAACATGCTCAAGCCAACAACCAGGAAGATTCGCGCGATACGCGTGAGGATCTTGTTCATGGATTGCGTGCTGCGCGCCGATGCGCCCACCACACCATCCACATACCGATCGCAATCATTGGCAGCGACAACACCTGTCCCATGGTTACCCATCCGAAGGCCAGGTAACCGAGATGCGCATCCGGTTCGCGCACGAACTCGACGATGAAACGGAACAATCCGTAGAAGATCAGGAACATGCCCGACACCGCCGCAACCGGGCGCGGCCGGTGCGAGTACAGCCACAGTATGGCGAAGAGCGCGAGACCTTCGAGCGCGGCCTCGTAGAGCTGTGAGGGGTGGCGCGGCAAGGGGCCGCCGGTCTTGAACACCATGCCCCACGGGACGTCGGTGACTTTGCCCCACAACTCCTGGTTGATGAAATTACCGATGCGACCGGGGAAAAGGCCCACCGGGACGAGCGGCGCAAGGAAGTCGGTCACCGCGAGCCATTGACGATTGGTCTTGCGTGCGTAGAACCACATCGCCACGCACACGCCAATGAGCCCGCCGTGAAAGGACATGCCACCTGACCAGATGAAGAAGATTTCCAGCGGATGCTTAAGGTAGTAGCCGAATTGGTAGAAAAATACATAGCCCAGTCGCCCGCCCAGAATCACGCCGAGGGCGATATAAAAGAGAAAATCCGAGATCTCTTCCGCGCGCCAGCCGGAGTTCGGCTGCTTGGCGCGATACATGCCAAGCGCCCAGCCGCCCAGAAAGCCGACGACGTACATGAGCCCATACCAATGAATGCCGACGGGTCCGAGTTGAATGGCGACAGGATCGATGTTGGGTGCAAGCATGGGCGCAAATTATGCGGCAGGCGTACGGCGTCCGCCAGTCGCGGCGCAGTGGAAAACGATCACGGCGTTTCGGGATTGACGTCGATTGCAACCGCGAGCAACGACCTGGCGTCCCACACGACGAGCTGGGGTTCGTGACGCTGCGCCTTGTGAAGAGCAACGGCGGTGCGCGCTTGCGGCCGCCATATGGTTTCATCCGCGATGATCACGCCATTGGGATAATTCTCCGCCCATTGGTTCGCGCGCGCGGCCGACAACACAGCGATGGGTCGCGTCAGGCGGCCGGCAAAGTGATATTCGCCGTGATAGTCGCCGATCTGCGCAATCGGCCGGCCGGCGCGTTCCACACCGCTCAAATACTGCGCGGTGCCGGTGACGCTCCATTGGCGATCGAATTCCACTCCCAGACCGAGCACTGCCAGGACAACGAACAACGTTCCAACAATTGCCATGTCCGAAACCCGACGGCGCGTTTCGCGCACCGGCAGCCAGGCGAGCGCGACACCGACCACCATGATGCCAAACCCCACGAGCGGTGAGATGCTCCAGACGAAATCTGGCGCCCATTCCGGCTGCGGGAGCTTGGGTGCAATGATCACCGCGGCGCCTAACAGCACGACCGGCATGGTCATGGCGGCGAGTAGTCGATTCTCGTCGGCGCCACGCAACTCCTCGTCGAGCGCGAGGAAGCTCACGACCAGCGCGCCGGCGGGCAGGAGCGGCGCCAACCATTGCGCCTGCGCGCCCGGAATCGCCGCGAGCCCCGCTACACTCGCCAGCACCCATACGAGACAGAAAAGCAAACCGGCATTTAGCGCCGCGCGCCGCAATTGCCAATGCCGCAGCCACACGATCGGCCACACGGACCAAGGCAGAAACACAATCGGCAACCACACCGCATACCACCAGGGCTCGGGACGTATGGGTAATATATCCAGCGGCAGGAGCGGCGGCGCGCGCAGCGTCAGCTCGTAGACACTGGTCCAACCGGCACGCCAGCCGATGGCGAGCAGCCAAAGTGCCAGGGGTAGCGCGCCAATGATCAGAGACTTCGCGATATCCAGGTACCAGTAGCCCCACTCCGGACGACGACCCTCACGCGCCCAAAGCGGGATTAGCAAGGCGACCGGATAAACATAGAGCGCGAACACCCAGCCCTGTGTGAGCAAGCCGAGTCCAGTAGCGAGTGCGAGCAGCAGCCAGGCGCGATGGTCGCGCCGGCGCCAAATGATCAATATTGACCACACCGCGAACAGCACAGTGGCCACCAACCAATGATGGGCCGACGCCAGGCCCGCGAAAGCACTCCAACTGACGGTGCCGAGCAGCACCAACGGTGCAAAACGCGCGACTTCACCGTGATTCGGCCACAACAACAGCGCGATGCGCCACGTGAGAACCAACGACAGCAGGCTGGCCGACAGCGGCACGAGCCGTGCCCACCACTCGACGACGCCGAACACCGCCCAACCAAGATGGATCAGCCACGGTACCAGCGGGGCCTGCGAGTAGAGCTGTTCGTTGACAGTGGGGAGCAGGAAATCACCCCGAACCCACATCTCCCAAGCGACGGCGAGAAAACGTGTTTCATCGGTCGGCCAGGCCGAGCGGCCAAATAGCGTCGCAAGCGCCAGCAACGCCCAGAGCCCGAACCAGACCGCTATCAGCTTACCGTCTTCCAGCCGCGTCGCCGGGTCGCGGCCACGTGTACGACGGCGAGGAACCTCAGGCGGTGTGGAGGAAAGCTCGATCTCCTCCACCCCCAGCTTCTCGCGCAAGCGTGGATCGGAAAACAATTCCGACACCGGACGCGCGGGTGTCGAACGCCCACTGTCCTTTGAGGTCATGGAAAGTTCAAGCGTAGGATGCGATAAAAGTATGTACGAGCGTAATTTGATCTGACTGCATGGCCCACCTTCCAACGGTCGTATGGCACCGCCGACCAGATTGGCGGTGCACTTTCCACCCCAAATCGATTGGGGCTTCTCATATCGCGTCAACGCACGCTGCGACGTGAAATGCGCGATCCTTTATAGTCTAGTCGTTCGCTCAACTTTTGCTTTGAAATGTCCAGGCACACCAACCGGCTGATCCACGAGACCAGCCCGTATCTGTTACAGCACGCCCACAATCCCGTCGATTGGTATCCCTGGGGCGAGGAAGCGCTCGCGCGCGCCAAGCAGGAAGACAAGCCGATACTCATTTCGATCGGCTATTCCGCCTGCCACTGGTGCCACGTCATGGAGCAAGAATCCTTCGAAGATAAAGACGTGGCGGCCGTGATGAACGACTTGTTTATCAACATCAAGGTCGATCGCGAGGAACGTCCCGACCTCGACAAGATTTACCAAACCGCGCATCAGGTGCTGACGCAACGCGCCGGCGGTTGGCCGCTTAATATGTTTCTCACCCCGCACGACCAGATGCCGTTCTTTGGCGGCACCTATTTTCCAAAGGCCGCGCGCCACGGCATGCCAGCGTTCCCGGACCTGTTGCGTCATGTCGCGCAGGCCTACCACGAAAAGCGCGAGGCGATCGAGGAACAAAACGGCTCGGTGCGCGAGATTCTCAATCGCCTACAGGCAACGTCTCCGTCGCCTGGTCAGCATCCGCGTCAAGAGACCTTGGACAAGGCCCACCAGGAACTGGCGCGACAGTTCGATGCCCAGAACGGTGGATTTGGGCGCGCGCCCAAGTTTCCCCACCCCACCTCGCTCGATTTCCTGCTGCGCTACTGGGCGCGCGGGCAAGTGCGAGGCGCCCCCAATTCACACGCGCTCACCATGCTGCACACGACGTTAACCGCCATGGCGCACGGCGGCTTGTACGATCAGTTGGGTGGAGGATTCTGTCGCTACGCGGTCGATGAACGCTGGGAGATTCCGCACTTCGAGAAAATGCTCTACGACAACGCGCAACTGCTCCCTCTCTATGCCGACGCGTACACCGCCACCGGCGACCCCCTGTTTCGCCGTGTCGCCGCGGAGACCGCCGAGTGGGTGATGCGCGAGATGCAATCGCCGCAAGGTGGCTATTACTCGACGCTTGATGCCGACTCCGAAGGTGAAGAAGGCAAATTCTATGTCTGGTCGGCCGGCGAGCTGCGCGCGCAACTGAGCGACGAGGAATGGGCATGCGTCGAGAACCGCTTTGGACTTACCGGCCAGCCTAACTTCGAGGGCCACTGGCACTTGAACGTGCGTGCGAGCGAAGACGCTATCGCGCAGAGCCTCGGCCTGAGTGCGGACGTCGTCGCTGCGCGGCTTGTGTCGGCCAAAGACAAGTTACTGGCGGTGCGCAAGCGTCGCATCTGGCCCGGTCGCGACGAGAAGATACTAACTTCCTGGAACGGTCTCATGATTACCGGCATGGCGCGCGCCGGACGCCTGCTCAGGCGCGCCGACTTCATCGGGTCCGCGCAACGCGCCTTTGACTTCGTGCGCCGTGCACTGGCACGGGACGACAAATTGTTGGCGACGACCAAAGACGGCAAGACACATCTCAATGCCTACCTCGATGACTACGTTTTCTTGATCGAGGCCGGGCTGGAGTTGCTACAAGCGCGCTGGCAATCCGAAGATCTGGCATTTATTAAGGTGCTTGCCAATACCGTGCTCGACGAGTTCGAAGATGAGAACCACGGGGCTTTTTTCTTCACCGGCGAAAGTCACGAGCACCTGGTCTATCGACCGAAACCGATCGGCGATGACGCGATTCCTTCCGGCAATGGCGTCGCCGCCTATGTTCTCGCGCGCCTGGGCCATGTGCTCGGTGACTTGCACTATCTCAAGGCCGCGGAGCGCACCGTCGAGGCACTCTACAGCAACATCGAGTCCTATCCGTCAGCACACGGCGCCTTGTTGCGTGCGCTCGATGAGCTGCTCTCGCCAACCGAGACCATCGTACTGCGCGGCGACGATTCCACGCTAACGTCTTGGCGAACGCGCGCGCAGCAACATTTCTCGCCATGGCGCTTGGCACTCGCCATTCCCAACAACGGCGTGGGCCTGCAAGGGTTACTGGCGGAACGCGCCGCCAAGGACACCGCCGTCGCCTACCTATGCAGCGGGCGCAGCTGCCAGGCACCGATCGTACGATATGAAGAACTGGAAGATGCGCTGAGCGGCAATGAGGTTAAGGCCGCCGTCGCACTGCACTGAGCGCGTTCAACGCAACTGCGTGATATAGATGGCGAGCGCCGCGTAGATCACGAGGTTCGCGAGCAGATTCCACTGCCCGTTGTTACGCACCAGCACCCGCCAATTGAAGTAAAGCAGGTTGGGGTCGGTGAGGCGCGAGAAGGTCGGCATGAAGCGGTTGGTGCGGTAACAGTACTCTGCATAGGGCGCACCGAGCAGGGGCGCCAGTCGGCGTTCTTCGCGGGCGACACGGTTAACCATGTAGAAGTAGTACAACACGAAGAAAGCGCCGGCGATGTAGGGATTGCCGAGCAACAGCACCAACCCCAGCATCATGATGAGGCGCCCGAGATACATGGGATTGCGCACTAGGACATAGGGCCCGCGCGCGGTGAGTTCTTCGTTCTTGACCAGCGCCGCGAACGCCCAAACCTGAATCAGCTCGCCGACCAAGGACACGCCCAGTCCCCACCATAGCCATTCGCGCTTGGCATAGACCGCGATCAGCAGCAGCGCCGCGACCGCAATGACCCAGCGCGACTTGAGGAACAGCCGCCGCGCGGTCGGATTGTTGAAAAACGCATTAATGGAGGCAAGCATGGTGCCGAAAGACTCGAAGCGAGGCGGCGATTATACGGGCCACGTGCCGAAGTGCCCAACTTTTGGACATGGAGCGCAAGTCGACCGGCACGTCAGGTGGTTTAGCGCTATAATGGCCCGCCTCGCTCACACATTCGAACAACGCAGTAACAGTGCCTCCGCCTTCAAACCCATCCAGCTTCGCGCTGGCATCGCCGTCCTGCAGTATCTTCTGGTCTCGGATATTTCCGTTTCTGCGTTGGTGGCCGCTTATCACTCGCGACACCCTGCGCGCCGACCTATTGGCCGGTTTGACCGGCGCGGTAATCGTCCTGCCGCAGGGCGTGGCGTTTGCGCTCATCGCCGGGCTACCGCCCGTTTATGGCCTGTACTCGGCCATGGTGCCGCCAATTATTGCTGCGTTGTTCGGCTCCTCGCGCCATCTGATATCGGGGCCAACGACGGCCATTTCTATTGTGGTGTTCGCCACAGTATCCAAAGTTGTGGCGCCGGGTAGCCCGCAATTCATTTCGCTCGCCCTGACGCTTACCTTGCTGGCTGGCGTCTATCAGCTGGTACTGGGGCTCGCGCGCATGGGGACATTGGTGAACTTCGTCTCCCATTCCGTCGTGGTGGGTTTCACCGCCGGCGCGGCGATCTTGATTGCGACCAGCCAGCTTAAGCATTTTCTCGGCGTCCCGATCCCGCCGGGTGAGTCGTTCCTGCATACCTGGCAGGACATCTTTGCGGAACTTCATCTCATCAATCCCTACGTCGCAGCAGTCGCGGTCGCGAGTCTCGCAACGGGTATCGCACTGATGATCATTCGCCCGCGATGGCCGGGATTGTTGGTCGCCATGGTCATCGGCGGTGTGCTCGCGGCCGTACTGGGCCCGGTTGCACACGCGATTCCGTTGGTGGGGGAATTGCCGCGTTCACTGCCGCCGCCATCGCTACCCGACTTCTCGCTCAAATCGATCAAGGCGCTGGGTGGCGGGGCGCTTGCCATCGCGATGCTTGGATTAGTCGAGGCGGTGTCGATCGGCCGCTCGATCGCGCTCAAATCGGGTCAGCGAATCGACGGTAACCAGGAATTCGTCGGCCAAGGCCTGGCTAACATGATCGGCAGTTTCTTTTCCAGTTACGCTGGCTCAGGTTCTTTCACGCGCAGCGGCATCAACTATGCGGCTGGCGCCGTCACGCCGCTCGCCGGAATCTTCGCTGCCATAGTCTTGGCCGTCATCGTGCTCGTATTCGGACCGGTAGCCGCGCATCTGCCGGTGCCGGCCATGGCGGGCATTCTGATGATCGTCGCCTGGCGACTCATCGACTTTCATCACATCGTCAACATTCTGCGCACCAGCAAGCGCGAGACGGCGGTGTTGCTCACTACTTTCTTCGCCACGCTCTTTATCGAGTTGGAATTCGCGATCTATGTCGGCGTCATGTTGTCGCTGATCATCTACCTGATGCGCACCTCGCGTCCGGGCATCGTGACCCGCGTACCCGATCCGGCCGCGCCAAACCGTCATCTCGCGACAGACCCAAAGCTCCCCGAGTGTCCGCAGCTCAAGATCGTGCGCATTGATGGCTCGCTATTCTTCGGCGCGGTCGACCACGTGCAAAACGTCTTGCATCAACAATGGGCTGCGCAACCCGGCCAGCGCCACCTGCTCATCATCGGCAACGGCATCAACTTCGTGGACATCGCCGGCGCTGAGATGCTAGTTCAGGAGGCGCGCCGGCGGCGGGCGCTTGGCGGCGACGTCTATCTCGCGAAAGCGAAGGAAGAGGTGTGTCAGATATTGCGGCGCGGCGGCTTCGCCGAACAGATCCAGCACGAAAACATTTTCGTGCACAAGACCCACGCGATTGCGACCATCGTGAGTCACCTGGATCACAACATATGCGCAACCTGCGATAAGCGTATCTTCTGGGAGTGCCGTGACTTGCCGGTAGCTGAGAAACCGGTGGCGGCCTAGTGAATTACGCCATGACGCGCGGCAACAAAATTGTCGCCCAGGTGAAAACCACGAGCAGTATCGCGATCAGCACCGCCGCCGATCCCATGTCTTTGGCGCTCTTGGACAGCGCATGGCGGGCCTTACCGATACGATCGATCGCGGCCTCGACTGCGGAGTTGAGCAGCTCCACAACCAAGACCATCACCAGCGAGCCGACCAGCAATACGCGCTCGATGGCGTCCTCGCCCAGCCACCAACCGAGCGGCGCGAGCACGATGAATAGAACTATTTCCTGACGGAAGGCTGGTTGTTGCCAGGCACTGCGCAAGCCGGCCAGCGAATAGCCGCCCGCGCGCCATACCCGCGCCAAATCGCCGATGCCGCCCGATCGCGGCTTCATGCCGCGGGGCGTTTCCAGGTGAGATCGAGTTCGCGCGCGGCCTTCACATCATCGAGACGCTTGACCGGCATGGTGTGCGGCGCCGCCTTGACCAAGTCCGGTTGGCTCGCGGCCTCAGCAGCAATCTCTTTCATGGCCGCGATGAATCGATCCAGCTCTTCCCTGGACTCCGTTTCCGTCGGCTCGATCAGCAGACACTCTGGTACCAGCAACGGAAAATACGTGGTCGGTGCGTGGAAGCCCTTGTCGAGCAGGCGCTTGGCAACGTCCATGGCGATCACCCCGGTCTTCTCCTTCATGCCCTTAAGCGTGAGAATAAATTCGTGCGTGGCGCGCCGCTTGGGGAAGGCTGCGGTGAACCCGGCCTTGGTCAGCTCGGCCATCAGATAGTTGGCGTTGAGCGTGGAGAAATCCGCGACTCGATGCATACCCTCGCGACCAAGCAAACGCGCATAGACGTAGGCGCGCAACAACACGCCGGCATTGCCCATGTTGGCCGACAGTCGCCCGATCGTTTGCGGACGTGTCTTTTCCGTTTCCCAGAAATACTTATCCTGCAGCTTGCCCACCATCGGTACTGGTAGAAAAGGCTCCAGGCGAGTGTTCGCCGCCACCGGCCCTGCCCCCGGTCCGCCACCGCCGTGCGGTGTGGAAAAGGTCTTGTGCAGGTTCATGTGAATGACATCGAAGCCCATGTCGCCGGGCTTCACCTTGCCCAAGATCGCGTTCAGGTTGGCGCCGTCGTAGTAAAGTAAGCCGCCAGCATCATGGAGAACCTTGGCAATCTCCTGGATCTTGCGCTCGAACACACCGAGCGTGGACGGATTGGTCAGCATCAGCCCCGCGGTCTGCGGCCCAACCGAGCGCTTCAGCGCCTCGAGATCGACGTCACCATCCGCGTCGGTTGGAATCTCGCGCACAGTATAGCCGCACATCACGGCGGTTGCCGGATTGGTGCCGTGCGCGGCATCGGGCACCAGGATCTCTGTGCGTGCCCTGTCGCCACGCGCGTCGTGATAGGCGCGGATCATGGCGACACCGGCGAACTCACCCTGCGCACCGGCGAGCGGTGTCAATGACACGCTCTTCATGCCCGTGACGTCTTTGAGGATTTCCTGCAACTCGTACATACAAGCGAGAAAACCCTGACCCGTTGATTGCGGGGCATACGGATGACGACCGAGCAGCTGCGGCAGCATCGCAAGCTTGTTGCAGGCGCGCGGGTTGTACTTCATGGTGCAGGACCCAAGCGGATAGAAGTGCGTGTCGATTGAGAAATTCTTCTGTGACAGCCGCGTGTAGTGGCGCACTGCCTGCATCTCGGAGACCTCCGGCAACTTGGGCCGCTGCCTGCGCCGCAGCGACTCGGGGATATCCCGGATATCTGTTTTTTGCAGCGGCGCCTGGGAATAATTGCGCCGGCCGGGTTGGGAGTGCTCGAAGATCAACATGCGTGCATCTCTCGTCGCTGCGGTTTACTTCAAGGCCGCTAGCGCGGCTTCATAGTTTGGTTCTTGGCGGATTTCAGGTACGAGCTCGGTGTAGACGACTTTGTCGTTCTCGTCGATGACGACGATGCCGCGTGCCGTGATGCCCCGATACAGGCCGTCGAGCAGCAAGATTCCGTAGTCCTTGGCGAAGTTGCGGTCGCGCATCATCGATAGCGTCTTGACGTTGTGTGTATTCTCCGCTTGGCAAAAATACTGCTGCGCAAACGGCAGATCGGCCGATACCATGATGATCACGGCATTCGGATGCTTCGCTGCATACTCGTTGAACTTGCGCGTCGACATGGCGCAGGTTGGCGTATCGATGCTCGGAAAGATATTGAGCAGCTTCTTCTTGCCCTTGAGGTCCGCCAACGACACGTCGTTCAGATTGGCATCGGTGAGCCGGAAGTCGGGTGCCTTGCTTCCGACCGCCGGCAGCTCACCGATGGTATGGACCGGATTGCCGCGATGCGTAATGTTGGCCATAGCTGCGTCCTCGACGTTCCGTTATTTCAAGGCCGCAAAGGCCTTGTCGTAATCGGGCTCTACGGTCAGCTCCGGCCCGAGCTGCGTGTACAGCACTCTGTTGTTCTCATCGAGCACCAGCGTCGCGCGCCCGCACAGACCCGCAATCGGGCTGTCAACCATCAAGACACCGTAGTCCTTGGCAAAGAACCGGTCGCGCATCATGGAAAGCGGCACCACGTTCTTGATTCCCTCGCCGGTACAAAACCGCGCTTGCGCGAACGGCAAATCGGCCGTGACGACCAGCACCACGACGTCCGGGCGGCTCTTGGCAAACTCGTTGAAGCGCTTGGTGGCGGCGGCGCAGGTGCCGGTATCGAGCGAATGCGCGATGCTGAGGAGCTTCTTCTTGCCTTTGTAATTCGCGAGCGTCACGTCCGAAAGATCGCCGGCGGTGAGCTTGAAATCCGGGGCCTGGCTTCCAACCTTGGGCAAGTCTCCGCTGGTATGGGCGGGTGTTCCTTTGAAAAGTACATCGGCCATGGTGAGTCCTCCTGGGGTTAGGCGTTCACTTTGGTGGCGCAGGGTGGATCGAGCCTGCGCTTGGACACGACGCGTTCCAAATGGAAGGCGTACTGCTCGATATCTTCGGCGGTGCGCGTTTCAGTGGCACAGACGAGCAGCGCTTGGCCGAGCTCGGGATAGTGCTCGCTCAAATCGTAACCACCGAGAATTCCCTGCGCCTCGAGCGCATGCAGCGCATCACCCACGGGGATATCGAGACGTAACACTGCCTCATGGAACACCGGGCGGTCGAATACGCTGGAGACACCCTTGATGCCGGTGAGCTTGGCAACGGTGGCGAGCGTGTTGGCATGGCAGGCGGCGGCGACGCGCTCCAGGCCCTCGGGGCCGAGCAACGACATATATATAGTGGCGGCGGTGACGATCAAACCCTGATTGGTGCAGATGTTGGACGTCGCCTTGGAGCGGCGAATATGTTGCTCGCGTGCCTGCAAGGTAAGCGTGAATCCTTGCTTACCGTCTTTGTCTACCGTGCGGCCGATGATGCGGCCCGGCATCTGGCGCACCAAAGGTTCTTTGCAGGCAAGAAAACCAAAGTACGGACCGCCGGATGACAACGGCGCGCCCAACGGCTGGCCCTCGCCGACAGCGATGTCGGCACCCTTTGCGCCCCACTCGCCGGGCGGCTTGAGAATCGCGAGCGACGTCGGGTTCACGAGCCCGATGGCGAACATGCCGTTGCTATGGGCCCAGTCGGTCAGGGCATCGACATCCTCGAGTACGCCGAAGAAATTTGGCTGCGGAATCACCAAGGCGGCGAAATCACCACCGGCATAGGCCTTGAGCGACTCCGGCGCCGTGTGACCTCCCTTCGTGTCGAACGGCACCTCCACCAGCTCAATGGCCTGATCCCTTACGATGGCGTACACCACGCGCCGATAGATCGGATGCACAGTGCGCGGTATCAGGATCTTGCGCGCTTTCTTGTGTGCGCGCACCGCCATCAGCACTGCTTCCGCCAGACCCGAGGCGCCGTCGTAGAGCGACGCGTTGGAGACGTCCATGCCAGTGAGCGAGGCCATCATGGTCTGGTATTCGTAGAGCAGTTGCAGCGTGCCCTGCGAGGCTTCGGCCTGGTACGGCGTATAGGCGGAATAGAATTCGCCGCGCGTGACGATCTCCCATACCGCTGCAGGAATGTGGTGCTCGTAGGCACCGGCGCCGATGAAGTTGAGGTACTGCCCATCCTGGTTGGCACGCGCCTGCATCAGGCGCGCCACTTCCATTTCGCTCAGACCTTCCGGTACGCGCGTGAGCTTACCGGCGCGCAATGCCTCGGGAATTTCATCGAACAGTTCGTCGATCGACTTGGCGCCGATGCTGGCCAGCATGGCTTTGATATCGGCGTCGGTGTGCGGAATAAACGGCATGGCAAACGTCTCGTGTCGGGTGTGAGGTCGGTCGTCGTGAGGCGTCAGTGACTCTCGGCCGCGACCAACGCTTCGTAGGCCTTGGCGTCCAACAAGGCATCGACATCAGCCTTGTTCGCAGGCTTGATGCGAAACATCCAGCCGGCGCCGTAACAATCCTTATTTACCGTTTCGGGAGAGCCGGAGAGCTCGCCGTTGGCAGCGGTGACTTCGCCGTTGACCGGCGCATAGACGTCCGAGGCGGCCTTGACCGATTCGACCACGGCGCATTCCTTACCCGCCTCGACCTTGCGGCCGGTCTCCGGCAGATCGACATAGACCATGTCGCCCATGAGTTCCTGGGCGTGATCGGTGATGCCCACGGTGACTGTACCGTCGGTTTCGACGCGCACCCATTCGTGCGACTTGGTGTATTTGAGTTCGGTTGGTGTTTTCACGGTTCTCGCCTCCCCTCTAGGAAATACAACTCTTGCCCTGACGCACGAACGGATATTGCACGACTCGCGCCGGCTGTAACTGGCCACGGATGTCGACCTGCACGGTGGCGCCGTTCTCCACGCCTGCCGGTACACGCGCGAAGGCGATCGATCGATTGAGCGTGGGTGAAAAACTGCCACTGGTGATCTCGCCGTCGCCGAGCGCACCGCAATGGACCTTTTGATGGTTGCGCAACACGCCCTTGCCTTCAAGCACCAATCCAACCAAACGCCGTTTGATGCCGTTGGCCTTCTGTTTGTCGAGCACCTCACGACCGACAAACCCACGCGAGGCGGGCTCAAACGCCACGGTCCAGGCGAGACCCGATTCGAGCGGCGTGGTGGTCTCGTCCATATCGGAGCCGTAAAGGTTCATGCCGGCTTCGAGCCGCAGCGTATCGCGCGCGCCAAGCCCGCACGGCGCCACACCCGCGTCGAGCAACATCTGCCAGGTAAATGGCGCGGCTTTGGCCGGCAGAATAATTTCGAAGCCGTCTTCACCGGTGTAACCAGTGGTGGCGACGTGCAATTCACCGATCATGACGGAGTGAAAAGGCTTGAGGCTCTCGGCCGCCTCGCGGATGTTCCCGCCCAGCGCTGCATAGGTCTTGTCTTTGGCGTTGGGGCCCTGCACCGCGATCATGGCGAGATCGTCGCGCTGCTCGACGACGATATTCCCATAATCCTTGGCGGTGGCGCGGACCCAGGCCATATCCTTGTCGCGCGTCGCGGCGTTCATGACCAGGCGGAACCAGGCTTCATCGAGGTAGTAGACGATCAAGTCGTCGATCACGCCGCCCTTGTGATTGAGCATGCAGCTGTACAAGGCGCGGCCTTTGGTCTTGAGCTTCTCAACGCTGTTGGCGACAAGCATGCGCAGATAACCGCGCAGGTCCGGACCTTTAAGATCGACGACGTTCATGTGCGACACGTCGAACATGCCGGCGTCAGTGCGCACCTTGTGATGCTCGTCGATTTGCGAGCCGTAATGAAGCGGCATGTCCCAGCCGCCGAAATCGACGATCTTGGCACCAAGCTTGACGTGCGTGTCGTACAGCGGCGTGCGGTTACCCATCGAGCCGGATCCTCGGAAAAAGTTAAGGGCGATGGCCAACGCCATCGCCCCTCTGTCCGGTAACCTGAGAGCTTGAGCCCCGTCGGTGGATGTCACCGTGCAACTGTGCAGCGGTGAATCACTCTCCAGAGTCGACGAAAGATTCCCTGCGGTCCTTCTGCCTGAGCGTTTCCGGGCGGGTTGCGCCTTCGGCGCCGCGCGGCTTACATGGTGTCCGCGCGGTCTCTCCCACAGGATGGCGTCGAGGGCGGCACTATAGCCCAGCACGACAATGACGCCAAGCCGGCTAGTTTCACATAGACGAATCGCGCCAATTTCCTGTGCGC
>CP070641.1:48679-62599 GCA_020354085.1 Pseudomonadota bacterium
AGGTCGCCATTATTACCGGCGCGACAGGCAACCTCGGCCAAGCGGTCGCGAGTACGTTTCGCCAGGCCGGCGCGCGCTGCGCGCTCGTAGCGCGCGGCGCCAAGCGATTGAGCCAGCTTTATCCCGACGCGATGGTCGGAAAGGACCTGTTGGCGGTCGCCGACATCGATCTCGCGAATCCAATCGACACCGAACGACTGGCTGACACCGTTGCGGCACACTTCGGCCGCATTGACGTACTGGTCAATACGGCCGGTGGCTTTGCCGGCGGCCGACCCGTGCACGCGGCGGGGCTGGACGTTTGGGAGCAGATGTTTCGCATCAACCTCAATACCGCTCTGAACGCCTGCCGTGCAGTGGTACCACGCCTGCTAGCGCAGGGCTCGGGCGGTCGTATTGTCAATGTCGGTGCGCGAGCCGCCCTCAGCGGGGTGGCGACCCTAGGGCCCTACTGCGCGGCCAAGAGCGCGCTATTGCGTCTTACCGAGACGCTCGCCGCGGAACTCAGGGAGCACGGCATAACGGTGAACAGCGTCTTACCCGGGACCATTGATACCCCGCAGAATCGCAAGGACATGCCGGGAGCGGATTTCAGCAAGTGGGTGACGCCTCAGGCGATCGCGGATGTCATCGCATTTCTTGCTTCCGATGCGGCCGGGGCTGTCAGCGGCGCCGCACTACCGGTCTACGGTCGCAGTTGACGGCCAGTATGGGTTGACTGCTCGCAGCGCGAGAGCGCCTCGTTGGGTCACGAACGATGACAAGGCTGTCAAGTGCCAAGCGCCACCGAGAAGGAGTTTATGCACACCGCATCTTCCGGGCGAAAATACCCGTGCGCGCGACAAGCTCAAACCTGCCGAACAATTGGGCAGTTTCGATACGTGATTGATTAAAAGAGACTTTCTTCGGGCGATTAAAATTTAATCAAAGTGACATTTTGCGCCTGATTCCCGGCGCGCAACTCCCCCAAAGTCTTCCATTAACAAATTTATCCACAGAATTTGTTAGTAACTCCTAGGGGCTTAGCGGACAGAGGGTTAGCGAAACAAGTTACTGCTGGCTTAAGCGTGTAGCCTTGATGTTTCACACGGCGCTAGCGCGCTCGACGCTAATGGTTCTGAACACAAGCACGGCCTGAAAAACCACGACCCATTTGCGAACTGGTAGAGTCGGGCGCATGCGCGCAGCTCCAAGAATCGTCCAAGTCGCGCTGCCGTGCCCGCTGCACACGCTTTTTGACTACCTCAGCCCCGATTCTGCGTCCGCGCCGCCTGTGGGCGCGCGTGTGCGGGTGCCGTTCGGCGCGCGTAAGACGCTCGTCGGCGTGGTAGCGAGTCAGGCGGCGGCAAGCGCGTTACCGCCGCAGCGCCTGAAGCGGGTGGTGGCAACGCTCGACCAAGATCCGCTGTGGTCAGCGACGTTGTTCGACTTGCTGTGTTGGGCCGCGGACTATTACCACCATCCTCTCGGCGAGGTGTTGGCCACAGCCCTGCCCGCTTGGCTGCGCCAAGGGCGACCGGCGCGACTTTCGGGCTTTGCGTTCTGGGCGCTCAACGCAACGGGTCAGGGCAATGATCCCGCAGTTCTGGTTCGTGCACCTGCCCAGCGGCGCGTGTTCACCGCGCTGCGGGCGGCGCCGGACGGTCTTTCCGAAACCGATCTGCAGGCGATCTCGCCCAACTGGCGCGCAGCGCTGCGCGCACTCCAGAGGCGCGGCTGGATCGTGAAAGAAGAGCGCGACGTTTTTGCACAGCCGAGCCCAGTGTCCAGGCCCGCACCGCCGTTAACGCCGGCACAGGCGGCCGCGGTCAGCGCAATCGGCGCGCACGCCAACAAGTATCAGGGTTTTCTGCTGCACGGGGTGACGGGGAGCGGAAAGACCGAGGTGTATCTGGCGGCTATCGA
This sequence comes from Pseudomonadota bacterium, assembly GCA_020354085.1. Lineage (GTDB taxonomy): Bacteria > Pseudomonadota > Gammaproteobacteria > Acidiferrobacterales > Sulfurifustaceae. The sequence continues at coordinate 50,585 of CP070641.1, forward strand.
CGCCGTGTTAGCGCGCGGCGGCCAAGCGCTGGTGTTGGTCCCGGAAATCGGCCTTACGCCGCAGCTCGTTGAGCGCTTTCGCGAGCGCTTCGCGGTGTCCATTGCCGTCTTGCATTCTGGGCTTACCGATGGAGAGCGCCTGGCGGCCTGGTTGGCGGCGCGCGATGGGCGCGCGGCCGTTGTGTTGGGAACGCGCTCCGCGGTCTTTACGCCTTTCAAACGGCTGGGGCTAATGGTCGTCGATGAAGAGCACGATGGCTCCTATAAGCAACAGGAGGGTTTTCGCTACTCGGCGCGCGACGTGGCGGTGATGCGGGCCGCCCGCGAGTCCATTCCTGTTGTTCTTGGCAGTGCCACCCCCTCGCTCGAAAGCCTGAAAAACGCCCGCGACGGGGCCTATCAGCTGCTGGAACTTCCCGATCGTACCGGCGGCGCCGGCATGCCAGACGTGGCGCTTATCGACCTACGGCAGCACGCCGTGGACGATGGCCTGACGCATCCGCTGCGCATGGCGATCGCCGATTGTCTGGCACGCGGGGAGCAGAGCCTGTTGTTCCTCAATCGGCGCGGCTTTGCGCCTGCCTGGATGTGTCACGACTGCGGTTGGGTGGCGAATTGCGAGCGCTGCGATGCGCGCTTGACCTATCACCAGCGGCGCAAGCTGCTCATCTGCCATCACTGCGGCCATGAGGAGCCGACCGTGACGACCTGTCCGCAGTGTGCTGACGGGGCGCCCAAGGCATTAGGCGAAGGTACGGAACGCATCGAGCAGGCAATCGCTCGACTGTTTCCCAAGGTGCGCATCGCGCGCCTTGACCGTGATGCCACGCGCGCCAAGGGTGCCCTGGAGGAAACCCTGCGTCGTGTGCGCGCCGGGGAAGCCGACATCCTGATCGGCACGCAGATGCTGTCCAAGGGACACGACTTCCCGAATGTAACCTTGGTGGGGGTGATCAACGCCGATCAGGGTCTGTATAGCGGCGACTTCCGCGCCGAGGAAAAACTGATGCAGCAGATTCTCCAGGTCGCTGGGCGCGCTGGCCGGGCGGACAAGCTAGGACGCGTCCTGCTCCAGACCTGGCATCCAGATCATCCTCTGTTCGCGGCGCTGCGGCGCCACGACTTCAACGGCTTTGCGGACTACCTGTTGAGCGAACGATCCAGCGCGAGTTACCCGCCATATGTCCATCTGGCGCTACTGCGCGCCGAATCACCCAGAGCAGGCGCGGCAGTCGCATTCCTCGCACACGCTCACCGGCTGGCAGCTTCACCCGCAGGTGTCGAGCTTATGGATCCCGTGCCAGCGCCCATGGAGCGGAGACAAGGGCGTTGGCGTGCCCAACTTTTGGTCCAGGCCGAACACCGCAAGCCACTGCATGCGTTTCTCGACCGTTGGGTGCAGGCGCTCGCCGCATCGAAGGAGGCGAAGCGCGTGCGCTGGTCGCTCGACGTCGATCCGATCGATCTCTATTGACTACGCGCACGTACGAAACCAGCCGGTAAGCGACAACCGCTCGCGCCGAGTCGGCAAGACCTCGTGCCATATCCGGTCGCTCAGAAAGCAAGCGAGTGTGCCGGCCTGAGGGACGACGTCGTGCACGGTCTCGCCGCCATCGGTTTCAAGATACAAGCGAAGCATCCCGCCATCGCTTGGCTGCCAGTCGGCGTTCAAGTAAAGGATGCAGGACACGGCGCGCCGCGTGTCGGCCCGGAATCGATCCAGGTGTTTCTGGTAGTAGGCACCTGGCGCGTAGCGTGTGTAGTGGCACTCAAAATCATGCAGTCCCATGTAGAGTGTTCGATTGATCGCTTGGCGCAACGCCTCCATGCGCGCAAGAAATAGCTCCTGCACGCCGGAATATGGTGGCTCCAACCAAAGAATCTGATCGTTGCGAACCAATTCACGTGCCTTTCGATCCTTACCGACGGTCGCCAGGCGGAAGCAGCCGGTTTGCCATTGCTCAAGCGCTTCCGTGCGCAACGCCGTGACGTCGTCGAGCAAGAAATAATCTTCGACCACGCACCAGCCAATGGCGGCCAGCCGCAGGGCGATCGCTTCATCGACGGCATCGCGAGGAAAGATTTCCCTGCTGGTCATCGGCGCTTGCATGAGCATGATTAGAGGTGCTGCACGCGGTCGCGTGCCTCGTCATTGCCTTCGCCGAGCAGGCGGTATACCTCCCAGGCGCCATCACTCGCCGCGCGGCAGGCGCCGTAACGAAACGGCATATTGCGGCCGAAAAGCGCAAAGCGCAGATCGTTGAACCACACACAAGTACGGGCGGATTCCTGGTCGATGCGATAGACCGCCGGATAGAGCGCGAAGCGGCGAAAGCGCGCGAACATTTCTGAGTGCCACACTTCGCTCGCCAGATCGACTTCCATGGGGCTGCGACCGAAGCGTGGAACTTCTTTCCAGAGCAGGGCATCCGTCGGCCGGTAGGCCGAGGCGATACGCGTGAACCAAAACGCATCATCCGCCGGCGGCGCTGGGGTCTGGGACCGCGTGAGACTCACATAGGCGAGGCGATACTGCTGTGGCTCGCTTACCACGATCATCCAATGAAACGGCGAGAATGGCTGTGGAACCGCCGAGACCTCGACCGCGGTTAGACCTTGCGCCGCGAGGTAACGCTCGCCGATGCCGATGGCGCGCTGATGCATGAGCCCCTGAAAGCCGACGTAAGCTGCGAGCACAGCAAGGGCGATAAGTGCCGGCCGGCGCGACAGCTTCCAAAAGGCGGAAGCGATGAGACCAGCCGCGAGGATAGCGGTGAAGTACGGGTCGATGATGAAGGTGGTTGGAATCTGCAATCGCCAATCAGACAGCGGCGCGAACACCATGGTGCCGAAGGCAGTAACAACATCCCCCACGATGTGGATGCCGATGCCGATCGCACAGATTCCGACGAACTCACGCCAACGATGCTGACCGCGAAAGAACGCAAAAAACAACCACGCCAGTATCGCCGCCCACAACGGCAGCATGATGACGGAATGGGTAATGCCGCGATGCGTGGTGAGATAAAGCAGCGGATCGATGAAGCGCACGATGAAATCCGAATCCGGAAACGCCGCCGCCCAGAAGCCCACCCACATGCGCGCACGGCGCGTAAGTGCCCCGGGCGCGGGCTGATTCGCGCCCGTCGCGCGTGCCGCCAGCGCCCCGGAGAGGGCATGCGTTAAGGTATCCACGAGAAAAGTCTAACAGGCCGACTAGCCTTACGTGGCTTGCCGTCGTGCGTAGCTGAAATACAGTATCGGAATGACGAACAGCGTCAGCACCGTTGAGGCGAAGGTGCCAAAGATTAGTGACACCGCCAACCCGCCGAACACCGGATCGAAGGCCATGATGGCGGTGCCAAGAATAATGGCGAAGGCGGTCAGCAGTATCGGCCTAAGGCGTGTCACGCCGGCCTGCAATACCGCCTCATCGAGCGCGTGCCCGGCGCGCCGGTACTCCAGGATGAAGTCGATGAGCAGCAGCGAATTGCGCACCACGATGCCGGCCAGCGCGATCACGCCGATCATCGAGGTCGCGGTGAAGTATTGCCCCATGACCGCATGGCCCGGCAACACCCCAACGACCGTCAAAGGAATCGCGCCCATAACGATGAACGGCGTCATGAACGAGCGATAGTAGCCGACTAGCACCAAATAGATCAGCACGATCGCCACGCCAAACGCCGCGCCCAAGTCACGGAACACGTCGAGCGTGAGGCGCATCTCCCCGTCCCAGCGCAGCGCGTAGCTCCCGCCGTTCTCGGGGTCGCCCATGAAATACTGGGTCAAACGCGTGCCGGATGGCAGCGGGTTCGCGGCGAGATAGCGCCACATCCTGAGCACGGCGTACACCTGGCTGGTGGTGGCGAGCTCGCCGCTGACGTATACCACCGGAAACTGGTCTTTGTGCAGGATCGGTTTGGGCGCGGTCACGCGTACGACGCGCGCGATGCTGGTAAGCGGTACCTGGCGGCCCTGGGCATTGGTGAAGAACACATGCTCGACATCCTTTGGTCCGCTGCGCAGCACCCCGGGGATGCGAAAGCGGATCGCCACAGGCTCCTTTTCCTCGACGATGTGCACCGCGCCGACGTCGAGGCCAGCTAAGAAGGCGCGCAGTGTCTCGGCAACGCGCGCGGGCGGGATGCCGGCCAGCATCGCCTTCTCACGGTCGACTACGATGTCATAGCGCACTTGATCGTCCGTGACCGTATCGTCGATATCGACGACATCGTTGGTCTGCGCAAAGACCTGCGTGCGCAGTTCCTTGGCGAGCTTGCGTAGTTGCTCGTAGTCCGGTCCATAGAGTTCCGCCAGGATGGTGGCGCGCACCGGCGGCCCGGGTGGGTCTTCGACCACCTTAATGTTCGCCCCCGTCGTCTTGGCCAGCTCAGCGAGCGGCGCGCGCAGACCCAAGGCGATGTCGACCGACGAGGTCCAGCGCTGCGTCTTGTTGCGCAGGTTCACGCGCACGTCGGCGACGTGCGGGCCGGCGCGCAGACCCGCCCCGCGCAGCAAACCGTTGAAATCGACCACGCCGGATTCGCCAACGGTGGTTTCATAGGTCTCGACGTGCGCGTGGCTGCGCACGATATCGCCCACCAGCCGCGCGATGCGATCGGTCTCTTCGAGCGCCGTACCCTCCGGCATGTCGATGGTGATGTTGAAGGTATTGGTGTTGTTCTTGGGCAGCATCTTGAACTGCACCAGGCTCAAAGCCGGTAGTACCATCACCGCCAGCATCAAGCCGAGCACGCCTAGAAAGAATCCCCACCGGGTTGCGCGGCTCGCGAGCAGGCGTCGCATCATCGGCGTATAGGCCCGCTCCAAGCGGCCTTCGGCGTGGTGTTCCGCGCCCTCGTGGCCCTTGACCTTGAGAAAGCGCCGCGCCGCCCACGGCGCCACCGTGTAGGCGATGGCGAGTGAGGTGATCATGGCGACCGCCACGTTGAACGGAATCGGCGCCATATATGGTCCCATCATGCCCGTGACCCAGAACATCGGCAGAAAGGCGAGGATCACGGTAAGGGTAGCGAGATTGGTGGGCCGGCCGATTTCGTTGACTGCCAACACCGCGTGCTTGAGGCGATCCACGCCTTTGCGGGTGTAGTGGCGAAAGATGTTCTCGATCACCACGATCGAGTCGTCGACCAAAAGCCCCAACGACAGAATGAGCGCAAACAGCGTGATGCGATTGATGCTCTGGCCGGCGATGAGACCCACCGCAAGAGTGACGAAAAGGATCAAGGGAATCGTGACCGTGACGATCGAGGCTGCGCGCCAGCCGAGGAACACAATTAGCAGCAACACCACCGTGCCGATCGCGATCGCCAGGTGTTCCATCAAGATATTGACCGCATCGTTGGCCTTGGCGCCGTCGTTACGGGTGATGTTTACCGCCACGCCCGCCGGTATCGTGGTTGCCCGTACTCGCTCAAGCGCGATTAGCACATTTTCTGCGACGGTCACTGCATTGGCCCCGGCACGCTTGGCGATGGCGATGGTGACGGCCGGTAGCTCGTAATCCGGCGGCAACTCGCCCGCATAAGCCGGCCCATAGCCGATGCGCTGCACGCGCTCGACTTCGCCCGCGCCGTCGACGATGCGCGCGACATTCTTGAGATATACCGGTCGATGCGCGGCCAGCGCCACGACGAGGTCGCCGACGTCATCAGCGTTCCTGAGTGCACCGCCGGCTTGCACCGTCGCAACCTTGTTGTCGCGAATGAACGCGCCCGACGGGATGTCGACATTGGTGGCCTCGACCACCGTCTTGATGTCGGCGAGCGTGACGTTGTAGTGGCGCATGCGCTCGAGGTCGAGATAGACATTGATTTTGCGCGGCTCGCCGCCGTGCACGAACGATACGGCTGTGTCCTCGACCCGGCGCAGCTGCTCGAGCACGTCGTTGGCGATGCGACGCAGTTCGCAGGGGTCTCGTTCTGCGCATGACAGCGATACAGTCAGGATCGGCACGTCGTCGACGTCGACCGGTTTGATGAGTGGTTGCCGCGCGCCGGCCGGGATGCGGTCGACGTTGCTCATGATGCGGTCGTAGAGTTTGAGCAAGGAGTCTTCCTTGTCCTGGCCGACCCTGAACTGCACCGTCACCACACCGAGCGAATCGGTGGCCATGCCGTAGGTGTGATCGATGCCGGCCATGCCCTGAAGGATCGCCTCAAGGGGCTTCACCACCAGCGCTTCAACTTCCTGTGGTGTTGCGCCGGGCTTGGCCACAATCACGTTGGCGGCGGGCACCACGATCTTGGGATTTTCCTCGCGCGGCGTGATCAGAAAGGCAAACACACCGGCAATGAAGGCGAACAGCATGATCAGCAGCGTGAGCTTGCTGTCGACAAAGTAAGCCGCGATGCGTCCGGCAATGTTCAGCTCTTCGGATTTCATTTGTGCTGTTGTCTATAGAGGTACGTCGCGTGCCACGAGGATTTTTCGAGGGCGCGACACAATTTCCGGTCAGCGCGGCTTGACTGGGCTGCCGTCGTGGAGCGAACGCAGATCGCCGAGGACCAACGTCTCATTGCCGTGCAGCCCGCTTAGTATCTCGGTATGGCTGCGACCGGCCTTGCCAAGCCGAACCATATGAAACCGTGCTTCGCCGGAATCGTTCAGCACATACACGCCGGGGATAGCCCCGCGCTCGATGAGCGCCGCGTTGGGTACCGAAACGGCAGTCCCGACGCTTTTCAGCGTCACGGTCGGACGATCCACCGGTGCGGGACGCTCCCGTGGCACGAGCGGCGCATCGCTGCAAGCGCCAAGGGTTGCCACCAGTGCGACGGCCAACGTGGTGAGCGCGTGCCTGGCCTTCATGGCTTCGTAGTCTCTGGCAGCGGCAGTGTGCCTTGCACGAACGCCAGCGCGGCCTCACCGACCACGATCCCAAAGCGCGCGTTGAGTTCTTCGCTGCGTGCCTCGACCAAGGCCCTTTCCGCCTGCAAAAGGTCAATCAAGATCGTGCGTCCCTGACCGTAACGAACCTGCACCTGTCCCACGGTTTGCCGTGCGCGCTCGACGTTGCCGGTCGCGATCACGTGACGCGCGTGCGCCTCGCGCAATGCCTCAACGGCTTCCCGTACGTCATTGCGGATCGCCAGTTCGCGCGCATGCGTTTCCCATTCCGCCTGCTTGGCTTCGGCGGCGGCTGCGGCGACTTCGGCGCCGGTGCGTCCGCCCGAATAGAGGTCGAGCGCCAACACGCCCATCAGGCTGTTGGAATGATCGGCGCTGTCACTATTGGCGTAACGATTGTGCGTGGCGACTACGTCGATCTGCGGCCGGCGCGCGGCGCGTGCGGCTTGGATCTTGGTGTCGGCGGCGGCACGCTGTGCCTGCGTCGCGGCCAGGTCCTTGCGCGTGGCAAGCGCCGTGGTCTCGAGCGCGGAAAGATCGTATTCCGCAAACGGGCGCGGGGCGGTTTCGTTTCGCAAGGCGTCAACAGCAAAGGGCGTGGCGTTGGACAACCCCATTACGAGACGCAGGCTGTTGCGCGCACGTTCCACACGCGCGCGCGCCTGAGCGCGGGCTGCCTCCATGGCCGCCAGGTTCACGTCCGCGGTGAGTTTGTCTGACGTCACAATGCGCCCTTCGCGACTGAGCGCCTCGGTAGTGCGCGCGTGGGCGGCGGCGGCGGCCACCGCATCATCGGCAATCGCCAACGCCTGCTCGGCTTGTTGCAGCTGGCGATAGGCGCGCAGGGTACCGAAGGCGGTTACCTCGCGGGCGCGCGCGTAATGCAGCTTGGTTGCTTCAGCGTTGTGCGTCGCGCCTTCGGCCTCGGCACTCAGTCGTCCACCGGTATAGACCGGCCAGCGCAGTCCAAGCTGCCCCATGAACAGCTCGCTATAGCCCGGATCGTTGAGGCGTGCCGGATCAAAATCGGCGCTGGTGGCGCTGCGCGTGTTGAGCTTATCGGCAAAGGCGTCGAGCGCGTTGTTGCTGGTGCGCGCGGACAGACTAAGGCCGAGTTGCGGGCGCTGCGCGCCGGCAGCGGCCGTGCGCCGCTCGACCGCGGCATTGGCCTGTTCGCGCAGAGCCAGCAGCTCCGGGTTGTGCTCCAGGGCATGGCCGATGGCTTGTTGCAGGGAGTAGCGCTCTGCCGGCAATGCCGCAACCGGCGCCGACGCCAATAGCAGCAGCACAAGCAGCTTATGGAATTTCATGCGACCCTCCAGGTCTTGCCGAGCTTCTCGCCATGACGACGGCGCCGCCGTATCAATTCAGGATCCACAGCGCCTTGCCCACGCAACTGAGTTCAGGCCGGTCTGTACCGCCGCAGTGAATCCCCTTCCTCCTGGTGTCGCAGGGCGGTCTTGCGCTGCCCTTGTCACTACGAGGGTCCTAAGTAATGCCAGTCATTCGAAAAATCAACTAAGCCTCGCTGGAGAGGAAAAGCCGCGTTCAAGATGGTAGCGAGGCAATTGGGAACAGACGTGCGACGATCTGTCGCACCTTGTCGGTATCGAGTTTACCGACTTGCGTGTATTCGATGCGGCCGTCCGGACCGATCAAGTAGGCCGCCGGAATCAGGCTAACGCCCTCGAACGCCCGCACTGCCCTGCCCTCGACATCGAGAGCAATTGGATAGGGAAGGTGGTGCTTGTCCTGGAAGGCCTGCACATACATCGGCGGGTCGTAGGGCATGGCGATCGCGACCATTTGCAGGCCCTGCGGCGCGAGCTCCCGGTAAAGTGCCACCAAGTCCGGCAATTCCTCCACGCACGGCGGACAGGTGGTCGCCCAAAACGTAACGAGCAGCGGGCGCCCGCGCATGGCGGTGAGATTCACGCGCCCACCGTCCAACAAGCTCAATTCGAGATCAGGCACTTGCCGGGCCTGTTGGCGCGACAAGTCCCATATCACCAATGCGGCGGCCAGCGCGACGATAACCGCGAAGACAACGCGGATCGAGCTGCGGCGCGTGAGGAGGGTGCGGCGTGCAGTCATATTGACCGCACGTTACTGCCGCACGCCAGTATCAGCAAGAGGCGCACCGAATCGCTGCGCCTCTTGCAACGAGAGCGACTAGAACTTGAAATTGACGCCGACGCTGAACATATCGATGTTGTCGTCGACCGTGGTGTATTCCACTTCGAGCGTGGTCGTCTTGCCCATGCGGACACCCACACCGATGCCCATGGATAGCTCGGTGATGCTGCTGGCGTAGTTGGTGTCGAGCCACATCACACCGCCCTTCACTTTGAGGAAGGTATCTCCCGGACTGCGGTAGACGGCATAGGCCGCTAGCGTGTCGACATCCCAATCGCCGCCACCCGGGCGATCGGCATCGAGCATGGTCACGGTGATTTCGCCCTCGGCGCTGAGGGTGCCGTACTTGTCAGGGAATTCATGGATGCGCATGCCGAACAGGCCGCCGATATTGAGCGCGGTGTCCTGGTTTTCCACGTCCGCAATCATGAAGCCGGCCTTGGCACCGGCATACATCTCGGCGGCCAGGGCGTTGGCGGAGGTGAGCCCGAGCGTGGCTGCCAGCAGCAACGCCAGACGGTTCGTGAGACTTAAGTTCATGATTATGTCCTCGTGTTTGTTGTGTTGGAGACACTAATACCGTGCACCAAAACGGCAAGCGGCGCGGATGCTAGCATAGTGTTTCGGAGCGCCGCCGATTGCCGGGACGAGGTGCCGACGAACTGTCGAAACCAATCGACTACGGGATGATCACCCCGCTTATATGGCTGCACGACACCCTACGCCGCTCGGGCGGGTAAGAACAGCGCGACCAAGTCGTTGAGAAATTGCCGACCGAGGGCGGTTGGCACGAGATGCGTTGTGGTCCGCGCGAGCAGGCCGCGCTGCTCCGCGGCGGCGAGCGGTGCGGCAATGGTTTCCATGCCGACGCCGGTGCGTTCTGTGAACAACTCAACCGGCACGCCCGCCGTCAGACGCAGCGCATTCAACATGAATTCGAATGCTGCCTCTGGCGCCGTGACCCGGGTTTCACCGCCAATCGCGGTGCGCGCCCCCGCCTTGTTGAGGAACTCCTGCGGTTGCTTCACCTTCCAAAGCCGCATGATCGCGATCCTCGGGGTCGCGCCGTCCACGCTCGGCGAGTCATCCGGCACATCACTGATCGGTTGCGTGATCTTGGCGTGCGCACCGGCACCGATCCCCAGGTAGTCGCCGTATTGCCAGTAGTTCAAGTTGTGCGAGCAAGCGGCGCCCGGTTTGGCGTAGGCCGACACCTCGTAGTTTTGATAGCCGGCTTGCTGGGTACGCGCGAGGAGTGCCGCGTACATGGCCGCGATCATGTCCTCATCCGGCAGGCGCGGAGGCTCGCGGTGAAATAGGGTGTTGGGTTCAAGCGTGAGTTGGTACAGCGACAAGTGTGGCGCGCCGCTTTCGAACGCCAGTGCGAGATCGGCGAGAGAGTCATCCACCGTTTGTCCCGGCAGGCCATACATTAGATCGAGGTTGAAGTTGTCGAACCCGGCCGCGCGCGCCGCCTGCGCCGCCGCGAGCGCCTCGTCGCGCCCATGTATTCGGCCGAGCGCCTGCAGCTTGTCGCGATCGAAGCTCTGGATGCCAATCGACAGGCGGGTAATACCGGCATCGCGATAGCCGCGAAAGCGCGCGAGCTCGACGGTGCCCGGGTTGGCCTCAAGCGTGATCTCGGCCTGCGCGGCGAGCGCGATCCGCGCTCGGATACCGGACAAGAGCGCGTCGATGTGCTCGGGTTCGAACAGGCTGGGCGTGCCGCCTCCGAGGAACACGGTGCGCACGCTACGGCCATAGACGCGCGGCAGGTCCTGCTCCAAGTCGCGCAACAGGGCCGCGACGTATTCCATCTGCGGCAACTCGCCACGCAGCGCGTGCGAGTTGAAGTCGCAGTACGGACATTTGCGCACGCACCAGGGAATATGTACGTACAGCGACAGCGGAGGAAGGACAAACGGATCCGACATAGGTACCACTACCATCGGCGCTCGCCGATGCAATGACTTCACGGAGACTACTACAGGTGCCCTGTCTTGAGGGCGATGACCAGCGCGCGCAAGGCTTGACCCCGATGCGAGAGATCGTTCTTCAGCTCGGGTGGGAGTTCAGCGCTCGAGCAGTTGTGGCTCGGCACGTAAAACACCGGGTCGTAGCCAAAGCCACCGATGCCGCGCGGCGCATCGAGCACGCGACCTTCCCAGATTCCCTGGCAGATAATCGGGGTCGGATCGAACTCGTGGCGCAAATACACCATGAGGCACACGAAGCGCGCCGTGCGCTCGCCTTCCGTCACGCCCTTAAGATCGCCGAGCAGCTTTTCCAGGTTTGCTTTGTCCCCGGCGCCGGCACCCGCGTAGCGCGCGGAATAAATGCCGGGCGCGCCGTGCAGGGCATCGACTTCGATCCCCGAATCGTCGGCGATCGTGGCCAAGCCGGTATGGCGCGCCGCGTTGCGCGCCTTGAGGAGCGCGTTTTCCACGAAGGTGAGGCCGGTTTCCTCGGCCTCGACCACGCCGAAATCCGATTGCGGCACGACGGTGAGCTTAAGCCCGGCGAGGATCTGGTTGATCTCGCGTACCTTGCCGGGATTATTGCTGGCCAGAACGATTCTCTTCGTCACGTCTGGTTTTCCAGTGCCGCGCGTTGCGCGGCGATCAACTCGCGAATGCCGCGCGTGGCGAGCGCTGTCATCGCTTGCATTTCTTCGTGGCTGAAGGCATCGCGCTCGGCGGTGCCTTGTACTTCAATGAACCCGCCGGTCTCGTTCATGACGAAATTCATGTCGGTTTGTGCGTTGGAATCTTCGGCGTAGTCGAGATCGAGGATCGGCGTGCCCTGGTAAATTCCAGCCGATACCGAGGCAACCAGATGGCGCAGCGGGTCAGTGGTTAGGAGTCTTTTCTTGCGCGCGTGAGTAATCGCGTCGGTGAGGGCGACGCAGCCACCGGTGATGGCCGCTGTGCGCGTGCCACCATCCGCTTGAATGACGTCGCAGTCGACGGTGATGGTGCGCTCACCGAGCTGTTTCAAGTCCACCAC
>CP070641.1:62699-75877 GCA_020354085.1 Pseudomonadota bacterium
GAACTTGGTCAGTGGTCGCTCGCCGCGTGGCGCATATTTCTTCGCGCCGGCCACATTCTCAAGCCCAGTCGCGGCGTCGAGCACGGCCAGCATCTGCTCGGCATAGTGCTGCCAGTCGGTCGCGATATGGAAAACCCCACCGTCGATGAGCTTGCGGCGCACGAGCGCCACAAAATCCGCCTGCACCAGCCGACGCTTGTGGTGCCGCAATTTGGGCCAGGGGTCTGGGAAGAAGACATGCACGGCGGAGAGTGTCGCGTCTGGAACACGCGCGGCCAAGACCTCCTTGGCGTCCGCGATCAACACGCGGACGTTCGTGAGCCGCTCCTTGTCGAGACGCTGCAAGAGACCGCCGACGCCAGGGCGATGTACCTCAATGCCAAGGTAATCCTTCTCGGGATAAGTAGCCGCCATGGTGGCAAGCGCAGCACCGTTGCCGAAACCGATCTCCAGCGTTACCGGCGCGCGACGACCAAACAGGGCAGCGAAATCCAGGAATGTTTCGCCCGGTGGCACCCCGTAGCGCGGCCACAGCTGATCGAGCGCGCGGCGCTGCGCTTCGGTCATGCGACCCTCGCGGCGAACGAAGCTGCGTATCGGTCGAGCGCCGGCCGGCGCGCGGGATTCGTGACGCTGCGCCATGGCGGCGATCACTTCAAAGCGAAGAGTTCCAGCCCGTTTCGGTAGGCGATGCGCTCGGCCACCTCCGGCGGCAACTCCTTCAGCCAATCGCGGTGGTTACCGTGGGCGTAGCGGAATTGGTACCAATACTGGCTCGTGTAGGTCCCGCTACCGATCAGAAATCGATTGGGATGCCGCATCAGCAACGCGCGCCACTCGGCGTTCAGCTTTCCATGCGGGGCGACGTCGGCGCGATGGGAAAGCTCCGCCCACAACAGCGGAAAGCGATCGAGCATCTCGCCGATCTTGTCCGGTTTCGCGAATATGCCGGCGTGCGCCCACATGATGCGGACCTTGGGATTGAGCGCAAACAACTGCTCCAATGCGGCTGGGTCAGAACGGGCGTGCAGTACTAGGTTGTGTTTGGCGGCGAGCTCGACCATGCGCTTTACGTTCGGCGTGTTGATCTGGCCGTCCGACAGCCAGAACTCGCCAATGCCGCGATACACGCCGCGCCCGATCTCGGTCTCCATGAGCTGCAAGACCTCCGGTTCGGAGTACCATATGGTTCGCTCATCGCGCGAGCGGTGCGGGACAAACATGGGGATGATGCGGGTGCGATCGGCCGCTGCCAAACGCCAAGTGCCCTCGTTCGGCGTGCTACCGACTACCATCCACGGTACGTTCAATTCGCGCGCCGTCCCGATGATCGCCTTGACCGGCACGCGACCCCAGGCCTCCTCGTTGTAGAGCTCCATGGCGTCGAAGATCGGCGGCTCGTGTTTGGTTTCCCAAAACGCGATGACGAGCAGTACCAAGGGTAGGCTGACGAATACGATCGCGCGACCGACCGTCGTACCGGTAAAAAACCGCGCCACCGGCTCCAACCAGCGGTCGACCATGACGCGAAACAGGTTCACGCCACTGCCTCGCGACTGCCCGCGCGTTGGCGCCGCATCAGCCGATGGTGCCTGCCAACGGCGAGGACGCCGAACCGTACTGCTTGCGCGGCATGCGGCCGGCGCGATACGCCTCGCGTCCGGCTTCGATGGCTTTACGCATGGCGCTCGCCATCAGCACCGGGTCCCGCGCCTGGGCAATCGCGGTATTCATCAACACGCCGTCGCAACCGAGCTCCATGGCGATGGCCGCGTCAGAAGCGGTACCCACGCCCGCATCGACCAGGATCGGCACCTTGGCGCCTTCGACAATGAAGCGGATGTTGTACGGATTGCGGATACCGAGCCCGGAGCCAATCGGCGCGGCGAGCGGCATGACCGCCACACAGCCCATCTCCTCGAAGCGCTTGGCGACGATCGGATCGTCATTGGTGTACACCATCACCTTGAAGCCATCCTTAATAAGAATGGCCGCGGCCTCGAGCGTCCGGGGAATATCGGGGTACAACGTCGTCTCGTCGCCCAGCACCTCGAGCTTCACCAGGTCGTGGCCATCGAGCAGCTCGCGTGCCAGGCGACAAGTGCGCACCGCGTCTTCGACGTTGTAACAGCCGGCAGTATTGGGTAGGTAGGTGTACTTGGACAGCGGCAGGACCTCGAGCAGATTCGGCTCGTTCGGGTTCTGACCAATGTTGGTGCGTCGAATGGCGACGGTAATAATCTCCGCGCCGCTCGCCTCGACCGCGCGTTTGGTCTCGTCCAGATCCTTGTACTTGCCGGTGCCGACCAACAGGCGCGAGCGATAGGCCCGACCACCGATCATCAACGGATCGTCAATAGGCGCGGTACGGGAGACGGGGTTCGACAAGACCGACATGGGTATCTCTGCTCCGGGCGTTGGCACAGGCGGGCGGGTTAGACACCCTTCATTCTACGGCGCTGCCGACCGCAGCCCAAGTCTCACTCGTACGTCTAACGCTGCAGCCCGAGCTCGCGCAACAACCGCTGTGTGCCGGGGTGAATGAGGTCCGCGCGCGGCGCGGCCGCAATAGTGTTGGCCGCGGTGCTATAGCGCGCCTGGGCGAGGCGCGCGGCGAATGCCTGCTCGTTTGCGTGCAGCGCCTTGCTCAGCTGATAGGCGGTTTGCTCCGACAAGGTCGGGCGCGCCAACACGAGCGCCCACGACCCAACCGACTGAAGGTCGCTATCCTGGCCGCGATAAGAACCGGCCGGAACCGTCGATTCCTTTAGAAAGGCATGGCGCGATTGAATGCGGGCGAGCTGTTCGGCATTTGGCACAATGAAACGCGCGCCCGCCGGCGCATCCGCCACCTGCCTGAACCCCGGCCAGGCCATACCGCCGCCCCATAGCGCGGCCACCTCGCCTGCCAGCACTAACTTCGCGCCCTCAGCGGCCTTGTCGAGATAAACTGCCTCGAAATCGCGCTGGGGGTCGAGGCCGATACCGTCGAGAACGTAGCGCGCAAGCACCACCAGGCCCGAGGCGCGCGCGCCGAAGGCCACACGCTTGCCCTTGAGATCCTCGATTGTGCGATACGGACTGTCGGCACGCACCACGAACATGCCCGGGTTGGGGTACATGGCCCAAACGATGCGTGACTTGGCCGCCGGCCCATCCATGCCCGCGTGTGCCTCATGGGCAGCGGTGCCCTCGACCAGTCCGAGGTCAAGCTTGCCGGCCTCCAGCAATGGAAGGTTCTCCTTCGTGCCCTTGGTGGCGCGAGGCTCGATGCGAATCCCGCCATTGGCCGCGTTGAGTACGTCGGCTAAGGCCTTCCCGTAGACCTCAAATCCACCGCCCGCAGTGGCGGTCCCCAATACCAAGGTCTCGCTACCTGACCGCGCCGCCGGAACGTAAACGACCGAAAGGCCAGCGGCGGCGTATCGCATAAACTGGCGTCGATCGAAATTGACAAGCTCAGCCATCAGCGGATCCCCCTATTTTGAAAAAGACAACGTTGGCGCGCGGTGCGGTCCCGATTACATGGAACCTATCTCGAAATCGTGACGAGCGACCGTCAGGCGGGCGCGGCCGGAGCGCAGGAACCGGAGTGTACTTGGGCGGTACATGAGGATTCCGAGCACCGCCCAAGCCCGCGTCACGGGCGCGCAGTAGATTTTGAGATCGGTTCTAGCCACCGCCGATGGCGCGCACCACCTCCACACGGTCATCGTCACGCAACACATGCGTGGCGTGTTGGCTGCGCGGCACGATGTCACGGTTGACTTCCACCGCCACGCGCTGGCCGCTTAAACCGAGTGCCTGTAGCAACTGCGCAATCGTCACCGGAGCGGGAAAACGCCGCGCCTCGCCATTCAGAACAATGCTCGTCTCCATTACTCGCAACCGCGTGCGACAAACGCTCGCCTACGCCGCTCTGTACACCGCAGGGAAACGGGATAGAATCATTCCCGCATTCTACCGCGGGTGTAGTTCAATGGTAGAACGAGAGCTTCCCAAGCTTTAGACGTGGGTTCGATTCCCATCACCCGCTCCACTTCCTCGCCATTCCCCTGGTCACGGTGATCGAACGAGCCGCTGCGCGGCGAGGTGCGAAACGAGCAGCCGTGCGTGCAGCTCGGTAGACTTGCGGGCATACGCGATCCACTGGACCGGCACAGGAACTTCAATCCTTGGCACGCCACCGTCTACTAGTCACTGCCCTCGCCATACTACTTGCGCTCGGCGTTGTTGCCTATGCGCTAGTACCGACGCTGCTTGCGCGCGCCGTCACAACCCGACTGGCACAGGAGGGCATCGCCGTTTCGCGCCTCGACATCGGCTTCCCCGGTCCGCGCGGGGTCACGCTGCACGCGGTCGAACTCGCCGGCGAGCGAGCCGGTTTCGATTTTCGTCTGCAGGCGCGCGACGTGGCCCTTACCTACTCGCTCGGCGAGGTGCGCAAGGGCCGTCTACGCACGGTTCGTGTCGCGCAGGCGTCATTGCATGCAAAACCGGCGCCATCGAGTGCCTCGGCATCTGCGGCGACAGTCGTGTTGCCGGATCCCGCCGCGTGGCATGCCGCACTGCCACTGCAGGCGCTCACCATCGATGGCCTCGACATTGAATGGCGCGGCGCCAACCGGGATCCCATCAACGCACGCGTACGTGGCGCAGCACAGCGCACCGACGCGATGTGGCAATCACGCTGGACGATTGCCGATGGGCAAGACCGACGAATAGATCTCGAATTGAGTTTGAACGCGGCGGGCGCGATTGAGACGGCCGTGTTCTCGCCCGCGGCGAAAAAAGAAGTCGTTGCACGGTTTGGTGTCCAGCGTGATGCCAAGGTGACAGAGCGCGTTGCGCTCGCCGGCACGGCCGAGGCACATCTCGCGCCCCTGGTATCGATGGCGAAACTGTGGGTGGATCTACCCGCGTGGCTCGCCAAGATCGATGGGCGAGTCACAGTGCGTTGGGACGCGCTTGGGCCGGCGATGCAAGGCACGGAATCAAAGGGCGAGATGCTACAAGCAAGTCTCGGCGTTGAGCTTTCGGGATTCAGCCTCGGCGAGGCGGTTGAGGACGGCGAGCTGCGCCTCGACATGAAGCTCGCCGGCGCAGGCGAAAGATGGCGCTATCGTGTTAGCGACAGCCTGCGCGTCGCCGCATTCGTTCAGCCGGGTTGGCTTGCGCTCACTGATCGCGCCGCCCGCCGCCAGTACCCGCGCGCCGCCAAGCCGCTCGTGCTGCGTGCCCCGCAGGGTTTATCGGGCGAGGTTGCCTATACGGCCGAGACGCTTGCGATGACGATCTCGCCCAAGGCCGAGATCGTGCTCGAGCAGTTGCGTACGCCGGACGTCGTCGTACCGAGCACGACACTTATTCTGCCCGCCGGCTTAGGTGTCCACTACCTTGCGGCCCCGCAGCAGTGGCGAATCCGGCAGACGGCACTGTGGGTCAAGACGCCTACGGTGCAGCCGCAATTCGAAGCGCTCGGTCCGATCGAGAAACTGTCAATGAACGCGCGGATTGGCACCGGATTATTGTTACCGCCGCCCGCGGTAACGGTCGATAACATCCGCATGAATTTCTTGGGTGGTCGCTGGTGGGTGCCGCCTTTTACCTATGACGTCGCGCGCGACAAGAATCACTTCACCATCGAGTTGGAGGCCGTCGATCTGGGGCGGCTCGTCGCGCTCGAACGGCAACAGGGGGTCGAAGCGAGCGGCGCACTCGACGGGCGCCTGCCGGTTTCGCTCGGCGCCAGTGGCATCACGATCACCCATGGGTCGGTGCACGCCCGCGCGCCGGGCGGCACCTTGCGCTACCAACCCAACGACGCAGCACAGGCGCTGGCCCAATCAAACCCCAGTATCGAATTGCTGCTCAAGGCGCTCAGCAACTACCACTATGAAAAACTTGAAGTCGACGTGAACTACAGTCCAAGCGGCGATCTTGACCTCGCGGTGGCAATGGCCGGCATGAATCCGGATTGGAACGCGGGGCAGCCCGTTAATCTCAAGGTCAACGTGAGCGACAACATACCGATGCTGCTGCGCAGCCTGCGCTTGGCCGATGACATCAGTGAAGAGGTCGGCCGCCGCGTGCTCGAACGCGAGAAGACCAAGCGCTGAACGCGCAACCGCGCGCAGTTGTTGCGCTGCCGAAACGCTGGGCCGAGGCCCGCTTGCGGTGGTATGCTGACCGCATTCGAGCGGCCAGGCGACCCCGACCATGATCAAACCTTTCCACCCGACGTTTGTCTTAACGGCCACGCTCGGCGCGTGGGTGACGGCTTGCACGCCGACCGTACAGGTAGCGGTTCCCGACAAACCGATCACCATCAACCTGAACGTCAAGATCGAACACGAGATCCGCGTCAAGGTCGAGAAAGAACTCGAAGACGTGTTCTCGAAAGACAGCGGACTGTTCTAGCGGAAGGAGTAAGCGATATGACGAGTTTTTGCTTCCTTAAGAATGCGCGCGGTGTTGCCGCCATCGTTCTCGCGGCCTTCCTGGCCGGCGGCTGGGCAACACCGGCGCTCGCCCTCTCGCTCGACCAGGCGAAGTCGCAAGGCTTGGTGGGAGAGCAGGCGGACGGCTACTTGGGAGTGGTTTCGCCCGGCGCCTCGAGTGAGGTCAAGGCATTGGTGACGGACATCAACGCCAAGCGCCGCAACGAATACCAGGCGATCGCCAAGCGCAACAACACCACCCTCGACAAGGTCGAGGCGCTGGCCGGCAAGAAGGCCATCGACCTCACGCCGGCAGGCCAGCACGTGCGCCTGCCATCGGGTCAGTGGGTGAAGAAGAAATAGCGCCAGCTGTTTCGTATCGATGATTGGCCGGCGGCGAACTCGAGCGCACTGCCTTCCGTTTCGCAGTTCGCCGTTGGGCCCGTGGCGGCCTGTCGTAACAGGCACGGGTAAACATCATGAAGAAAATATTGAAGATCGTTGCGATCGCACTGGGCGCGTTGATTCTGCTGTTCATCGCGGCCGCGGTTATCCTGACCCTCACCTTCGACCCCAATCAGTACAAGGGCGTCATCACCCAAACGGTCAAGGACAAGACCGGTCGCGAACTCAAGATAGACGGCAAGATCGGCCTGTCGTTCTTTCCCTGGCTCGGGGTCGAGGCCAATACCGTGAGCCTGAGCAACGCGCCCGGCTTCACGCCGCCGACCTTTGCCAAGCTCGACACCCTCGGCATCAAGGTGAAGCTGCTGCCGCTGCTGCGCGGCGAAGTCGCGGTCGACACAGTGATCCTATTGGGCTTCGATCTGGCGCTGGCACGCAATGCCAAGGGCGTCACCAATTGGGACGACTTACTCGCCGCGGGTAAGACCGAGGACAAACCAGCACCACAAGAAAAACCCGCGGCGCCTACCGTATTGCCGGCGCTCGCGGTCAACGGCATCGAGATACGCAAGGCGAATGTCACGTGGCACGATCAGGCAAGCGGCGCGCGCTACGCTGTGCGCAATCTCGATCTCAAAACGAGCGCGCTCGCCCCAAAGACACCGGTCGATCTCGCCTTGGGGTTCGATGTGGAGTCGGGCAAACCGCCAGTGCGGACCCGGCTCGACTTCAAGACACGTGTCGCGTTCGATCCGGCGCAGCAGACGCTCGACGTGTCGAACCTGGCGCTGGCGCTCGCCGATCTCAAGCTCACCGGTAGCATCAAGGGGAGCAAACTCATGGACGCGCCCAGCTTCACCGGCAAGATTGAGGTGGCGGCGTTCGACGCGCGCGCGCTGCTGCGCAAACTCGGCATCGCCTACGAACCCGCCGGCAAGGGCGCGCTGATGCGCGTGGGATTGGCGACGCAATTCGCCGCCTCGACCCAGGACGCGGCGCTCAAAGACCTCGCCGTCACCCTCGATGACAGCCGCCTTACCGGATCGCTCGTTATTCGTAATTTCGCCAAGCCCGCCTACCGCGCGGACCTTGCGCTAGACCAAATCGACGTCGATCGCTACTTGCCTGCGACCGCCGCCGCTGGCGGCGAAAAGCCGACGCCGGCGCCGCCGGGTGCCGCCGCAGCAATCATTCCCGTCGAAACGCTGCGCGCGCTCGATGCGCAAGCCAAGTTTCGTGTCGGAAAGCTCAAGGCCTACGGGGCGCAATTGACCGACGCGGTGGTCAACGTCACGGCGCAAGGCGGCCTGGTGCAAATTGGTCCCAACCAGGCGAAACTCTACAGCGGCAGCTACCAAGGCACCGACACCATCGACGTACGCGGCGCCACGCCGCGGCTAGCCTTCGACGAAAAACTTGCTGGCGTCCAGCTTGCCCCGCTGCTCAAGGACATGGTGGGTATCGACAAATTCACTGGTGCGGCCAATATCAACACCAAACTCACCGCCGAGGGAACCACGGTACCCGCCATCAAGTCCTCGCTCGGCGGCAACGCGCAGTTCAGCGTGCAAAACGGCACGATTCAGGGCATCGATCTCAAGCGCTTCAACGACACGATCGAGACCGCGCGCAAGCAACGCAAGCTCGAAGCGCTCGGCG
Organism: Pseudomonadota bacterium; assembly: GCA_020354085.1. Taxonomy (GTDB): domain Bacteria; phylum Pseudomonadota; class Gammaproteobacteria; order Acidiferrobacterales; family Sulfurifustaceae. The sequence goes on from CP070641.1 coordinate 71,204, forward strand.
ACATTGCGCCGAAAGCGGGCGATGAGACGCGCTTCACGCACCTGGGCGGCACCGCGCGCGTCCGCGGCGGCGTGCTGCAAAACGACGATCTGCTGATCGATGCCCCGGGCCTCGCGCGCATCACGGGCAAGGGCAGCGCCGACCTGGTGAAGGAATCGTTGATGTACGTCCTGACACTCGGTGCCGTGCCGCTCAAGATCGAAGGGCCGTTTACGTCACTGCGTTATACCCCAGACGTCAGCGCGGTCGTAAAGAAGGAAGTCGAAGGGGCGGTCGACAAGAAGAAGGAAGAATTGAAGGACAAGCTTCTCGACCGGCTCAAGAGACGCTGAGTGCGCCTCGGCGTCGCCCTACGCGGACTCGTGGCGGGGCTGTTGGTACTCGCACTGGCAGATTGCGCTGAGGCGGCCAGCTTCGAACAGACCGACGTCACGGACACGAACGGCCGCATCGGCATGAGCTTTTCAGTCGTTCTCGATGCCGATCCGGCCGTTGTGCAGCACCACCTCACCGATTACGACCGCCTCTACCAGCTGTCGGACTTGATTGTTGAGAGCGAAACCCTTGCGGCCGATTGGGGCAGCGGGCCGCGCGTGCGAATCGTGTTGCGTGCATGTGTGCTGTTTTTCTGCCAAACCATGCGACGGGTCATGACGGTTCAAAGGACCGATAGCAGTGCTATCCTGCGCCTCGCCGATCCAGCCGAAAGCGACTTCAGTTATGCCCACGAAATCTGGCGCGTCCATCCGCACGGGCGTGGCACGCGTCTCACCTACGAGGCCGAATTTGAGCCCAACTTCTTCGTCCCGCCACTCATCGGTCCGTGGCTCATCAAGTTGCAATTGCGTGCGGCGCTCGAGGAAGTCGTCATCAACCTCGAGCGACTCGCGGTTCGCGACTGATATCGCCTTTGCGCGAAGACTGCTGCGCTGGTACGACCGTAACGGGCGCAAGCATCTGCCCTGGAAACGCTCGCGCGATCCCTATGCCATCTGGGTGTCGGAGATCATGCTGCAACAAACGCAAGTCGCCACCGTTATCCCCTACTTCCTGCGATTCATGCAGCGCTTTCCCACGGTCAAACACTTGGCGCGCGCCACACCGGACCAAGTCATGCAGCTTTGGACCGGACTCGGTTATTACGCCCGTGCGCGCAACTTGCATGCCGCCGCGCGTACGATCGTCGCGGAGCACGGCGGGCAGTTCCCGCGCACCTTGGACGCGGTACAGGCATTGCCCGGCGTCGGGCGCTCGACCGCAGGCGCGATCTTGGCGCTCGCCTTCGACCAACGCCACGCCATCCTTGACGGCAATGTGAAGCGCGTGCTCGCGCGCTACTATGCGATCGACCGACCGCTTAACGGTCGCGACATCGAAACCACACTTTGGGCACTTGCGGAAGGGCACACGCCGCGCACGCGAGTAGCAGACTACACGCAGGCCATCATGGACTTGGGCGCCACCGTGTGCCGGCGCACGCAGCCGGATTGCGCGCGTTGTCCGGTGCAACGCAGCTGTCGCGCCTTCGCACGCGGCACGCCTGATCGCTACCCACGCCGCGCGCAACGCAGCGCGTTACCGATCAAGCGCATCAACATGCTGATGGTTCGCGACCGCAAGGCGCGTGTCCTGCTATTGCAGCGTCCGCCGGCTGGCCTTTGGGGCGGACTGTGGAGCCTGCCGGAATGCAAGCAAACCGACGTTCGCGCGTACACGCGCAAGCACTTGGGCGTCGACATCGCGCCGGCGACGCCGTGGCCGACGTTTCGCCACAGCTTCAGTCACTTTCATCTCGACATCACGCCCATTCCCGCGCGGCTGTTGGGGGCACCCGGCGAGGCGAGGGAGACGAACGCGGCGGCATGGGTTAAGCTCAGCGCCTTCGGCACGCGCGGTTTGCCCGCGCCGGTGAGACGACTGCTACAGCAACTGCGAACTGAGGAAAGTTAGATGGCCCGTACCGTGAAGTGCATCAAGCTCGGCCGTGAGGCAGAAGGCTTGGATTTTCCGCCCTACCCGGGCGAGCTTGGCAAGCGCATCTTTGAAAACATCTCGAAGGAAGGTTGGCAGGCCTGGATGGGTCACCAGACCATGTTGATGAACGAGTATCGATTGAATCCACTCGATCCCAAGGCGCGCAAGTTCATCGAAGGCGAAATGGAGAAGTTCTTTTTCGGCTCCGGCTCCGAGCCGCCGCCCGACTTCGTTCCCCCGCAGCGCAAGAAGTAACCGCCGGCCCGGGACAAAACCCGGGCCAAGCGCTTCTGGCGGGCGCGTTTTTTTACAAAGCCCAGACCCTTCCTTATAATCCGCGTCCCTTGGCCGGGTAGCTCAGTTGGTAGAGCAGCGGACTGAAAATCCGCGTGTCGGCAGTTCAATTCTGCCCCCGGCCACCATATCCCCTAGCGCGACACCGCCAGCGCGCATTCGGCCGGAACGTTGTCGTCGGCCGCGAGCTCGTCGAAATCCTCCGCCAGTCCCAAAACACGCTTGGTGAAATAGGCTTTCTGCCGCGCGCTGAGCGTCGGTAGCAAAGACAAGATCAACGACTTGGTAAGTGCGGTGTTGTTATCCAAACGGCGCTGGTAGTCGGCCGTGCGTGAGGACGCCGGATTGACCAGCAGTTCAGATAGCGCCGACGCCAAGCGCGCACGGTCTTGGCGCTCGCGCAGCGCGGCGAGCAATTGCGCTTGCCACGCGCGCCGCGCGGCCAGGCGCAGCGTAGAGGTCAGCTCTACCTCCTCGCTCCAATCCTGCACCGCCTGTTTTTGTCCATCCGTCAGGCTGCCGACCCAACGTTCGAAATGACGCCGCAGGTCGCGCGCCATGCGGCTGCGTTGCTCGGTGGCCGTGGGCTTGACCCGTTCGGCCGCGAACTCCAGGTTCTTGAGTTCCAGCCGTTCCGCCAACTCAGCGATTTGCTTGTCACTCAGGCCCGCCATCACTTGCGCCAAATCGGGTGCGACGCGGCCCATCATGGTCTTCCAGTAAACCCAGAGTTCTCCCTCGAAGCGATCCAAATCTTCGGCCGTCATGCCGTCGCGTAAGCCCGCTTCGGCGCGTCGCAACCAATCGGCATAGACCGGCAGCTGCGTGGTGCGATGCCAACAGATCTGGGCGCTCATGCGCGTCTGTAACAGATCGTACTGCGGGCCGGTGAGATCCAGATAATCGTCGAGCAACCACGGAAGAGCACGGTCGAGTTGGTTGTAGGCGAACTGCGCCGCACACCCGCCGAGCGTGAGCACAAGTAGGAGCGGAACCAGCCGGCGCATCACGCCTCGCGGAAAGACAAGGCACGCCGCCGCAGCAATAACCAAATGACGGCGCCGAGCACCAGCACGATCAGTGGCACGACACCCAGGTTCACGACTTCCCAACCGTAGCGGTGCTGCAAGGCGCCGGCGGTGAAGCTGGTAAGCGTGATCGAGGTATACATGAGGAAGTCATTGAGCGCCTGGGTCTTGGCCTTCTCTTCCTCGCGATAGGCCTCTGTTAAGAGTGTCGTGCCGCCCACGAACAGAAAGTTCCAGCCGACACCGAGCAGGAACAGCGCCGACCAAAAGTGCAGGACGCTCGTTCCGGAGAGATTGACCACGACGCAGGCAGCGTTGAGCACCGCGCCGGCGATGAGCATGTTGAGTACGCCGAAGCGCTTGATCAGATGGCCGGTGAAGAACGACGGCGCAAACATCGCGAACACGTGCCATTGAATGACAAAAGCGGTGTCGGAGAACGGATGCGCGTGGTTGTGCATGGCAAGCGGCGAGGCGACCATGACCAGATTCATGACGCCGTAACCGAGCGCCGCCGCCAGCGCCGCGACAACGAACACGCTTTGGCGGGCGATGGTGCCGAGCGGCCGCGCGCTAGCCGCCGCCTCGTGCCGGACCGCGCGCGGAATATCGATGAACAGCACGGCGATGAGCGACACCACATAGATGCCGAGCAACGCCAGAAAACTGCCGGCGAATTGCGCGCTGCCCAACCAATCGCTCGTCCAATTGGCGAGATTGGGCCCAACGAACGCCGCCACCACGCCGCCCGCCATGACATAGGAGATGGCGGTCGGACGATAGTCCGGCGTGGCGGTATCGCTTGCGGCGAACCGATAGAAAGTGCCGAAGCCGTTGTGCGCGCCGAACAGTACCGCGGCACCCACGAACAACGCGAAGCTGTGAGCGACGATGGCATAGGCGGCCAGGCCCGCGCCGGCAAGTCCCAATAGGCTGCCGACCATGAATCCACCGCGCCGGCCGATGCGCGCCATCAGGAACGACGCCGGAAACGTGGTCAGCATCGTGGCGAGGAACTGCATCGCCAAGGGTAAGGTGGCCAGTGTGGCGTCAACGGCAAGGCGACTGCCGACCAACGCCGAGGTGGCGAGCAACAACGAGTTGGCGCTCATCATCAACGCCTGGCAGCCCGCGAGCAGCACGACGTTGCGTTTCATTCTATCCATCAGAACTTGTCCCGAAATCTACTGCGCGCCTGTGATGCTGGCTTGGGCGGTGCTCGGATTCCTCATGTACCGCCGTGTACACTCGGCAACTGCTCCCCGCGTTGCTCTACCTCCTGCGTCCCTGCAGTCGTCCGGTTCCTGCGCGCTGCCGTACAGGGAAGTACCAATGCCGCGCGAGCGCAGGGATGCTCGAAGCGGCCGGCCGCGCCCGC
>CP070641.1:75977-88848 GCA_020354085.1 Pseudomonadota bacterium
CTCGAGCAAACCCCACCTGAGTTGGGGGCGGACGTCGCCGAGAAGGGCATGGTGGTCTCGGGCGGCGGCGCGCTGCTGCGCGACATCGACCGCATGTTGTCGGAACAAACCGGGTTGCCGATCGTCATCACCGAGGATCCGCTCACCTGCGTGGTGCGCGGGTGCGGACGCGCGCTCATGGAGGCCGAGACACTGGGCGACGTGTTCGTCTACGAATAGGACATGATCACCGTCTTCGGTTGGTCGCTACGCGCGCCGTCGCAGACCACCCGCTTCGTATTTTTCGTCGGCTTGTCGATCGCGCTCATGGTCATGGACCATCGCGGTCAACAGCTCGAAAAGATTCGCGCTGCGCTGAGTGTCCTGGCCATTCCCGTGCACTACGTGGCCGCCGCGCCGGCGCGCATCGTCAACGGTATCGCCGAGTTCTTCACCGGCGAGCGCGCGCTCAAGGAGTCCATTGAACGCCTGCGCGATCAAAACGCGCAGATGCAGGTACGCCTGCAGCAGTTTGAGGCGCTCGAGCAGGAGAACAACCGCCTGCGCGGCATGATCGGCTCGGCGCAGCGCGTCGCCGACGCCGTGCTCGCGGCCGAGGTGCTGGAAGTGGCGCCGGAGCCATTTACGCGTCAAATCGTTCTCGCGCGAGGCGAGCAGCACGGCGTACGCCTCGGCCAACCGGTCATCGACGCCCATGGCATCATTGGTCAGATAACCCAGCTCGGACCCTACACCAGTCGCGCGACCCTGATCACCGACGTCGCCCATGCCATCCCAGTATTGGTCAACCGCAACGGGCTGCGCGCTATCGTGTTCGGCACCGGCGATCCCGACACGCTCAAGGTTCTGTATCTCACCGCGAATGCCGACATACGCGAAGGCGATCTCCTGGTCAGCTCCGGCATGGGCGGCACCTTTCCGCCCGATTACCCGGTGGCGCGCGTCGGCAAGATCACCAACAACCCGAACGAGTCGTTCCTTGAGATCGCCGCGGCCCCGAGCGCGCAGCTCGACTATGGCAAACAAGTGATGCTGATTCGTCCGCCCTCACCGGTGGCGACACCGACGCCAGCCGCGCCACCGGGCGCACCCAAGGCCGCGACCGCGCCCACCGCCAAACCGGGGGCAGCCAAACAATCTGTCGCGCCGGCACCGAAACCAACCCAGAGCGCGCCAGCAGCGCCCGCAAGCAACCCGCCGTCCGCAACGCCGCCATGAACCTGTCGTCGACCGCGCGTGCCCGCATCGCACTCGCCATGACCTTCGTCGTGGCACTGCTCCTGACCATCATGCCCGGACCCGCCTGGGCAGAAGCCTTTCGCCCCGACTGGGTGGGCATGGTGTTGATCTACTGGGTCATGGCGGCACCGCAGCGCGTCGGCGTCGGTACCGGTTGGGTGCTCGGTTTCGTGCTCGACGTGTTGCAGGGCGCGGTGCTAGGCAGCAACGCCTTGGCCAAGGCGCTCATCGCATTCCTCACGCTCAAGCTGCACTTGAAGCTGCGCATGTTCCCGCGTTGGCAGCAGGCGGTCGCCGTGTTGGTGTTGCTGTTGCTCAACCAATTGTTGGTGTTGTGGATACGTGGTTTCGTCGGGCGCGCGCCCGAGACCTGGGTGTACTGGACACCGAGCATCGTCGGCATGCTCGTGTGGCCATGGTTGTTCGTGGTGCTGCGCGACCTGCGCCGCCGCCACCAAATCGCATAGTCAGATGCTCAATATTCCGCTGAAGGACTACTTCCGCGAGACGCGGGTTTTCAATTCGCGCCTGTCGGCCGCGGCCATCATCATGGCAATCTTAAGCCTGCTGCTGGTCGCGCGCCTGACCTACTTACAAATCCTGAGCTATCGCCACTACTCCACGCTGTCACAGGCCAACCGCGTGCGCCCGCTGCCGATCCCTCCGGTGCGCGGATTAATCGTGGATCGTCACGGTGTGGTGCTCGCGCAAAACTATCCGGTGCACACGCTCGAAATCATCCCCGAGCAGGTCGACAACATGAAGTCCTTGCTCGCCGAGCTGAAGGGACTGGTGCGCATCACCGAGGGTGACGAAAAAAGTTTTCGCAAGCAGTTGCGCGAACGGCCACGCTTCGAGGCCCTTACCCTGCGCACGCACTTGAGCGATGAGGAAGCCGCGCGCATTGCGGTGCGCCGACCGCACCTGAACGGAGTTGAGTTACAGGCCCGGCTACAGCGCCACTATCCGCTCGGGGGCCTGGGCGTGCATGCCGTCGGCTACGTCGCGCGGATCAGCGATCAGGACTTGGAACGCATCGACAAGACCGCCTATCGCGGCACGCGCCATATCGGCAAGCTTGGCGCCGAGGCAGCCTATGAGCATCTGCTGTTGGGTCAGGTGGGCTTCGAAAAGGTCGAGACCACGGCGCGCGGCCGTGCCCTGCGCACGCTGGAACGCATCGCACCGGTCGCCGGGCAGAACCTCTACCTAGGTATCGACGCGCGGCTACAAGCCATAGCGGAAGAGGCGCTGGTCGGTCGGCGCGGTGCCGTGGTAGCGCTCGAACCCGTGACCGGCACCGTGTTGGCGTTCACCAGTACACCGACTTACGACCCCAACCCCTTCGTCAACGGCATCGAAACCGACGCTTACAAGGCACTGCTCGACAATCCGAATAAACCCTTGATTAATCGCGCGCTCAACGGCCAATACGCACCGGGCTCGACCATCAAGGTATTCTTCGGTTTGCTGGGATTGGAGGACGACCGCTTCGACACCAGCAAGCCGCTGAACTGCCCTGGTCATTATTCGTTGCCGGGCAGCAGCCACGTGTTCCGCGACTGGCGCAAGGGCGGCCACGGTGTGATCGGACTCCATGAAGCGGTCGTGCAGTCCTGCGATGTGTATTTCTATCGACTCGCGACCGCGGTCGGCCCCGAGGCTTTGCGCGATTTCCTTGCGCCGTTTGGCTTCGGCGCGCGCACCGGTGTCGACCTGCCCAACGAGTCCGAAGGGCTGCTGCCCTCGCCCAAGTGGAAGGCGGCACGTGGACAGAAGTGGTACCCGGGCGAGACGGTGGTGACCGGCATTGGTCAGGGCATGCTGCTCGCCACACCGTTGCAGCTCGCCTCGGCCGTGGCCACACTCGCCAATAGCGGCGTACGCGTGCGGCCGCATTTGCTGCTTGCGCAGCAAGACGCCAAAGGGGTACAGCGTATCGAGGCACCGACGCGGACGGCGGGGGCGATCGAACTGCGCGTGCGCGCCCACCTCAATGAGATCGTTCGTCATATGGTTGGCGTGGTGCACGACAACAAGGGCACGGCCTATCGCATCGGCTGGGACGCGCCCTACAAGATCGCCGGCAAGACCGGCACCTCGCAGGTCAAGAGCATTGCGCAAGGGGCGGCCTATGTGGCCGAGGCCACGCCGGAACACTTGCGCGATCACGCCTTGTTCATCGCCTTCGCGCCAGCCGAGGACCCGCGGGTCGCTGTCGCGGTCGTTGTAGAAAATGGTGGACACGGTGGCTCCGTGGCGGCGCCGATTGCGCGTAAGGTCATGGACTACGCGATACTTGGGCGCGTGCAACCGCCCGCGAAACCCGCCCTACGCAGCGAGCACGAAGAATGAGCGTCCCCGCCGCCACCGGTCTAAAGCGCCTGCATCTCGACAAGACGCTGTTCTATGCGTTGCTTGTGCTTGCGGGCTTGAGCCTGATGGTGATCTATAGCGCAACCGGGAAGAACCTCAACGCCACCGGGGCGCATTTCCTGCGTATCGTGCTCGGCTTCATCGTGCTGTTGATCGCGGCGCAGATTCCACCCCAAACCTTGGAGCGCTGGGCACCCTATATCTTCGCCGTCGGCATCGCCCTGCTCTTGGCGGTCGCATTCAAAGGTGTCGTCGGCAAAGGTGCGCAGCGTTGGTTGAGCCTCGGGTTCATACGCTTCCAGCCTTCGGAAATCATGAAGCTCGCCGTGCCCATGATGGCGGCCTGGTATCTGTCACGCGCCAACCTGCCGCCGACATGGTGGCGACTCGCGCTCGCGGCGCTTGTGGTCTTGGTGCCAGTGGTGATCATCGCGCGCCAACCTGACCTCGGCACGGCGGTGCTGGTGGCCGCCGGCGGATTCTTCGTGCTGTTCCTGGCCGGCATGTACTGGCGCGTATTGGCCGCGCTCGCCGTCGCTGTCGCCGCGGCAATACCGTTCGCCTGGCAGTTCCTGCACGACTACCAGCGCAAGCGGGTGCTCACCTTGATCGACCCGCAGGCTGATCCGTTGGGCAGCGGCTATCACACGATTCAATCGATGATCGCGGTCGGCTCGGGCGGCTTCTACGGCAAGGGTTGGCTCAACTCCACGCAAGCGCACCTCGAATTCCTGCCGGAGTCGCACACCGATTTCATCTTCGCCGTATTCGCCGAGGAATTTGGCCTGATTGGCAGCCTGTTGCTGCTCGGTGTGTACCTGGTAATTGCCGCGCGCACCCTGCTGATCGCCTACATGGCGCAAGACACTTTCACGCGTCTGCTCGCCGGCAGTCTCGCCCTGACGTTCTTCATCAACTTCTTTGTCAACATGGGCATGGTCACGGGCATCATGCCCGTGGTCGGAATTCCGCTGCCGATCTTCAGTTACGGCGGTACCGCCGTGCTGACGCTCATGGCTTCCTTCGGCGTGCTCATGAGCATCCACACGCATCGCAAGATTGCGGAGATGTAACTTGTTGGCGCGTTGGCTCGTATTTGGGATGTGTCTTGTCGTCGCCGCGCCGGCCGCGGCAGTCGTGATCAGCGACTACCCGGAGATCGACAACTTCATCGTTGAGATGAGCGACCGCCATGGATTTTCTCGCGACCGATTAGTCAGGCTGTTCGAGCGCGCGCAGATCAAGACCGACATCATCGAAGCGATCGAACGCCCGGCCGAGGCGCGCCCCTGGTACGAGTACAAGGAGCGCTTCGTCAATCCCCAGCATGTCGCGCAGGGCCTACGCTTCTGGCGAAAACATGCCAACACCTTGGAACGTGCCGAGGCGCAGTTCGGCGTGCCGCCCGCCATTATCGTGTCCTTGATCGGGGTCGAAACGTTTTACGGCAAGAATCGCGGGCGCTATCGCGTGATTGACGCGCTGACCACGCTGATGCTGCGCTACCCGCCGCGCGCGGCATTCTTCCGCCGCGAGCTGGAGGAGTACCTGCTACTGGTCGCCGAACTGGCCGAGCCGCCGCTCAAGCTCAAGGGCTCCTATGCCGGCGCGATCGGTATTCCGCAATTCATCCCCTCGAGCTACCGGCGCTATGCGATTGATTTCGACGGCGACGGCCGGCGCGACCTGATCGACAATCCCGCCGACGCCATCGGCAGCGTGGCGAACTTCCTGGCGCGGCACGGCTGGCGGCCGCGCGTGCCGGTGAGCGATGCGGCGCGTATCGAAGGCACGCGCCACTTCTGGGTCGAACAGCTCGGCATCAAACCCGCGCTCACCCTGCAACAGCTGGTCAGCTACGGCGTGTTCGCCGAGGGCGAGCGCGATGACAGTCTGTCGGCCGCTCTGATCTCGCTCGAAGGTGCCGATGGACCTTTGTACCGCATCGGCTACAACAACTTCTACGTCATCACCCGCTATAATCGCAGCAAGCGCTACGCGATGGCCGTCTACGAACTGAGCGAGCTATTGCGCGACGCCTACGAGAGACCCTGATGCATCGTTATTTCGCGCTACTGTGCCCGTCGTTGTTGCTCAGCTCCTGCGCCAGCCATACCCGGCCGGGCGGCTATTACCAAGACGATGGGCCCTCGTCGCAGGCCGTCGATGTGGCCCGTATACCCGACGCCGTGCCGCGCGACGAACCGCTGAGCTCGCGCGGCAACAAGCCCTATGCCGTCAACGGTCGCAACTATCAGCCGCTGAGCAGCGCGCGCGGCTACCACGAGCGTGGGGTCGCGTCGTGGTACGGAAAGAAATTCCATGGTCGCCTGACCTCGAGTGGCGAACCCTACGACATGCACGCCATGACCGCCGCGCACAAGACCCTGCCGCTGCCGAGCTACGTGCGGGTGCGCAATCTCGAAAACGGGCGCAGCGTGGTGGTGCGGGTCAATGATCGCGGGCCGTTTCTGCACAACCGCCTGATCGATCTGTCCTACGCGGCGGCCATCAAGCTCGGCATCGCCGCCAAGGGCACCGGCATCGTCGAGATTGACACGGTATTCGCCGACGACACTACCGTTGCGCGCGCGCCGCTCCTCCTGCCGGGCATTGGCACGGCCGAGGCGAGCGTCAATGCGCCAGCGCCACCCGCGCCGCGCTTGTTCCTGCAGGTCGGCGCCTTCACACGCTTTGAGAATGCCGACAGCCTGCGCGCGCGGCTGGAGGCAGCCGCGCTCGATCAGCCGGTGGCGATTCAAACCGTGGGCAGCGCCGGCAGCGATGCGGAATCCAAAGCCGTCTATCGCGTCCGCATCGGACCGTTTCACAGCGTCGTGGACGGCGACCGGTTGACCGAACGCATCGCGCAGCTCGGCGTGGCCAACGCCATCATCGTCGTGGAGTGAGGGGCGGCGATCTCATGCGCCACCGGGCACAACGCGGCGCACGCGTGATAATGCTTGCCATCGCTGCAGCGTGGTCGTGCGGTGTGCTGGCAGCCCCGCCAACCCTGCCGCAAGTGAGTGGACAAGCCTGGGTGCTGGTTGATCACGACAGCGGAATGGTGCTGGTGGAGCACGCGGCCGATGTGGCGCTCGCGCCGGCCAGTCTCACCAAGCTCATGAGCGCCTATCTGGTGTTTGAAAAACTTACCACCGGCGATCTCGACATTGAACAACCCATCAAGGTCAGCGCCCGCGCCGCCCGCACCAACGGCTCGCGCCTCGGACTTGCGGCTGGCGATCAGATTAATCTGGACGCGCTACTGAAAGCCATGGTGGTGCGTTCGGCCAATGACGCCGCCGTGGCGATCGCCGAACAGCTGGCAGGCGACGAGGCAAGCTTTGTCGCGGCCATGAACGCCAAGGCCGCCAAATTGGGGCTCACGGTCACGAAGTTCGCCAACGCCACCGGTCTCGATCATGCGACACAGCGCTCGAGCGCGCGCGACATGACGCGCTTGGCGAGCCGCCTGATTCGTGACTTTCCCGATCAATATGAGAAGTATTTCGGCCTGCGCGAGTTCGACTATGGAAGCGCGCGTCACTACAACCGCAACCTGTTGCTGCGGCGCGATGACACTGTCGACGGGGTCAAGACCGGTCGCACCGAGGCGGCAGGCTACTGTTTGATCGCCTCCGCGCGCCGCACGGGCATGCGATTGATCGCGACCGTCATGGGGGCGGGCACTGAGGATGCACGGGTGCAAGGTGCCGAACGCTTGCTCGCTTACGGCTTCGCTAATTATGAGACACGCCGCATCCTGCAAGGCGAGGCCCCGGCGACACGATTACGCGTTTGGCTCGGCACCGAGGACCACCTGGCGCTCGGCGTCGCGAACGATCTTTACGTCACGCTGCCGCAGGGCAGCTTCGATCGCCTCCGCACGCACTGGACCATGAATCAGGATGTTTTTGCGCCCATCGAGGCCGGCCAAGCGCTCGGCCGGGTTGCGCTAGACTTTGAGGGCAGGACCCTCGCCGAACGACCGCTGGTGGCCTTGGCGGATCTTGCGCGCGGCAATATTTTTCAGCGCGCCCTTGATCGCGTGCAGCTGTGGCTACGCTGAGTTCCCGATCTTTTGACTGGAGTCACAGCCAATGGCGAACATGTTTTCCATGAAGCAGATTTACCTTAACGGACAGTTCCTGCCGCCGCAGGAAGCGGCGATCTCCGTCTTCGATCGCGGGTTCGTGTTCGGCGACGGGGTCTACGAGGTGATCCCGGTGTTCGGCAAGCGCCTGTTTCGCCTGCCGCATCATCTCGCCCGCCTGCAGATCAGTTTGGCGGCGATTCGTTTAAGCAACCCGCTGAGTGAACGTGAGTGGGGCGACATGCTGACGCGCCTGATCGCCGCCGAATCGGCCAATGATCAGAGCGTATATCTACAGGTCACGCGTGGCGTGGCGCCGCGTGACCATGCGTTCCCGCCCGACACCAAACCGACGGTGTTTGCCTACGCCCAGCCGCTCACCTATCCGAGCAACGAGCAACTCGCACAAGGGGTTTCCGCTATTACTATTCCCGACAACCGTTGGCACCGCTGCGATATAAAATCCATCGCCTTGTTGGCCAACGCCTTGCTGCGCCAGGAGGCCATCGACGCCAACGCTGCCGAGGCGATCCTGGTGCGCGACGGCTGCGTGACGGAAGGTGCGGCGAGCAATATCTTCATGGTGCGCGGTGGTCACCTGGTCACGCCGCCCAAGGGCCCGGGGATACTGGCCGGCATCACGCGCGACCTGGTGTTGGAGTTGGCACGCGCACATGGTATCTCCTGCGCCGAGGACACGATCCGCGAACCGGAGCTGGAACGCGCCGAGGAGATCTGGATGACCAGCTCCACCAAAGAGATCATGCCGATCACACGCTTAAATCGTAAACCGGTCGGCGAAGGCCGTCCCGGCAAATTGCACGGACGGCTGCTCGCGCTCTACCGTGAATACAAACAAGACTTCTGCGCCGGACGCGTCGAGTAGCGTCTCGGCTGACGTCGTCGTGCGCAGACTCGGGCGATGCGCGTACGCGCCCGCCATGCAGGCGATGCAGGCCTTTGCGACCGAACGAACCCAGGACACTGTCGATGAACTCTGGATCGTCGAGCACGAACCAGTCTATACGGTGGGGCTAAAGCTCAGTAGCCGCTCCTTCACGCCGATCGCCGGCATTCCTGTGGTGAACACCGACCGTGGCGGCGATATCACCTATCATGGGCCCGGCCAGGTCGTGGTCTATCTCATGATTGATCTCGCGCGGCGACGCCTCGGCATAAAGGCGCTGGTGCGGACAATCGAGCAGGCGGTGCTGAATCTGTTGGCCCATTATGGCGTGACGGCTGAACGCCGGCCCGGGGCGCCCGGCGTCTATGTGGGCGCGGCGAAGATTGCTGCATTGGGCTTGCGCGTGCGCAATGGTACGACCTACCACGGTGTCGCGTTTAACGTCGACATGGACCTCGACCCGTTTCGGGTCATCGATCCCTGCGGTTATCCGGGTCTTGCTGTGACGCAGCTAGGCGAGTGGGCGGTTGCGCCTGACGTATGGTCGGTCGGCGACGCCTTGGTCGACGAGTTAAAGAAACTGCTCGGATATAATGCCGCCTCCAAATCCGGCTCTGGCGATACCCAGACGCGACCAACGAAAGTCCATGGCTGACGATTCACAAGCGGTCCGTGACGGTAAGGGCGCAGCGAAGACCGCGCGCATCCCGGTAAAGATCGCGCCGCGTGCGCCGCTGCGCAAACCGTCGTGGATTCGCGCGCAGGCACCGACCCACCCGGAGGTTGGACGCTTGAAGCAATTGCTGCGCGCGCATCGTTTGAACACCGTGTGCGAAGAGGCTTCGTGTCCCAACTTAGGCGAGTGCTTCCGGCACGGCACGGCGACCTTCATGATCATGGGGCGCTTGTGCACGCGCCGCTGCCCGTTTTGTGACGTGGCGCACGGCCGACCCGATCCACTCGATCCGAATGAACCGCAGAATCTGGCACGCGCCATCGGGGCGATGGGCCTGCGCTTCGTCGTCATCACCTCCGTCGACCGCGACGACCTGCGCGACGGCGGCGCCGGCCATTTCGTCGAGTGCGTCCGCGCGGTGCGTGCGGCGAGTCCCGTCACCCATGTCGAAGTGCTGGTGCCGGATTTCCGCGGCCGCCTGGAGACTGCACTCGCTACGCTGTCGCAGGAACCGCCAGATGTCTTCAACCACAATCTCGAGACCGTGCCGCGTCTGTATCGCGCGGCGCGCCCTGGCGCAGACTACGCGCATTCGCTCACCTTGCTGAAAGAGTTCAAGGTGCGCCATCCCAACGTCCCAACCAAATCGGGTCTCATGGTCGGGCTCGGTGAGACGAACGATGAGGTCGAGGCAGTGATGCGCGACCTGCGCGCGAATGACGTCGATTTGCTCACGATCGGTCAGTACCTCCAGCCGACTCGCCATCACCTTGCGGTGGAACGATTCGTCGCGCCGGAGGAGTTCGCGACCTTCGCGGCGCTCGGCCAACGGATGGGCTTTCGCAACGTGGCAAGCGGACCTTTGGTGCGCTCTTCCTATCATGCCGAGCAGCAGGCAGCGCAAGAATTGTCGGACGCTTGAGCTCTCTCCGCCGCCGTCTCCACTGCGATCATGGAAGCCTTCGTCAAGATCGTCGACGTCCTGGTCACGCCGCCCGGGCTGATTCTGTTGGTGGCCCTCATTGGCTATCTCATTCAGATACGCTGGCTGTGGACCGGCAACATCATCGTCGCGGTCAGCCTGTGCTCACTGCTGGTGTTGAGCCTGCCGCGTACTGGCCAGCAGTTGCTGCGCGCGCTCGAGGCGGACTATCGACCGCTCCCGACGCTCTCGGCGGACGAAGCGCGCGCCAAGGCCGGCGCAATCGTGGTGTTGGCCGGCGGTCGATACAGCGAGGCGCCCGAGTACGGCGGCGTTGACACGGTCAGCCCCCTGACCCTGGAACGCCTGCGCTATGGTGCGCATCTGCATCGCACCACCCGCCTGCCCATCCTGGTCAGCGGGGGATCGGTGCAGGGCGAGCAGCCTCCCGAGGCCAGTCTCATGCAGCAAACGCTGGAGCGAGACTATCAGGTCAAACCACGTTGGATCGAAGATCGTTCGCGCAACACGCTTGAGAACGCCCAATACACCAAGGCCTTGCTCGACGAGGCCGGTGTGCGTCGCATTTTCTTGGTCACCCACGCTTGGCATATGCGACGTGCCAGTTGGGCGTTTCAAAACATGGGCTTCATTGTGACCGAAGCCCCGATGGGTTTCGCGCGGCTGCGCCCAGCGGAACGCAGTCTGCTCGGCTACTTTCCGCTGGCGCACGGCCTCACGATGAGCAGTCGAGCCTTGCACGAGGAAATCGGCTGGCTCTGGTATCGCTACTATGCCGATGCCCCAGCCCGCCATCCGGCACGTCCCGCCGCCGAGAAGTAGGCGCGCCCACGCGCGATTACGCGCCGGCCAGCCACCATTCCAACGATTGCGCGAGGTTTGCGTACGACTGGTAGCCGGTACATAGTGCGCTGATCCGCTCGCCGTCGGCCACGAGCACCGTGGGAAAGCCGCGCACGCCAAGCTCACGGACCAAAGCGAAATGCCGCTCCGTTCGTTCTTGCGTGGCGCGACTCGCGAAACGCTGAGAAAATTCTACTGAATCGACGTTCACGGAAGCGGCCAAACTCGCAAGCATGCTGGCGGCGGTGACATCCCTCTGGTCCATGTAGAAGGCGTGATGCAGTCGGTGCAAGAACGCAAGCGTCACCGTCGGCGCGATCTCGCGCACGGTGACGACCGCACGGCAGGCGGGCTCGGTGTCGTAAACGAAGCCATCCGGCAGCGCGCCTTCGTAGTTAAAAGATTGACCAGTCGTGGCCGCGACGGCCCGCCAGTGGCCAAATATTTCTTCGCGAAAGCGTGCGTCCGTGGGCCGGGTGTGGCCGGCACGCAACCCGCCAACCAACACTTCGATTTGCAGTCGTGAGCCGTAGTCGCGGGCAACCGCTTCGAGCACCGGCGAGAAACCCCAACACCAGGAACACATGGGGTCGGCGCAATAAAGCAGTGTCGGCTGGGGCCCCGCTATCGAGAGCTCCGCGAGCTGCAACCATAAGGCACGTATATCGCTCATACCGCCGCGGTCGTCGACGGGCCCGCCGTATGTGACGGACTAGCGAGACCTCGACGGATCGTCAGCTCCGTCCACCAGGCGCTGCAACTCAGTTTGCAGCAGCGGTGTCTCACGAGCGTAGCGAATCTGCTCGTCCATATCACTAACATGCGACACCCAGCTTCCGGGTTCGAGCGATTCGATCTCAAGACCGGTCCAGTGAATCGCGGCCGTATCATCGCGGCGTAGGCGCGCTGCTACCGTCAGCTTGTCGCCTTGAAACAGGCGCAGTTTGCCACGCGTCGGCTCGGCACCTGCGGTGGCACGCTCGGTTTCCACCTCAACGCGAAACTGCTCGCCCTTAAACCTGAAGTCGTTGACCGTTATGATTGCGTCGCCTGATGCGGAATCCTGTGTGTGCAGGTCTTGCGCCGCAAAGCGCAGTTCCTTTTTTGCGCCGGCGCCGGTCCGGCGCTTGCGCCACTCCTCCAGCTCTTCGAGCAACAGCAACAGCGAGGCATCGGCGTGAGTATGGTTGAGGATGGTGTTTTCGTACTCGATGCGGCGGCGCATGCGCGTAATCGCCCAGTCCCGCGGCGGCATGGTGGGCTCGGGCGCCGTAGGGGTCGGGCGTGATTGCGACCGTGCGTCGGGGAGCAGCTTGTCGCTTTCAAGCCATGCTCGCACGCGCGCCAACCAAGAACCGCGCCGCGGACCGTTGTCGTCGGTTGGTACCATGATGTCTTGAAACTTACGGACGACGAACCCCACCAGGTCGGATTCCGCCTCCAGCCGCCACCCGACCGTGCGTTGCGTCCATCCGTTGTTTATCCCACCCCTTGTTTAGCGATTGAAACAGACGCACAAAAATTCTGCCTGCCTCTGGCGCACATGTCTACCCATTCAAATGCCTCGCTTCGGCGAGGAGAAAAGAAAAACATGGCCTTGCAGCCAAACGCCGGTTTCAGAGCGCTTGCTGGCGGTTTTCCGTGCATCCAGCGCTCCCAGGGGATGAGTCACCGAGAAGTAACGGGGCAGCCATAGCTCCGCGTTCGCAGTCGGCGTGCTGGTACGCGAAAACCACGGCAACGCGACCCCGTAGACTGGAAGAAACTGGTGGGCCCGGCAGGACTCGAACC
>CP070641.1:88948-101781 GCA_020354085.1 Pseudomonadota bacterium
CAGCACCGGCAGCGTCACGCGCACGAGCGTGCGCACGGGGTTGGCGCCGAACACGCGCGAGGATTCCTCCAGCGCCACGTCGAACTGCGCCATGGCCGGCGCAATAATGAGGTAGGACACTGGCAGATCGAGCAGCCCCTCGACCAGGATCATGCCGGCGAGCGTGTAGATGTTGAATGGCGCCTCCTCCAGGCCAAAGAGGTTCATGAGCGCCAGGTTCAACATGCCGTTCGACGGATTGAGCAGCAGCGCCCAGCTCACCGCGAACAGCAGGTGCGGGATCATCATCGGCAGGATCGAGATGATGCGGAACAGGAATTTGAAGGGAATGTCGGTGCGCGTGTTGAGGTAGGCGAGGAACAGGGCGAGGCCCGTGGCCGTGAGCGAGGAGCCCAGGACGAACACCGTGGTGTTGACGAGGACGTCGAGAATCGCCGGGTCGCTGTAGCCCTTGATGTATTTCTCCAGCGTGAACTCGCCGAAGGCGGTGAGCCCCGTCGAGAAGCTGCCAAGCAGGAGCATCAGCACCGGCCCGATGGTCAGCACCCCGACGATCGCGACCAGCGAGAGCGTGAGCTTCGAGCGCTTCTGGTCCATGGCCGCAGCGCGCTAGATGGCGAGCAGCAGGCAGTGGGCGGGGTCGAGGGCAAAGCTCACGGCGGCGCCCTCCTCGATGTTCGCGTCCGGGTCGATCTTGGCGAGCAGCAGCTCGTTGCCGACGCGCACCTCCGCCTCGTAGGCCTCGCCGACGAAGACCAGCGACTCGACGCGGCCGCTGACCACGTTGGTGCCGTGCGCTGCGCCGCGCGCGAGGCGGATAAACTCCGGGCGCAGGCAGAGCGTGACCTCGCTGCCCACCGGCATGTCGCGCCGCTCGCAGGCGATGGTCCCGAGTCCGCAATCGACGATCGTGTGGCCGCCCTCCTCGCCCCGCACCCTGGCCTGGATGAGGTTGGCGCGGCCGATGAAATCCGCCACGAAGCGGTGCTGTGCATCGAAGTAGATTCTCTTGGGCGCGCCAACCTCGATGATCTTGCCGTCGCGCATGATGGCGATGGTGTCGGACAGCGCCAGCGCCTCAATGCGGTCGTGCGTCACATAGACCGCGGTGATCTTGAGCTTGGCGAGGAAGGCGCGCAGTTCCTTGCGCGTTTCCTCGCGCAGTTTGGCGTCGAGGTTGCTCAGCGGTTCATCGAACAAGATCACCTTGGGCTCGGCCACGAGCGCGCGGGCGAGCGCCACGCGCTGCTGCTGGCCACCGGACAACTTGGTCGCGGGGCGCTGCTCCATGCCCTCCAGGCGCACGAAGGCGAGCGTCTTCGCCACGCGCTCGCGGACGACATCCTTGGCGACGTTGCGGATCTGCAGCGGGTAGGCCACGTTGTTGAACACGTTCATGTGCGGCCAGATCGCATAGGTCTGAAACACCATGCCGAGACCGCGCTTCTCCGTGGGCACCGAGATGTTCTTGTCCTTCGAGAAGACCAGCTCATCGCCGATCATGATCTCGCCCGTATCCGGCGCCTCCAACCCGACGATGCAGCGCAGCAACGTGGTCTTGCCGCAGCCGCTCGGTCCGAGCAGCGTGAAGATCTGGTTGGCCGGGATGGTGAGCGTGACGTTATCGAGGGCGGTGATGGTCTTGCCCGCGGAAAAGTAGCGTTTGCTGACGCCTTGAATGCGGATCTCCATGGGGCCGGTCCGTGATCGACTCTTCTTCTATTTGGTCTTTGGCAGGCTCAGAGCGAGCGCCGAATTGAGCGCTGTGGTGAGCCCGTCGAGCCGGGCGCACCACACGCGGATCTCCGCCGACTTCGCGACTATTTCACGTCGAAGATCTTCTTGAACTCGCTACCCCACTTCTTGGTTTCGTCGTCCGACAATTCCCGGATGGCGATGACCTTGGCCTTGTCCATGCCCTCGATGGGCGGAAACACCCCCGGCGCGAGCACATACTCACCAACGTCCTTGGCCAGCATGCCCGCCGCCTTCTGCGACAGCCAGTAGTCCACGAACGCCCGCGCCGCGGCCGGATGCGGGGCGGTAGCGCTCACACCGATGGCACGCGGCGTGCCCATGAGCGGCTGATTTTGAACACGCGCCCAGTCGAGCGGCGCCGGGGCCTTGGTGACGATGTACTTCGGCATGGAGATGCCGATCAACTTCTCACCGGACTCGATCGGCGCGGGCGTCGGCCCGAAGGAGGCGACGAACATCGGCTTGTTGGCGGCGAGGCCCTTCACAAACTTCATCCACTCGGCCTCGGACTTGAAGACGTTCTCCTTAAGTCCGATCAACCAGGCGATGGTCGTGGCGTGGTTGGCCGGGTTGGCCATGACAATCTTGTCCTTCCACTTGGGATTGGCCAGGTCCTCGTAGCGCTTCGGCACGTCGGCCGGCTTCACCCGCTCCTTGTTGTAGATGTAGGCGACGTATTCGATGCCGAAGAGCTGGATCTTGTCGTCCTTCTTCGACCAGTCGGGGTAGCCGGCGGCGGCCGGCGAGCGATAGGTCGCCAGCATGCCCTTCTCCTTGAGGATGTCCAACACCGGCTGCGGGCCTTGGATGACGTCGGCCATGAACTTACCGGCCTCGTGCTCGGTGATGGCCGTGGCCACGAACTTGGTGGTGGAGATCCGCGTGTACTCCGCCTTCACGCCGGTGTCGCCGGTGAACGCCTTCATGATCGGCTCAACAGCGGTGATGTTGGCGTAAAACGCCACCTTGCCTTCGGCCTTGGCCTTGGCGAGGTTGGCATTGTCCGCGGCCTGCAACTGCGCGGCCGCGAATAACGCAATAAACGCAACGATTAGCTTTTTCATGGTTGCCCCCTCTTAACTCGAAGCCGCCACGCGGCTGGATACGACCCGGATAGGGCGGATGTCAGTATCGTCCCTTCCAAACGCCATCCCCGGCTAAGACAACGTCGCGTACAGCCTAGCGCATGCCAAGTCGGGCCGTTTGATATAGATCAATCAAACGATGCAGGCCAATATAGGTACCGCCCCCAGGTTAACCGCGCGATTTCGCCAGCTTGCCGCTGATCGATGCGGCGGCAAGCCACGGCGCCAAACAACTGACCGACGGAAATTGAGTTCCAAAGGCTTTTGAGCGGCGCGAAACAGTCGGCTGGGGAAGTTCCCTTTGTTATGCGCCCAATGGCCGAACCTACGACCTGCTCGCCCTTACCTTGCTCCCAACGCTATCAATATTGCTGAAGCACCAAAGACAAACGGGCACAGTCGGAATGGAAGAAAAGCGATCCGAAAGCCGGTAAACAAAGACACCACCGCGAGCACAATCAGGGTGGCGATGGCGATGGCGTAAACCGCATTGGACACCGCGGCGTCCGGCTGAATGACGGTGGCGGCGGTAACAAACGCGGCGGTCGAGATCAGCGCGACACCTTCGACGATCCACTCCATGGTGATGATCCGCCGGTTGTCGGTGGTGAGCTCACCGAAACCCGCCACCACACCGCGAGTTGCGAATAGATGCGCGACTCCCCAACCGGCGACGATCGCGGAGGCCAGGTAGAGCAGGATCGGTTTCATGTAATTGTCCTCCGAGGTTCGCACATTGCCATGGCCTGCGGCCGCACCGATTCCGTGTTGGTCTTAACGGCCTTCTGGAGTACAGCGATCCATTGATCCAGGAGCGAATCGGCCTGTTCGCTTCGTTTCATAGTGAACGCCGGCAGCGCCGCAGCGATGAGCTCCGGCCATTCCCTACGTCTTGGCTTGCGCCCTCCGCCACGCCGCCGGCGGCATGCCGACCAGGCGCTTGAAGGCGCGCGAGAACGCGGCCTCCGAGTCATAGCCGACGTCGAGCGCAATCGTTGCCACGGTGCGGTTCGATTCGCGCAACAGCCGCGCGCCGAGTTGGATGCGCCAGTTGGCGAGATATTGCATTGGCGGGTGCCCAAGGAACTTCACGAATCGATCATGGAGCGCGGAGCGCGACAAGCCAACGTCGTGCGCGAGGTCATCCACTGTCCAATTCTTGTCCGGTTGCGCGTGCATGAGTTCCAACGCCTTGCCGACGAAGCGGTCGCGCAGCCCCGCGAGCCAGCCGGTGGCGTCTTCCGGCAGGCCCTCCAAATAGCGGCGCGCCGCGTCAACAAACACCATTTCGGAAAGCCGCTCGAGCACCGCGTCGCCGCCGGGTCGCGGATGGCTCGATTCGATTGCCGCCTGCTCGATAACGCTGGCCGCCCAGGGTCCGGTGCGCGCCGCCGGGAGATGCAGTACTCGCGGCAACGCGGCGACCAGCGGATTGAACGGCTTCAGGTCGCAACCGAGAAATCCGCACACCGCCACCATGTCGGCGTCTTCGACCGGCAACGGCGTGCCGGGCTCCACCACGCCGTGGTGATAGGCGATCGGCATCGGCTTGGGCTCGTTGCGAGTGGAAAACACCCACTCGGCGGTTTGGCGCAACGGCTCCACGCCCGGGGCGCTGGACAATACGTGGCTGTCACCGTGCGGAAATATCACGATATCTCCGGTGGCAAGTTTCAGCGGCGTCTCTCCCGCCACCGCCGCCCAACCGTCGCCCTTGGCGATCATGTGGTACTCCATCACGTGCTCGCAGCCGGGCATTACCGCTTCCGCGATTTCGCTGGCCGGCGGCGCTTGCGCCGACCAGGGACTACGGCAACTCACGTAATAGAAAGCTGCCCCGCGCACGCGCACGCTGCGCAGCAGATCGGAAAGCGTGTCTCGGCTCATCGGCGCTCCCGTGTGGTGGACGGTGGAGCAAGAAACATGGACGCGCGATCAAGTTGTCAATCAATCGCGGACGCAGGATCAAACTTGCCCGACAGGGAGTGAAGTGTCAACGACATCCTCTCGGGAAAATGGCGGCACTTACTAATACATCGTCAAAAGGAGACGCGCCATGCCAACCAATCAGGTGAACATAGTTGTGGACGTAAAGCGGGTTCTCGACCCCCAAGCCGCCGACGCGCTGGTCAGCGAGCTCGGAGGTTTGCAGGG
This sequence comes from Pseudomonadota bacterium, assembly GCA_020354085.1. Taxonomy (GTDB): domain Bacteria; phylum Pseudomonadota; class Gammaproteobacteria; order Acidiferrobacterales; family Sulfurifustaceae. The sequence goes on from CP070641.1 coordinate 93,946, forward strand.
CGTGAGCGGTGCGCGCATGAGCGCGCGGACGCCGCGCCTGGTGCTCGTGGACTTCGACCCGAAACAGACCAGCACGCAGCGCGTGCTCGGCACTGTCCAGCGCCGCGGAATCGACGCGCGGCTGATCGGCATGTGATCCGCAAGGCAAGCATCCCGCCAGTCGCGGGCAATCCCACAAACCAACGTTAGGAGAACAGAAATGGAACAAGCACTGAACGCTGTTACGTCGACCACCCCGCCAAGAGCAACGCCCGCTGGGGCCAATCCCGATTTCAGCGCGATCAAGCAGCGCCAGCAGGCCACCTGGGCGAGCGGCGACTACGGCAGTATCGGCACGCGCCTGCAAATTGTCGGCGAACTGCTGGCCGAGGCGGTCGACCTGCGTGCCGGCGAGCGCGTGCTGGACGTGGCCGCCGGCAACGGCAACGCCACGCTCGCCGCGGCGCGCCGCTTCGCGCACGTAGTTTCGACCGACTATGTGCCGGAGTTGCTCGACAAGGGCACGCAGCGGGCCAGGGCCAACGGGCTCGACATCCAGTTCCAGGTGGCAGACGCGGAGGCCCTGCCGTTCGAAAATGGCTCGTTCGACGTGGCGCTGTCCACGTTTGGCGTGATGTTCACGCCTGAACCGGCGAAAGCGGCACGCGAATTGAGGCGCGTGGTGCGCAGTGGTGGCCGCATCGGCATGGCCAACTGGACGCCGGAGGGATTCATCGGCGATCTGTTTCGCGTCATCGCGAAACATGTTCCGCCGCCAGCCGGCCTGCAATCGCCGATGTTATGGGGCAGCGAGCCACGCATCGTCGAGCTGTTCGGTCCGGAGGCGACGGATATTCGCTGCAAGCGCAGCATCTACAACTTCCGTTATCAGTCCGCCGCGCACTGGATCGAGGTGTTCCGCAACCTCTACGGCCCGACGCACAAGGCCTACGCCGCACTGACTCCGGATCGCCAATCGCGCCTGACTGAAGACCTCACGGCGCTGCTCGAGCGGCTGAACGTCGGTGGCCCGGATTCACTCGTAGTACCGGGCGAGTACCTGGAGGTTGTGATCACCAAGAAGTAGTTACCCGACGTCGGGCGAGGCCGGAGCATACAACCGTCTCTCCGGCCTTCGTTCGATCGACAGATCTTCACAGGAGACAACATGAACGCAATTGCGAAGGCCGTTACAACGCGGGAACAACACGCATTGAATATCTTCAATCGCCACGTGGCGGCATTCTTCGCGGGTAACCTCGATGCCGTACTGGACGATTTCGGCGAGGACTCGGTGGTCATCACGCCCGACGGCGTGTTCGAAGGCCGCGAGCAGATTCGCTCGGTCTACGAGGGCCTGCTGGCGGAGTTCGGCGTCATCGATCGCGGCGACTCGCCAGGAATCGTGGTGGACACGCTGCTGGCGCGCGACGACACGATCTTCATCACCTGGCACGCCGAGTCGAAGAGCCTGGTGTTTCCGTTCGGCACTGACACCTTTATCTGCAATGGCGACAGGTTCACGCGCCAGTCAATCGCATTCTCTCCGCCGATCCCCAAGGAAGCGAACCCGCATGACCGGTAAACGCGTGAGGCCGGCCGAGGCCAGTCACGAACAGGTGGCGGCAAGCCTCACCTCATCCGTGTCAGTGCATTACGAGGATCTGCTCGCACCGGTATATGCGTGGATGATGGGCGGCGCGGAAGCCGCCATCGCGCGCGGCCGGGAGGAGCTGGCGCAAGCGGGCCTGCTGGATGGCCGCATCCGCTATGCGGTGGACCTGGGCGCCGGCTTCGGCATGCATTCCATTCCACTGGCGCAGACCGGCGCCCGCATCCTCGCCATCGACTCCTCAGCGCTGCTGCTGAAGGAGCTGGACGCGCACGCAAGTGGTGCCGGGATCGTTTTGGCGCAGGACGACTTGCGCCGATTTGCGCGGCATCTTCACGACCGGCCCGATCTTGTCCTGTGCATGGGCGATACGCTTGCCCATCTTCCCGATCGATCCTCAGTGAGGAAACTGGTGACGACCGTCGCGGAGCGGCTCGCTCCGGACGGACGATTCCTGGTGTCGTTCCGGGATTACTCTGTCACGCGCGAAGGCACCGACCGATTCTTCTCCGTCCGCAGCGATGAACAAAGATTGCTAACCTGCTTTCTCGAGTTCGGTGCAGAGACGGTTCGCGTTCACGACATGCTGCACGAATTCCGCGAGGGCGCCTGGCAGATGCGCGTAAGCGCCTATCGCAAGCTGCGGCTTGCACCGCAGTGGGTCGAGGCGCAGTTCGAGCAGTGCGGCCTCACGGTCACCACAGTCGTCGGCCCACCCGGCATGGTTCGCTTCCTCGGCACGCGAGCCTGAGGATAGCGTCTGTCCGTTTCCGGCAACAAGGCGCGCGCGGCGGCGGCGTCGGTACGTGGCAGAGTCGGGGTTTGCGGGGTTTTCATCGCGGTACGCCGAGCGAATTTGGAGTTGCCCTGGCAAGGTCGAAATGTCTGCGGCGCATTCAGGATAGCGCCACCGTGCGCCGGAATCGCGCCAGCGCCGCGGCGAAAAATGCCGCGCCGATGATCAAATTGGACAGCAGTTGCGGCCATACGACATCAAGTCCGGCGCCGCGGAACAGCACCGCCTGGGCGAGGCTCACGAAGTGCGTGGTCGGTGTCGCCAGCATGACGGTCTGCACCGCGAGCGGCATGCTCTCGGTCGGAGCGTTGGCGCCGGACAGCATGGTGAGCGGTACCACTACCAGGATCATGAGCAGCGCGAACTGCGGCATGGAGCGCGCCACGGTGGCGAGCAGGATGCCGAGCGCGGTAGTCGAGAACAGGTGCAGCGCGGCGGCCAGCAGGAACAGCGACACCGAGCCGGCGATCGGCATGGCGAGCGCGCCGTGTACGACGATCGTGAGCGAGGCCGTCGCCACTGCCAGCACCACGAGGCCGTTAGCCCAGACCTTGGCGGCCATGATCTGAAACGGCGTGAGCGGCATCACCAATAGATGTTCGAGCGTGCCGTGCTCGCGCTCGCGGATCAGCGCCGCCCCGGCCAGGATGATCGACAGCATGGTGATCTGGTTGACCAGTTCCATGGCGCCCCAGAACCACACGCCATTGAGGTTGGGGTTGTACTGCATGCGGGTGGCGAGCCGGATCGGCAGCGGCGGATCGCCGCGGTAACCTTGCACGAAGCGTGTCACTTCGTCGGTGACAATGTTCTGGATGTAGCCGGCGCCGATGAAGGCCTCGTTCATGCGCGTGGCGTCGATGTTGAGCTGGATCGCCGGGTGCTTGCCGGCCAGCACGTCGCGCTGGAAATTGACCGGGACGTGCAGCGTGAAGGTGTAAAGGCCGGCGTCGAGGCCGGGATCGACGTCGGCGAACCCGATCAGCTTGGGTGGCAGGAACTCCGGCGGACGCAGCGCGCCGAGCAGCCGCTGCGACAGCGGTGAACGGTCCTCGTCGACCACCGCCACCGAGGCGTTGCGCAGCTCGGTCGACTGGCTGTTGGCGGCTTCGTAGAGGCCAAGCGAGAATGACCAAATCAAGAAGAACAGCAGCACCTTGTCGAACCACAGGCTGCGCATCTCCTTGACCCCCAGCTGCAAGATGTTGGCGAGGCGCTGCACGTCACTTCTCCTGCTTGCGCAGCAGCACCGTGCACAGCAAGGTCATGGCCGGTACGAACAGCGCCAGTGCCGTGAACTGCTCGGCGAGATCAGCGAAGCCGAGCGCCTTGCCGAAGGTGCCTTGGCTGATGACCAGGAAATGGGTGGTGGGGTAAATCTTGGAGAACACCGCGGCCCCGCCCTCCAGCGCCGACACCGAGGAGGTGAACCCGGAGAACGCGAACGCCGGGGTGATGGTGGCGATGACGGTGCCGAAGACCGCCGCCACCTGCGAGCGGGTGAAGGTCGACATCAGGAGACCCAGGCCGCTGGTCGCGGTGACGTACAGCAGCGCGCCGACGGTGATGGCCGCGAAGCTGCCCTTGAGCTGCACGCCGAACAGCGACACCGACAGCGCCAGCAGTCCAAGAAAGCCGATCATGCTCATGGCGACATACGGCAGCTGTTTGCCGAGCAGGAATTCCAGCCGGGTCATGGGCGTGACGTACAGATTGGTGATCGAGCCCAACTCTTTTTCACGCACCACCCCGAGTGCGGTCAGCATCGCCGGGATAAAGACCAGCAAGATGGCGATCATGCCCGGCACCATGGCGTTGAAGCTTTCGAAGTCCTGGTTGTAACGGTAGCGCGCCTCAATGGTGGCGGCGGCCGTGGGCGAGGTGACCCCATGGCGGGTGGCGAGATCGTTCAGATACTGGTAGTGCAGGCCCTGCACATAGCCGCGGATGGTCTCGGCGCGAAACGGCATGGCGCCGTCAATCCACATACCGATCTCGGGCGAGCGGCCGCGCCGCAGATCGGCGCCGTAACCGGGCGGGATTTCGATCGCGAGGCTCAGTTCGGCGCTGCGCATGCGCCGGTCAAGCCCGGCCTGATCGTAGAGCGGCGGGCGTGCGAGGAAGTAACGCGATCCCGCAATGTTCTGCACGTAGTCGCGGCTCTCCGGCGTCTGGTCGCGGTCGAGCGCCGCGAAGCGCAGCTTGTCGACGTCGTAGGTCATGCCGTAGCTGAGCAGCACCATAAGCAGCACCGAGCCGAACAGCGCGAAGGTGAGCCGGATCGGATCGCGCCACAGTTCCAGGGTTTCGCGGCGCGCCACGCCAAGCAGTCGCATCAAGCGGAATCCGCCGCGCGCCGGCTTGGCAGTCGGCATCTTTGTAGGCGTGGCCGCCGCGGCTGCGTCCGGTTCCTTGCCGCCGGCCTCTTCCAGATAAGCGATGAAGGTCTCTTCCAGGGTGGCCGCGCCGCGCGAGTGCTTGAGCGCCGCGGGCGTGTCGCTGGCCAGCACCTTGCCGGCGTGCATCAGCGAGATGCGGTCGCAGCGCTCCGCCTCGTTCATGAAGTGCGTGGAAATGAAAATCGTCACGCCTTGTCGCCGCGAGATGTCGAGCAGCAGTTCCCAGAAACCGTCGCGCGCCACCGGATCGACCCCCGAGGTCGGTTCGTCGAGGATCAGCATCTCCGGCTTGTGCACCATGGCGACCGCCAGCGACAGCCGCTGGCGGATGCCGAGCGGAAGTGAGGCGGCCAACGCATCGGCGTGCGCAGCGAGATCGAAGCGCTCGATCAATTCGGCGACGCGCGGCATGACCTGGACGTGCGGCAGATGAAACAGACGCGCATGCAGCACCAGGTTCTGGCGCACGGTTAGCTCCGAGTACAACGAAAACGCCTGAGTCATGTAGCCGACCCGTTTGCGGGTGGCGAGGTCGTGCGGATCGACGGCCTGGCCGAACAGCTTGGCGTCGCCGGCGCTCGGTGGCAACAGGCCGGTGAGCATCTTCATGGTGGTGGTCTTGCCGCAGCCGTTTGAGCCGAGAAAACCGAAGATCTCGCCCCGCTCGATGCGGAAGCTCACGCGATCGACCGCGGTGAAGTCGCCGAAGCGCATGGTGAGCCCCTCGGCCTCGATCGCCGGCGCGCCGCCGGTTTCCATTTCACGCGGCGGCACCGTGACTGCGCGATGGCCGGCGCGCTGCGCCTCGGGCAGTAGCGCGATAAAGGCGGCGTCGAGGTAGGCGGCGCCGGTGCGCGCCTTGAGATCGGCCGGGCTGCCAGTGGCCAATACCTTGCCGACGTTCATCGCCACCAGCCAGTCGAAGCGCTCGGCCTCCTCCATGTAGGCGGTGGCAACGATCACGCTCATGTTCTTGCGGCGCGCGCGCAGCCGGTCGATCAATTCCCAGAACTGGCGGCGCGACAGCGGGTCGACGCCGGTGGTTGGTTCGTCGAGGATCAGCAAGTCGGGATCGTGAATCAGCGCGCAACACAGGCCGAGCTTCTGCTTCATGCCGCCGGACAGCTTGGCCGCCGGCCGGTCGCGAAATGGCGTCAGCCCGGTACTGTGCAACAACTCGTCGATGCGCGCGGCACGCTCGGCGCGCCCCTGACCGAACAGCCGACCGAAGTAGTCGACGTTGTCGAACACCGACAGCGTGGCGTAGAGGTTGCGCCCCAGGCCCTGCGGCATGTAGGCGATGCGCGGCGAGATCTGATTGCGGTAACGGGCGCGGCGCATGTTGCCACCGAACACCTCGACCGTACCGGTCTGCAGGCGGCGCGCGCCGCTCACCAGCGCGAGCAAGCTCGATTTGCCCACACCGTCCGGGCCGATCAACCCGACGCGACAACCAGCAGGAATGTCGAGCGAGACGTCATCGAGCGCCTTAACCTTGCGGTAACGGTGGCTGACGCCGGCAAGGCGCGCGACGGGCTCCGCCGCGCTCATGGCGGCAGCCGCACCTGCAGCTTTTCGGGCCACGCGACATCGGTGCCGAGCCGCACGTAGGCCACGCCCGGCACGCCGGTCTTCATGATCGCACGGTGCTTGGCGAGCAGCGCCGGATCGATGCGCACCTTGACGCGGAACATGAGCTTCTCGCGCTCGGTGCGGGTCTCGACCTCCTTCGGCGTGAATTGCGCCTCGGGCGAGACGAACGACACCGCAGCCGGAATGACGTAATCGGGGATGGCGTCGAGCACGATGCGTGCTTCATCATTGATACGCAAGCGTCCCGCCTGAAGCGTCGGCAGAAAGATGGTCATGTAAGCGTCAGTCAGATCCAGCACCGTGAACACCTTGCCGCCGGCCGGCAATACCTCGCCCGGCTCGGCCAAGCGGTACAGCACGCGACCGGCGAGCGGCGTCTTGAGGGCGCTGTCGTCTACGCGCGTGCGCACCGATTCGACCCGTGCTTTGGCGGCCTCAATCGCCGCCTCGGCGAGCGCCAGCTCGGCCTCGGCCGCGGCGCGCGCCGCCTGTGCGGTCTGCACCGTGGTTTCGCTGCGCTGCAACTGCTCGATCGGGATGTTCTGGTTCTCGTACAGCTCGCGCGAGCGCGCTAGATTCTTCTCCGCCAAGGCGACTTCGCTCTTGCGCTGCGTGATTACCGCGGCCGCGGCAGCGCGTTGTTTTTGTGCCTGCTGGACCAAGGCCTGCGCCTGATGCAGTTCGGCTTCGAGCTCGCGCACGTCGATCTGCGCCAGCACCTGGCCGGCCGTCACATCTTCACCTTCCTTGACATTGACCGCGGCGAGCCGTCCCGGGAATTTGGTCGTGATATTGACCGCAGTCGCTTCCAATCGCCCGTTTCCGGAGGCGATGCCTTTCGGCAGCCCGGGCTCTTGCAGGTACTGCCAGGCGAACACGGCGAGCACGGTAGCCAGCGCCATGACTCCTGCGATCACCAACCTCTTCTTGTTGATTTCGATCATGGCTCGACGCTCCTGTCAGCGTTGTGGTACTGGCACGCCGCGCTCGGTGAAATAACGCTCCACGCGCGCGAACCAGTCCGCCTGATCCGCCGGTGTCAGAAAGAAATCAAAGCGTGCCGCGGCGCGCTCGACATCCATCAGATCGCGCACGAAGTCGTACACCGCGGTCGCGGCGCGCAAGTGGGCGATGAGCGCGGCGCTCTGGGCATCCAGCAGATCAAGAATCGACAACGTGCCACGCGAGTAGGCATCACGCACCACGTCGAGATTGCTCTGCGCGGCGTCGGCCGCCGCATGCGACAGGCGGATGGCCGTGTACGCGCTGCGCGCGGCGTACAGCGTGGCACGCACGCGCTGCTCGACGCGTTCCGCGACGGCCTGACGCTGCAATCGCAACCCGCCCAGTTCCTCGTAGGCCTTTTGTTTCTGCGCGCTGCGCGCGCCGCTGGTGAACAGCGGAAATGACAGCTGCAGGCTCACCGTCGTCTCGGTGTCGTCGATGCCCGGCAGTAG
>CP070641.1:101881-114609 GCA_020354085.1 Pseudomonadota bacterium
TCCAAGGAGAACGATATGAGTTTCGCTCTAGTCGGCTACCTTCTGTTGGGATGGGTCATGGTAGGTACAGTGGTCGCTCTGCTGCTCGGCAGAGTCCTGCGTGAATCCCCTGACTCCGCCCGCTCCGCCATGGCAACCGCGGCCATGGAACCGCTGCGGCCGGCACCCCCGGTTACCCACCCGCGCGACCGGACGCGCGCCGCCTAAATCGGATTCCTCCGCTGACTGCGCCCGACGCTCACGCGTCCGGCGCAGTTTTTTTGTGCTCCCAACTCCTCTTCAGGACCGAACGCGCACACGATAGCGCAGCGTCTCCGATCCTTCGGCCGGCACAACGACTCGCCACTCGACAGTGTGGGCAGCCACCTTCTTGTGTGGCTGCGTCTCCTCCAGCATCGACCAATCGCCAGGTATCGGTTCCCGCACCGTGACGGTCACCGGCTCTTTCTTGGCGTTGCGTAGCGTGATTTCATAGGCGCTGTCATAGACATAATTGTGGCGGCCGATTTCCTCGGCGGGCCGACGCTTAAAGTCGGTCTGGCGCTTGTCGGCCGTGACGTCGAATGCATCGCCGAGCTTAAGCCGCACAGTCTCGTTCTTGGGCGTATGGTCGATGCGATCTTCGCCCACGAACTGCGCGCGCCCGCTGCTGTCGCGTTTATAGACACGGACCACGCCCTTCGGCAGAGGCAGTCCAAGCTTGTCAGCGTCTCGGTTCTTGAAATCCACATACACCGCCACCTTCATCTTCTTGCCGATGTCGCCGACGCTCGCACGGTAATAGTAGTCCGTGCCATGCAGCAACAACTCCTTGGTGACCGGAACCGAGCTGGCGGACATCAAGGCCACTTGCTTGGTTTGGTTGTCGGCGATCGTCGTCGGGCGCGGCAAGGTATAAAGGTGATACTCAAACAAGGACTCCTGCGTCATCTCCGCCTTGGCCTCGGGAGCGGCCGCGCTCGCGAGGCGCGCCATTTTTGCGGGCCTAATCTCCTCGCGCACCCGGTTGACGTCGCCCGCCACCAGTTGCAGCAGCGCATTGGGATAGCTCGTACCGCTGCGATTGGTGAGCGTCACCCAACCGTTGATGTCGAGATGCGTGTCGGTGGCGTTGAGCTCGGCGACGTAATCCGCCTTCCACGCCAAACCGCCGGTCAGGTAACTCAGCTCCAGCTTTTGCGATGCCGCACCACGGTGCTGCAGGTCCATCACCAGCGTCGGGCGATCGCGCAAGCTTGCCGGCACGCTGTCAAACACGATGCGGCCCGGCACGCCGGTTTCGATGCGGCCACCGATCTTCAGCACCACGCCGTTGTTCGCGGACAGCACCTCCGCCTGTTCAGTCTTTTCCGCGCCGGTGGTCGGATGGGTTTTGACGATACGCACGCTGCGCCCGACGTATTTCTCCAGGAGCTTTGCCGGCGTGAGCAGATCGAAGTCGAAATTCTGTTCCAAGATGCTCAAACTACCAGGCTCGCTGATGCTGCGTAGTTGTGCCGTTTCGGGGCGGATCTGGCCGCTGACCTCACGTAAGGCCAGACGGTTAAGGCCAGCGTCGAGCGTGAGCTTGCGCACGTCTTTTACCAACGCCAGGTTCTCGTTGTAGATCGTGACCGCGATCGATTCCTGGTCGGCGAGCGTACTGCGCCGCTCGGTCTCCTGGGCAAAACCGCTATTCAAGGTTGCGAGCGCGGCCGCAATGGCAAGCGCCGCGCGGCGTGCGGGATATTTCAGCTTCATGACATTCTCCTGCGTTCGGAAGGGGCCGAGAACAGCAGGTCGCGCTAACAACTACGCCGCGAACTGCCTCCCTGGCACTGTGAACGCAGGCAACCGCGGAACGGGTTAAAAACCGGGCGACGACCGAAAAACTAGTGCCGTGCCGGCTCGAGGGTGGCGTCGAGGTTGCGGTCGTCGCAGAAGTCGAGAAACTCAGCGCGCAGGCGGCCGATGTGTTGATCGGCCGGCACGCTGATCGTCATGTTGAGCGAGAACATCGGCGTGCCGGTGTGCGCCGCCGAGTAGGTCCAGGTGCTCATGTCCTCGATGTTGATCGAGCGAGCAGACAGGAACTCGGCGATGTCGCGCACGATGCCCGGGTGGTCCATGGACACCACGTCAACCACATAAGTGACGGCGTTGGCCTTGGTGATTCGCGGCTCGGTCTGCTTGACGGTGACGATCAATTCGAGCTTCTTGCCGAGCCCCGCGGTCTGGGCCTCGAGTTTGGCCACCGCGTTCCAGCTGCCGGATACCAGCAGAATGATGGCGAACTCGCCACCCAGCACCGTCATGCGCGAGTCTTCGATATTGCAGGCGGCGTCGAGAATCGCCTTGGACAGGTCGTTGACGATGCCCGGGCGATCCTTACCGATCGCGGATAGAACGAGATGCTTTTTCATGGTGGCGGTACTTCCTGGAGAGGCGCGGATGGTAAGGGAGAACGCGCCCGGAAGCAAAAGGCGGGAGGGCTAACTACCCGCTGGCCTGCTTCACGAGACGGCGCCTGATCGCGTCGCGCCAGCTCGCTGTCAAAGCCTCAAGCGCTGCGGCACGTTCGAGCAGCCCCTCCTCGCCGGCCGTCGTTTTCCCATGCCGCAAGCGATAGACGGTGTCGATCGGCAGGCTCGTGGCGTCGTGCGCCACCTGTTCAATGCCAGCGCCCGCCTGCAGTTCGCCCTCCTCCACGACGCGCAGGTAAAAGCCGACGCGGCGCGCAGCGCTGAAGCGCTGAATGAAGTCCTGTTGGCCCGCGCGCCACGCGAGCTTGGCGCAAGGAGTACGCGGTTGACTCACCTCCAACAGTACGGTCCCGATACGGTAGCGGTCGCCGATGCACACCTCGGTTTCCAGCATTCCGGTGACGGTTAGGTTTTCGCCGAAGAACCCGTGCGGCAGATCCCGATTACCAAGAGCTGGTGCCCAGAATACGTAGTGCTCCACCGGATATGCGTATACCGCCTTGTCCGGCCCGCCGTGGACGCGCAGGTCGGCCTGCCGATCACCGTCGAGGTTGAGAAGCGTGACGCGCACCGGGCCCACCACCGGTTGCTTCTGGATAGCTGTGAGTACCCGCTCGCCATCAATGACGACAGCTTCCGGCCGGCCGACGTTGACGGACAGCAACTGCATCGAGGTATTACGAACCGCCCAGCATGCCGCGCTTGAGATCGTCGTCGGCGGGCTTCTCCCCCAACCAGATCTTGAGCCAGGCCTGCATGAAATCCTCGCCGTCCACCACACCGCGCTTGTCATGGTTGATCGTGATCGTCGTTCCCGCGCCCGGCACGTAGTCGAGCTTGATCACGTCACCATTGCGCGCCGTCTGAAACAGCGCGTTGAATTGTTCGATGCGCGGATTGAGCTTGGCGCGCTCGGTGTCTGAAAGGTTGGCATTGAATCCATCGTTCCAGGCGTCGATCAGCTTTTCTTTGGAGACCTCGCTATGCAAGAAGTGCATATGCACCGCGACTGGACCGGTATTGCGCAGCACTGCCGCAACGTCGGTCGTGCGAGCGCTCAAGTACAGCGCTCCGACGTAGACCTTTATGAAGAACTTGCTGCGAATGCCGGCGCCGTTCAGCACCAGCGCCGCTTGATCGGGCGCGAGTGTCAGCGTGTCGGGAAGTTTTACGCCGGCGACTTCCTTCGCGCTCGCGGCGGACGAGACGAGAAACAAGACGAGTGCGACCAAAGCTTTCATGCGCATGGGCCACCTCCAGCCAGGACGGCCATCATAACAGAGCGACCTGCAACCGTTGCGCGCGAAGCTTGACGAAACCAATGCTTCTTGTAGACTGCGGCTTCATGATCAGCCTCATTCATCCCGTGCGCCGCGCCACCCAAATGGTAGTTTCCATTTGGCTGAAGCCGTGCGCGCCGGTGTGCCGGGAGAAAGCAAGCTGACGAATTGTTAACTGGTTGAGACGCTGAATTTTCCGAAGGCCACGGGGCGCAAGCACTGTGGCCTTTCTCGTTATGAGTACCTGGAAATCGACGCTATGTCCGTACCGGCCGCCTATTTTGCAGTGGTTCTGATATGGTCCACCACGCCGCTCGCCATCAAATGGAGCGGCGAAGGCCCAGGCTTTTTGTTCGGTGCGCTTGGACGCATGAGCCTGGCCGTGGTGCTGTGCGTCGCGTTGATCATCATTCTCCGCAAGGGGCTGCCGTTGCACCGGCAAGCGCGGCACACCTACGCGAGCGGCGGCATCGCCGCCTACGGCTCGATGCTGTGCGTCTATTGGGCGGCGCAGCAGCTACCTTCCGGGGTGATCAACGTGCTGTTCGGCCTGACACCTTTGCTCACGGCAATCTTGGCGATACCGCTGCTGGGCGAGCGCGGTCTCACACCTGCGAAGCTGGCCGGCATGGCTACGAGTTTGGCAGGCTTGGTCACGATCTTTGGCGCTAGCATGGAACTTGGACCGAGCGCGGTGGTAGGCATTGCTGCACTGTTCGTGGCCGTGGCGCTGCACGCGCTCAGCCTGGTGCTGGTCAAGCGCTATGGCGCGGAGTTGCCGAGCCTGACGGTCACAAGCGGAGCGCTATTGATCGCAGTGCCGTTGTTCGCGGTCACATGGTTGATCTTCGATGGCCATGCGCCGGTCGTGCTACCAGCGCGCGCCGCCGCCAGCATCGTCTACCTGGGCGTGATCGGTTCGGTGGTGGGGTTCACGCTGTACTTCTATCTCATCAAGCACGTATCGGCGAACAACGTCGCGCTGATCACACTGGTCACGCCGGTGGCTGCGTTGTTCGTTGGCGCCGCGGTAAACGACGAGCATGTGGGCTTGCCGGTCTGGTTAGGCACGGCCTTGGTGCTCACTGGGCTCGCGCTGCATCAGTGGGGTGGCCAACTCGCGCGGCTAATCCCGGTGTTCGCGCGCGGCCGCTAACACTCGACGCATCGCTAGGTTCTTAACATCAACAACGCAGAGAAGGACCATGAAGCTGATGACTGGCGCGGTCTGGCGCACGACCCGGCCAGTTCCGCTTCCGCGTTCAGGCACGAAAATGGTTAGTTGTATTGCACCGAATAAGCGAGTTTCACTAGGCCGCTGCTGAACTCTTCGCTTCCAGTTAGCCGTAGCTTGACGTCTTCCGGCAGGCTGGCGGCCAAGGACCGGCCGCTGCCGATCAGGATCGGATGCACGAAAACGATCAGATCGTCGACGGCCTGCTCGGCGAAGAACGCGCCCGCCAGCTCGCCGCCACCGACCAACCAGATGTCCTGGCCCGGCATTGCCAATAGGTGTCCGACAAACTGCGCGATCGGTTCTTCGACAACCGTACCGTGCGCGCACGCGCCCAGGGAGCGGGAGAAGATGTAGTTCTCTTTGGTCGAATACGGGTACTCCTCGAAGCTCCGCGCCAAATCGTATGTCTTGCGACCCAACAGCACGGTGTCGATGCTTCCGAAGAACTCACTGAAGCCGTAGTCCTGATCATGCAACAGCCAGTCGATCCCGCCGTCCGGGCGGGCCAGATAGCCGTCCAGGCTCATGGCCACGAAATAGATGACTCGCCTCATCTGTCCGCCCTCTTGGCGCTGAAACTTTACCGTTACGGGTACGACATATCCTACCGGTCGCCCTTCCTACATATAGTAGCTGGGTCCACAATCTCGATCAGAATTCATTACCGCCTAACAGCGAATGTTTATCGCCGCAACTAGGTGGTCGAATCTGAGTTATGCAGCATTAGCGCAGGTCACAATTGAGCTAAGGGGGGGGGACCATGAAAGGCAGAACGCCAGGCCGACCCACCAAATGGGTCCGCGCATCGGTGAGCGAGAAGTTCTATGTGGGCAAGGCAGGCTTGGTCATCGAAGTCCGGACAAAATGGAGTAAGCGAAAGCACACAAAGCTCGGCACTCTTACAGCGAGTGTAGGCGGGCTACGCTGGGCTCCATCCGGCGGCAAAGCACGTAAGCGCAGTTGGAATGCTGTGCATGACTGGTTTCTAAGTAAGGGATAGCGCCCCGCATAACATGGTGGTAATGGCGTAAAAGGGGCGTTAAAGGAGTCAGTACCCTTAATAGTTAGCGAACGCAATTGGGGAAGAACAGTCGTCCCCTTATGGCTAAAGCTGAATCGAACGACATGAAGGACAACGCATGGACCCAATCGACTACTGGCCGCAGATTCGCCGCGTATGCAATCACGCCTTGGGTTCTTCCCTTCACTATTCGATGGCCACCATCAACGCGGACGGGCCGCCGCACGTGACACCGATCGGCTCACTGCTACTGCGCGAGCCGGGGCATGCGATCTATTTCGAGAAGTTCACGCGCCACATGCTGGAGAATCTTCGTCACAACAATAAAATCTGCGTCTTAGCCGTCAACAGCGGGCTTTGGTTCTGGTTGAAGTCGCTGTTCCGTGGACGCTTCGCGACACCGCCAGCGCTGCGACTGCACGGCACTGTTGGGGCTCCGAGAAAGGCCACATCGGAAGAGATCGCCCTGTGGCAGCGGCGCGTACGGCGGCTGCGCCGCACGAAAGGCCATGCGCTCATCTGGCGCGACATGTGCGATGTGCGCGACATCCACTTTACCAAGGTCGAAGGGGTTCACATCGGCCCCATGACCCGCGGTGTGTGGTCCGAGTTCAGCAAAGCAGTAGCGACTTCCTGATTAGGATTCACGTCGGCTTGGCACGCAGATACTGATCCGGCCAGGCCAGATCAACGCCGAGGCGCTGCGCCGCGTGCAGCGGCCAATATGGATCGCGCAGGAACTCGCGCGCGAGCAACACGACATCGGCCAACCCAGTGCCGACGATGTGTTCGGCCTGCACCGGATCGGTGATGAGACCGACCGCGCCGGTGGTGATACCGACCTCGCGGCGGATGGCGGTGGCGAATGGCGTTTGAAAGCCCGGAGCAGCGGGAACCTTCGCTTCAGGCACCAGCCCGCCGCTCGAACAATCGATGAAATCGATTCCTAAATCCTTCAAGCGGCGCGCCAGCTCGATCGACTGCGGCAGGTCCCAGCCATCCGGCATCCAGTCGGTTGCAGAAATGCGCACGAACACCGGCCATTTGGCTGGCCAGAGATTGCGCACCTCGCGCGCGATGCGCAGCGGCAGACGCAAGCGGTTTTCGAGCGTGCCGCCATATTTATCGCTGCGCCGGTTCGTAAGCGGCGAAAGAAATTCATGCAACAGATAGCCGTGCGCCATGTGCAACTCGATGACTTCAAATCCGGCCGCGAGCGCGCGCTCTGTGGCGTCGGTGAACTGCTGCGCGACTGCATCGATCTCGGCGGCGGTAAGAGCGTGCGGTGTGGAATACCCGGCGCCGAAGGGCAATGGGCTCGGCGCTTGCGTCACCCATGCCTGCCCTCCCGACAATGGTTTGCCGCCTTTCCACGGCAAGTCGGTCGATGCCTTGCGTCCGGCGTGTGCAAGCTGAATCGCCGCTACCGCGCCTTGTTGCTTGATGAAGCGCGCGATGGGCGCGAGCGCCAGCGCGTGTGCATCCGACCATAGTCCCATGCAAGCTGGAGTGATGCGGCCTTCTGGGCTCACGCCGGTGGCTTCGATCATGACCAGCCCCGCGCCGCCGACGGCACGCGCCCCCAAATGCACCAGGTGCCAATCGTTGGCGATGCCATCGATGGCCGAGTACTGGCACATCGGCGAAACGAAGATGCGATTGCGAATCTCAAGCTCGCGCAGAGGTAAAGGAGTAAAGAGCGCAGACATTAGTGAATCTCCGGACAGTAGCGTTAATTTCAACGTCGCCCTCGCGGGCCAAGACCTTAAGCTTTTCAGGGTGAGGCATGTGGCGCTTTGATGCCCATCAAGCTGATTTGTTGTGGCTTCTCCGGTGCGATGCCAAAATGCTTGACTTGGCCGGTACTGAAACACTGCCTCCGCACTGACCCCTCCATGGCGACACGGCTCAAGCTCGTTTTGCTGTTGCTCGCGGCTGCGGCCCTGATTGCGGCAATCGCGCGTGCCAGCGATTCGTTCTATTGCGGCGAACAGCTCATCGAGATCGAAGACTCAGAGCAGGATGTCCTCACCAAGTGCGGCGTGCCGGATTACACCGAGACCTGGGAAGAGGAACTGATTCAGAAGCCCCAGGAAGCATTCGAGCGCAGCACGAGGATCAGCTACGCCGAGTGGATCTACGACCTCGGGACCAATCACTTCATCCGCGTGCTGTTGTTCCGCGACGGGGTGTTGAAGGACGTGCAGACGCGCGGCTACGGCCCCGGCCCCACGACCGATTGCACTAGCAAGACCATCTCCGTCGGCGACACCAAGTTCGAGGTGTTGCGCAAATGCGGCCAGCCGCAGGCGCGCAAGCACACCACCGAGAAGCGCATGGAACCGATCGACGCGGTGCACCGGCGCCGCTATCCGATCACGGTTGAACGTTGGACCTACATGCCGAAGGGCGGCGCGTTGGCGCGCACCATCGTGTTCCGCAACCGGCGGGTGGTCGATATTGAAAGCGGCAACAATCCCTAGCGCGTTACACGTAGATCATCTTGCGCGTCATGCCGCCGTCCAACGTGAGGTTGGCGCCGGTTACGAAGCCCGCCTCTTCCGACAGTAGATAGGCGACACACGCTGCCACGTCTTCCGGCCGGCCGACACGCCCGACCGGATGCTGACTGTGATCGGCGGCGGACAGAGTGGCCTGCTTTACCGCGCCGCGCTTCCTCCACGCCGACACGTCGATCCATCCCGGGCTTACGCAGTTGACGCGCACCTCTGGGCCGAGACTCACGGCAAGCGCGTGGGTGAGCGCGACAAGCCCACCCTTCGACGCCGAATAGGCTTCAGTGTTGGCCTCCGACATGTAGGCGCGCGTCGAGGCGATATTGACAATGGTGCCGTGCGCGGCGCGCAGGTGTGGCGCCGCGTGCCTGGCGCATAGCATCGCGCCGGTGAGGTTGACGCCGAGCACGCGCTGCCAATCTTCCAATGCGAGGTCGGCGAGCGGCACGTTGCGACTGATGCCGGCGTTGTTTACCAGCGCATCGATGCGCGCAAACTCTGCGACGGTGCCACCGATTGCGGAACGTACCTGGGACTCAACGGCGACATCGACGTGTTGGAAGCGCACGGGACCGAGCGCCTTGAGTTCCGCTTCCGTCTGGCGCCCGGCCTCCTCGTCAACCTCGGCGATGACTGCCGCCCAACCATCGCGCAGCAGGCGCTGGGCGATGGCCTTGCCGATTCCTTGCCCGCCACCGGTGATAAATGCAACCCGGCGTGCAGCCATATGCGGCTAGGCGGCCACTTTCGGCAAGTGTTTGATCGATTCCTCGATGGCGTCCTTGGGATATTCGAAATCTTCGAGCTCGCCGGCGAAGTACTTGTCGAACGCAGCCATGTCGAAGTGGCCATGGCCGGAAAGATTGAACAGTATCGTCCTCGGTTCCTTGGCCTTCTTCGCCGCCAAGGCCTCGTCGATCGCGGCGCGGATCGCGTGACAGGACTCGGGTGCCGGGATGATGCCCTCGGCGCGCGCGAACTGCACACCGGCCTCGAAGGTCGGTAGCTGCTTGACCGCGATCGCTTCAATCAGGCCTTCGTGCACGAGTTGCGACACGAGCGGCGAGTCGCCGTGGTAGCGCAACCCGCCGGCATGGATGCCGGGCGGCACGAAGTCGTGACCGAGCGTGTACATCTTCATGAGCGGCGTCATGCCGATGGCATCGCCGAAGTCATAGGCGTACACGCCCTTGGTGAGCGTCGGGCACGAGGCCGGCTCGACCGCGAGCAGCCGCACCTTCTTGCCCGCGGCCTTGTCGGCGAAAAACGGAAACGCGATGCCGGCGAAGTTCGAGCCGCCGCCGCAACAGCCGATCACCACGTCCGGGTAATCGCCGGCCTTCTCCATTTGCTTCTTGGCCTCCTGGCCGATGACGGTTTGATGATGCAGCACGTGATTGAGCACCGAACCAAGTGAGTAGTTGGTGTCTTTGCGCGTCGCGGCCTCCTCGACTGCTTCCGAGATCGCTATGCCGAGCGAACCGGGACAGTTCGGGTCCGACGCCAGGATCTTGCGCCCCGCTTCGGTGAGGTTGGTCGGGCTCGCGAGAACTTCGGCGCCCCAGGTCTGCATCATCGAACGGCGGAAAGGCTTCTGCTCGTAGCTCACCTTGACCATGTAGACGCGCACCTCGATGCCGAACATGCGCCCGGCGAGCGCGAGCGATGAGCCCCACTGTCCGGCGCCGGTCTCGGTGGTGAGACGATGGATGCCGGCCTGCTGGTTGTAGTAGGCCTGCGCGACGGCGGTGTTGGGTTTGTGCGAGCCGGCCGGGCTCACGCCCTCGTACTTGTAGTAGATCTTGGCGGAAGTTTCGAGCGCGGCCTCCAGACGATGCGCCCGATAGAGCGGGCTCGGCCGCCACATGCGGTAGATCTCGCGCACCGGGTCCGGAATCGGAATCCAGCGCTGACCGCTGATTTCCTGTTCGATCAGCTGCGGTGGAAAGATCGCGCCCAGCGCCTGCGGCGGCACCGGCTTGCCGTCCGGGCCAAGCGGCGGGGCCGGCTTATTCGGCATGTCGGCGATGACGTTGTACCACTGCGTGGGAATATCGGACTCATCAAGCAGGATCTTGGTCTGCGACACGGGCGCCTCCGAAGCGAGTAGGAATCGAACGCGGCCGGGAAACCGGCCGCGCTACCATGCATTAATAAACCAACATCAAGCGCCGAAACTTGATGTGGGTCAACCTCGCTCAGCGTACCCCGTGCTGCTGGAACCAGGCGTGCAATCGCTTCCAGCCGTCCTCGGCCGGTTCCTTGCGATAGCTCGGGCGGTAGTCGGCATGAAAACCGTGCGGCGCCTCGGGATAGACCACGATCTCCGATTTGCTCTTGGCCGCCTTGAGGTCGTCCTGGAACATCTCGACCGCGTCGACCGGAATGCCCTGATCGGCAGCACCGTAAAGACCCAACACCGGTGCCTTGAGCGCGCCGGCCATATCGAGCGGCTGGTTCGGATGCAGCTCGCTCTTGTCGCCCGTCAGTCGCCCGTACCAGGCGACAGCGGCCTTGAGCTTCGGATTGTGCGCGGCGTACAGCCACACGATGCGTCCGCCCCAACAGAACCCGGTGATCGCGAGTTTGTCGGCATTGCCGCCGTTCTTCGCCGCCCACGCGGCCGTGGCATCGAGATCGGTCAGCACCTGCCGGTCGGGTACTTTCGACACCACGGTTTCGATGATCTCCTGCACGTTGCTCATTTTCGATGTGTCGCCCTGGCGCGCGTACAGCTCTGGCGCGACTGCCAGGTAACCGAGCTTGGCCAAGCGACGGCAGGTGTCTTTGATATATTCGTGCACGCCGAAGATCTCCTGCACAACCAAGACGATGGGAAGATTCTTGCCCTTCTCCGGCATCGCGCGGTACGCCGGAATCTGGCCGTCCGGCACTGGGACCTTCACTTCACCGGCGAGTAACCCCTTGCTGTCCGTCTGCACCACCGTCTTGGCGGTGATGGGTTGCGTGGCGACGGCAAATCCGGCGCCGAGCACGGTCACGACAAACTCACGGCGCGTGAAGGTCATTTTCGGACTGAGACTCGCGATATCGGCTTTGAAGCTCATGTTGTCGTCCTCCGTGGTGAGACAAACGCGCATCCTAACGCTGCGAAAATCGGCTAACAAAATTGGGTATTTCTCCTGATGCAACAGACTGTGTCATCATCTCAATAGTTCCGCGCCAAGACCATGAATTACCTCGCCCACGCCTACCTATCCTGCGAGTCCTCGGATGCCATGATCGGCGGCATGCTGGGCGATTTCGTCAAAGGCTCACTCGCCGGCCGTTACACACCGGGTATCCGGTCGGCGATCGCGTTGCACCGCGCCATTGATCGCTATACCGACCGGCACCCCACGGTGCGCCAGAGCAATGCGCTCATCAGCGCGAAACGGCGGCGCTTCGCAGGCATCATGGTCGATGTGTTCTACGATCATTTCCTTGCCGTGCATTGGGCACGCTTTAGCTCGACACCGCTCAAAGCGTTCACGCACAACTACTACGCTGTGCTGCACGCCCAGGTGGCAGGTTTTCCGCCGCGGTTGCAGCGTGTCCTGCCGTACATGATGCGCGACGATTGGCTGGCATCTTACGCCGAGGTCGAATCGGTGGACGCAGCGCTAAACGGCATCGCGCGCCGCTTCCAGCGTTTTGCGCGAGCGCGTGTACTGTGCGACGGCGTGCAAGAGCTGACGGACAACTACGGCGCGCTGGAAGCACAGTTTCTTGCATTTTTCCCTGAGCTTGTGCAATTCACGCACAGAAATCGTGGCCAGAGCATGGATAGCGCCGCCTAGCCGGCACTGTGCCGCATCCGTAGAATCTGATCGGCCGCGGCAAGCCGCCAAGGCTACCGCGCACCCCCCAACGCAGCCCCGACGCGCACGCGCAGGAGGAGTTCCGCAATGAAACGTACCGTATATGCATTTGGCATTATGCTGATGGTGACGTCATTCGTCGCCGCGGCGGACGCGGTCACCGTAACCATGAACAAGATCGACGCCAAGGGAATCGGCGCCGCCATTGGCAGCGTCGCGTTCAGCGACGGTCCCGGCGGTTTGGTCATCAAACCCAATCTCAAGGGCCTGGCAGCCGGCGATCACGGCTTCCATGTGCACGAAAATGCCGACTGTGGCGCCAAGGAAAAAGACGGCAAGATGGTCGCTGGTCTCGCGGCCGGTGGCCACTACGATCCGACCAAGAGCGGCA
>CP070641.1:114709-126526 GCA_020354085.1 Pseudomonadota bacterium
AACTTCCCGCCGCTTTGCGTGGGCGCGTGACAGCCGAGGTATGGAGCGAATGGGAGGGCGCCCGGCCAGCGGCCACCAATGGGTCCTTTCAGATCCAAGGTTTGGCGTTGCCGGTGGCGCGGCGAGTGCTGAGCATGCAGGAAGCGACGGGTGAGCTCGATTGGCGCCGCCGCGGTGATGGCTGGCGCCTGAAGCTGACCAACGCGACGCTTGGGTTGCGCGATGCGCCGCGCACGCTCGGTACGTTCCAGATCGTGCATCGGCCGGACGATACGCGCGTCGAAGCGCGGCGGGTGTATCTTGAGGATCTAACCAGCGTCGTGCAGACTCTGACGGCCAAGCGTACCAACGGCGCGGCCGGTGCGGACGGCTTGGGCGCTGAACCGGCCGATGTGTGGTCGCAGCTCGCACCACGCGGCGTGGTTGAGCACTTGAAAGTGAAGATTGATGGCTCGCTGCCGCAGCCGGAGAGATTCTCGGCCAAAGGCGAGGTCCACGCGCTATCGACCGCGGCGGTTGGTCAGATCCCCGGCGTCAAGGGTTTGCACGGAAAGTTTTCCGTCTCAAAGACCGATGGCGAGCTTGAGTTGCAACCGTCGGCAGTGGCGGTGGCAATGCCACGGTTGTTCCGCGATACGATCCAAGTGCATCGGGCAACCGGCAAGCTGTCTTGGCAGCGCACGGAGGACTACTGGCGGGTAGTTGGCGACAAGCTGCGTGTGGTTAGCCCCGACGTTCAGGCATCCGGAACGATGCGTCTGCAGGTACCGCACGCGGCCGATGAGCAAGCGCAATTGTGGCTGCGAGTCGATTACGAAGGCGGCAATGGCGCGCACGCGGCGCGCTACTACCCGATTCGCTACTTGCCGGAAAAGACGCGCGTTTTCCTCGAACAATCAATCTTGGCCGGCGAGATCACGCGAGGGCACCTGGTGTATGAGGGCAAGGCCCGCGACTTCCCGTTTCGCGACGGCAGCGGCAAGTTCGAGATCGTCGGGCACGTGCGCAACGGTGTCTACCAGTACCTGCCGGGGTGGGAGCCGATTCGTAAGGCGAATGTCGATGTGGTCATTCGCCAAGGCGACGTGCGGATCACCGGCAACGGTCGCATCGGCCGACTCGAACTGCAGCGTGCCGACGTCCAACTGGAGCTGCCGGGTGGTGCCAGTGAGAAGGTCATCGTGCGAGGAACGGTAAAGGGCACGGTAGGCGATGCCCTGTTTGTGCTGAGTGATGTCAAATGGCAACCCGGCAAGAAGCCCCCGTGGAAGGCGTACCTACCGCAAGGTCTAACCGCGGTGGGCGATGGGACGCTTGAGCTTTCGGTCGACGTGCCATACGGCGATGCGCCGGCCGCCATCGACGGCAAATATCTCGTTCATCACGCCACGCTAAACTTCGCCACACCGCGCACGACAATAAAGAATGTCGAAGGACACGTGCGCTTTACCGAGAAAGGTGTGAATAGCGGTACCCTGCGCGGTCAACTGCTGGGCGGCGATAGCCTTGCGGTGTTCGCCACCGCCGATGACGGCACCCGCGAGCTGCGTGCCAGCGGCCGCCTGTTTCCAGACAAGCTAACCCCGATCATTGGCGATGAAATCGGTACGCGACTCGCGGGCGATGCAGTGTGGCATCTGCGTTGGCAAGAGCGCGCGGGCCGCATGCAGCTGCAAGCCGAGATGCCGCTCGATGCGCTTACGGCAAACCTGCCGGCACCGCTTGATAGACCGCACGGCTTGGCGCGCACCCCGCTTCAGATCAAAACCGAAGCGAGCACAAGTTCTGAGTTGACGCTAGGTATTTCTGTCGGCGAAGAGGCCACCGGGCACATCACATTGGCACGCGGGGCGGAGGGGTGGCAGGTGCGGCGCGGACGCGTTGAGTTTGGCGCCGCGCACGCCGATCCGCCGAGCGCCGACGAAATGCAAGTCGCAGTGCGCGCGGCGACAGTCGATCTCGATGGCTGGATCGACCTATTGGGTGGTCGAACGATGGCCGCCAGTATGCCTCCCATATTGGCACGGCTCGGCGTCGATACGCAGGACCTTATTTTGTTTAATCGCAATTTCGGTCGTGCCACAGCAATGCTCTCCGCCGGTAAGGATGGTTGGGAAGGGGATGTGAAGGGCGATGCGGCGGAAGGGCAGCTGCGCTTTGAGACGCGCCCGCAGCCGAAACTCGAAGTGAATTTCGCGCGCCTGCACGTGCCTGCAAGGCGCGACGAGACGACTCGGACAGCCCACAAGCCGACCGATCCGCGGCATTTACCGGCGCTCGAGGCGCGTGTCGAGTCGCTGACTGTCAAGGGATTTGAGTTGGGCAGATTCGAATTGCGCGGCCGGCCGACACCGGACGGCTGGGAGAGCGAACAATTCCGCGTGGAGCGCGGCGAATTGCAGGTGACAGGAAGCGGTCGTTGGCTCGGTGGCGGGTATCAGCCGGTCAAGAGCGAAGTAAGCCTGAAATTTGAAACCCAGGATGCGGGCAGGACGCTCACGAGCTTCCGCTACCCGGATCAAATGCTCGGCGGGCGGGCGCAGATTGACACGACGTTACATTGGCCGGGGTCGCCCGCCGATATCGAGGCCGCCATCGTCAGCGGCCATCTCGATGTTACGTCCCGGGACGGGCAGTTCCTGCGGGCGAAAACCGGCGCCGCGCGCCTCTTTGGAATTCTCGACTTGAGTTCGCTGGGGCGATATCTACAGCTCGATTTCTCGCCGATCTTCGGCAAGGGTTTCGTTTACGACGAAGTCAGCGGCACGGTAACGCTGGAACGTGGTAATGCCTATACGCAGGACTTGCGGATCAAGGGGCCGGCGGCGACGCTCACTTTCAATGGGCGCATTGGCCTGGCGGCTGAGGACTATGAGCTTTTCCTGGGCATCGCGCCGAAATTCTCCGCTGGCGTCACACTCACGACCTTCGCGTTCTTTGGACCGGTCGTGGCGGCGGCGACTGCCGCGATTCAGCAGATGTTCAAGGATCAAATCACGGAGGGTACCCGCATCATCTACGTGGTGAAGGGCTCGTGGCAGGAACCGGACGTCACACGCCTGGCGGCGCCGGCATCGGAGCCCGCGAGCCAATAGTCGTGCAACTGCCGCACGGCTGATGCGAGTGTTATCCTTGCATCATGTTGAGGCTTGTCGCATTGCTGGTTGGCCTGTTGCCAGGGATCGCCTGTGCGGCGATCGCTACTTTCACGCCCGAGGAATGGTCACGCCTGCAACGCGCGTCCACCGAGAGCAGCAAGATGAAAGACGTGCTCGCGGCGCTCGAGCGCACGCCGGACGGACGTGTCGTCGTCCGCCACGCCAGCGGTGATCGCGGCGCACGTTGGGCGGAAGCCTTGCGCGACTGGTTGGTGGCACGAGGTCTGCCGAGCGCACGAATTGAGCTCAAGCCGGCCGACTTCGAATCCGAGCGCCTGGAGGTCGACGTCGGCGCGGCTGCGCGGGGTCGCTGATGCGGGTCGCGGCGCTACAAATGGTCTCGGGCACCGAGGTGGCGGCCAACCTTGAGCGCGCCGCGCAGCTTATCGCCGAGGCAGCGCGTGCCGGCGCCCAGCTTGTGGCGTTGCCGGAAAACTTCGCCATCATGCCGCGCGGCGATGCCGACCGTACCGCGGCCACCGAAACACCTGGCCGCGGTCCCGTACAATCATTTCTGGCAGCGCAAGCCAATCAGCATGGGTTGTGGCTGGTGGGCGGCACGGTGCCTTTGTGGAACGCGGACGGAACCAAGGCGCGTTCGGCCTGTCTGTTGTTCGATCCGGCCGGCGCTTTGGCCGCGCGTTATGACAAGATGCATTTGTTCGACGTCAAGTTGCCAGGCGGCGAAGCCTACGAAGAGTCGCGCAACTTCGAGGCGGGCACCGATGTGGTCGTGGCCGACACGTCGCTTGGACCGATCGGGCTCGCGATCTGCTATGACCTCCGTTTTCCGGAGCTCTTTCGGCGCATGAGCGAGCGCGGCGCGCGTTTGTTCATCGTGCCGTCGGCGTTCACCGCGCAAACCGGTCGCGCGCATTGGGAGATCCTGGTGCGTGCCCGCGCGGTTGAAAACACCGCCTTTGTTATCGCGCCGGATCAAGGTGGGCAACACGACAACGGACGCGCGACCCATGGCGACACGATGGTCGTCGACAGCTGGGGCGAGGTGCAAGCGCGCCGGGCGCAGGGGGCAGGCGTGGTGCTCGCGGATTTCGACGCCGCGCACCTCGACAATGTGCGCGCGGCCTTACCCAGTCTTACCCACCGGAAACTTTCTGCATGAGTGATTTACTGCAACAAACACGCGGGCTGTTGCTGCAGCCCGCCGGTATCGGCGAGCGCGAGATCGAGCAGATTTTCGGGCAATTGCTGGTGACGCATGTCGACTACGCCGATCTCTATTTCCAGTACAGCCGCCACGAGTCATGGTCCTTGGAGGAAGGGCGCGTGAAATCCGGCAGCCACAGCATCGAGCAGGGCGTGGGGGTGCGCGCCTGTGCCGGTGAAAAGACCGGCTTCGCCTACTCGGACGAGATCGTCCTGCCCGCCCTGTCGCAAGCGGCGGCCGCGGCTCGCGCCATTGCCCAGGGCGGCGAAACGCATGACCGTGTGCGCGTGCCAGGTGGCACCACCACGCCAGGCGTACAGCAACCAGCGTTCTATGCACCCACCGATCCGCTCGCGTCGCTTGACGACGCCGCCAAGGTGCGGCTGCTCGAACGCGTGGAGCGGGCCGCGCGCGCCGCCGACCCGCGTGTGAAGCAGGTGATGGCGAGTCTCGCCGCCGTCCACGAAGCGGTGCTCATTGCGCGCGCCGACGGTCTCCTGGTCGGGGACATACGCCCGCTGGTGCGCTTGAATGTGCACGTTATCGTCGAGGCCAATGGTCGGCGCGAATCAGCCGCCGCCGGGGGAGGCGGCCGCCACGATTATCAGTACTTTCTTGCGGACGGACGCGGCGAGGATTATGCGCGCGAAGCGGTGCGCCAGGCACTCGTGAATCTCGAGGCAGACGAAGCGCCCGCCGGCAGCATGACGGTTGTGTTGGGCCCAGGTTGGCCCGGCATACTTCTGCATGAGGCCATCGGTCATGGACTCGAGGGTGACTTCAATCGCAAGGGCACGTCGGCCTTTTCCGGGCGCATCGGCGAGCGCGTCGCCGCCGCAGGCATTACCGTGGTCGATGATGGCACCTTGCCTAATCGCCGCGGTTCTCTCAGCGTCGATGACGAAGGTACCCACACCCAATGCACCGTGCTGATCGAGGACGGGATACTGCGCGGCTACATGCAAGACAATCTGAATGCGCGCTTGATGGGCGTGCCGAGCACCGGTAACGGTCGGCGCGAATCCTACGCCCATATGCCGTATCCCCGCATGACCAACACCTACATGTTGGCGGGCAAGCACGATCCGGCAGAGATAATCGGTTCGGTCAAGCGTGGTTTGTACGCGGTGAATTTCGGTGGCGGGCAAGTCGACATTACGTCCGGCAAGTTCGTGTTTTCGGCCTCGGAGGCGTATTTGATAGAAAATGGCAAAGTGACGCGCCCGGTGAAGGGCGCAACGTTAATCGGCAATGGCCCCGACGTGCTGACCCGCGTATCGATGGTCGGCAATGATCTTAAATTTGACCCGGGCGTCGGTACCTGTGGCAAGGAAGGGCAAAGCGTGCCGGTGGGGGTCGGTCAGCCGACACTGCGTATCGAGGAGCTCACTGTCGGCGGTACACAAGGATGAGCTCGCCTGCTTCGGTGTCCAAGCCGTCCCTGACGATCGCTGAAACGCGCGCGCGTTTTGAGACCGTTGCCGCGGACGTTTTGGCCGAGGCCAAACGCCTCGGCGCGAGCCAGGCGGAAGTCAACGTCAACATCTCCCAGGGCCTATCGGTCACGGTCCGCTTGGGCGAGGTCGAAACGCTCGAGCACACGCGCGACAAGGGTCTTGGCGTGACCGTGTATTTCGGCCAACGCAGCGGGGCAGCGAGCACAACCGATTTCAGCTCCGCTGCCGTGCGCGACACCGTGCGCGCGGCCTGTAGCATCGCGAAATACACAGCCGAAGACGACTGCGCCGGTTTGGCCGACGCCGATCGTTTGGCCCACGACCCACCCGATCTTGGCCTCTACCATCCGTGGGGGCTATCGGCGGAAGCGGCGATTACGATGGCCCGAGAGTGCGAGGCGGCAGCCATGAGTTTCGATGGCGGGGAAAGTTCAAGCGGGCGCATCACCAATTCAGAAGGCGGCAGTGTCACGACGCACGAAGGCTATGATCTCTACGCCAATTCGCACGGCTTCATCGGCGCTGTACCGGTTACCCGCCACAGTCTGTCGACCAGCGTGATCGCCCAGGCGGGCAGCGGCATGCAGCGTGACTACTGGTACGACGTGGCACGTGACGCGAGGATGCTCGACAGCGCCCGCGCCATTGGCGAACAAGCGGCGCGCCGCACCTTGCGGCGCCTCGGCGCCCGCAAGCTGAGCACACGCCATTGCCCGGTGGTGTTCGAGGCGCCCGTGGCCTCGAGCTTGATCTCGCATTTCGTGGGGGCGGTGCGTGGTACCAATTTGTACCGCGAAGCTTCTTTCTTACTGGGCGCGCTGGGCCAGCAAGTATTCGCCCCGCAGGTGCGCATACACGAGGAGCCACATCTCATCGGCGCCTTGGGCAGCGCCGCCTTCGATTCCGAAGGTGTGGCGACGAGCGCACGCGAGCTGGTGCACGACGGCGTCCTGCAGGGTTACGTGCTCGATTCGTATTCCGCGCGCAAGCTTAAGCTCGCCACCACCGGCAACGCCGGTGGTGTGCACAATCTCGTCGTTGACCCTGGTCCCGATGACCTGGTGGGATTGCTGCGCACAATGAGCACTGGATTGCTCGTGACAGAGCTCATCGGTTTTGGTGTCAATCTGGTGACCGGCGACTACTCGCGCGGCGCGGCCGGTTTTTGGGTGGAAGGCGGCCAGATTCAATATCCGGTCGAGGAGATCACCATTGCTGGAAATCTTCGCGACATGTTTCGCGGCGTGACGCAGATAGGCACGGACATTGATACGCGCGGCAACATCCGCTGTGGGTCGATCTTGCTGGAGCGTATGACGGTAGCCGGCAGCTAACGTTGCCAGTTTCAAGTTTCATACGCAACGTATAAAGTCTCGCCGCCCGTTGCGTTGCTCGCACCAGCAACTCGAAACCTGAGACTAGAAACTTAGTTACGCCATGCCGCGCGCGCGCCGCAGTAAGAAACCAGATCACCTAAACCTCATCTTGGCCGCGTTAGAGGCCCAGGATGAGGCGCGCGTACGCGCCGTTCTCGCGCCCTTGCATCCGGCTGATATCGCGCGCGTCCTCGAGGGACTGTCTCCGGAAAACCGTCCGACGGTGTGGCACCACGTGACCGTCGAACAGGTGGGCGAGGTATTACTCGAGCTGCCAGAGGCAGTGCGCGCCGACCTGGTTCCGCTGCTCGACGACGATACGGTGGTGGCGGCAGTACGCGCACTCGACGTGGACGAGATCGCCGATCTGTTGCCGGAATTCTCCGATCAGATCATCGCCGAGGTCTTGTTCGCGCTCGACAAGCAGGACCGGCAGCGGCTTGATGCGGTGCTGTCCTATCCGGAGGACACCGCCGGCGGCCTTATGAACATTGATGCCGTCACAGTGCGTGAGAACATCACGATCGACGTGGTACTGCGTTACCTTCGGCGGCGCGGCGAGCTGCCGGAGAACACGGATAACCTGTTTGTCGTCGATCGCAACGACCGTCTGGTCGGTACGCTGCATGTGACGAAGTTGCTTACGGCCAGCGCCAGTACGCGCGTGGCGCAGGTGATGGAACGTGAAGTAGTGAAGTTCCTCGCGCTCGCACCGGATCGCGATGTCGCGCGCGCCTTCGAGGGTTACGACTTGGTCTCGGCGCCCGTGGTCGACGCGGCCAACCGACTGCTTGGGCGCATCACGATCGACGACGTGGTCGACGTTATTCGCGCCCAGGCCGATCGCCAGGTCTTGGCGCCCGCCGGTCTGTCCGAAGACGAGGACATTTTTGCCCCGGTGACACGCACCACGCGCAAGCGAGCACTCTGGCTCGGCATCAACTTGGTGACAGCGTTCGTGGCAGCGGCGGTGGTTGGCCTGTTCGAGGAATCAATCGAAAAGGTCGCGGTGCTCGCGGTGATGCTTCCGATCGTGGCCGGAATGGGCGGAAACGCCGGGACCCAGACCCTGACAGTCGTGGTGCGCGGACTGGCAGTTGGCGTGATCACCGAGGCGAACGCCCGG
This sequence comes from Pseudomonadota bacterium, assembly GCA_020354085.1. Classification (GTDB taxonomy): domain Bacteria; phylum Pseudomonadota; class Gammaproteobacteria; order Acidiferrobacterales; family Sulfurifustaceae. The sequence continues at coordinate 122,995 of CP070641.1, forward strand.
CGTGTGCTCGTGAAGGAACTGTTGGTCGGGGCCTTAAACGGATTGCTGTGGGCGGTGACCGTGGCAGCAGTGATTCTGATTTGGTACCAGCACTACTTGGTTGCGCTCGCACTGGCCTTGTCGATGGTTATTAACTTGATCTTCGCGGCGTTCTCCGGCGTGCTCATTCCGGTGGCCGTGCGGCGGCTGGGCGTTGACCCAGCAGTTGCCAGCGGCGTGATTCTTACGACCATTACCGATGTCGTGGGTTTTTTCGCCTTCTTGGGGCTCGCCACCTGGTTTCTGCTGTAAGGAATTCGGCCGTATGGAACCAAAAAACTGCCGCCTGTCGGCGGCTTTTGGCAGATGATCGGCTGTATGCCATGATTTTGACAGAGATCCGGGAAATTCTTCGGCAAATCAATGCTTGCCAATATCATGCAGGTCCTGAGTCAGGCGATCCGTGAGCGCCACTGCATTGCCATCCGCTATCACGATCAGCGTCAGGTTCGAGTGGTTGAGCCGCACGCAGTCTATTCCAGCGACCGCGGTGAATTGGTCTTGGACGGCTATCAAACTCGCGGCTTCTCGTCTTCCGGTCGACCCACACCGTTCTGGCGCCCGTTTCGGCTGAAGCGGATCGCTGCCATTACGGTGTTGAGGGAAAATTTTGAGCCGCGCGTGGCAGAAGGTTTTAGCTCGAGCCGCTTGAAGTACCGCAATGGCTGTCTCGCCATCGTGCAAGACAAGCGCCCGGCGTTTCAATACCCCACCCAGCAAACGGACATGGGTCCGTTCCTGCCCGATGATCGTCGGCGCTAAGCGCCCGAAGATCTAAGCGGCCTTACCGTCATTGAGCGCGTCTGCGGCCGCATGGACCGCGAGCGCACTGCGAGCCTTAAGGATCCTGTTGGCCGCGCGGGCAAGCGTCGACGCGCGGCTGGCGCGCACGATCTGCTTGATCTCGAGCAAGCGCGCCGGGTGCATGCTGAATTCGGTTAAGCCGAGCCCAAGCAGCAGCCGCGTGTAGCGCGGGTCGCCGGCCATCTCGCCGCACATGGCCACGGGAATGCGCGCGGCGCGTCCCGCATCAATCGTGAGCCGGATCAAGCGCAGCACCGCCGGATGCAACGGATCGTAGAGATAGTTGACGGCATCGTCGACGCGGTCGATGGCGAGCGTGTATTGGATGAGATCGTTGGTTCCGATGGAAAAGAAATCGAGATAGGGAGCAAACAGGTCGGCCGATACGGCCGCCGCCGGCACCTCGATCATGCCGCCGATCGGTATGCGCGGGTTGAATTTTTCGCGTGCCCGCTTGAGTTCGGTCTTGGTCTCGTCAACCAAGTCCAAGACTTGAAAGAGTTCATCTTGGCTCGACAGCATCGGAATCATCATGCGTACCTTGCCGGCCGCCGATGCGCGCAAGATGGCACGCAATTGCGGTCGAAACAACGCCGTGTCGTTTAGGCAAAGACGCACCGCGCGCAAGCCGAGCGCCGGATTGACGGCGACCTGCGCGTTGCCAGCCCGACCGCCATCCACTTGCTTGTCTGCGCCCAGATCGAGCGTGCGGATGGTGACAGGTTTGTTGCGAAAGGCGCGCGCCACTTTGACATAGGCGCGGTACTGCTCCTCTTCGCTCGGCGGTTCAGGCCGATTCATGAACAGAAACTCCGTGCGATAGAGTCCAATACCGTCCGCGCGTGCGCTGACCGCCGCCTTGACGTCAGACATCAGCTCGATATTGGCGTGTAGCCCGATGCGCTCCCCGTCACTGGTGATGGACGGGCTGGTGCGCAGGCGGTTGAGGGCACGGCGTTCCTCGAGAATTCGTTTGCGGCGCACACGGTATTCGGCGAGCGTGCGCGCATCAGAACCCACGAGCACGATACCGCGCTTGCCATCGACGATCAGTTCCTCGCCGTGGCGCACATAGCGGGTGACACTGTGCGCCGACACGATGGCGGGAATACCTAGGCTGCGCGCCAGGATTGCGGTGTGCGAAATCGGACCGCCCAGGTCGGTGACGAACGCGCGCACCCGGTGGTGCTTGAGAATGACGGTATCGGCTGGCGTGAGATCGTTGGCCACGACGATTTCACCCGCGCGCACGTGCGTGTGGTGGTCATGATCCAGCATCAGGAGGTTGCGCAGAATGCGATCCACCACCTGTTGCACGTCAACTTTCTTGTTCCGCAGATAGGGATCATCCATGCGCTCGAACATGTCGACCAGGCGTTCGGCTTGGGCCTTGAGCGCCCATTCCGCGTTATGCAGTTTGCGGCGGATGGTGTCGATCGGTGCCACGCAGATCATCCGGTCGTCGAGGATCAAGAGATGAGTCTGGACGAAACTCGCGGCCTCCGGCGGTGCGTTGGCCGGAATATGGTTGCGTATGCTGTCCAGCTGGGCGCGAGCAGCCTGTACCGCGCCGGTAAAGCGCGCCACCTCCGCGTCAACCTGGCCACGCAATACGTTGTATTCGGGGACGTCGAGTTGCTCCTGACGGAGCACGAAGGCTTTGCCGATGGCAATGCCGTCGCTTACGCCAAGTCCGTGGACGGCGAGCATGTCGTTAGCTCCATTCCCATGAGAGAGACGAGTAAACCGCCATCACTCGTCCTCGTCGAAGCGGCTGGCGATAAGTCCGGCGAGTGCCTCCAGGGCCTTGCCTTCATCACTGCCTTGCGCGCAAAGCTCGAGTTCCGAGCCCTGCGCCGCGGCCAGCATCATGATGCCCATGATGCTTTTGCCGTTGACCTCCTGGCCATTGCGGCGCAGGACGATGTCGGAACTGAATTCGCCAGCGAGACTGACGAATTTGGCCGAGGCGCGCGCATGGAGCCCGAGCTTGTTGACGATGCGGACCTTCTGGCACCTCATGCGCCGGCCTCCTTGCGCAGGTCTTCGGTCTTGGCCGCACACACGATCCCGCCGCAGCCCCCGGACAATGCCTTGTCGATTAGCTCGTCCATGGAAACATCGCGATAGTTGAGCGCCTTAAGCAACATCGGCAGATTAACGCCGGTGACCATTTCGTATCGCCCGCGCGCGAGCAAGGTACAGGCTACGTTGGTATGGGTGGCGCCATAGATGTCAGTCAGGATCAAAACCCCGGCACCGCTATCAACGTGGCGCAGCTGCTCGGCGATACGCGCGCGGATATGTTCCGGGCTCAAGCGGTAGGTGACACCGACGGCTTCGAGTTGCGGCGGACGTTTGCCGTAAGTATGCGCCGCGGCGTCGATCAAGGCAGAAGCAAGATCATTGTGTGCCAATATCAGTAAGCCAATCATTCGCGATCCCTTGTCGTTGCCTTGCTTGTGCCCGCCGCGCGCCGCTGTCGGTGCGTCACTATTTGAGTTCCCGATGCCGAATCTGCGTCTTGACGCCACGCGCAGCGAAGTGCTGCGCCAGGCGGTGCACCATATATACGGAACGGTGTTGTCCGCCGGTGCAGCCGATCGCCACTGTGAGGTAGGAACGGTCCACGCGCTCGAAACTCGGCAGCCATTTTTCCAGAAAAGCGGTGAGCGCCTCAAACATGTCC
>CP070641.1:126626-138321 GCA_020354085.1 Pseudomonadota bacterium
TGAGCTTCTTCTCCGCCTCATCGCGGCCCACGGAGGGGTCGAGCCGCGGCTCCAGCCCGTAGCTGCCGACCTCCAGTCCGCGGATGGCCTTTTGCAGTGATTCCTGGAAGGTCCGGCCGACGGCCATGACTTCGCCCACTGATTTCATCTGGGTGGTCAGCGTGGGGTCAGCGATGGGAAATTTCTCGAACGTAAAGCGCGGAATCTTGGTCACCACATAATCGATGGTAGGCTCGAACGAGGCCGGCGTGAGTCCGCCGGTGATGTCGTTCTTCAGCTCATCGAGCGTGTAGCCGATCGCGAGCTTGGCCGCGACCTTGGCGATGGGAAAGCCGGTCGCCTTGGAGGCGAGCGCCGAAGAACGGCTAACGCGCGGATTCATCTCCACCACGATCATGCGCCCGTCCTTGGGGTTGATGGCGAACTGCACGTTCGAGCCGCCGGTGTCGACGCCGATCTCGCGCAACACCGCGATCGAGGCGTCGCGCATCAGTTGGTATTCCTTGTCGGTCAGCGTTTGGATAGGCGCCACCGTGATCGAATCGCCGGTGTGCACGCCCATGGGGTCAAAGTTTTCAATCGAGCAAACGATGATGCAATTATCGGCGCGGTCGCGCACTACCTCCATCTCGAATTCTTTCCAACCGATGATCGATTCCTCGATCAGCAGCTCGCGCGTCGGCGACGCATCAAGGCCACGTTCGCAGATGGCCAGGAATTCCCCGCGGTTATACGCGATTCCCCCGCCCGAGCCGCCAAGCGTGAACGACGGGCGAATGATCACGGGGAATCCGATCGCGGCCTGTACTTGTTGTGCTTCTTCCAGGCTGTGCGCGATGGCTCCGCGCGCGCACTGTAGGCCGATCTTCTCCATCGCCCGCTTGAATAGCTCGCGGTCCTCAGCCTTGTCGATAGCTTCGCGTTTGGCGCCGATCATCTGCACATTGAAATTGGCGAGCACGCCTTCACGGTCGAGATCGAGCGCGCAGTTGAGCGCGGTCTGCCCGCCCATGGTGGGCAGCAGCGCATCGGGGCGCTCCCGTTCAATAATCTTGGCAATGCTCTGCCAATGGATCGGCTCGATGTACGTGGCGTCGGCCATCTCCGGATCGGTCATGATGGTGGCCGGATTGGAGTTGACCAAAATGACTCGGTAGCCCTCCTCCTTGAGCGCCTTGCAGGCCTGCGCGCCGGAGTAGTCGAACTCGCAGCCCTGGCCGATGATGATCGGGCCGGCGCCGATTATCAGAACGCTCTGGATGTCAGTACGTTTGGGCATGATTACGTGGTCTCGGGTCTCGTGTGCCGGGTCTCGTGTACCGCGTCTCGCGTTGCGCTAGGACGCCTCGGTGGCTTCTTTAACGCGAGACTCGAGACCCGAAACTCGAGACCGCTCCATGAGGGCGATAAACCGATCGAACAGCGGTGCCACGTCGTGCGGTCCCGGGCTCGCCTCCGGATGTCCTTGGAAAGAAAAGGCCGGCACGTCCGTGCGCGCGATACCCTGAATCGAGCCGTCGAACAACGATTTGTGCGTGACTCGCACATTGGCCGGCAGGCTCGCGGCGTCGATCGCGAAGCCGTGGTTCTGACTGGTGATCATCACGCGCCCGGAATCGATATCGAGCACCGGGTGGTTGGCACCGTGATGGCCGAACTTCATCTTGACCGTGCGCGCGCCCGAGGCGAGTCCCAACAGTTGGTGACCAAGACAGATGCCGAACACCGGAATGCCGGTCACCGAGATCTCGCGAATGGCCGCGATCGCGTAATCGCACGGTTCCGGGTCGCCGGGTCCATTCGACAGAAACACGCCGTCTGGTTTGAGCCCCAACACTGCGGAGGCCGGCGTCTCGGCTGGAACGACCGTCACGCGACAACCGCGCGCGGCGATCATGCGCAGGATATTGCGTTTGATGCCGTAGTCGTATGCCACGACGTGAAAGCGTGTTTCTTTGACCTCGCGATAACCCTCACCCAAGGCCCACTCACCTGCTTGCCAACCGTAAGTCTTCGCGGTGGTGACGACCCGTGCCAGATCCATGCCCTTTAAACCCGGGAAGGCACGCGCCGCCGCGAGCGCCGCTTTCTTGTCGATCTTGCCCTTCTCCACCGCCATGAGGCAGCCGTTCTGCGCACCCTTCTCGCGCAGCAGACGCGTGAGCTTGCGCGTGTCGAGCCCGGCGATAGCGACAATCCCATGACGGCGCAGGAACTCCGGTAGGCTCTCCACCGCGCGCCAGCTGGACATTGCAACGGGCAAGTCCCGAATCACCAGACCCGCGGCATACACGCGTCCCGACTCCATGTCTTCGGGATTAGCGCCGGTGTTGCCGATGTGCGGGTATGTCAGCGTAACGATTTGCTGCGCGTAGGAGGGATCGGTGAGGATCTCCTGGTAGCCGGTCATGGCGGTATTGAACACCACCTCACCCACGGCTTGCCCAACTGCACCGATCGACTCCCCGCTGAAGAGGGTGCCGTCTTCGAGTGCAAGCAAGGCGTTGGCCACGGGCGTTCGATCCTCGTATGTGCGCAGACGTGCGAAGGCGGGAGAGGCCATGAGGCTTCTCCCGCCTTTTTTTCATCCCGGTGAACAGGACTACGGGTTAAGGTGCGATTTTAAAGGAGGAAGCGCGGGCAGATCAAACCAATAGCCGGTACGCGAGAAATTTGCGTCCTTAGCGCAGCCCGAGCACATCCTGCATGTCGTAGAGACCGGACTTTTTCCCGGCTACCCATCGGGCGGCGCGCACCGCGCCATTGGCGAAGGTCGCGCGCGACTCGGCCTTGTGCGTGATCTCGACGCGCTCGCCGTTTCCGGCGAACAGCACAGTGTGGTCCCCGACGATGTCGCCGGCGCGAATCACGGAGAATCCTATCGCCTGGCGCGGTCGCTCACCGGTTACGCCATGGCGGGCATGCACGCCGACCTGACCCAGATCGCGACCAAGCGCGTGCGCCACCACCTCGCCCATGCGCAGCGCCGTGCCAGACGGCGCATCGGCCTTGTAGCGGTGGTGCGCCTCGATCACCTCGACGTCGGTGGAGTCGCCAAGGACGCGCGCGGCAATATCCAATAGTTTGAAGCACAGATTCACGCCCACGCTCATGTTGGGCGCGAACACAATTCCAATGTCGCCCGCCGCCGCGGCGATGGTCTTCTTGCCGGCATCGTCGATTCCGGTCGTGCCGATGACCAACCGCCGCGCGTTGGCACGGCAGAAAGCGACATGCTCGAGCGTAGCCTCGGGGGTGGTGAAGTCGATAAGCACGTCGAATGCGGCGCCCTCCAGCTTGTCTACGATCGCGACGCCCAGCCGGCCGAGCCCGGCGAGTTCGCCGGCATCTGCGCCGACGCCTTTGCTGCCGCGACGCTCGAACGCCGCGCTCAGTTGCACACCCTCGGCCTTGGTGGTGGCATCGATCAACGCCCGGCCCATGCGACCGGCCGCGCCGGCAATGGCAAGCTTAATCATGTTTGGTAGCGCTGCTCGTGGGATTGAGCAGCATTAAACAGTGACCGCACGATAGGGTCAACGCGATGGGTAAAGACCGGGCGTCAACCTACGGGATCACTTAAAGGCCGCTTTCAGGCGATCGAGCCAAGAGGATTCGCGCGGACTGTGACTGCTGCCGCCGGCGCGTAAGGAAGCGTCGAGCTCGCGCAACAGCTCCTCTTGCCTGGCAGTGAGATTGACCGGCGTTTCCACGCTCACCTTGCAATACAGGTCGCCGATATGGCCGCTGCGCACGTTGCGCACACCCTTGCCGCGCAGCCGAAAGAGCTTCTCGCTCTGGGTGCCGGCCGGAACCTTGACGGTCGCGCGACCGTTGAGCGTGGGGGCCTCGACCTCGCCGCCGAGACTGGCGGTGACGAAGCTCAACGGTATCTCGCAATACAGATCGTCGCGTTCCCGCTTGAACACCTCATGCGGTTTGAGGTGCACCTGCACGTAGAGATCGCCTGCCGGGCCGCCGTTTTCGCCCGCCTCACCTTCGCCCGCCAAGCGGATCTGATCGCCTTCATCGACACCGGCCGGGACCTTAACGGATAAGGTCTTGGTCTGTTGCACGCGTCCGGCGCCGTGACAAGCCGCGCACGGATCGGTTACCACCTTGCCCTGACCGCGGCAGTTCGGACAGGTTTGCTGGATCGAGAAGAACCCCTGTTGCATACGAACCTGGCCATGGCCGCCACAGGTGCGACAGGCCGTGGGTGATGAGCCGGGTTTCGCGCCGCTGCCCTTGCAGGTCTCGCAGGCCTCAACGGTGGGTACGCGAATACGCACCTCGGTGCCGCTGACGGCATCCTCAAGACTGAGCTCCAGGCTGTAACGCAAATCGGAACCGCGGAACGCCTGCGTGCCGCGACCACGGCCGGCGCCAAAGATGTCGCCGAACACGTCGCCAAAGATATCGGCGAAGCTGGCACCGCCCGCGCCGGCGGCGCCGTAGAAGCCGCCCGTGCCGGCGGCCGAGGGATCGACACCGGCATGACCGAACTGGTCATAGGCCGCGCGTTTTTGCGGATCCGACAAGATGTCGTAGGCGGTCTGGATTTCCTTGAATTTGGCCTCGGCGGCCTTGTCGCCCGGATTGCGATCCGGGTGATGTTTCATGGCCAAGCGCCGATATGCCTTCTTGAGCTCGGCCTCGGAGGCGTTGCGCGCTACACCCAGAACCTCGTACAAATCCTGCTTTGCCATAAAGCCTTGTCAGTTCGCAAAATGCGGGCACGTTCAGCAACAAGAGGCACAGGGGTCAAGCGACGCCACTGTGCCTCCTTCGCCGCGCGTGACGGCGCGCTACTTCTTGCCCTTATTGTCCTTGACCTCTTCGAACTCGGCGTCAACGACGTTTTCCTTGCTTTCCGCCTTGGCCTCAGCCGGCTTGGCCTCAGCCGCCTCCGCGGCACCCGCGGTCTCAGCCGTCTTGGCGTACATTTTTTCCGCCAGCTTGTGCGACGCGGACATCAAGGCTTCGGTCTTCTTCTCAATGTCCTCGCGATCGTCGCCCTTGAGCGCCTCGTCGACATCCTTAAGCGCCGCTTCGATCTTTTCTTTCTCGCCTGCCTCGAGCTTATCGCCCATCTCGGTCATGGACTTGCGAACCGAGTGCGCGACGCCGTCGGCCCGATTTCGTGTCTCGACTAGCTCGCGTGCCTTGCGGTCCTCTTCGGCATGCGCCTCGGCATCTTTCACCATGCGTTGAATCTCGTCCTCGGAGAGACCCGAACCGGCCTTGATGACGATCTTGTTTTCCTTGCCGGTGCCCTTGTCCTTGGCCGAGACGTGCAGGATGCCGTTGGCATCGATGTCGAACGTCACCTCGATCTGCGGCATACCGCGCGGCGCGGGCGGAATGCCAGTGAGGTCGAAGCGCCCAAGCGACTTGTTGCCGGTCGCCATCTCGCGCTCGCCCTGCAGCACGTGCACCGTCACCGCACCCTGGTTGTCATCGGCTGTGGAAAACACCTGCGCGGCCTTGGTTGGGATCGTGGTGTTCTTGGTGATGATCTTGGTCATGACGCCGCCCAGCGTTTCGATGCCGAGCGAAAGCGGCGTGACATCGAGCAGCAACACGTCCTTGACGTCGCCGCCCAACACCGCGCCCTGGATGGCGGCGCCGATTGCCACCGCCTCATCGGGGTTGATGTCCTTGCGCGGCTCCTTGCCAAAGAAGTCTTTGACGACCTCCTGCACCTTCGGCATGCGTGTCTGGCCACCGACCAGAATCACATCGTTGATGTCGCCCGCCTTGAGGCCCGCATCCTTGAGCGCGGTCTTGCACGGCTCGACAGTCCTGGCAATCAGGTCTTCGACCAGCGCCTCAAGCTTGGCGCGCGTGAGCTTGACGTTGAGGTGCTTCGGACCCTTGGCGTCGGCCGTTACATACGGCAGATTGATCTCGGTCTGCTGCGTCGAGGACAATTCGATCTTGGCCTTTTCGGCGGCATCCTTCAGGCGCTGCATGGCCAACGGATCTCCACGCAGGTCGATGCCCTGATCCTTCTTAAACTCGTCGGCCAGGTAGTCGATGATGCGCTTGTCGAAATCCTCACCCCCCAAGAAGGTGTCACCGTTGGTCGAGAGCACTTCGAACTGGTGTTCGCCGTCGACCTCTGCGATTTCGATGATGGAAATGTCGAAGGTACCGCCGCCCAGATCGTAGACCGCGATCTTGGAATCGCCCGGCTTCTTGTCCATGCCGAAGGCAAGTGCTGCTGCGGTCGGCTCATTAATGATGCGTTTGACATCGAGCCCGGCAATGCGGCCGGCATCCTTGGTCGCCTGGCGTTGTGAATCGTTGAAGTAAGCCGGTACCGTGATGACGGCCTCTTTGACCTCTTCGCCGAGATAATCCTCGGCGGTCTTTTTCATTTTTTGCAGCACGCGCGCCGAGACTTCCGGTGCGGCCATGGCCTTGCCCTGGGCTTCGACCCAGGCATCGCCGTTCTTGGCCCTGACGATCTTGTAGGGCACCAACTTGATGTCGCGCTTGACCACATCCTCGTCGAATTTGCGGCCGATCAGGCGCTTGACGGCGTACAAGGTGTTCTGGGGGTTAGTGATGGCCTGGCGCTTGGCCGACTGCCCCACAACCACTTCGTTGTCGTCGGTGAACGCGACGATCGACGGCGTGGTGCGATCGCCCTCGCTGTTTTCAATCACCCGGACCTTGCCCCCTTCCATGATCGCGACACAGGAATTGGTCGTGCCCAGGTCGATACCGATTATTTTTGCCATTACGCGGACCTCAAACGGTTAAGTATTTGCGTGAAAAATCGCCTACGTGTTAGTCGAAAATGGGGGTAGCCCCCTGGTTTTCAAGCCTTTTCGCCTTGGTCTCCCGCGGACGCCGGGGCCTTGGCCACGATGACCATGGCCGGCCGTAACACCCGGTCATGAATGAGAAAACCCTTCTGCACGACGGTAACGATGTGGTTGGGGGCAACGTCCCCGGACTCGACCATGCTGATCGCCTGGTGGCGATTGGGGTCGAATTTCTCCCCTTGGGGATCGATCACTGTCACACCGAACTTCTGCATGGCGCCGTCCATGAGCTTGAGGGTCAGGTCGAGACCTTCGCGCATTTTCTGTACTGCGCTCGCGCTGTCGGCCTGAATGTCGACCGTGCGCGCCAGATCGAGGCTGTCACGCACCGCCAGCAGTTCCTCGGCAAAGCGCTCGATACCGAACTTGCGCGCGGCCGCGACATCCTGCTCGGCACGCCGCCGCACATTCTCCATTTCGGCCTTGGCGCGCATAAAACGATCGATGTTTTCTGCCGCGTGGGCGCGCGTCGCCTCCAGGTCGGCCTGTAGCTGTTTCACCAACTCGTCGCCGGCCGTGGACTCCGGTGTCGCAACCGTATCTGGCTCCGGGGCCGGCTGCGCACCGGTCGTGGTCAACTCCTCGTTCTGACTCATAACGAATAAAAACTCCGAGAACGCCTGAAGAATAAAGGGGAAATAAGGCTAGTGCCCGGGACTTTCAAGACGCCCGCCACGCTCGCCGTGACTGAGCGCGCTCGACAGGAGCCGAGCCGTGATGTCGACAATGGGAATCACATGCTCGTAGGCGATACGGGTGGGGCCGATCACGCCCAGCGTCCCGACGATCTGGCCGTCGATGGTATACGGAGCGGTGACGAGGCTACAGTCTGCGAGCGGCTCATAACGCGACTCGCTGCCGATAAATATTTTTACACCCCCTGCGCGCACGCTCTGATCGAGGAGTTGCAGCAAATCGCGCTTGGTATTGAAGGCGTCGAACAAGCGCCTGAGCTTGCGCATGTCGCCCAACTCCGGGAAGTCCATCAGGTTTGATTCCCCGCTTACCAACAAGTCCTCTGACTCGGCGCGCTCGGTGGCAAATGCGCGGCTTGCCATCGTCACCGCGAGCTGCATGACGCGCTGCATATCATCACTCGCCTCACGCATCTCGGCCACCAAGGCCTGTTTGACCTCGGCCAGTAGCTTGCCGCTGTAGGTATCGTTGAAATAGTTGGCCGCGCGCGAGAGTTCGGTATCCTCGTAGTCGCGTTCCGTGGTGATGACACGGTTATGAACCTGGCCGTCCTGGGTCACGATAATCACGAGGATGCGGCCCTTGGACAGCTGCACGAAATCGATGTGGCGAAAAGCGCTCGCCTCGTCACGCCTGGGCAAGACCACCAAGCCTGCAAGCCGGCTGACCTCCGACAGCATGTGCGAGGCGCATTCCATGAGTTGCTGTGGATCGTGGCTGGGATCGAACTCACAGCGCAGCTTGCTCACCTCACCGGAATCGAGCGGCTTGACCTTCAATAGCGTGTCGATGAAGACCCGGTAACCCTTCTCGGTCGGCACCCGTCCCGCCGAGGTATGCGGCGAACGTATAAGTCCCAGCTCCTCGAGATCGGCCATGACGTTGCGCACGGTCGCGGGCGACAGATCGAGCCCCATGTGACGCGAGAGCGTGCGCGAACCGACTGGCTGGCCTTCGGCGATGTAACGCTCGATCAGGGTCTTGAGAAGAACTTCCGCGCGGGTGCTGAGTGTGGTCATTGATACGGCCCTGCGGCAAATCTAGCACTCTCGTACGTTGAGTGCCAAGCCGGCTTTCCGTCGCCCTCATCCATCGCGCGAAAACGCGGCGATTTTCGCACCGTTGGCCCTGCCCGCCCCCCATGCTAGCTTTACGCTTTCTGCGCACGAGCATGATCAAGAAGGCAATCAAGGCCGTCGGCCTCTTCGGCAAATACCAGGATCCGGCCGTCGGCGGCCATGTCGCGCGCCTCGCCGACTATCTTCGCGCACGCAAGCTGCAAGTGATCGTGGAAGATGCCACGGCCGCGGTGGTGCCGACCGGTGACCTGCCGCACCGCTCGGTTGCCGAGCTCTGCCCCATCATTGACCTGGCGGTCGTGGTGGGAGGTGATGGCACCCTGCTCAACGCCGCGCGCAGCCTCGCCCCCTGCCGTGTCCCTATTATTGGTGTCAACCTCGGACGACTCGGTTTTCTCACCGATATCGCCGCCGACACCATGCTCGAAGAGATCGGCCAGATCCTCGACGGAGATCATCAAATCGAACAGCGGCTCCTGCTCAGCGCCGAGATCATGCGCAAGGGCAAGATCGTGCACAGCGCCACCGCCTTTAATGACGTCATCGTCACCAAGCGCGACATTGCGCGCCTGATCGAATTCGAAATCTACTTGGGTGGGGAATTCGTCATCGACAGTCGCGCCGATGGCCTCATCGTCGCGAGCCCCACCGGCTCGACCGCCTACGCCATGTCGGCGGGCGGCCCGATCTTGCATCCGGGGTTACCCGCGATCGCCTTGGTGCCGATCTGTCCGCATACCCTGAGCTTCCGCCCGATCGTCGTGTCGAGCGACAGCACGGTGGAAATTGTCATGGTGGAACGCACGCCGCACGCGCACGTGACCTTCGACGGTCAGCTGGATTTCCCGCTCGAGCCCGGCGACCGTATTTACGTGCGCCGGGCCGACACCCCGGTAGAATTGATTCACCCCTCGCGCCGCAGTCATTTCGAAGTGCTGCGCGCCAAGCTCTTCTGGGGCAAGTAAAACGCCGTGCTTACCCAGTTGTTCATTCGCGACTTCGCGATCGTGAAAACTCTTGAGCTTGCGCTCGAACCGGGCTTCACGGTGCTCACTGGCGAGACCGGCGCCGGCAAGTCGATTCTGATCGATGCACTCGCACTCGCGCTCGGTGAGCGCGCCGAGAGCCATGTGATTCGCGCCGGCTGCCGGCGCGCCGAGGTCACCGCCAGTTTCGCGCTCAAACCGAACTCGGACGCCGCCAAATGGCTCAAGGCCCAGGACCTGTTCGATGACGCCGAGTGCCTGCTACGGCGCGTGGTGGAGGCCGATAAGGGATCGAAGGGCTATATCAACGGCCGGCCAGTGCCGATTCAAATGCTACGTGAGTTGGGTGAACTGCTGGTCGATTTGCACGGCCAACACGAGCACCAATCACTGCTCAAGCGCGAGGCGCAGCGCCAGATACTCGATGACTATGCCGGGCTTACGCCCACGACCGAGAACCTGGCCGAACAGTTCCACGCGCTGCGCGCGCTCGAAGAGCGGCTGGCGACGCTTACTCGCGAGTCGGCGGATCGCACCGCGCGCGTGGACTTGCTGCGCTACCAAGTGCGCGAGTTCGAGGCCCTGAAGCTAAGCGCCGAAGAGATTCCCCAGATCGAAGAGGAGTACGCCCGCCTCGCCAACGGCGCCGAATTACTACAGGGCGCGCAAGAAGTGGTTCAAGCCGCGTACGACGACGATGAAAACTCGATTTCCCGGCAACTTGCACGCGCCCAGGGCAAGCTCGAGGGGTTAAGCCGCTATGACGCCAAGCTTGCCGAGATTGCCACGCTCCTTAACGAAGCAACCATTCAAGTCGATGAAGCAGCGGCGCAGCTGCACGGTTACTTGGACGGCCTCGAACTTGATCCGGAGCGCTTGCAGTGGCTGGAAGATCGCATCGGCACCATCCACGATCTCTCACGCAAGCATAAGGTGAAACCCGAAGAGCTGCCGGCCTTGTTCGAGCAGCTACGCACAGAGTTGGGCGACCTTGAGCACTTCGACACGAATGTTGCAAAGCTCGCGGAAGATATTGAAAAGACCCGCGCCGGGTATTTCAAGCTCGCGCGCGAAGTGTCGCGCCAGCGCAAACTCGCTGCCAAGAAGCTCGCCGACAAAGTCACAGCGCGTATGCAAGAGCTTGGCATGCCGGGCGGACGCTTCGAGGTCAATCTCACCGCCCTCCCGGACGGCGAGATGTCGGCGTACGGCGTCGAGCGTATCGAATTCCTGGTGAGCGCCAATCCCGGGCAACCGCCGCTGCCGCTCACCAAGGTGGCCTCCGGAGGCGAGCTGTCACGCATCTCGCTCGCCCTGCAAGTGGAAACGGCGAGCCTCGGACGCATCCCAACCCTGATCTTCGACGAAGTTGATGTCGGCGTGGGTGGACGGGTGGCGGAGATCGTCGGCCAGCAGCTGCGTGCTCTCGGCAAGGCACGCCAAGCGCTGTGCATCACCCATCTTGCCCAGGTCGCCGCGCTTGGCCACCAACATTTGGCCGTTTCCAAGCGCACCAAGGACGGGGCGGTGCAGACCGATGTGCAGACGCTCACCGACACCGCGCGCATCAAGGAGATCGCGCGTATGATCGGCGGCGTGGAAATCAGCAAACAGACCTTGGCGCATGCCGAGGACATGCTAAGCCGTGCCTCGGCCTGATCCGGCGACTTCGCTCGCGCCCGCTGCGACCGTGCGCGCCGCGGCGATTGGCGACGTACCCACCATCCATCACCTGCTCGAAATCTACGCGCAGCAGGGCAATCTGCTGCCGCGCACCATGAGCGAGCTCTATCGGCACCTGCGTGATTTCTTTGTCATCGAGATTGATGGACAAGTCGTGGCCTGCGGAGCGCTCGAGATATTTACCGACCAGTTGGGCGAGGTACGCAGCCTTGTGGTCGACGACGCCTACAAGAATCGTGGTCTCGGTCGGCTGCTGGTCAATCGCATCGCCGACGAGGCATGCACTCTGGGACTCAAGCGCCTCATGGCGCTGACTTATGTGCCTGCCTTTTTCCACAAGCTCGGCTTTCAAACCGTGCCCAAGGAAACGCTTCCGGAAAAAGTCTGGAGCGTGTGCGTGAAGTGCTACAAGTTT
>CP070641.1:138421-149740 GCA_020354085.1 Pseudomonadota bacterium
TCGTAAGCGAGCATGCAACGCTAGCGGCCGGTTTGGCGTCTGAAGGTCTGCGCCAAGAGCGCCGCGCACTTCGACTCTTGCCGCAGGACCTGACGGCAAATTGGCTGGACACTACCACGCTCGAGCTGCGTTTCGGCTTGCCGGCGGGTAGCTATGCGACGGTGCTGCTACGGGAATTGATAGACTACCAAGATGCGACGCGCGGCGACCGCGCGCCAGTGTCGGCAGAGAACTAGAGCAATACGCGCTCGATCCCGCCGTGCTGCGCGGCGGCGACAAACTTCTCTTGCCAACCCGCGCCCAGCAGATGGTTGGCGAGTTCGACGACGATGTAGTTCGCCTGCAGACCGGTGTCGGGCGCATAACGCGCTAGTCCCTGTTGGCAGGCGGGACACGACGTCAGTAGCTTCACATCACCGTTGACTGCACGCGTGCTCCCGGTCAGGCGCTCGACGCCCTGCTGCAGCTCTTGTTGTTTGCGAAAGCGTACCTGCGTGGCGATGTCCGGGCGCGCGACCGCGAGCGTGCCGGCCTCGCCGCAGCACCGATCGGAAAGCACAACCTCGGCGCCCATCAAAGTCGCCGCCACCTTGGTCGGGCTGTAGAGCTTCATCGGTGTGTGGCAGGGATCGTGGTAGAGGTACTTCGTCCGGTCGGCGCCGTTCAAGCGCACGCCCTTTTCCATCAAATACTCATGGATGTCCATCAGACGGCTGCCGGGAAAGATCTTGTTGAACTGGTAGTGCATGAGCTGATCAATGCAGGTGCCGCACGACACCAATACGGTTTTAATATCGAGATAGTTGAGCGTGTTGGCCACGCGGTGAAACAGCACTTGGTTGTTGACCGAGATCGTCTTACCCTTGGCAGCGTCACCGCCCGATAGCTGCGGGTAGCCGCAGCACAGATACCCCGGCGGTAGCACGGTTTGGGCGCCGAGATCATAGAGCATGGCGAGTGTGGCAAGTCCCACTTGGCTGAACAGGCGCTCCGAGCCGCAACCGGGAAAATAGAACACCGCGTCGCTATCCTCCGTGACCTTGGCGGGGTCGCGCAGGATCGGAATCATCCTTTCGTCTTCCACGCCGAGCAGCGCGCGGGTGGTGCGCGACGGCATGGCGTAAGGTAGCGGTTTGCGCATGAAGTGAATCGCTTGCGCTACCGCCTTGGGCCTGCCGCCGGTGGCACGCGGTGCGCGTTTGCCCCCGACCAGCTGAGCAGCCTTTGCCAGGCGGTGAGCCAGGCGCTGCATTGGATAGCCCCAGCCCACCAGCGTTTGGCGCATCAGCTTGATCACCGCCGGGTCGGTGACGTTGAGGAAGGCCATGGAGACGCGCGTGCCGAGCGCTATGCGCTTGCGGCCGTGCGCCCGCAACACTGTGCGCATGCGAATGGACACGTCGCCGAAGTCGATGTCGACCGGGCAGGGCTTGAGGCACTTGTGGCAGACCGTGCAATGGTCGGCAACATCGTTCATCTCGTCGAAGTGGCGCACCGACACGCCTCGGCGGGTTTGCTCTTCGTACAGAAACGCCTCGATGATGAGGCCGGTGGCCAGGATCTTGTTGCGCGGTGAGTAGAGCAGGTTGGCGCGCGGGATGTGGGTATTGCACTCGGGTTTGCACTTGCCGCAACGCAGGCAGTTCTTGACCAGATTGTTGAGCTCGCCGAGTTCACTCGCCTCGAGGATCAGTGCCTCTTGCTCGACCAAGCGCAGTGACGGCGTGTAGGCGTCATCGAGCCCGGCGCCGATGCGTAGCTTGCCGGGGTTGAACACGTCCTTGGGATCGACCTTTTGCTTGTACTCGGCAAAGGCACGCACGATATCGGGGTCCAAGTACTTCATCTTGGTCACGCCGATACCGTGCTCGCCGGAAATGACGCCGCCCAGGGACCGCGCCAAGTCCATCACGCGGTCGACCAGGCGATTAGCCTCATTGAGCATCGCATAGTCATTGGAGTTGACCGGGATGTTGGTGTGCACATTACCGTCGCCGGCGTGCATGTGGGTGGCGACAAACAGACGGCTGGCGCGGTGGCGCGCATGGATGGTATCGAGCCGCGCACGCACGCCGGCGAACTCTTCGCCCCAAAAGATTTCCTTCAACGGCCGCTCGACCGATTGACGGTACGAGATGCGCAGTGCCCGGCGTTGCAGCAGTCGAAACAGGGTATCACCCGGTTTGGCTCGTGTGCGCGCGGCGTCATCGAGCAGATCAAGGAAGCGCGCGGCCTCGGCATCCATTTGTTCGAGGATGGCGGTCCAACGCGCACGGATGAATTGCAACTGACTGCGCGCTGCGGCGCGCTTTGATTCGAAGGTGGCCTCGGCCTCTGGATCGGCGTTGTCTTCCGGGGCCTGGCCGGCGACCACCTGATGGCGCTCGGGCATGTCGCTCGCGAGATAGTCGAGCACAGCATCGACCATGGCGATCTTGTTGCGCGTCGACATCTCGATGTTCATACGCTCGATGCCGTCGTTGTACTCCGGCAGGCGTTCGAGCGGGATCACCACGTCTTCGTTGACCTTGAAGGCGTTAGTATGCGCAGCAATCGCCGCAGTGCGGGCGCGGTCTGCCCAGAAACGCTTGCGCGCCTCGGGGCTGACTGCGATGAAACCTTCGGCCTCGCGCGCATTGGCAAGACGCACCACGGCCGAAGCCGCGGCGGCGACCGCCGCCTCATTGTCGCCCACCAGATCGATCAGCAGCACCATCTTGGGCAACTCAGCGCGTGTCGACTTGGGCGAGTACTTGACCGCCCGCACGTATCGTTCATCAAGGTGCTCCATGCCGGCGAGCTGCACGTCGGTGAGCCCGTCGACGTAGCGCTTGCTCTCGACGATCGCCGGCACCGCTTCGTGCAGGTCCGCGCCGAAAAACTCGAGACACACGGTACGCACGTGCGCCGGCATCCGATGCAGTACAAAGCAAGCCGAGGTGATGATGCCGTCGCAACCTTCCTTCTGAATGCCGGGCAGACCGCCCAGGTACTTATCGGTTACGTCCTTGCCGAGCCCGTGCTTGCGCAGGCTCGCGCCCGGAATGGTCAGGACTTCGGGTGCGCCGAGCGGCCGGCGGTCGCGCGTATAGCGCGTGACGCGAAAGCGTACCGTTTCCTGCTCATGAATCTTGCCGAGGTTGTGATCGAGGCGCTCGACCTCGAGCCAGTCTGCATCCGGGGTGACCATGCGCCACGACGCGAGATTGTCGAGCGTCGTGCCCCACAGCACCGCCTTTTTGCCACCGGCGTTCATGGCGATGTTGCCACCGATGCAGGAGGCGTCTTGCGAAGTGGGATCGACGGCAAATGCGCAGCCGGCCGCCGCCGCGCTTTTGCTCACGCGGCGGGTCACCACACCGGCCTCCGCGCGTATGGTCGTTACCTCGCCATCGACGCCAGGCAGCGGGCGGCGCTCGACGGCGCTCAGGGCCTCGAGCTTTTCGGTGTTGATTACCACCGTATCGGCGCGCAGCGGGATGGCCGAGCCAGTGTAGCCGGTGCCGCCGCCGCGCGGGATGATGCTGAGTCCCAGCTCGATGCAGGCTGCGACGATGTCGGCGACCTCGTGCTCGCTTTCGGGGCTGACAACGACGAGTGGGAACTCGACACGCCAGTCGGAGTCTTCGGTCACGTGCGAGACGCGCGCGATGCCGCTGAAATCAACATTGTCGCGGCGCGTGACGTGCGCCAGCCGCCGGCGCACCCGCCGGCGCAGCTCTTCTTGTTTGGGAAACCAGGCCTCGAACTGCGCCACTGCTTCGCGCGCCCGCGCCGCGAGTTTGAGCGCAAGCGGGTTATTCTGGGCGCGTGCGACGATCTGGTTTAAACGATGATGCAGGGCCTCGACCAGCAGGGCGCGTCGCCGCCGGTTGTCGAGTAAGTCGTCTTGCAGGAAGGGGTTGCGGTTGACTACCCAGATGTCGCCCAACACTTCGAACAGCATGCGTGCCGAGCGCCCGGTGACGCGTTGCCCACGCAGCTCGTGCAACACGTCCCACATTTCCGGTCCGAGCAGGCGCATCACGATCTCGCGATCGGAAAACGAGGTGTAGTTATAGGGGATCTCGCGCAGGCGAGCAGGTGTGCCGGTCATCGAAGGTTACGGGGCGCCCCGTGCACGAGTTGCAGGTTCACATTGTAGCAATGCGGCCGCGGGTTAACGAAGGACTCGCGCTTTCCCGTAGTGGCTACCGGGTCAATCACGCCACCCGCTACAATGCGTGCCAGCAAGGCATTCCCGACATGAAGACCTCAACGCACGCGGCAGCAGCAAGAGTGGCAAGCCATTGAGCATGAACGCGCGCTTGCCCATCGGCGTATTTGATTCCGGTATCGGCGGGCTCACGGTGGTGCGGGCTCTGGCCGCACGGCTGCCACACGAGAACATCGCGTATTTCGGCGATACGGCGCGCGTTCCCTACGGCGTGAAGTCGGTCGAGACGATCGCCCATTACGCCACCCAAATCACGACATTTCTGCTCGACAAGCAGGTCAAACTCTTAATTGTCGCCTGCAATACCATGGCGGCAGTCGCCAGCCAGGCAATCCGCGATTTGTCGCCGGTGCCGGTGCTGGATGTGATCGATGCCGGCGCGCGCGCGGCGGTGCGCGCGACGCGCAGCGGCCGAATCGGCGTCATCGGCACGATCGCGACGATCAACAGCGCCGCGTACACGAGCGCGATCCACGCGCACGATGCCGCCGTGCAGGTCGTGCCCCGAGCCTGCCCCTTGTTCGTGCCATTGATAGAGGAGGGCTGGCTTGACCATCGCGTCACGCGCCTGACGGCCGAGGAGTACTTGATACCCCTGGTTCAGCAGGACATCGATACCTTGGTGCTGGGCTGCACGCACTACCCGCTTCTGAAGCCGCTGCTGCAGGAGGTGGTGGGCGGCGAGGTGACATTGATCGATTCGGCGGACACCGTGAGCGAACAGGCGGCCGCGTTGCTCGCGTCCCAGGCGCTCGCCAACCCCGGAACGGCCGTGGATTATCAATACTATGTCACTGACGTGCCGCAGCGCTTTCAGCAAGTCGGCGAGCGTTTTTTGGGGCGCGCGCTCGCGCCCGTGCATGTTGTGAACTGGTGACGGCGCGCCCGCCTACCGCGGCCGCAGTTCAAGAATGTCGAAGGCAGGGATGGGGTGACTGAAACCGCGTAGTGTCAGATCGCCGAGCGGTTTCACTTGCGCGCGGTGCTTGATGGCACGCAGGGTGTTTTGATCGGTTAGTGCCTGACCGGCGCGCGCTTCGGCGCACAGCCGCGCGGCCAGGTTGGTGACGCTACCGATGGCGGCGTAGTCCGAGCGCCCCTCGAAGCCAATGGCGCCCAGCGTCGCTTGACCCTGGGCAATGCCAAACCCAAAGTCGAGCTCGAAGCCGCGTGCGTTCCAGCGTTCCACCAGGCGGCGGATGCGCGCACGCATGGCGAGCGCCATCGCAACCGCGCGCCCGACCGGATCGTCGATCGGTAGCGGATCGTTGAAGAACACCATGATGCCATCGCCGGCGAAGCGCTCGAGCGTGCCTTCGTATTCAAGGATCAGTTCCCCCATCGCCGCGTGGTACTCGCGCAGCACGCGCATCACCTCATCGGGTTCGGCAACCTCGGCGAAATGGGTAAAGCCGCGCAGGTCGAGAAATACAACGGTGATCTCGCGGCGATGGCTGATGAGCGGATCTTCGGTGCCGCCGCGGATGATGAGTTCGGCCAGCTGCGGTGAGAAAAACCGCTTGAGTCGGCTGAGGCGCTCGAGTTGCGCGACCTGCTCCTCGACGCGCTTGAGCAACTCCTTGTTCCAGTGCGCCAGCTCTTGCGCCTGGGCCTCGACCGTATCATGCAGGTCCTTGATGCGTAGCAGCGAACGCACCCGCGCGAGCAATTCCGCGTGACTGAACGGTTTGGTGATGAAGTCATCGGCCCCGGACTCGATGCCTTTGACGCGTTCGCTGGTCGGATCGAGCGCCGTCACCATAATCACGGGCAGCATGCGGGTGGCGGGATTCGTGCGGATGCGCCGGCACACCTCGTAGCCGTCGAGACCGGGCATCACGACATCGAGCAGCACCAAGTCGGGCGCCGAGTCGGCAATGGCGGCCAGCGCCTGCTCGCCGCTGCTCGCGCCCTGAACCTGATAGCCCTTGGCGGCGAGCAGATCGACGAGCAGCTTCACATTCTGCGTGATGTCATCGACCACCAAGATATGTGCCGGCGCCTTCACAATTGCGAGTGGGAGGATGTTCGCGCCAGTAGCCGCTCTACTGCCGCCAACATGTCCTTGAGTGAGACCGGTTTCTGCAGGTAGTCGTCGAAACCAGCGTCGTGGATTCGCTGCACCTCTTGGCCCATGACCGAGGCGGTGACCGCCATGACGGGAATGGCGCGGGTGCCGCCGTTATCGCGCAGTCGCCGCAGCGTCTCCACGCCGTCGATGCCGGGCAATTGAATGTCCATCATGACGAGCTGCGGTCGCTGGGCGGTGGCAAGCGCAAGTCCCTCCTCGCCGGAATTGGCCTCCAGCACCTGATAGCCATGATGGCTCAAGACATCGCGCAGGAGCTTACGGTTGCGCGCGTTGTCTTCGACGATCAGGATAGTTTCCTTGCTCATGCGCGCTCCGGGAGCGTAAACGTGAATGTGCTGCCTTGGCCGGGGGTACTTTCGACCCAGATGCGCCCGCCATGGAGCTCGACGAAGCGCCGGGTCAGGGCGAGCCCCAGGCCCGTCCCTTCCGCACGCTGTTCGCGATCGGGGCGCCGTATCTGATGAAACTCCTCAAAAACTGCACTTTGCTCTTCGGGGGGAATCCCGATGCCGGTATCGCTCACCGCGATGTTCACCAAGCCCTCCCCAGGCCAGGCGCGCACCGCGACGCGGCCGCCTTCCGGCGTGAATTTTACGGCGTTCGACAAAAGGTTCAGCATGATTTCCTTGAACTTGCGCTCATCGGCGACGACGGTGCTGAGGGCAGAGTCGACGGTAAGCGCCAGGGTGATGGCATGCCGCGCGGCGCGTTCTCTGAAGAAGGTAAGCGCGTGTTGCAGGGCGGCATGCAACTCGAAAGACGACAGTTCGAGATCCATGCGCCCCGCTTCGATCTTGCTGATATCCAGCAGATCGTTGATAAGCGACAGCAGATGGCGGCCTGAGGCGTGTATGTCTTCAACGTACTCAGCCTGCTTCGGGTTGAGTTCACCGAAAAGCTTTTCCTTGAGTGCCTCGGAAAACCCAATCACGGCGTGCAGCGGCGTGCGCAACTCATGGCTCATGCCCGCCAGAAATGCGGTCTTCACACGATTGGCGTTCTCTGCCTCTTGGCGCGCGGTTTCGAGCGCCACGTTCTTTTCCTCCAGCGTTCGCAGGGTCGTACGCAGCTGCTCGGTGGCCTCGTCGATGCGCGCCTGCAGATTGACGCGCGAGGCCTTGAGCGCGCGGGTCATGCTGTTGATGCCGTTTTCCAGCGTCGCGAGCTCGCCACCAGCATGGGTTTCGACCTGAACGTTCATGTCGCCCTGGCCGACTCGCTTGACCGCGTCGGTCAATTGCAGGATGGGTCCGGTGACCCGTTGGCTCATACGGTGGGCGAGCGCCACGCTCGACACGAGGCACAGGATGACGATGAGAATACTGGAGAGCAAGACTTGCTCTTGACGGGCGGTGGTCTGCTTGCGCGACAGTTCGACTGTGACCCAGCCGAGCGGTGATTTCGACTCCGCGCTGTCGGCGTGAGCGGTCGACACGACGCCCATATCGGATTCGAGCGTATCGTCGAGCACGAGCTCGGTCTGCACTACGGGCGCACGAAAGACCTGCGAGAGGCTATTGGCTGATCGTGCCGAGACGATGGCGCGCGCCGCGGTCGCGAGATTTTCCGCGGCGTTCGGCGGCGGGCCGACATGGAGCAAAATCTCGCCGCGCGCGTCGTTGATGGTGAGTGAGCGCACGTCGGCGGGACCGACGGCGGTGGCCACCACCGGCCGCAGGATATCGGCGTTGCCGGTGAATACGCCGTACTCGGCCGCGTGTGCCAGTTGTCGAACCAGGCTGTTGCCGCGCTCCGTGAGCGCGCGTTCCAGATCGTGAATCTGTGCAACGCCGAAATAGGTCGTGAGCAGTACTGCTGTGACGGCAGCAGGCAACAAGGCAAGCATCAGTACGCGCGCCTCGATACCCCAGCGCTTCGCCGCCGGGATCACGCCGGGAACCGTGCGATCGGGATCGTGGGCACGCGGACTCATGGCGCACCTCGTGATGTCTTGAGCTGCGCTTCGATGCGTTCCCGATCAGGCAAGGAGATGGCCAGTGAGCGCGCCACGTGTTCATTGATGGCGACCGACAGCGGTTGGGGGTATTGGGGCGCGGGCAAGCGCCGCGTCGGTTGGCGCGCGAAGGCAATCAGCAGTTCCGCGAGTTGCGTGCCGACCTGCGCGGGCGTGGTGTGCACGGCGGCGATGGCGCCTGCGCGAACGTAGGCGGGCGAGACGCCGATGAGCGGCGTGCGATGGCGATAGGCCGTAAGCAAAACGCTTTGGGCATTGGTGCGGTTGAACACTAACGGGTCGACCATGGCCAGCATGACATCGGCCCGCGGCAGCAGATGGTCCAATACCCCGACCAGGTTCTCGCCACCCGCAACCTTTTCGACCAGCGCGGTCAGACCATTGGCGCGCGCCGCGGCGCGCATTTCATCGGCGTAGCCGGCGGTCGCGGGGCCGAGCAGGAGCGCCACGCGCTGTGCTTCCGGGAACAGTAAACGAATGAGCGCAAAGTGCCGTTGCGGCGATTGGTCCAGATAGATGGCCGACAATTTCGATTCGGCGCTCGAACCGTTTCGGTAGCGCCAGTCGCGCGCGATCGCATCGAAGCTCGTGCGCGGCGTAAGGACGCTGAGCACGGGCGCGGCGAGTTGTCGGACCGCGAGGTGGTAAGTTGCCTGGGCGCCGACCGCAACGACGAGATCGGCACGCGATTTGTTCGGGTCAATCGATTCGTCGGCGATGAACTCGCCGAGCGGGGCGACGCGCAGATCGATAGTCGCGCCGTGATCGACCGACATCCGTTTTCGTACCGCATCGAGCAGTTCCTGTTCGACCGTCTGCGCCGGATCGGCGATCATCAGCACACGCACTGGCTCTCCACCGGTCGCGCTGATGGATGCCGCGAGCAACAAGACGGGTGCAAGATGAACTAGTTGACGCAGCAAGCGACGCATGCGATGTCGAAATTCAGGTACGCGGTGGACGGCAACGTTGGCGTGCGACTGGCACCGAGTCGAACCACGCGTAGTACGGCTTCGGTGATTTTCGCGCCCCGGCCTGACATGGGTCACGCGGGAAACGGGAAAATGTCACAGTCGTCGCATAATCTTTTTGCCGCCGCTCCACTCCGGCTTCTGCCCATCTGGTTGTTAGCGGGTTGTTACAGTCGAACACTGAGTGTCAGGAAATAGCGTCGCTCAAATACGTTTTCCGCGCGAAAATCGATGCAATCGCGCGCCGGGTTCTGTACGACCACGGCGAGTTCGCCGGTCTGCTGATCGAGCTGAACGCGACGCGCCAAGCGCGTGGCCGACAGCACCACCGGCACTTCACCGAAATATTCGGACACGGTGAGGAGCGGGATCGGCTCCTTGGCGAACGCAGCTGTACAGGCCAACACGCCGGCCAAAATGAGCGTTGACCAACCACGTAACGTTCGGGTCGTCCTGCCGTACGCGGGACAGATGGGAATCGCAGGCGATTGCATGAGCCGAAAAAAATTCCGGGTGACTAGTTCGAAGCCGGCATACTTCCGCCAAGAATGAGGCGACGACCGCGTGTCTGCAAGTAGCCTTTAGACGCCATGTCTTTCAGCACCCGGCTTACCATTTCGCGCGAGGCGCCTACCATGGAGGCAATATCCTGATGGGTTAGTTTTGGGTCAACGACAAATTCCTCGCCATCTCGAATCGCGACGTTGATAAGTGTGCGCGCTACGCGCCCATAAACATCGAGCAAAGCGAGGTTCTTGACGTTTTCCGTCAGCGTGCGCACGCGTCGGTTGAGCGCGGCAATCAGGTTGAAGGCGACATCCGGATGATCCGTTAGGCACTGGCGAAACGCGCTCTTGGTGATCATGGACAGCCGGGTCGGTTCCAGGGTCATGACCGAGGCCGAGCGCGGTGCATCGTCGAGCAGCGCCATCTCGCCGAAGAACTCCCCCGGCCCCAAGATGTTGAGAATGGCCTCTGCACCGGAACTGTTGCTCACGAAGACCTTGGTCTTGCCGTAAAGGATGAGGTAGAGGGAGTCCGACAACTCGCCTTCGCGAATCACAAGGCTGTGCGGGTCATAGGTCTTGGTAATCGCGTGTTCGGCGATTGTCGCAAGATCCTGTTTGCTCAAGCCGGATAGCAGCGGGATGTTTTCGAGCATTTTTTAATTTACGTGCGCTAGTGCGGGGTCCAGCGATCGGCCACCGCGAAGTCTAGTTTTGCAGCGCAAGAATAGCGCGCCCCTGGCCGGCAGCACCAGTCGACGCATCGTCATGGCGAAGCTATCCAGAACCTTAGAGGACTACTTCGGTACGGCCGGGGGCCGAGACGTCGTTCGCCGCGCGGCTGGTGTCGTGCCACGAATGGCGTTTAGCTGCAAGTTTTCCTTGTTATCCTCGCCTCATCGCGCGGTCGGTAAAGGCGTTGCGAATGAGCCCGTGGAGTCGCTCGCCTGACGGATTTGCTTGAATCTTCCCAAATCGAGGAGACGAGCGCGTCGTCGGGCAATACGCGCCGAAACAGGATCGGATAGATCCCACGCCGTTGACCGACACCGGTGGCGCAGGTGTGCCCCAGCCAGAAGCGATAGGGTGTCACGCGGGCGCGGCGATTGGCGGAGGTCGTGCACGGCATCTTGGTCGGCGACGCTCCCCGGCCAAGACCTGTAATGACTGCCGGTTAGCTCGGCGCATCGGCCGAGTGTCTTTTCCAATCGGCGGCAGGTCGCGTCAGTCCAGGCTGCCGTTTAGAATGCTCCCACTACGAGGCGGGTGGGGAGGTGGGCAATGGCCGCGACGCTGTACGAGTCGAACATAACGAGCCTGAAACTGCGTCATCGCGGCAAGGTACGCGATATCTATGACGTCGACGCCCAGCATATGCTGATCGTGACCACGGATCGGCTATCGGCCTTCGATGTGGTGTTGCCTGATCCTATTCCCGACAAGGGTCGTGTGCTGACGGCGATGGCTAACTTCTGGTTTGCCCGCACCCGCTCAATCCTGCCCAATCAATTGACCGATATCACCCCGGCGCAGGTTTTGAAAAACCCGCAAGAACTCGC
>CP070641.1:149840-160822 GCA_020354085.1 Pseudomonadota bacterium
ACTCGACCTCCGGATTGCGCAGCTCCGGCCAGCGATAGTGCGTCGAGATACCAAGTTGGTAAATGGTCGCGGTGGTTTCGGTTTGGAACTCCCGCCCGCGCCCGATATTGGCGAAAGGCTGCAAACGCCAGTAAGGATTCACGTTGATGATCACATCCGCACCTGGCATGAAACTCCAGGCCGCAATGTGGACTTGATCGAGATTGTCGAAATCCGGGTTGTACAGATCAAAATTACCGAACGCCGCCGAGGTCGGCACGGTCAGGCGCACACCCCAGACGTCGTCTGTCGCCTCTCGCAGCGTATAGCTTATGGGCACTGTCAACACCGTCACACGTTCGCCATCGACCGTATAAGTACCCGTACCGAACGCAGCCGCGTAATACCAGTTGAATACCGCGGCGACCTCTTCGGCCAAGCGCTCCACGGCTGCCGCCGGGGGTGCAACGCCAAGCAGCAGCGCGACGAGCAGCGCTCGAACGCCGCTGTCCGGCACAGACGCCTTTCGCGTCTTTTCGATCATTATTGTTCTTCTCGCGCTTTCACCAATCGCCTCTTCCTACACTGCGTCTACGCACGATAATATCCGTCACGTGCTGCTTCCAACACATGGACACGCACGCTGGCTCGGCGCGGCGATTATCGCTTGCTTCCTGGGAACGGCCGCGCTCGCCGAGACATCCGGCACGCCGCCACCGGCCGTGGTCGGCGCCACCGAATCGACCGACCCGTCGGGGCCGCAAAGCGCTATAGATCGCCGCCGCGCGGAGGAGCTGGCCGCCAAGGAAAGCCGATTCGCCATCACGCCTTACAAACCCAACTACCTCCTGCCGCTCAGTTACAACGCCAATCCCGACAAATCCTTCGAGGACCTCGATCGGTGGGAAATCAAGTTCCAGCTGAGTTTGCGCCTGGAGATCACGCAGAACGTGTTCGGCACCGGCGGCAATCTGCATTTCGGCTACACCCAACAGTCCTATTGGCAGGCCCTCAACTCGGACATCTCGAGCCCGTTTCGCGAGACCAATTACGAGCCGGAGATCATGTGGAGCTACTTCCGGCCGAAGGCGGAAGGCGGCCTGCAAAGTCGCGGCGTCATTCTGGGTTTCTCGCATCAGTCGAATGGCCGGACGGTCCCGCTGTCGCGCAGCTGGAATCGCCTCTACGCGAACTTCATCTTCGAATACGAGAACTTTTATTTCAGCCTGAAGCCCTGGTACCGAATACCCGAAGACGCCAAGAGCGATCCGCTCGACGCGAGCGGCGACGACAACCCCGATATCCTCGATTACATGGGCCGGGGTGAAGTGCTCGCCATGTGGGCGTTGGGCGATCAGCGCGTGGGACTCTTGTTGCGCAACAATTTAAAGAGTGACAACAAAGGTGCGACACAGCTCGATTGGAGCTTCCCGATCGGCACCCGGATGCTGGGCTACATGCAGTACTTCTACGGTTATGGGGAGAGCCTGATCGACTACAACCACCGGGTGAATCGATTAAGTATTGGGATAATGTTGAACAACTGGCTGTAGGTGCCGCACTACCGTAGTGCTAGGGCTTGGCGGGAGCATCTGACCAACGCTGCGACGTAGATACGGGGCGCCATTGTGTGCCTTCGTCCGAGACCTCTTGCACCCCATGCGCCACGCCGCGGTGGCAGTCGATGCAAGTGCGATCGTGTTCGAGCGATAGGCGATGCGCCCGCGCCACGTACGGGTTTTGCACCTTGAGCCACATGGCATCGATGGCATGGCAATGGCGACACTCGGCCGAGCCGCGGGCGCGCAGGCGCTCGCGTTCGCGCACCGCCATTTCGCCGCGTAGCGCTTCGTACTTCTCGCGGGTGTCGATGACGCCGCGAAACTCCGCATACACGTCGCGCACCCCACTGATCGCCTTGTGGATCAACTTTTGCGGGTACTCGTGCGGGATGTGGCAGTCGGCGCAACTCGCGCGCACGCCCGAGTGGTTCATGTAGTGCTTCGATTGCTGATACTCGGCGAATGGAAACTGCATGGAGTGACAAGCGCCGGCGCAGAAGTCGTTAGTGCCGGTCGCGTAGACCATGACCCCTGACCCGATGACGACCAGCGCGCCGATGACCGCACCGATAAGTAACAGCCACAGCCAGCTATAGCGCCCGGGGCTTTGCGGAAACAGCAGTTTCTTACCAAACATGGGCGAGTCCTTTGCCGAGCAGTCCGCGCGCGCAACCCACTCGCCGACTCTGCGCCGGGGAAGGCCCGCATGGGAACGCTATCGGGCGCGAAGGAGCAGAACATTGACGGCCGTCAAGAACGGCGGCCGAAGACCACTTCCGACTGACGGCCGGCTAACTGACGACTTGGTAGTAGAGGTTCTGCGGATGGTTCGCCTGGGCGAAGAAGAACCAGCGCTCCGCCAACAAACCGATGTATTGCACGACGAAAGCAGTCGCCAGCATCGTGCCGCCCGCGGTGAGACCGACGGTGTGCCAGGAAAGGCCGGCCCAGATAATGAGCAGCGGCACGGGGAAGACGAGGACCAGGAACACCCACTTGACGGAGCGGAACACCCAGCGCGGCGCGCGATGAAAGAATTCGCGCGTGTTGAACGACCCACCGAGGAACCCTTGCGACTTCTGTTTAACCTGCCCATGACGCACGCCAATCGCCGTTTGCAGGGTCGAGCGACGCTTGATGCGGCTGTTGCGAATGAGCGAGGCCACGCGCGTGACCAGGACAGCGGCCGTGGCGATCATGCTCCACACGCCAAAGAACTGCGTGAGTTGTGGTGCCATATAGGCGGCGAACGCTGCGGCAAAAATGAATCCGGAAGCGAGCCCGAACAACGTGTAATTCACCACCGTCAGCCAAGTCGCCCATTCCTGCAAGAACTTGATACAGGCGTAGATCATGCCGGTGCACAGGAAAAGCAGAAATGCCAGGGCCACGCCGCCAGCGCCGACAATGAGCGCAAGATCAGCCGGCACGTCGGTCGTGATGCCGACAATGCGCAAATCCCAGTTCATGTGATGCAGCACGCCGTAGACGAGCACCGCTCCCATCAACGCCGGCAGCACGATCACCTCGCGCGACAACCACGAGGTGCGCCAGCGCGCGGCCGAGCGCCAGGCGCGCTCAGGATGCCCTAGGTGGAAGAACGAGGCGATCAGCCCGCCGATCAAGAACAACAATGCGATGACACTGCCGAGGGAATAAAACTCCTTCGGCGGCGCCGGCAACAACTCCAAGACCGCATAGACCTGCGCGGTGTAGAGCGCGGTGAACAGGCCCTGGCCGACACCAATTAGTGTCGTGAGAAACAGAACGGAAAATGCAGGATGCATATGCTTGGACCCGTAACTCGCCGTCTTACCAAGAGGTCACGTCGTCGAGCGATGGCTCGGTGATCTTCGGCTTCGGCTGGATGCCTTCTTTCTTGAGCGGGTTATCGGCGCGTACCAGCTCGTCGGTGTGAATCTTGATACGCTGCTTGCGGCGCGGCAGATAATGATTGGCCGGCTTGGTGCCCCATTCGGGCATGAGCGCGTAGCCGCCGTTCTCGCGAATCGCCACCGACACCTGCGAATCCGGGTCGTGCACATCGCCGAACAGTCGCGCGTTGGTCGGGCACGCCAGAACACACGCTGGCTGGCGCCGGTCCTCGGGCAACGACTCGTCGTAGATGCGATCGACGCACAGCGTGCACTTCTTCATTACTTTCTGGTGCTCGTCGATCTCACGCACGCCGTACGGGCAGGCCCACGAGCAGTACTTGCAACCAATGCACTTGTCGTAATCGACCAGCACAATGCCGTCTTCCGGGCGCTTGTAGCTCGCCCCCGTGGGACACACGGGCACACACGGCGGGTCTTCGCAATGCAGGCAGGACTTGGGGAAGTGCAGCGTCTCGGTGCTCGGGAACGAGCCAAACTCGTAGGTCTGCACGCGATTGAAGAAGCAGCCAGTCGGGTCCTCGCCATAAGGACGATCGTCGGACATGAAGCCAGCCTCGCCGGAGGTATTCCACTCCTTGCACGACGTGACGCAGGCATGACAGCCCACGCAGACGTTTAGATCGATGACGAGTGCAAGCTGAGTCATGTTCTTGAAACCCGTGTTACGTGTTTAGCGCTAAGTGACAAGTAAATGGGCGCGCTTCGCGCGCACCGATACATAACACCGAACACTTCACACTTAACACTCGCTTCTCCATTAGTTTCCTATGATCTTGCCCGCCACATACGCCATCCATGAGCGCTTGCGCGGCAACTGGCCGGGCACGGCCTTGAGCGGCGGGAACTGCGGATAGCTCTCTTCCGCCTCGCCTTCGGCGGTCTTATAAATGCGCACGCGCACGTCATACCAACCGGCCTGTCCGGTGACCGGGTCGGAATTGGACAGGTGCTCCCCTTCCGCCGTCGGCGGCAGCTCTTCCGAAATGACGTGATTCAACAAGAAACCCTTGCGCGCTTCGTTGGCGTCCGCGTCGAGACTCCAGGCGCCGGACTGCTTGCCGATCGCGTTCCAGGTCCATACCGTGCCGGGCTCAGTCGCTTCCGAATAGCGGCACAGGCAACGCACCTTGCCCCACATTGACTCCACCCACACCCAATCGCCGTCGGCGATGCCCTCACGCTCGGCGGTGACCGGATTCACGTACAGATAGTTGTGCGTATGGATCTGGCGCAACCACGCATTTTGCGAATCCCAGGAGTGATACATCGCCATGGGGCGCTGGGTCACGGCATTAAGCGGATACTTCTGCTTGTCCGAAAGCTGCGATTCGAGCGGCTCGTAATAAAACGGCAGCGGGTCGAAATAGGTCTCGATGCGGTTGCGCAGGTGCTTGGGCGGCTGCTTGCCCTGCGTCTTGCCCTGGGCGGCCAAGCGGAACTGCTGCAACACGTCGGAATAGATGTGAATCAGGATCGGCTCGGCGTAGCGCGTGAGGCGATGACGCTGCGCCCACTCGAGGTAACCCTTGTTCCAGTTGCGCATGTACTGGAAACTCTTCGGCAACTCGTAGTGAAATACGCAGTTGTTCTTGGCGTACATCTCCCACTGGTTCGGGTTGGGCTCGCCCTTCATGAACTTCTCGCCGCCCTTGCCGCGCCAGCCGGCGAGGAAGCCGATGCCGGAACCGGGCTCGATCTCATAGTTGACGATGAAGTCCGGGTAGTCCTTGAACTTGCGCGTGCCGTCGGGCTTGGCGAAGGCCGGGAGCTTGAGGCGGCTGCCGAGCTCGATGAGCACTTCCTGGAATGGCTTGCACTGCCCAAGCGGCGGCACCACGGGTATGCGCACCGAGTCAACCGGGCCATCGTATTCCGAGATCGGCCGATCGAGCATGCTCATCACGTCGTAGCGCTCGAGATACGTGGTATCGGGCAACACCAGATCCGCGTACGACACCATTTCCGACTGGAAGGCATCGCACACGACGATGAACGGGATCTTGAATTCGCCGTTCTCGTCCTTGTCGTTCAACATCTTGCGCACCTCGACCGTGTTCATGGTCGAGTTCCATGCCATGTTGGCCATGAAGATCAGCAGGGTGTCGATCTTGTACGGATCACCGCGCCAGGCGTTGGTGATGACATTGTGCATGAGCCCGTGCACCGACAGCGGATACTCCCAGCTGAAGCCCTTGTCGATGCGCACCGGGTTATTGTCCTTGTCGACGAACAGATCGTCGGGATCGGCCGGCCAACCGAGCGCCATGCCATCGAGCGGTTTGTTGGGCTGCACCGCCTCCGGACCGCGCGGGGTCTTGGCGCACGGCGGGATCGGGCGCGGGAACGGCGCCTTGTGCCGGAAGCCACCCGGGCGATCGATGGTGCCAAGCAGGCTCATGAGAATCGCCAACGCGCGGATGGTATGAAATCCATTCGAGTGCGCGGCCAAGCCGCGCATCGCATGGAACGCCACCGGGTTGCCGGTGATGGTCTCGTGGTCCTTGCCCCAGATATCGGTCCAAGCGATGGGCAGCTCGATCTTCTGGTCGCGCGCGGTGACACCCATCTCGTAGGCCAGGCGCCGAATGGTCTCAGCCGGTATACCGGTGATCTTCGCCGCCCACTCCGGTGTGTAGTCCTTGACGCGCTCGGCCAGCAACTGAAACGCCGGCTTGACCGGTGTGCCGTCCGAGAGCTTGAACTCGCCCATCAAGCGCGGATCAACGCCTTCCGCGTGGGTCACTACCGCCTTGTTGGCGTGCCGATCCCACCACAGCTTGTTTTGCGGATCGAAACAGCCTTCTTCAACCGGCACTTCGGCGCGCACGCACATGCCGTACTCGGTCGAGTTCTTGTCCATGTTCACGAGCTGCGCGGCGTTGCTGTATTTGACCAGGAACTCGCGGTCGTACAGGCCCTGTTTGATCAACTCGTGAATAATCGCAAGCAACAGCGCGCCGTCGGTGCCGGGCTTGATCGGTACCCATTCATCGGCGATCGCCGAATAGCCGGTGCGTACCGGATTAATCGAGATGAACTTGCCGCCCTGACGCTTGAACTTGGAGATCGCAATCTTCAAAGGATTGCTGTGATGGTCCTCGGCCGTGCCGATCATGACGAACAGCTTGGCACGATCGAGGTCCGGGCCGCCGAACTCCCAGAACGACCCGCCGATGGTGTAGATCATGCCGGCGGCCATATTGACTGAACAGAAGCCGCCGTGCGCCGCGTAGTTGGGCGTGCCGAACTGCTTGGCGAACAGGCCGGTTAGGGCCTGCATCTGATCGCGGCCGGTAAAGAGCGCAAACTTTTTGGGATCGGTGGCGCGGATCTTCTTTAGGCGCTCTTCGAGGATCGCGAAGGCCTCGTCCCACGAGATTTCTTCGAACTCATTGGCACCGCGCTCTGCGCCTTGCTTGCGGCGCAGCGGTTTGGTCAAGCGCGCGGGCGAGTACTGCTTCATGATCCCGGAGGCGCCCTTGGCGCAGATCACGCCTCGATTGAGCGGATGCTCCGGGTTACCTTCGATGTAACGCACCTTGCCGCCCTGCACGTGCACGCGGATGCCGCAACGACAGGCGCACATATAGCAGGTGGTGCTCTTCACCTCCGTTCGGCCTGTATCAACGGGATTTGTCGCGCGGATCGTTACCATTGGGCGGGGTCGCTGGAATGCGGCCGCTACCATACTCGCCGATCCCAATTGACGCCAAATAGACTTATTAAAGGGTCCATAAGTAGTTGATGATAGGTGCTATCCCCCGCCCCCGACCAGGATTAGCGCCGACATTCCCGAAGTGCAACGGCGGCGGTCCCGCTGGCGATCACAACTAACCCTTCCGGTGGCGCTTCCGCTCCTATATTTGATGCACATACACCGCACGATCACCCTGAAATCACTCAAACGGGAACGGCCTGGGTAGTTCATTCCTCTGCCCTCGACTACGGACGCTGCGGGGGGCTTGCATTTGGCACGCTGGCAATAAAATCCGATAAGCTTGGCGCATGAACCGCACAGACAGACGTACTCCAACACCTCGGCCGCCCCGTGGCTTCACGTTGCTTGAGCTTCTCGTCGTTCTGGTTATCTTGGGACTGTTGATTGGATATGTGGGCCCAAGATATTTCGGACAGGTGGAGAAATCAGAAGTAAAAGCGACACAGGCCCAGATCAACGCATTGGCCAAGGCCTTGGACCACTATCGCCTGGATGTTGGCCGCTACCCGACAACGGAGCAAGGGTTAGCGTCGCTCACCAAGCGTCCGCCGAACGAACCGCGCTGGGCCGGTCCGTATCTCGAAAAAGAAGCGCCACCTGACCCGTGGGGCAAACCGTACGTCTATCGCTCGCCCGGTCAACGCGGGGACTACGACCTCCTTTCGTACGGCAAGGATGGTCAACCCGGCGGTACCGGCGCGGCCGCCGATATCACACGCTAGGCGATGCACCGGCTTTTTGCACCCGCTGGCGCCCTCACCCCGTAGACGATCCGAATGCGTTACACGGTAAAAGCCGCGCGCGGAGCATCCGAGGTCATCTCCTTGTCCCTGATCGCCGACAACGAGACCGACGCGATTCGTCAGGCCAAAGAGAAAGGTTACGACGTCATTTCGGTCAAAGCGGCCCGGGTCATCGCCTGGTCCGTACACCGCAGGGAACGCTTTCCGCTTTTGCTTTTCAGCCAGGAACTCATGGCGTTGCTCGACGCCGGTTTGACGTTGGTCGAGGCGGTGGAGACGCTGGCGGAAAAGGAAAAGAACAGTGCGAGCGGAAAACTGCTCAACGGCGTGTTGCAGCATCTGTATCAGGGGCGCACGCTATCGCATGCCCTCGAGCAATTGCCAACGGCATTCCCGCCGCTTTACGTCGCCACCGTGCGCGCGAGCGAGAAAACCGGCGGTCTTAAGGAAGCGCTGGCACGCTACGTCGAATATCAGACGCAAGTGAACACAGTAAAGCGCAAACTTGGGAGCGCGGCCATTTATCCGGTTCTTCTGTTGCTCGTCGGTGGCGCGGTAACGCTGTTTCTCCTGCTGTACGTCGTGCCGAAGTTCAGCCACATCTACGCCGACGTCGGTGGTGATCTCCCGCTGCTCACGCGCATGTTGATGAACTGGGGCGCGTTGCTTTCCGCGAACCCGGTTCTGGTATTGGGCGGAATCGCCATCCTTCTCGGCGCGGTGGCCTATGGGGTTACGCGTCCGGCCACACGCAGCTGGCTTGTCCCGAAGCTTTGGAACGCGCCGGTTGTCGGAGACCGTTTGCGGATCTATGAACTTGCCCGGTTCTATCGCACCCTCGGAATGCTGCTGCGTAGCGGCATTCCGCTGGTGCGGGCGCTCGAGATGGCAAGCGGTCTACTGTCGCCGGCATTGCGCGTCGCCATGCAGCGCGCATCGACGGCCATTCGGGAAGGGCAACCGGTATCGCAGTGTATGGAACGCGAGGGCCTCACGACACCGGTTGCGCGGCGCATGCTGCGGGTCGGCGAGCGCAGCGGCCAGCTCGCGCCGATGACAGAACGGATCGCCAGTTTCTACGAAGATGAAATCGCACGCTGGGTCGACTGGTTCACCCGCCTGTTTGAGCCAATCCTGATGGCGGCCATCGGGATTGTGATCGGCCTGGTCGTGCTACTGCTGTATCTGCCGATTTTCGAGCTCGCCGGCAGCATCCAATAGCGCGTCCCGGCGGGCCGACGCCGCCCCTTCCTGGCACAGCCGCCCCGACAGCGCCTGAGCCCAAAAAAACGTCAAATTCCAGTGCTACGTCAAGCATTTGGCGTTGAATGTGCCCGCCAAGCAACCTTAAAATAGTGGCAGAGCTGCGTAAGCAGCCGCCGACGGCGATCAACCAAAAGACGCGCCCGAACGAGGTCCGGGGTGGAGGGCACAGCGGTGCCGCCGCATCAAGAAATCACGCATCAGCAATTAACCAGCGCGCATTCTGAGTCGCGACGCACCGGGCGTCGCGCGATTGAAGTGCTCGAAGAGCAGCTCGCGATCGCGCCGGACGACTTCATCGCCAGCCTGGCGCACACCCTGCGCTATCCGACAGTTTCGATGGGCGACATCCACAAGCTGGAACCGGCCTTCGAAGTCCTGCCGTTTGCCGATGCTTGCCAGCACGAGTGTGTCGCGTTTCGGCGCAACGACGGGTCGCTCCTGCTCGCCTTTGGTGACCCGTTCGCGTCCGGTCCGCGCGCCTGGGCCGAGGAGCGGATTGCATCGACGTTCGATTGGACGCTTACGCATCGGGCCAACATTACCGCGTACCTCAATCGTTTTGAGGAGTCGGCGCGAGCGATGGATGCCGTCCTCGGGCAAGACGCAACGGCAGCGACGGCGGGCGGTGCCGATGCGGAGTACTTGTCGCTGCTTTCCATTTCCGAGGACGCCAACCCGGTCGTCAAGCTCGTCAACTCGACGCTATACGACGCCCTCAAGTCCACGGCCAGCGACGTGCACATCGAAAGCACGGCGCAGGGACTCACCATCAAGTACCGGCTCGACGGCGTACTGGTACCCGTTGCCAATCTGGCCGGTGTCGAGCTCGCGGAACAGGTGATTTCGCGCATCAAGGTCATGGCAGAACTCGACATCGCTGAGCGCCGCATACCGCAGGACGGCCGTTTCAAGGTGGCGCTCAAGACGCGGAGCATTGATTTCCGTGTCTCGATCATGCCGAGTATTCACGGCGAGGATGCGGTACTGCGCATACTCGACAAACAGACTCTGGCGAACGATGCCAATGGTTTGCGCCTGGAAAGCCTGGGGTTCGACGAGGAAATCATGGCAAACATCCGTCGACTTGCCACAGAACCGTACGGCATGCTGCTCGTCACCGGCCCCACCGGCAGCGGCAAGACCACAACCCTTTATGCAGTGATGACCGAGATCAACAACGGACAGGAAAAGATCGTGACCATTGAGGATCCGGTTGAATACCAGTTGTCCGGCGTTTTGCAGATCCCGGTCAACGAGAAGAAGGGGCTCACTTTCGCGCGCGGTCTGCGCTCGATCTTGCGTCACGACCCGGACAAGATACTCGTCGGCGAGATTCGTGACCCCGATACCGCACAGATCGCGGTACAGGCGGCACTGACCGGACACCTCGTGTTCACGACGGTGCACGCAAATAACGTTTTTGACGTCATCGGGCGCTTCACTCACATGGGCGTCGAACCGTATTCATTCGTCTCGGCCATGAACGGAATCATGGCGCAACGCCTGGTACGTCTGATCTGCCCGCACTGCGCGACCAATCACAAGCCCGATGCGTCCCTGCTGACCGCCTCGGGGCTTACGCCCGCGCAGGCGAAACCATTCAAATTCCGAATTGGTCAGGGTTGCGGCCAGTGCCACGGTACCGGCTATCGCGGCCGCAAGGCAATCGGCGAAGTACTGCGTGTCACGGACGAGATACGGGAATTAATCGTGCGGCGTGAGCCCACCAGGGCGCTGCGCGAGGCGGCGGCGCGCGACGGTACACGCTTTCTGCGCGCGGCGGCACTCGATCTGGTGCGCCGTGGTGAAACAACCT
>CP070641.1:160922-171886 GCA_020354085.1 Pseudomonadota bacterium
CGCAAGCTTTCGTCCGCCGCCAAGCAAATCGACCAGGTAACCAACGGCACAATCGGCGCCTTGCTGCGCCGCGGCGATCTCGACGGCCGCCCGGGCCAGACCTTGTTGCTCCACAACCTTCCGAACCTGCCGGCCGAACGAGTTCTATTGGTTGGAGGCGGCAAGGAGAAGGAGCTTACCGATCGGCGTTTCCGGGAGATCCTTGCCAAGACCGCCGCCGCGCTCAAACAGATTGGTGCGACAGATGCCGTGTCTTACCTGACCGAACTCGATATCAAGGGGCGTGATCTGGCCTGGAAGGTGCGCCAGACAGTCGAGGTGACCGAGGCGAGCCTATATCGATTCGATCAGCTCAAGAGCATCCCCAACAACCAGAAGCGCGCCTTGAAGCGCATTGTGCTGGCCGTGGCCAAGCGTAGCGATCTCGCCACCGGCGAGAAGGCCCTGCGCGAGGGTCAGGCGATCGCTGCCGGCGTGGCGCTCGCACGTGACCTTGGCAACTTGCCCGGAAACATCTGCACACCAAGCTACTTGGCCGATCAAGCCAAGGAGCTCGGGCGCCAGCACCCGCTCAAAGTCACGATACTGGAAGAAGCGGATATGCACGCGCTCGGCATGGGCGCGCTATTGTCGGTTGCGCGCGGCAGCCGGCAGCCGCCGAAGCTCATCGTGCTCGAATATCATGGCGGCAAACCCGACGCGCCGCCGGTGGCCCTGGTCGGCAAGGGTCTCACTTTCGACGCCGGCGGCATCTCCCTCAAGCCGGCCGACAAGATGGATGAAATGAAATTCGACATGTGCGGCGCTGCCTCGGTCCTGGGCGCACTCAAGGCGGTGGCCGAACTCAAGCTCCCGCTCAACGTGATTGGCGTCATTCCGTCAAGTGAGAATCTGCCCGACGGCAACGCCAACAAGCCGGGCGATATCGTGACCTCGATGTCGGGACAGACGATCGAGGTGCTCAATACCGACGCCGAGGGGCGGCTGATTCTGTGCGACGCGCTTACCTATGCGGAGCGCTACAATCCGGCGGTGGTGATCGATATCGCGACTCTGACCGGTGCCTGTGTTATTGCGCTCGGCGCTCACGCTGCCGGGTTGCTCGCCAACCACGAGCCGCTCGCGCGCGAGCTGCTGGCTGCTGGCCGCTACGCGCATGATCGTGCTTGGCAACTGCCGTTGTGGGATGAGTACCAGCAGCAGTTGGACAGCAACTTCGCCGACATGGCCAACGTCGGCGGCCGCGAGGCTGGCACGATCACGGGTGCGTGCTTTCTCGCGCGCTACGCCAAGAAGCTCAAATGGGCGCACCTCGACATCGCCGGCGTGGCGTGGAAAGGCGGAAAGGAAAAGGGCTCGACCGGACGGCCAGTCCCCTTGCTGACCCAGTTCCTGATCAGCCGGGCGGAGAGCCTTCCGGCGGCAGACAAACCCGCGGCATGACGCGAGTCGACTTCTATCTTTTGTCCGACACGGCTGACAGCGCCAAGGAAACCGCCACCTGCCGGCTGACGCAGAAGGCGTTCGGACGCGGCCACCGTGTGTTTATTCTGGCGCGCGATGCGGCACAGGCCGGCCGCCTCGATCAACTGCTATGGACATTCCAACAAGGCAGTTTCATCCCGCATGCACTGAGCGAACCCGCGCCGGATCCGCTGCCCCCAGTGATCGTGAGCACCCAGGCTCCTCCGGATGAGTTTCACGACGTGCTGATCAGCCTGGCGGCGGACGTGCCGGAATGGTTCAGCCGCTTCGAACGCGTCGCGGAAGTGGTCAGCGGATCGGACGAGGACAAACTCAACGCGCGCTCGCGCTTTCGCTTCTATCGCGATCGCGGCTACGCGCTGCAAACACACAACCTCTAGTGCATCACCTCACGCGCACTGTGCGCTGATGTCATGACCGAAAAGTTGCAGCACAAACCCAATACCAAGCACACGCTTGAAGAGATCCTCAAGTCGCTGCAGGACTTGATCCGCAATGACCTGCTCGAAGCCGAGCCAGGGCGCGGTGCGGACGAAGCTTCATCGCCGTCCGAGAAAGCACCGGCGGCCACTTCCAGCGCCCAAGGCCTTGATCAAGACCTGAGCGGTCTGCGCGACTCACTGGAACACCTGGTACAGGAGGAGTTGACGCCCGATCGTGTCGACGCATCGCTTGAAACAGCACTTGAAAGCGGCCAACAAGAGGACTTTCTGTTTGACAACGCGCCGGCAGCGGAGCCCGAGACCATCGAAGACGATGGCAGTCTCGACCTCGACAGCACGCTCGCCAACATTGAGGTCAACGACGAAACCGTCGCGCCAGATGAAATGGTTGAGGAAAGCAGGTTCGAGGCGGTCGCCCTACCGTCGGAGCCGGAGATCGTAACGCTCGAAACGCACGTCGAACCCGAACTCGCGCCCCCGGTCGAGGTGCCGCCAGCCACCGATAGCCTGTCACGGCAGGGCGGCTCGCCAGAGCCGGAGACCGCGACGTCGCCCGAGGCGGAAGCACTCCTAAATCAGTCCATTGACGTCACCGCGGACACTGCCTACGACGCCACCCCAGCAGAAGCGGGCGATGTACCGATTTCGGTGGGGGATTGGGACGACATTCCCGTGCTCGACGACGAGGTCTTGGAGGAACTGGGATACGCGGAAGAAGTGACCCGTGTTGCGGCACCGGCCGACGCCAGCAAGCGCGGGACCAATATGGCCCTGCCACTGCCGGCACCCAGCCGCGCTCACGACCTGGCGGTGAAGGCGGTAGCGCGGCTTAATATCGAGCTACGCAAATCGGGCAAACGCCCGCTTGATCCTAAGGTGATTGCTCGCCTGGCCATGACCCTGCGCGAGACGCTGGAGTCGGACACCATAAAGAAGGAAAATAAGGGCCACCCGTAAGCCCCGCACGCCGCGCCAGCGGCGTTTTTGTTGATACCCATGACGCAAGACAGCCCTGCCCCACCCGCCCCCGGTGAGGCATTAAGCAAAGCCTACGAACCGCACGCCATCGAGGCGCGGATCTACCGTGCCTGGGAGACCGCCGGCTACTTTCAGCCGAGCGGCAGAGGTCAGCCCTACTGCATCATGATTCCGCCGCCCAATGTCACCGGCAGCCTGCACATGGGTCATGCCTTCAACAACACCGTGATGGACACGCTGATCCGCTGGCATCGCATGCGCGGTGCCAACACGCTTTGGCAACCGGGCACGGACCATGCGGGCATCGCGACCCAGATGGTGGTCGAGCGCCGGCTCGAGGCCGAGAACAAGAACCGGCACGAACTGGGACGCGAGAAATTCATCGAGCGCGTGTGGCAATGGAAGGCGCAGTCCGGCGGCACCATCACGCACCAGCTGCGCCGCCTTGGCAGTTCCGTCGACTGGTCGCGCGAACGCTTCACCATGGACGAAGGTCTGTCACAGGCTGTGACCGAAGTCTTCGTGCGGCTTTATGAAGAAGGATTGATCTACCGCGGCAAGCGTCTGGTCAATTGGGACCCCGTGCTGCACACCGCGGTCTCCGACCTCGAGGTCATCTCCGAGGAGGAACAGGGATCACTGTGGCACATCCGCTATCCGATTGCGGGCACGCAGGAGTCGCTGGTGGTCGCGACCACGCGGCCCGAGACGATGCTTGGCGACACGGCCGTCGCCGTGCACCCGGATGACGAGCGCTATCAGCAATTGATTGGCAAGCTCGTTGAACTTCCACTTACCGGCCGGCAGATACCCGTGGTCGCCGACAGCTATGTCGATAAGGAATTCGGTTCTGGCTGCGTCAAGATCACGCCGGCACATGACTTTAACGACTACGAGGTTGGCAAACGCCACAATCTTCCGCTGGTCAATATTCTCACCGTTGATGCCAAGGTCGAACTGCCGGGATCGCCGTATCACGGTCTCGATCGCTACCAGGCGCGCAAGAAGATCGTCGCCGATCTCGAAGCGGCTGGGTTACTGGTCGAGGTAAAGCCGCACAAGCTCATGGTCCCAAGAGGCGACCGCTCGGGCGCGGTCGTAGAACCGTTTCTCACGGATCAGTGGTACGTAAAGATCGCGCCGCTGGCCGCACCGGCCATTCAGGCGGTCGAGGACGGGCGCATCAAGTTTATTCCCGAAAACTGGACCAAGACCTATTACGAATGGATGCGCAATATCCAGGACTGGTGCATCTCGCGCCAGATCTGGTGGGGCCATCGCATCCCCGCGTGGTATGACGAGCAGGGAAAAATCTACGTCGGGCGCAACGAAGCCGAGGTGCGCGCCAAACACAAGCTCGGCGCGGACATGGTGCTCAAGCAAGACGAGGACGTTCTTGACACCTGGTTTTCGTCTGCGTTGTGGCCGTTCTCGACTCTCGGCTGGCCGCGGCCAACCGCGGAGCTCAAGACCTTCTACCCCACCAGCGTGCTGGTCACCGGCTTCGACATCATTTTCTTCTGGGTCGCGCGCATGATCATGATGGGCCTCAAGTTCGCGGGCGACGTCCCGTTTCGCGAGGTCTACGTGCATGGGCTGGTGCGCGATGCCGAAGGCCAGAAGATGTCAAAGTCCAAGGGAAACGTTTTGGATCCGCTCGATGTGATCGACGGCATTGATCTCGAGTCGCTGGTCGCCAAGCGCACGCGCGAGGTCATGCAACCGCATCTTCGCGAGCGCATTGAAAAGCTGACGCGCAAGAACTTCCCGAACGGCATCCCAGCATTCGGTACGGACACCTTGCGCTGGACCTTCGCGTCAGTGGCAACGCAAGGCCGCGACGTGAAGCTCGATCCTGGGCGCATCGAAGGCTACCGCAACTTCTGCAACAAACTTTGGAACGCCGCGCGATATGTGCTCATGAACACCGAGGGGCGTGACTGTGGAGCGCACGGCGCCTGCGAGCTGAATGCCGCCGACCGCTGGATATTGTCGCGCTTTCAAGAAGTCGTGGCCGAGGTCGAAAGTGCCTTTGCCGAGTATCGCTTCGACATGGCGGCACAGGCGTTGTACAGCTTTACCTGGGACGAATACTGCAGCTGGTACCTCGAGCTATCCAAAGTAGTGCTCACCGACCCCAGCGCCAGCGCCGAAGCGCAACGCGGTACGCGCCGCACTCTGGTTCACGTGCTGGAGGCGATGCTGCGCGCCCTGCACCCGATCATTCCGTTCATCACTGAAGAGATCTGGCAGCGCGTCGCGCTGGTCGCGGGTGTACAGGGGCCTACCATCATGCACCAGCGCTATCCGGCGGCCCACCGAGAGAGCGTCGATCGCGACGCGATCGAGGAAATGCGCTGGGTCATGGCAGTGATTACCGGTGCGCGCAACATCCGCGGCGAGATGGATATCGCGCCGAGCAAGCCGCTGCCCCTGCTCTTCCAAGACGGATCCCATACGGATTTGAAGTGCTTCGAGCGCAATCGTCACTACCTGACCTCGCTCGCTCGCGCCGAGTCCCTTACCTGGCTCAAGAACGGCGAGCGCGCGCCAGAATCGGCGACGGCGCTGGTCGGCAACATGAAGGTCCTGATTCCGATGGGTTCGCTCATCAACAAGCAGGCCGAGCTTGAGCGCCTCCAGAAAGAGATCGACAAGATCGAGAAGGACCTGGCCAAGGCCAGGACCAAGCTGGCCAACAGCGACTTCGTCGCCCGCGCGCCCAAACAAGTGGTAGAGCAGGAGCAAGCGCGCGTGCAGGAATTCGAAGCGGCCCTGGCCAACCTGGCCACACAGCGTGCGCGTGTCGAGGCCCTGCCAGGCTAAGCGCCGCATCTGGCAACTGAACCCATGAAAGTCGTCGTCATTGGTAGCGGCGTGGTCGGCGTTACCACGGCCTATCATCTCAGCAAGGCCGGTCACGAGGTGACCGT
This sequence comes from Pseudomonadota bacterium, assembly GCA_020354085.1. Taxonomy (GTDB): domain Bacteria; phylum Pseudomonadota; class Gammaproteobacteria; order Acidiferrobacterales; family Sulfurifustaceae. Next base: position 166,762 of record CP070641.1, read on the forward strand.
CGTTGACCGTCGCGAAGGCCCCGGACTCGAGACCAGTTTCGCCAACGCCGGCCAGGTGTCGGTGAGTTATGCGAGCCCATGGGCGGCGCCCAACGTGCCCGTCAACATCCTGCGCTGGATGCTGCAACGCCACGCGCCGCTGGTACTGCGTCCGAAGCTTGATCTCGCGATGTGGCGCTGGCTGCTCTCCATGCTGGGTGAGTGCCGCGCCGCGCGCTATCGCGTCAATAAGGAACGGCTGCTACGCCTGGCGCGCTACAGCCAAACCTGTCTGGCGCGAGTGCGGGCCGAGACCGGCGTTACATACGATCAGCAGTCGCGCGGCATGCTGCAACTATTTCGCGACGAGCGTAGCTTCCGACATGCCCGGGCCGAGACCAAAGAACTCACCCGCGCCAACATCGTCTGCCGAGTGGTCGACTGGGACGAAGTACTGCGCATCGAACCGGGTCTACGGCACACCCACGCGCGCGTCGCCGGCGGCGTTCATTTCCCGGTGGATGAAACCGGCGACGCCTATCTGTTCACGCGCGCGCTCGCGACCATTGCGGAGCAGAACGGCGTGGTGTTTCGCTACGGCACCACCGTCCGGGCACTGCCGACCGACGCAAGTCGAGTGTCGCACCTCCTCACCGATCGCGGCACGATCAGCGCCGACACCTACATCGTCGCGGCTGGCAGTTACTCCCCGTTGTTGTTGCGACCGCTAGGCGTTCGGCTGCCGGTATATCCTGTCAAAGGTTATTCGGCTACGTTTCCGCTTACCGACACGGATGCCGGCCCAACTTCAACGCTCACCGACGAACGCTACAAGGTGGCAATCACGCGCTTAGGTAACCGGCTGCGCGCCGCCGGCATCGCGGAAGTGAGCGGCTACGGCATCGAGCTGTCCGCCGCGCGCCTGCGTGCGCTCGATTACGTCGTGGGCGATCTTTTCCCGCGCGCGGCTGATATGAAAAGCGCCGTGTACTGGACCGGCCTGCGGCCGATGACACCGGACAACGTGCCGATACTAGGACCCACGCCCTATCGGAATCTCTACTTGAACACCGGCCACGGCACACTAGGCTGGACCTTGAGCAACGGCTCGGCACGAGTGCTCGCCGACCTGTTGACGGGGCGCACGCCCGAAGTCGACTTGACCGGTCTGACCCTCGCGCGTTACGGCCAATAAATCGCTTGGCCGTGAAGGCCCGCGGTATCACAATAGGCAACGATTTTTACTTCACCATCGACAAGGAACACATATGACCCGGATTCTGGCAATAGGCATGATCGTTGGCATGGCGGCATCGCCGGCAATCGCACGCGACAAGGTCGAACTCAAAAGCGACGATCAGAAATTCAGTTACGCGGTCGGCGTCCAGATCGGCAACAACCTGCAACGCCAGGGCGTCGGTTACGACGCCAAGGCCATCTCCCAAGGCATCGAGGACGCGCTCGCTGGCGGCAAGACCAAGATGACCGAGGCGGAGATGCGCGTCGCGATCGAAGCGCGCCAGAAGAAGGAGGTCGAGAAACGGGAGGCGGCGGCCGCTAAGAACCTCGAGGCCGGCAAGGCCTTCCTCGCCGATAACAAGAAGAAACCTGGCGTGGTCACGCGCGACTCAGGCTTGCAATACAAGGTCATCAAGGACGGCAAGGGCAAGCAACCCAAAGCCAGCGATACCGTGTCGGTCCACTATCGCGGCACGCTCATCAACGGTACCGAGTTCGACAGCTCGCACAAGCGCGGCGAGCCGGCAACCTTCCCGGTCAACGGCGTCATCCAAGGCTGGCAGGAAGTCTTGCCGCTCATGAAGGAAGGGGCCAAGTGGCAAGTCTGGATCCCTTCGGAACTGGCCTACGGCGCGCGCGGCGCGGGACACAACATTGGCCCGAATGAGACCCTGATCTTCGAGATCGAGCTAATCAGCATAAAGAAATAGCGCAGCACTAACGCGCGGTTTGGCTCCTATGGACGACCTGTTCGACAAGCCGGCACATGCGTTGCATTCCTGACCTCCAGGTGGGATACACCTTTTGGAGGTCCAGGCTATGCCGGCGTAGAGGCCAGTGTTTGGAGTACCCGCGGCAGCAGCGCTTGCCGCTTTTAGAACCGTTCCCCTAGCGCCGGCGTCCGCCACGCGGTTGGCAGCCGGTAATGTCGGGAACGATCTCGCCGTAGGGGACCGCTTCGAGACTCGCATAGCGTGCGACGGCGTCCACGACCAGCGCGTGCACATCCCCGACATCCGCGTCATTGCCGTGTAACAAACGCTGTAACCCGCGCAATCCGCCGTATTGAATTCTTTGCATCACGCTGTGCGGCATGGTGAGGAGATCGTCCTCCACGCCAAAGGCCGGTAGCGCCGCGCTTTTGAGAAGTCCATACAACTGCGTGCACTGCACTTGCGCCTCGTGAGACGTGCACGCAATGTCCGGCCCGCCACGGCGCGTCACCGCCTTGGCGCGCGAACAGCCGTAGCCCCCAGTGATCAGCGGCGCGCTAAAGCTGCACTTGAGCTCGTCCATCTGGCAGCTCAGCGCCGCTTGCTTGTTGCGGCGCGCGGCGCCAGAGGTTTCTGTGCAGCGCCACGCCGGCCTTGTTTAGGCACTCCCGCCAGCCCGGTGTGCTGCGTCCGAAACGGTCTCTTGGGCGCGGCGCCCTTCGCGGCCAACCGCGCCGCCGGTTGCCAGGCCGGAATCAGGTGGCGCTTGCTACTGCCAATCAGATCCGCCCGCCCCATGCGCTTCAAGGCCGCCCGCAGCAGCGGCCAGTTGGCGGGATCGTGATAGCGCAAGAATGCCTTGTGCAGGCGTCGTGCCTTGAGCCCCTTCGGTACCGTCACGGTTTCACTCGCGCGCGTAACCTTGCGCAGGGGGTTCTTTCCGCTGTGATACATGGCAGTAGCGGTCGCCATCGGCGAGGGCAGGAAGGTCTGCACCTGGTCGGCGCGAAATCCGTTGCGTTTGAGCCAGAGCGCAAGCTGCAACATGTCCTCATCCGTAGTACCGGGATGCGCGGCGATGAAGTACGGGATGAGATACTGCTCCTTCCCAACTTCTTTCGAATATTGTTCGAACAACTGCTTGAACCGGTCGTAGGCACCGAGCCCCGGCTTCATCATTTTCGATAAAGGGCCCGGCTCGGTATGCTCAGGCGCAATCTTGAGATAACCGCCGACGTGGTGTTGCACCAGTTCGCGCACATAGGCCGGAGAACGAATTGCCAGATCGTAGCGTACGCCCGAAGCAACCAGCACCTTCTTAATGCCCGGCAGTGAGCGCGCGCGCCGATAGAGTTCTATCAATGCCGAGTGATCAGTGTTCAGATTCGAACAGATATCGGGATACACGCACGACGGCTTGCGGCAGGCCGATTCGATCTCGCGCGTCTTGCAGGCGATGCGGTACATGTTAGCGGTCGGCCCCCCCACGTCGGAAATGATGCCCGTAAACCCCGGGACCGTATCGCGCACCGTTTCAATCTCGCGGAGGACCGAATCCCGCGATCGGCTCTGAATGATGCGCCCCTCGTGCTCGGTAATCGAGCAAAACGTGCAGCCGCCGAAACAGCCGCGCATTATCGAAACGGAGAAACGAATCATCTCGTAGGCCGGTATTCGCGCCTGGCCGTAGCTCGGGTGTGGACGACGTTGATACGGCAGCTCGTAGATCGCATCGAACTCTTTGGTCGTAAGTGGAATGGGCGGCGGATTCACCCATAAGTCACGATCGCCATGACGTTGCACGAGCGAGCGCGCATTGCCCGGGTTGGTTTCTAAATGCAGTACGCGCGAGGCATGCGCATACAGGACCGGGTCGCGCGCGACAGTCGCATAGTCTGGTAGGCGAATGTAGCTGTGTGCCGGATCCAGGCGCTGCGTACGGCGCGCCAACTGAATCACTCTGGGCGCCTCGCCAGCGGATGTCGCCTGGCATGTTGGCCCCGAGGAATCGGCGTACGGACTTTGCTGAGCCGCGATCCGGCCGGGCTCGTCAATGTGGGTTGAATCGATCTCCTGCCAATCCGTTGGAGGTTTGCGAATCAGCGCCGTGCCACGAATATTGGTCAGTCCCGAAACCGGCTCGCGCGCCGCCAGGCGGTGGGCGATCTCGACGATTTGGCGTTCGGCGTTGGCGTAGACCAGCAGATCGGCCTTAGCGTCGAACAGGATCGAGCGGCGCACAGTGTCCGACCAATAGTCAAAATGCGCGATACGCCGCAACGATGCCTCGATCCCGCCAATGACGATCGGCGCATCGCGGAATGCCTCGCGGCAGCGCTGCGCATAGACGACGACGGCGTAGTCTGGCCGGCGTCCGCCCTCCCCACCCGGTGTGTAGGCGTCATCGGAACGGCGCTTGCGATCGGCAGTGTAGCTGTTGACCATCGAGTCCATGTTGCCGGCCGTCACGCCGAAGAACAGGTTGGGCCGACCGAGTGCACCGAAGGCCTCGGCCGAGCGCCAGTCGGGTTGACTGATGATACCGACGCGAAAGCCCTGCGCCTCTAGGACGCGGCCGATCACCGCCATGCCGAAGCTGGGATGATCCACGTAGGCATCGCCTGTGACCAACACGATGTCGCAGGAATCCCAGCCGAGCGCCTCCATCTCGGCGCGCGTCATGGGCAGGTAGGGTGCCGGCCCGAAGCGTTCGGCCCAAAACTTTCGGTAGGAAAAGATGTCGCGCGCCTTCTGCATGGCCTCTAGAGCCGCTTTGGGTTGATCGTGGCGAAGGTCGTCCCTATACCGAACGCATTCTAGCAGCAGCCTCGGGCGACCAGCGGTAGGCGTGAAGACCCGGAATTCTGTATTAGTATTTCCCGCCATGAACGACACGGATACCCGCGAGTGGCTGGCGCAGCTACGCATCGAACACCGCGACCTGGATGAGGTGATTGGTCGCCTGGCGCAGGATCCGGGGATCGATCGCCTTCAACTCCAGCGTCTCAAGAAACGCAAGCTGAAGCTCAAGGACAGCATTGCGCGTCTGGAGAGCAAGTTGATTCCGGACCTCGACGCCTAGCTTAGTGCTCGCGTGTGGCGCGAAACTCTATGTTCGGCCAACGCTCCATGGTGAGATTCAGATTCACCATGGTAGGGGCGAGATAAGCGAGATTCCCTGCGCTGTCCAGCAC
>CP070641.1:171986-182775 GCA_020354085.1 Pseudomonadota bacterium
TTACCAAGGGCACGACCCTGATCGACGCAACTCGTGCCGCCATCCGTGCTGAGCTCGGCATCGACGCCACGCCCTCGACCGCCGGTGGCACCTCGGACGGACGCTTCATCGCCCCCACCGGCGCCCAAGTGGTGGAGCTCGGGCCGCTCAACAAGAGCATCCACCATATCGATGAGCACGTAGGCATCACTGATCCAGCCAGCCTTACGCGCGTCTACCGGCGCATACTCACAGCCTTGCTCGGCTAGAATTCGCGGCAACTTTTTGGCGCTGTAACAATCGGTTAGCGTAGTAATTCGAACTGATTTCAAGGCATAATTTCGAAGCCGAATCGCTCGCGGGACAGCGCGGCACGCACGCTATACTTCCTACAGCGCCGGAGGGGGGATGAAGACCGCACGTTTTTATCAAAAGGACTGGTTTCTAGCCCTAGTCATCGGCGTCGTTTTTTCCGCTTTCGCGCTCTCCGGATCCCCCTTACTCAGCCGCCTTGAGGTATTGGTCTACGACACCGGCGTCAAGCTGACTCAGCGCACGCCGGGCGCCGCCGCGCAGATCGCCCTGGTCGAAATCGACGATCCCAGCATCCAGCAGATTGGACGCTGGCCCTGGCCGCGCAGCGTCATCGCCGACTTGCTCGACTTGCTGGCGAACGCTGAACCCAAGGCACTGGGGCTGCAGATCATCTTTACCGAGCCGCAACTTGATCCCGGGCTGATTCACATCCGCAAGCTGCGCAGCCATGTTGCGGCCACGGCCTGGCCGAAACCGGCACAGCGCGAGGCGCAATCGCTCGAGACCATGTTGGCGCAGGCCGAGGCCGAACTCGACAGCGACGCGCGCCTGGCCGGCACGCTCGCCGACCTGCGCAACGTCTATCTGGGCATGTTCTTCAAAATCGGTAATCCGCTCGGCCGTCCCGATCAGCTGCTACCGGGTTACGTGCAAAACAGCCGCATCTCGCGCATCATCGCCAAACCCGAAGCACGCGCCAGCGTACTCGCCACCCAAGCCGTGTATGCGCCGTTGGAGCAGTTCGGCAGCCGGGTCGCGGGCATCGGCCACCTGCAATTGTTCAAGGATTCAGCCGGCGGAGTACGCAGCGAGGCATTGGTACTGGAACACCATGGCGAGTACTACCCCTCCCTTGCGTTGCTACTCGCGGCACGCAGCCTGAACCTCGGCCCGCGTGACATCGAGGTCGAGCTTGGCGAGGGTGTGCGCGTCGGCAAGCTTTACATCAAGACCAGTCCGCGCATGGAGATGTACACCGGCTTCTATTCCCGCTCTGGTCCGGACCCCGTATTCGCGACGTATTCGCTGGCCGATGTCATCGCCGGCAACATCCGCCCCGAGGCGTTCAAGGGCAAGATTGTGTTGATCGGTCCGACCGCCAGCGGGCTTGGCAACAAGCACGCCACACCGATCCGCGCCGACATGAGCGAACCCGAGTTTGCGGCCCATGTAATGGCCAGCATTCTCAATCAGGATTTCTATACCCGTCCCAACTGGGCAGTGGCCGCGGAAGCGGCACTGCTGGTAATGGTTACGGTTTATTTGATGCTTGCGCTGCCCAGTCTTGGCGCCAAGCTTGCGGCCGCGCTCTCGCTGCTGCTGCTCGGCGGTTTGATGGGTGGCGAATTGTTCCTCTTGGTCAGCGAAAAGACCTGGGTGCAGGCGGCATCTCCAAGCCTGTTGTTGTTCGTGGGCCATGTGCTCATTACCAGCAAACGCTTCTTCTTGACCGAGCGCCTCAAGGTAGCGGCCGAGACCGACTCGGCCTATACCAACCGCCAACTCGGGCTAACCTTTCAAAGTCAGGGGCAACTCGATCAGGCCCTGGACAAATTCCGCCGCTTGCCGGTCGACGATTCGGTCATGGAACTTATCTACAACCTGGCGCTCGACTTCGAGCGTAAACGTCAGTTCAGCAAGGCCGCGGCGGCATACGATTATGTCCTCCAGCACAACGCCAAGTTTCGCGATACCGTCGAGCGCAAAAAGCGCGCCCAGCAGATGGAAAACGCCGTCATGCTTGGGTCACGCGCCATGACTGCCGGCGGAACCTTGATGCTCGATGGCGTTGACCAGAAACCTACGCTTGGACGTTATGAGATAGAGAAGGAACTGGGCAAGGGCGCCATGGGTACCGTGTACCTTGGGCGCGACCCGAAGATCAATCGCGTGGTGGCGATCAAGACGCTGTCATTGCAGGAATTTGACGAGCCCGAGCTACCTGTGATCAAGGAGCGATTCTTCCGCGAGGCGGAGACTGCCGGACGACTAAACCACCCCAACATCGTGACTATTTACGATGCCGGCGAGGAGCACGATCTCGCCTACATCGCCATGGAGTATCTGCAGGGCAAGGACCTCACCCACTATATTCGTAGAGGCCCGTTGCCGATCGCCTGGGCGGTGCAAACCGCCGCGCGCGTGGCTGATGCCCTCGACTACGCTCATCGCATGGACGTCGTGCACCGCGACATCAAACCGGCCAATATCATGCACAATGAGGCCGACAAGACGATCAAAGTCACCGACTTCGGCATCGCCCGCATCACCGCGGCCAGCCGCACCAAGACTGGCGTGGTACTGGGCACGCCGTCGTATATGTCGCCCGAACAGCTCGTTGGCAAGCACGTCGATGGTCGCTCGGACCTGTTTTCGCTTGGCGTCATGTTGTACGAACTGTTAACCGGCAAGCAGCCGTTTACGGCCGAGTCGATGGCCGCGCTCATGTATCAAATCGCCAATGTGCCGCAGGTCGATCCGCGCGAATTGCGCGGCGACATCCCGGATTGCTTGGTCGCAGTCGTCAACCGATTGCTGCAGAAGTCACCGGATGCGCGCTACGCGCAAGGCGCCGAGGTCAGCGCCGACCTGCGCCGCTGCGTCCCTGAACCGACGGCGACGGGGGTGAGCGCATGATTCAGATACACATGGCCGGACTCACCGATCCGGGACGCATGCGCGTCAAGAACGAGGACAACATTGCTACCTGGCCGGAAGGCGGACTTGCTGTGCTGGCTGACGGCATGGGCGGCCACCAGGCCGGCGAGGTTGCTTCGCGCATTGCCGTCGACATAATCACCGGTCATTTCATGGACGTGTTCGCGCGCAAGAAGCGCAAGGAGGGTGCGCCCAATCCGATCGGTACCGATGACATTACCAACGCGGTGCAGGCCGCCAACAGCGCCATTTTCGAAACTGCCCGGTCACAACCGGACTTCGTCGGCATGGGTTCAACCATCGTGGTGGCCATCTTGCGCGAGGGCAGAGTTGCGATCGGTCACGTCGGCGATTCGCGTCTGTATCGTTTCCGCCGCGGGCGGCTCAAGCAACTAACGCAAGACCACTCGGTTGTGCAGGAACTGGTGTCACGTGGCGTTTATACGGCCGAGGAGGCCCGCGTATCAGTCGGCAAGAACTTGGTGACACGTGCGCTGGGTGTGGATCCGACGGTCGAGGTCGACGTGAGCATGCAGGAAACGGAGGACGGCGACCTTTACCTGTTGTGCTCGGACGGCCTCAATGACGTCGTCAACGACACGGAGATCGAGCGCATCCTGGCGCAGTCTGATCAAGCACTAGACACCACCGTCGGCATACTGGTTTCGCTCGCCAACCAACGCGGCGGCCCGGACAATATCTCGGTCATCTTGATCAAGGTGAGCGCGCCCGACAAGCCTCCAAAGCAACAACCCTCGTCGGACGCGGCCGACGACGAAGACGAGTTCCGCATTGACCGCCACGATACCTTCGTGGTGGACGACGGCAAGTAACTAGACGAATATATTGAGCACGCGTGGGGAAAGTCCTATGTCAAAACTAATTGTCAAATTCAACAACGATGTGGTTGATCATGTCGACATCAAACAAGGCGACATGAAGATCGGCCGCAAACCCGGTTGCGACGTATTTCTCGACAACCTCGCGGTGAGTGGCGAGCACGCCAACATCTTCACCATCGGCGAGGACTCGTTCGTGCAAGACCTCGGGTCCACCAACGGCACGTTCATCAACAACAAGCGCATCACCAAACATCATTTGCGCAACGGCGATCAGGTCATGATCGGCAAGCACACGCTGACCTACATGAGCGATCAGGCCAGCAAGCCGAACGAGGATTTTGCCAAGACCGTGATCATCAATCCCTCCTCGCACGCGGCGACCGCCACTCCACCGGAGCCGCGCCCGATACCGACCCCCCCGCCACCACCACCGATGGACCGCAATGGCGCGCTGTTCGTATTAAGCGGGCCCAATAGCGGCAAGCGTATCGAACTCACCAAGAGTGTTACCAACCTGGGGAAGACCGGCAAACGGGCTGGTACCATCACGCGTGGGCGCGAGGGTTACACCTTGGCCCCGGGCGAGGACGAGATACCGAAGCTTAATGGCCGTTCGATAGCGCCGAATGGTGAGATCCTGAAAAACGGCGATATCGTCGAGGTCGCGGGCACGCGCCTGCAGTTCTACTTCAAGTAGATAAGGAGGCTTAGGCGAGCGCGCTCAGCGCATCGGCCAGACGACGCACGGGAATCAGCTCGACCTCGTGCTCGGTTGCCTTCGGCATGTTAGCAGCCGGCAACATGACGCGCTTGAAACCGAGCTTGGCGGCCTCGCGAATTCGATCCTGACCGCGTTGCACCGGCCGCACCTCCCCCGCCAAGCCGACCTCCCCAAACACTACCAAGTCTTTGCCGAGCGGGCGATTGCGTAGACTCGACACTGTCGCGGCCAGAACGGCCAAGTCAGCGGCCGTCTCGGCGATACGGACCCCGCCCACCACGTTGACGAACACATCCTGGTCGTAGGTTACGACACCGCCGTGACGATGCAGCACCGCGAGCAACATCGCCAACCGATTGGTGTCCAGGCCCACGCAGACCCGGCGCGGATTGCTGAGATGGCTCTGGTCCACCAGAGCTTGGACTTCCACCAGCAGCGGGCGCGTCCCCTCTTGTGTCGCCAAGACCACGCTGCCGGCGACGCTGTCGCCTTGGCGGCTCAGGAACATCGCCGAGGGATTACCGACTTCGCGCAAGCCCGCCTCGGTCATCGCAAACACACCGATCTCGTTGACGGCGCCGAACCGATTCTTGATTGCCCGCAGGATGCGAAACGTGCTGCTCGCGTCGCCTTCAAAATAGAGCACGGTGTCGACCATATGCTCGAGCACGCGCGGTCCGGCGAGCGTGCCTTCTTTCGTTACATGGCCGACGAGAAACAGCGCCGTGCCGCTACGCTTGGCGTGGCGCACAAACTGCGCCGCCGATTCGCGAACCTGCGCGACACTCCCCGGAGCCGACTGCAGCGTGTCGGTAAACATCGTCTGGATGGAGTCGATGACCATCACTTGCGGTCGTTCGGCGGCCGCCGCAGTCACGATGACCTCGACCTGATTTTCGGTCAGCAGCCCGACCGCGCTGCCCGCCAGCCCCAGGCGCTGCGCGCGCAAGGTGATCTGGTCGGCCGATTCTTCGCCGCTGACGTAGAGCGTCTTGGCCCGTGCGGCGATCGCGGCGATGGCCTGCGTGAGCAAGGTCGATTTGCCGATGCCGGGATCACCGCCGATAAGCACCACCGAACCGGCCACCAACCCGCCGCCCAGCACGCGATCAAGCTCGCTCATACCGGTAGGCAGGCGCCGGATGCGCTCGGCTTGCGTCTCATCGAGTCCTTGCACGCGCACTGCGGCGTCGCCCGTCAGGCCCGCAACACGTGCGCCGCCGACACGGGCAAGCACGGTTTCCGTCAGACTATTCCACGCGCCGCAAGACGCGCACTGACCCGCCCACTGTGGCGATTGGCCGCCGCAGTTATTGCAGACGTATGCGGTCTTGGTCTTGGCCACTGCTACCCCGGCTGCGCCGCGTCGCGTTTACTGTCTGCCGGGAGTGACGCCGCGACACGCGGCACGCGCTCGGCCACACGCGTCAATAGCTCATAGCTGATGGTGCCGGCAGCCTGCGCGATGTCCTCGATCGGCAAACCCTCGCCCCACAGGATCACAGGATCACCGACCTTGGCCTGGAGCTGCCGTCGCAAGTCCAGCGTGATCATGTCCATTGATACGCGTCCTACGAGCGGCACGGCTTGCCCATTGATTAACACTGGCGTACCGGCAGGCGCGTGGCGCGGATAGCCATCGCCATAGCCAACCGCGACGACGCCTACCGGCATGTCTTCCGGGCAACGGAAACTACCGCCGTAACCGATCGCATCGCCCCGGCGACGTCGCTGAATCGAGATCAACGCACTGCCGAGCGTCATTACCGGCTGCAAGCCAAGGTAGGCCGCACTCTCGCCCAACATCGGGCTCGCGCCATACAGCATGATACCCGGCCGTATCCAATCGAGATGGCTCTCAGCCCAGGCAAGAATGCCGGCGGAATTGGCGATACTCGCCGACAACGCAAGCTCACGTACCAAGGGTAGAAAGGCATCAAGCTGTGCACGGCTCGCGGGATCGTTGCGATCATCGGCGCAAGCGAAGTGTGACATCAGGCGGATTTCAGCTACCGTACCAAATCCGCGCAGCCGGGCGCACGCGGCCGCTACCTCGTGCGAAGGAAAACCGACGCGGTGCATGCCGCTGTCGACCTTGACCCATACCGTAAGCGGTGTCGCAACCGAGGCTGCCTCGAGCATGCGCAATTGCTCATGCTGGTGCAAAACCGGTTCGAGTTGGTAGTGGGAAATGGCGGGCAGCTCGTCGGCCGAAAAGAAACCTTCGAGCAACACGATAGGCTGGCGGATACCGGCCTGACGGAGCTGAAACCCCTCTTCGATGCTCGCAACCGCGAAGGCATCGGCCTCTTTGAGGGTCTGCGCAACCCAAACCAGGCCGTGTCCGTAACCGTTGGCCTTGACCACGGCCATGACGCGCGCCGTTGGCGCCGCCGACCGTGCGCGCCGTAGATTGTGGCGTAACGCCTGCGCGTTCAAGAACGCGCGCGTGGGTCGCCCCATCAATACGCCCCGTCGAACGATGCGGCGGTGTAGTTTTCGAAACGGGTGTACTCGCCGAGAAAGGTCAGGCGCACTTCGCCGATCGGGCCGTTACGCTGCTTGCCAATGATGACATCGGCCGTACCCTTGTGCGGGCTTTCCTTGTTATAGACCTCGTCGCGATAAATGAACAGGATCACGTCGGCGTCCTGCTCGATGGCGCCGGATTCGCGCAGATCAGACATCACCGGCCGCTTGTCGGTGCGGTTCTCTACCGAACGATTGAGCTGCGACATGGCGATCACCGGCACGCTGAGTTCCTTGGCCAGTCCTTTGAGCGCGCGGGTGATCTGCGAGATTTCGGTGGCGCGGTTTTCTTCCGTCTCGGTCGACTGCATCAACTGCAAGTAGTCGACCACGATCAGCCCCAATCCTTTCTCGCGCTTGAGCCGGCGCGAACGCGCGCGTAACTCCATGGGCGTGAGGCCTGGGGTATCATCGATAAAGATCGGCGCTTCGTTTAGCAGGCTCACTGCTGAAGTGAGGCGCGGCCAGTCGTCGTCATGAAGCTTGCCGGTACGCACACGGTGCGCATTGATCCGTCCCAATGAAGCCATCATGCGCATGGCCAGCTGCGAGCCCGGCATTTCCATGGAAAACACTGCGACCGGGATCTTGTGACCGACCGAGGCATTTTCTGCAATATTCATGGCCAGCGAGGTCTTGCCCATCGACGGGCGTCCGGCGATGACGACCAGATCCGCGGCCTGTAATCCGGAGGTCATTTCATCCAGATCGCTGAAACCGGTCGGCACGCCGGTCAGCGGCGATGTGGAGCGGTAGAGCTGATCGATGCGATCAACCGCATCGGTCAGCAGGCGGTTGATCGGCTGGAACTCACCGCGCCGATGACCCTTTTCGCCGATGTCAAAGATGCGCTTCTCGGCGAAATCGATCAGCTCATGGGCACCGCGGCCGTCCGGGGCGTACGTCGCGGCACTGATATCAGCGGTAGCCCGCAACAGCTCGCGCAATACTGAACGCTCGCGCACGATACCGGCGTACGCAACGATGTTGGCGGCGCTTGGCGTATTGTTGGCGATCGCACCGAGATAGGCGAGCCCACCGACCGGTTCGAGCTCGCCGCTTTTCTCTAACTGTTCGGAGATGGTGACGACGTCGGCCGGACTGCCTTCTTCGAGCAGTGCCGCGATGGCGTTGAAGATCAGGCGATGTTCGCGCCGATAGAAGTCGTCGGCGGTGAGGGTGTCTGCGACCCGATCCCAGGCGCTGTTGTCGAGCAGCAATCCGCCCAGCACGGACTGTTCGGCTTCCACCGACTGCGGCGGCACCTTGAGCGCATCCACCGCACCTTCATTGCCGCGCCTGGCGTAGGCTCGCTCCTCCATCGACCTCCCCCGGGGCGACTCCCCCTCATGCTGTGGGGCCGAAACGGCCTCTGTTGTATTAACGGCGATCGATTATGCGCCGCCCTGCTACAACTGACAACGCAATTCGATTGCCGCTCGGGAATTACTTTTCGCCCACCACTGACACGATGATCTTGGTGTCGATTTCGGGGTGCAGCGTCAGGCTCACCTCGGTGTCGCCGATTTCCTTGAGTGGACCGGTCGAGAGATGCACCTCGCTTTTGGCGAGCTCGAACCCGGCCGCCACCATGGCATCGGCAACGTCTTTTGCGGTTACCGAGCCAAACAGCTTGCCCTCTTCGCTCACCTTGCGCAGGATCTGCAGGGTAAAGCCCTGCATCTTCTCGGCGCGCGCCTTGGCACGCGTAAAGGCATCGGCAGCCGCGGCTTCCAGTTCTGCGCGGCGCGTCTCGAACTTTGCCTTGTTCTCGGCATTGGCCACAACGGCCTTGCCATAGGGAAACAAGTAATTGCGGGCGAACCCGTTCTTCACGCGCACCTGGTCACCCAGGTTACCGAGGTTGCGCACCTTTTCGAGCAAAATGACTTCCATCGTTAGCGGCCTCGCGTGGAGTTCAGTGGCTGTCGCAGTACGGCAGCAGCGCTAGATAGCGTGCGTAGTTGATGGCGCGCGTGAGCTGGCGCTGGTAGCGCGCCTTGGTGCCAGTATTGCGACTGGGAATGATGCGGCCGGTTTCAGTGATGTACTGGCGCAGGACCGCGATGTCTTTGTAGTCGATCTCCTCGACCTTCTCGGCGGTGAACCGGCAGAATTTCTTGCGACGGAAAAAGCGTGACATGTTCGTGTTCCCCTTGGGCGTTAGGCGTTGCTATCGGCCGTGTCGGACTCGGTCATCTCGCTATCGGAACCACGGCCTTCGCCCGAGGCCCGGCGCGCCTCTTCTTCCTTCTCCTTCATCATCGGAGAGGGGGCGCTCACGGCCTGACGGCGGCTGATGACGAGCGAGCGCAGGACGGCGTCGCTGAACTTGAATGCTGACTCGAGCTCGCGCAGCGTCTCCAGCGGGCACTCGATGTTCATCAGCACGTAGTGCGCCTTGTGCACCTTGTTGATGGGATAGGCGAGCTGTCGGCGGCCCCAATCTTCCTGACGATGAATCGCGCCTTTGGCGGATTCGATGATGGAGCGGTAACGCTCGATCATCGCAGGGACCTGCTCGCTCTGGTCCGGATGGACCAGAATCACGATTTCATAGTGACGCATGTAAGCTCCTCATGGCTTAGAGCCTCCCGGGGTCGTCGACCGGTGAGGCAAGGAGAAAAGAGGCGCGCATTCTAGCGGCTGACCCCTGCCCTGCCAAGGGGTTAACCAGCCGACAGGCGCTGTCGAACCGCCTCGTACAAGCAGATTCCGGCGGCCACGGAGAGGTTCAGGGTGCCCACCTTGCCGCTCATGGGAATGCGCACCAATACGTCGCAGTGCTCGCGCGTCAGCCGCCGTAAGCCCGCGCCCTCGCCACCGAGCACGATGGCGGCCGGGCCTGTCAAATCGATCTCCGCCAGGGTCTGTTCCGCGTCTTGGTCCGCGCCGTAGATCCAAACGCCCCCCTCCTTCAGTTCGCGCAGGTAGCGCGCAAGGTTCGTGACGGTAATTAGATTCATGGTTTCCGCTGCGCCCGCCGCCGCGCGGCGGGTGACGCTGCTCAAGGGCGCGGTGTTGTCTTTGGGCACGATCACGGCATGCGCCCCGGCGGCGTCCGCCGAGCGCAGACAGGCGCCCAGGTTATGCGGGTCCTGCACGCCGTCCAGGATGAGTAGCAGCGGTGCGCCCTGTATCGATTCGAGGAGCTCGGAAACACTCTGCTCACGCCCGGCCGGCGCCCGGTACTGCGCAATCACCCCCTGGTGGCGCACGCCATTGGCCATGCGATCAAGCTCCTTGCGCGCCACTCTTTGCACCGCGACATCCTGCGCGCGCGCCGCTTCTTCTACCGCCTGCACGCGCTCATCGCCGCGCTCGCTCGCGAGCCACACCGACTCGACTCGTTCGGGGTGTTCCCTGATGGCCGCCAGTACCGCGTTGGGGCCGCAGACCAACTGACGCGCCATCGCTAACGTTTGCGACGGCGCCGCGAATTCCGATCCACGCGCTTGCCGCCGGAGCGCTTTTTGGCGCGCTTCGGAGAACCCCGCACGGCCCGCTCATTGAGAACCTTGGGCTTGCTGGCCAGTTCGAAGTCGATCTGCGCTTCGTCCAAATCGACACGCATCACGCGCACCCGTACGGCATCGCCTAATCGAAATCGCATGCGGGTACGCTCGCCTGATAGCTGGTGACGCGTGGCGTCGAAGTGAAAGTAGTCGTTGCCGAGGGCGGTGATGTGCACCAGACCGTCGACGAATACCTCACTCAGCTCGACAAAAATGCCGAAGTTGGTGAC
>CP070641.1:182875-193661 GCA_020354085.1 Pseudomonadota bacterium
TTCGGCCTCTGCCGTCGAGGCGCCCAAGTGCGGCAGCGCAACCACGCGCGGATGGTTCTTCAACAAATTACTTGGAAAGTCACACACATAGCCGTAGATCTTACCGGCCTTGATGGCGCTGCTCACAGCTTCGTCGTCGACAATACCTTCGCGCGCGAAGTTGAGGATCACTGCGCCGTCCCTCATGACCTTTAGGCGTTCGGCGTTGATTAGTTTACGTGTAGCGTCCACTAACGGCACGTGGAAGGTGACAAAGTCGGCTTGGCGCAGCAACTCTTCCACACTGTTCGCCTTGCGTACGCTCGCAGACAACTGCCAGGCCCCTTCGACCGTAAGGCCCGGATCGAAACCAACCACCTTCATGCCGAGATCGATTGCCGTGTTGGCCACCAATCTTCCAATCGCGCCCAAGCCGATGACGCCGAGCGTGCGCCCTGGAAGTTCGAAGCCCGCGAATTCCTTTTTGCCCGCCTCCACCGCGCGACTGATCTCCGCGTCGCTTCCGTCCAGACGGCGCGCAAAATCCCAACCGGCGGCGATATGCCGACAGGCAATCAACATACCGGCGATTACCAGTTCTTTTACCGCGTTGGCATTCGCGCCGGGAGCGTTGAATACCGGTATGCCCAAACGCGTAAGCTTGTCGACTGGAATGTTGTTGACGCCAGCGCCGGCGCGCCCCACGGCCTTGAGGCTCTTGGGAATTTCCATATCGTGCATTTTGAATGAACGCAGAAGGATCGCATCCGGCGCCTTCGTATCGCCGGACACTTGAAATCTGTCCGCCGGCAAACGTGCCAGACCGAGCGACGAAATATTATTGAGCGTCAGGACGTGAAACATGGTCTCAACCCTGGGTGCGCACGAACTCGCGCATGTAGTTAATCAGCGCATCGATCCCGGCTTCGGGCATGGCGTTGTAGATTGACGCGCGCATACCACCGACTGAACGGTGGCCCTTGAGCTGCACCAATGCGGCCTTCTTCGCGCCCTTAAGAAATGCCTCGTCCAGTTCGGCATTCTTGAGCGTGAACGGCACGTTCATCCACGAACGGCTCACCGGTTCCACGGGATTGCGATAAAAGCCGCCGCTGCCGTCTATGTACTCATACAGCTTTGCTGCCTTGCGCTGATTGATCTCCGCCATGCGCCTAAGACCGCCCTGTTGCTTGAGCCATTCGAACACCAAACCCGCCATGTACCATGCGTAGGTCGGCGGCGTGTTGTACATCGACTCGTTGTCGGCGTAGGTCTTGTAGTCGAACACCGTCGGCGCGCTTGCCGACACCTGGCCCATCAAGTCCTCGCGCACAATGACGATTGTCAGCCCGGCCGGGCCGATATTCTTCTGCGCGCCGGCATAGATGACGCCAAATCGGGCGACGTCGATCGGACGCGACAAAATCGTCGACGACATGTCTGCCACCAGCGGCACGTCACCGGTTTCGGGCACATAGGAAAACTCAACGCCGCCGATCGTCTCATTCGGCGTGTAGTGGACGTAGGCTGATTGCGGGTTGAGCTTGAGTTCGTTTTGCTTTGGCGCGGTGGTGAACTGCGTCGATTCGCTCGAACCGGCGACATTCACCGCGCAAAACTTCTTTGCTTCCTTAATCGCTTTCTTCGACCACTCGCCTGTGTTGATGTAATCCGCCGTCGTCTTCCCGCGCAGCACGTTCATTGGCACCATCGCAAATTGCGCGGTCGCTCCGCCTTGCAGGAAAAGTACCTTGTAGCTCGCCGGGATCGCCAATAGCTCTCGCAGGTCGGCTTCCGCCTTCTGCGCGATGGCAATGAACTCCTTGCCGCGATGGCTCATCTCCATCACGCTCATGCCGCTGCCCTGCCAATCGAGCAACTCTTCCCGCGCGCGTGTTAGCACGGCTTCCGGCAACACCGCTGGGCCTGCACTGAAATTAATGACTCTCGACATGATGGAATGACTTCCCCTTGTGGCTATCGCCACTGCTCAAGCGACCTGCGCCAATGTTGCAGCCGTACGTGCGGCTCGCGCGCCCAAATTATTCTTCGTCCGACTCCGCGACTTTCTCAAGCCCCGCGAGCTGTTCACCCTCCGAGGTTTCGATCAGCCGCACGCCTTGCGTGTTGCGCCCCACTTCCGAGATCTCTTTCACGCGTGTGCGAATCAACGTGCCGTTGGTCGTGATCAACATCACCTCATCCTCTTGGCCCACGATGCATGCGCCCACCACAGGGCCGTTGCGCTCGTTGACTTGAATCGAGATGACACCCTGCCCACCACGATTGTGGGTCGGATAGTCCACCACCGGGGTGCGCTTGCCATAACCATTGGCCGTCGCCGTAAGCACCGCCGCGCCCTCGCCCACTGTTTCTTCACAAGCGATGATGAGCGAAACGACTGACTGACCTTCTTTGAGCGAGATGCCACGGACACCGCGCGCGGTGCGCCCCATGGGGCGCACGTCTTGCTCGGCGAAGCGCACGACCTTCCCGGCGTCACTAAACAACAGGATCTCGCAACTACCGGTGGTGAAGCCGACGTCGACCAGTCGATTGTCGCCTTTAAGCTCGATGGCGATGATGCCACTCGGACGCGGACGCGAAAACTCGCTCAACGCGGTCTTCTTCACCGTGCCGTCCGAGGTCGCCATGAACACGAATCCTTCTGCCGCGAAGTCGCGCACTGGCAGGATGGCGTTGACCTTCTCGCCTTCATCGAGCCGCAGCAAATTCACGATCGGTTTCCCGCGCGCGCCACGCCCGGCCTGCGGAATCTCGTAGACCTTGAGCCAGTAGATCTTGCCGTGGTTGGAGAAGCACAGGATGGTGCTGTGGGTGTTGGCAATCAGCAGTTTTTCGACGAAATCCTCTTCACGGATGGTGGTGGCCATCTTGCCGCGCCCACCACGACGCTGTGCACGGTAGGCTGACAGCGGCTGCGACTTCACATAGCCCGCATGTGAGAGCGTCACTACAACGTCCTCCTCTGCGATCAGATCTTCCATCTTGAGGGAGATACGTTCGGCGCGGATCTCCGTGCGCCGCTCGTCCCCGTACTGCTCGCGAATCGCAATCAACTCCTCATGAATCACCTTCATCAGGCGATCGGGATTGGCGAGAATGTCGATAAGATCGGCGATGGTCTTGAGGATTTCGCGATACTCATCATGCAGCTTGGTCTGCTCCAAACCCGTCAGACGATGCAGACGCAAGTCCAAGATAGCCTGGGCCTGCGCCTCCGACAGCTTGTACCCCTGGGGCGTGAGCCCGAGCGCCGGGTCAAGATCCTGCGGACGCGTGAGCGATAGATCGGCACCGGCCAACATCTTACTCACCACGGTCGCCGGCCAGGCGCGCGCGATCATCTTGGTGCGCGCCTCGTGCGGATCCTTGGCAGACTTGATCAACGCCACCATCTCGTCGATCGACTCGAGCGCGACAGACAGACCTTCCAAGATGTGCGCGCGCTCGCGCGATTTGCGCAGAAGATAGATCGAGCGCCGCGTGACCACCTCGCGCCGGTGACGCAGAAAGGCTTCGAGCAACTCCAGAAGATTGAGCAGGCGCGGCTGGCCGTTGACCAACGCCACTATGTTGATGCCGAACACGGACTGCATCGCGGTGTGCTCGAACAAATTGTTGAGAATCACCTCGGTCACTTCGCCGCGCTTTAGTTCGATGACCATGCGCATACCGGATTTGTCTGACTCGTCGCGCAGCTCGGCGATACCCTCAATCTTGCCATCGCGTACCAGCTCGGCGATCTTCTCGAGCAGGTTGGCCTTGTTCACCTGGTAAGGCAGCTCGGTCACAACGATGGTGTCGCGTCCGCGCTTCTCATCGGTCTCGATTGTTGTCCGTGCACGTACATAGACCTTGCCGCGCCCAGTGCGATACGCATCGTGGATGCCCTCGATGCCGGTGATGATGCCGCGCGTCGGGAAATCCGGTCCCGGCAGGTGCTGCATCAACTCATCGATCGTCGAATCAGGCTTGTCAATCAGGGCAACACACGCGTTGATCACTTCCGTCAAGTTGTGCGGCGGGATGTTGGTGGCCATGCCGACCGCGATTCCGGAGGAGCCGTTGACGAGCAGGTTCGGAAGCCTGGTCGGCATAACCAGCGGCTCGTGCTCGCTGCCGTCGTAGTTGGGGCCGAAGTCGACGGTCTCTTTGTCGAGGTCGGCAAGCATCTCGTGCGCGATACGTGCCATGCGAATTTCGGTGTAACGCATGGCTGCCGGCGCATCGCCGTCGACCGAGCCGAAGTTGCCCTGCCCGTCGATAAGCATGTAGCGCAGCGAGAAGTCTTGAGCGAGACGCACGATGGTGTCGTACACCGCGGTGTCGCCGTGCGGGTGGTACTTGCCGATCACGTCGCCGACCACGCGCGCCGACTTTTTGTACGGCTTGTTGTAGTCGTTGCCGAGCTCGTGCATGGCATAGAGCACGCGCCGATGAACCGGTTTAAGACCGTCGCGCACATCCGGCAGCGCCCGACCCACGATCACGCTCATGGCGTAATCCAGGTACGACTTGCGCATCTCGTCTTCGAGATTTACCGGAACCGTCTCTTTGGCGAATTCTTGCATCGGGCGGGTCGCAGTTAGCGTCTAACTGCTTGCTTTATATGTCTTTTTATTGTAGCTGGAGGCGTCGAAACAGGTACGAATTCTACCATGGTTAGGTAGCCAACTGCATCAGAATCGGGGAGTTACGGCGCCCCGCGGCGGGGCCGCTTCAGGCCGCCATCAGACCCGCCATTTTCTCGCGCGTGGGGTGCTCGACCACGCCCTTTTCGGTCACTATCGCGTCGATCAGGTCGGCGGGCGTGATGTCAAAGGCGGGGTTCCAGGCTCGCGCGCCTTCCGGTGCCGTGCGCGTGCCGCCGAAGCTCAAGACCTCGTCTTGCGGCCGCGTTTCGATGGGAATGGCGGACCCATCGGCGGTGGCCAAGTCAACGGTACTGGTCGGCGCTACCACCATGAATTTGACGTCATGATGGCGTGCCGCGACCGCGGTCATGTAGGTACCGATCTTGTTGGCGGTATCGCCATTGGCGGCGATGCGGTCGGCGCCGACGATCACCCAAGCGACCTTGCCCTGCTTCATGAGATAAGCCGCGGCGCTGTCAGCAATCAAGGTTGCGGGGATCCCTTCTTGCACCAACTCCCAAGCGGTAAGCCGCGCGCCCTGTAGCCACGGCCGCGTTTCGTCCGCATAGACGTGAGCGATACGTCCGTTTGCGTAGCCCGCGCGCGCCACCCCGAGCGCAGTGCCGTAACCGCCGGTCGCGAGCGCACCCGTATTGCAGTGCGTGAGTACGCCGCTGCCCTTTGCAATCAACGCCGCGCCGAGCTCGCCCATGCGCCGATTGGCAACAATGTCGTCGGCGTGAATTCTCCTGGCTTCGGCGAGCAGCGCGCCTTCGGGATTTCCGTCGGGCAAGCCCGTGATCAACGCACGCATGCGCTCTACTGCCCAGCGCAGATTCACTGCCGTCGGCCGCGCATCGGCGAGATACTTCAGGTCTGCTTGAATCGCTTCGCGCCAACTCTTCGGGTCTGCGCGATAGCGATTGCGCGCCGCGAGCACTACCGCATAGGCCGCGGTGATCCCAATAGCCGGCGCGCCACGCACCACCATGTCGCGGATTGCGTGCGCGCAATCCAAGACATTGTCGTAAGTGATGTGGGTGTACCGACCCGGCAGGATGCGCTGGTCGATCAGCCGCAAGTGATTTTCGACCCAATCAACGGCACGGATCCGGTCGTAAGGGACCTCAATCGTATTATCGGGCCTCGCCATCGGATGCGAAGAATAACACGCCGCACGCCGTACGAACCGTCATACGTGCTGCACAGAAACCGTTAAGACGACGGCTTTCGGCGTTCCCACATCCCCATGACACCGACATTGTGGTAGCCAAGCGACGCATAGACCTTCGCGCCGAGTGCACTCGCTTGCAGTGACGTCGTCTTGCAGCCACGACGTTGCGCTTCGCGCAGCGCGACGGCAAGCAGACGCGTGGCGATGCCGTGACCGCGCGCTTCCGGTAGCGTCGCGACGCCAGAGATACCGCAGTCGCCATTTTCATCTTCGTGCGCGAGCGTGACGCCGACGACATCGCCATTCAAACGTGCTGCATAACCGTGACAACTCGCATCGGCCCACCTCGTTAGAGCCGCTTCGAACGCCGGCGGCGGAAAACCATAGGCGGCGTCGTTCACGCGCCCAATAATGCTGATGTCATCGGTAGTTGACCAATCGAGGTCACCTAGATCTGGGAGCGCCATGTCCGTCATCGGCGCGGCCATGGCGACGGGATTCCCATCCGGCTTGTGACCCCGCGCAACGAGCGCGGGGCCAGTCGTGTTGTCGCCAGCATCCGTCCACACTGTCCAGGCACGGACACCGGCTTCGTTGTAGGTTGCGCTAATGGCGTCGTAGTTAGCGAACAGCAAGTCGGGTTTATCGTAAATGACCCAATTAAAAATGGACCGATCGGGGGCGGCGGGAATGACAGAGATCATGACGCCCGGCCAACGCACAACGCGTCCCGTAAGGGAGCAACCCGCGAAGAACTCGCACTCAGTCTTTAGCAGATCACGCGCAAGCCGATACAGCGATTGATTGTCCATGGGGGAACCCTCGCCGCTGACCAAACGATACCGCGCTCACCGGTGCGCTGCCAACGTCCACTTGATTACGTCGAGCGGAATCATACGCCGTGCCAACTTTGCGCCTATTCCTTATACTGCTCACGTCGGCCTCGCCACTGACGACACGGATGAATGACATCGATACCCTGTTGCACGCCCGCTGGGTAGTGCCGGTCGAACCCGACGCCACGGTGCTCGACCACCACAGCGTTGCAGTCAGCAATGGCCGCATCGTGGCCGTGCTGCCCACGCGTGAGGCGCAGACGCGCTATCGTGCCGCGCAGTCGATTGATCTGCCCACCCACGCGCTCATACCCGGCCTGGTCAACGCCCACACGCATGCGGCCATGACACTGTTCCGCGGCTTAGCGGACGATCTACCACTCATGGATTGGCTCAATCACCACATCTGGCCGGCGGAGCAAAAGTGGGTCGCACCGCCGTTCGTGCGTGAAGGCAGCGAACTTGCCATTGCCGAGATGCTAAAGAGCGGCACCACCTGCTTCAACGACATGTATTTCTTCGCCGATGACACGGCACACGTCGCGCATGAGGCCGGCATACGCGCCTGCGTGGGGCTCATCATGGTCGACTTCCCGAGTAACTACGCGCAGTCGCCCGACGAGTATTTGCACAAGGGGCTGGAGCTACGCGACAGGCTGCGCCACAGCGAGCTGATCACAACGGCCTTCGCGCCCCACGCGCCCTATACGGTATCGGATGCCCCATTCGCGAGAATTCGCACGGTTAATAACGAGCTGAACATCCCCGTACATATCCATGTGCACGAAACTGCGCACGAGGTCGAGGGAAGTCTGGCTAAGGTCGGCGTACGCCCCTTCAAGCGCTTGGAGAGGCTCGATCTGGTCAATCCGAATCTCGTGGCCGTGCATATGACTCAACTTACCCAAGAAGAGATCGACACCTTGGCCCAGGCCGGCGCGAGCGTGGTGCACTGCCCAGAGTCCAATCTCAAGCTTGCGAGCGGATTTTGTCCGGTTCAGCAGCTACTCCAAGCAGGAGTCAATGTGGCACTCGGTACCGATGGCGCGGCGAGCAACAATGACCTCGACATGTTGGGTGAGATGCGCACAGCGGCACTGCTCGCCAAAGGCGTGGCCGGTGACGCGACGGCCTTGCCGGCACATATGGCGCTGCGCATGGCCACACTCAACGGCGCAAAGGCGCTCGGCATCGAAAATCGGATCGGATCACTCACGGCCGGCAAGTTCGCGGATATCACCGCCATTGATCTTGCGCCGATTCACTCGCAGCCGGTATACGACCCCGTCTCGCATATCGTCTATGCCGCTGGCCGTCATCAGGTCACCGATGTCTGGGTTGCCGGGCAGCATTTGCTCGCGAACGGCCGACTGACGACACTCCATGAAGTCGAGATTCTCGCCAACGCGGCAGCATGGCGTGATAAAATTTTTGCCACTGACCACCACGCCAATTGACCGATGTCCACAGCGCAGGCCAACGTCGATCCCGCCGAAATCGCCAAGTTCGAAGCGCTTGCGCAGCGCTGGTGGGATCCGAACAGCGAATTCAAGCCGCTGCATGACATCAATCCGCTGCGGGTCAAGTTCATCAACGACCGCGTGGGCTTGAAGGGCAAGATGGTCTGCGACGTCGGCTGCGGCGGTGGCATTCTTTCCGAAAGCATGGCGGCGCTCGGCGCCGAGGTGACTGGCATCGACATGGGCGAGGCGCCGCTCGCGGTCGCCAAGCTGCATCTAAAAGAAAGCGCGCAGTCCGTCGAATACCTCAAGATCGCTGCCGAAGATTTGGCGCGCGAACGCCCCGGCGCCTTCGATGTCGTGACTTGTCTCGAGATGCTGGAGCACGTGCCCGATCCTGCCTCGACCGTGGCGGCCTGCGCGCAATTGGTGAAGCCCGGCGGCACGGTAGTATTCTCGACCATCAACCGCAACCCGAAGAGCTGGTTGTTCGCCATCGTCGGAGCGGAATATGTGCTGCGACTCCTGCCGCGCGGCACGCATGACTATATGAAATTCATTCGCCCTTCTGAGCTCGAGCGCTGGGCGCGCGCCGCGGGCCTGCAAATGCGCGAGTTGACGGGCATGCACTACAATCCTGTTACCCGCCATTACACGCTCGGTCCAGGCGTGGATGTGAACTATCTCGCTCTGACTGAGCGCGGTCAGTGACCCCAAGCCTCCTGGCTCGCCCATCCCCTCGCGATGGGGGAAGGGTACGATTGGCTCGATGATTCGCACCGTACTATTCGATCTCGACGGCACGCTGGCGGATACGGCCCGCGACTTGACGCAGGCCTTGAACGCGCTGCGCGCCGAAGAGGGCCGTCCGGCCTTGCCCTATGAACAAATCCGTCCAGTCGTGTCGCACGGCAGTCCCGGTATGCTCAAGCTCGGCTTCGGCGTCACCGCGCAAGACGCCGACTACGCGCGGCTGCGCGAGCGATTGCTGAAGATCTACGCCACTAATCTCTGCCGCTACACTACGCTATTCCCCGGCATGAACGAGCTCCTCGCGACGCTCAAACGCCGCGGCCAAAACTGGGGGATCGTCACCAACAAGCCGGCGTTTCTTACCGACCCGCTCGTGGCGCAACTGCCGCTCCCTTATCCGCCTGCCTGTGTCATCAGCGGGGACACCACCAACAACCGTAAGCCGCATCCCGAACCGATGCTGCTCGCCTGCTCGCGCGCCGGAAGCCAACCCGACGAGTGCCTGTATGTTGGCGATGCGCAGCGCGACATTGAGGCCGGGCAACGCGCCGGCATGCGCACGCTGGTGGCGCTGTTCGGATACATCGAGGACAATGAACGACCGGAAACCTGGGGCGCCGATGCACTCGTGAATCGCCCTGATGAAATCCTGGATTGGCTATCGCGCAATGACTGACGTCACGTCCATCGCCATCCTCGCGCTGGTCGGCATACTGGCCGGACTGCTGGGCTACGCGATCGCTCGTCTGCGCGCCCAACAACGCATTACCGAGCTCAACACCACGCTCGACATGGAGCGGCGCGCGACCCAGGAAAAGTTAAGCGGTCTGCAGCAGACCTTCTCTGTGCTTTCGCAGCAGGCACTGCGCGAGAACAACCAGGCCTTTCTACAACTCGCGCAGGAATCGCTCAAGCAATTCCATATTCAGGCCAAGGGCGAGCTCGAGGGGCGCGAGAAAGCGGTCGAAAACTTGGTCAAACCCATTCGCGAGGCGCTGGAGAAAACCGAACAGCAGATGCGCCTGATGGAGAGCGAGCGGCAGAAGGCCTACGGCTCGCTGCACAAGCACCTGGAAAGCATGGCGCAGGCGCAGCAACAACTCCAAGGCGAGACACGCAATTTGGTGCAGGCGTTACGGCGGCCGGAAGTGCGCGGGCAGTGGGGAGAGATGACGCTCAAACGTCTGGTCGAGCTCGCCGGTATGGTCGAGCACTGCGATTTCTTCGAGCAGGTACAGCTCGATACCGCCGAGGGCCGGATGCGCCCGGACATGATCGTACGCATGCCCGGCGGGCGCGAGATTGTCGTCGACGTGAAGACCCCACTCGATGCGTATTTGAATGCTATCGAGGCGCCGGACGATGAATCACGCCGCCGCCACTTCGAGCACCATGCGCGCAAAGTCCGCGAGCGCGTGCGCGAGCTGGCGTCCAAGAGCTACTGGGGGCAGTTCACCAACGCGCCTGACTTCGTCGTGCTGTTCATCCCCGGTGAGCACTTTTTAGGCGCGGCGCTGGACGTCGATCGCGCGCTCCTGGAAGATGCGCTGCGGCAGAACATCATCCTCGCCACGCCTACCAACCTGGTCGCGCTGCTGCGCACGGTTGCCTACGGCTGGCGCCAGGAATCGCTCAATGCCAATGCCGAACGGTTGCGCGACCTGGGGACGGACTTGTACGGTCGACTACTCAACTTCAGCGAACACCTCGCCAAACTCGGACGCAGTCTGGAAACCGCGGTCGGCGACTACAACAAGGCAGTCGGATCTTACGAGAGCAAACTCATCCCCGGGGCGCGCAAATTCCCCGAGATGGGCGTCGAAGGGGGCAAGACGCTGGAGGAGCCCGCCCAGATCGAGAAAACCCCCCGTCAGCTGGTCAACCTGCGCGACTAGTTGCCGGAAAACGTTGCTTTGGGGTGCGCCC
>CP070641.1:193761-204388 GCA_020354085.1 Pseudomonadota bacterium
AGGGTGTGACGACTGGCATTTCCGCGGCGGACCGGGCGACGACCATACGTGTGGCAATCGCTCCAAACGCGCGGTCCACGGACATTGTCACCCCTGGTCATATCTTTCCGCTCATGGCCCAGCAAGGTGGGGTCCTGGCTCGCGCCGGTCATACCGAGGCCGGCGTCGATCTGGCGAGACTCGCCGGGCTGCAGCCCGCGTCGGTCATCTGCGAAATCATGAACGACGACGGAAGTATGGCGCGCTTGCCGCAACTCGAGGCGTTTGCGGCAGCGCACGGACTTAAGATCGGCACCATCGCCGATCTAATTCGGTATTGCATGGAGCACGAGTCGACGATTCAGCGAATTGGTGAGTGTCGGCTTCCCACCGAGTTTGGCGAGTTTCGGGTGGTGGCGTACCGCGATAGGATTGACAACGCCATTCACCTGGCCTTGGTAAGAGGCGAGGTTCAGTCCGATCGCGCAGTGCTGGTGCGTGTACACGTACAAGAGAGCTTGCTCGATCTTTTTACCGACGTTCATAAACACGGCCCCTGGACCTTGCACCGCGCCTTGGCGCGCGTGGCGCAGGAAGGCAACGGTATCGTGGTCATTCTCGACCATGAAGAGTCGTCGCTTGAGCTGGCTCAACGTATCGAGCGTTTTCAGAAGCTTGGACAGGGTGAGGACTCGCCGCCGCGCCGCCCCGAACGACAAGTGCTGCGCAGCTACGGTCTCGGCAGTCAGATCCTGCGTGATCTCGGCGTTAGCAAGATGCGAGTGCTTGGGCATGCCATGAAGGCGCCCGGGATGTCCGGGTTCGGCCTCGAGATCGTCGAGCACATCGAAACTGACACGCCGGCGCAAGTCGCACGGCTCGACAACAAGGAGAAGAAGGCTTCACGATGAGTAATGCGAAGAGTATCGAAGGGGAACTGATCGCGCGCGGTGCGCGTTTTGGTATTGTCTTGGGACGGTTCAACGGGTTTATCGGCGAGCGCTTATTGGAGGGCGCGCTGGATACCTTGGTGCGTCATGGTACGGATCTCGGCAGCATCGATGTCGTGCGCGTGCCGGGGGCCTTTGAAATGCCGCTCGCGCTCAAGACCATGGCTGCCGCGAAGAAATACGATGCACTGATCGCACTCGGTTGCGTAATTCGCGGCGCCACGCCCCATTTCGATTATGTCGCGGGCGAATGCGCCAAGGGTATCGCGCAGGTCAGTATGGCGCATGACATTTCCGTGGCCTTCGGTGTGCTGACGACCGACACGATCGAGCAGGCGATCGAACGCGCCGGCACCAAGGCCGGCAACAAGGGCGTGGATGCGGCACTGTCGGCGATCGAGATGGTGAACCTTTTAAAGAAACTGCGACTCTAGGGACCCATGGTCAAGGGCAGTCGCCACAAGGCGCGCCGTGCAGCGATTCAGGCGCTGTATCAATGGCAACTGACCGAGCAGGACCCGGGAGATATCGAGAACCATTTCATTCGCGAACACGGCATGGAGAAAGTGGATGTCGCGTACTTCCATGAGCTGGTTCGTGATATTCCCCTGCACCTGCACGAGCTCGACGACCATATCACCCCGCACCTCGATCGACCGCTCAATGAGGTCGATCCGGTGGAGCGCGCAATCCTCCGGTTGGGTACCTACGAGTTGGAGTTTCATCCGGAGATCCCCTGCAAGGTGATTCTCAACGAGGCAGTGGAGCTCGCGAAGACTTTCGGTGCGGAACACGGACACAAGTATGTCAATGCGATCCTCGATAAGGTGGCCGCGCGCCTGCGTGCGTCCGAAATCGGTGGGCTCAGCCCCGCGCCGTAGCATCTCCGCCAGGGCGGTGTGAACGAGTTTGAGTTAATTCGGACCTATTTTCAGCGCGTCGCGACGCGTCGTGTCGACGTAGTGCTCGGCATCGGCGACGACTGTGCGTTGGTCACGCCGCCGCCTGACATGACGCTCGCCGTAACGACGGACCTTCTGGTCGAAGGCGTTCATTTTTTTGCCGGCACGGCGCCCGCTGCGCTCGGACGCAAGGCGCTTGCGGTGAGCTTGAGCGACCTCGCTGCGATGGGCGCAGTACCCGCTTGGTTTACGCTCAATCTGAGTCTGCCGCGGGCCGACGCGGCGTGGCTCGAAGCATTCAGCGCCGGCATGTTTGACCTGGCCCGGCGCTATAACATCGAGCTGATTGGCGGTGATACCGTGCGTGGGCCGTTAACGGTCGGCGTTCAAGCCTGCGGATTCGTGCCAAATGGTCGAGCGCTGCGCCGCGACGGCGCGCGGGTTGGTGATCGGGTGTTTGTTAGCGGCGAGTTGGGCGATGCGGGCCTGGCCCTGCGCGCGCGGCGGGGCGAGTTGTCGCTGGCAGCAACCGCTCTGGCGACGGTAAACGAACGGCTTGATTTGCCGCAGCCGCGTATCGAGGCTGGCATCGCGCTGCGCGAGATTGCGAATAGCGCGATCGATATATCGGACGGCCTGCTCGCCGATCTTGGACATATCCTTGAGCGCAGCGGTGTCGGCGCACGCATCGACTACGAGCGTGTGCCCGTGTCTGAGACATACCGCCAGATCCTGCCGCTCGTGGGGTGGGGGGTGGCCCTGGCCAATGGCGACGACTACGAGCTGTGCTTCACGGTGCCAGCCGGGCGTTTGGAGAACTTGGCGAACGTGCGCAGCCGCCTCGGTTGCCAGGTGACAGAGATTGGCGAAATTGTTGCCGGTCGTGAACTCATTGCGTGCGATTCGCGCGGTATCCAGTGGAAAGGCGAGCAGATGGGGCACGACCACTTCGCGTCGGAACCGTGAGTATCGTCAAGGTGCACTGAGAAAGTGCAACAGCTTATTTAAGGAGACCACATGCGAATTGGCACCCCGCTCAGTCCCAGCGCCACGCGCGTCATGCTGCTCGGCAGTGGGGAGTTGGGCAAAGAAGTGATTATTGCGCTGCAGCGGCTGGGCGTAGAGGTTATCGCCGTCGATCGCTATGCCAATGCGCCGGGGCATCAAGTCGCGCACCGCGCGCACGTCATTAACATGGCCGATGCACAGGCGCTGCGCGCACTGGTAAACCGGGAGCGGCCGCACATCATCGTTCCCGAAATCGAGGCGATTGCTACTGATGAGCTGGTACGTATCGAGAGTGAAGGACTGGCGGAGGTGATCCCGACGGCGCGGGCCGCGCAGCTCACGATGAATCGGGAAGGCATTCGACGCCTCGCAGCGGAGGGGCTAGGGTTGCCGACTTCGCGTTACGCCTTCGCCGAGAGCCTCAATCAGCTTAAGCAGGCAATCGATGGGGGGATTGGGTATCCGTGCGTGGTGAAGCCCGTGATGTCTTCATCCGGCAAAGGTCAGTCAACGGTGGCAAGCCCGGAGGATGCAGACAAGGCATGGGATTACGCAATGAGCGGTGGACGCGTGAGCCGCGCGCGCGCCATCGTCGAGGAGATGATCAAGTTCGACTACGAGATAACGCTCCTGACCGTGCGTGCGCTGGATGAGTCGGGGTCGGTGGAAACACACTTCTGCGAGCCCATCGGGCACGTACAGGTAAAGGGCGACTATGTCGAGTCCTGGCAACCGCAGCCGATGAGCAGCGTCGCCTTGAACAAGGCGCGCGACATTGCCAAGCGCATCACCGATAGTCTGGGCGGGCGCGGCATCTTTGGCGTCGAGCTGTTTGTCCGCGGTGACCAGGTGTGGTTTTCGGAAGTGAGTCCGCGGCCGCATGATACGGGGATGGTAACCATGGTCAGCCAGGCGCAAAACGAGTTTGCGCTGCACGCGCGCGCGATACTCGGCCTGCCTGTGTCGGTCGCGTTGCGTGCCCCGGGGGCGAGCGCGGTTATCTACGGCGGGTTGGACGCGAAGGGCATTGCCTATGATGGCGTGGCCGCTGCCCTGCAAGTCCCGCAAAGCGAATTGCGGCTCTTTGGCAAACCTGAATCGTTCGCGCGCCGGCGGATGGGCGTCGCGCTGGCCAATGGCACAGACATTGAGGAGGCGCGTGAGCGCGCCAAGCTAGCGGCTTCGCAGGTGCGGCCGGTAGCGGCCGGGGAGTGAACGTGACGGCGTGTCCGCTGTGCGCGGCTAAATCGGAGAATGTGCTATGGCATGGCAGCTACTGCCGTGTGATTCTCGCGAATGAATCCGACTATCCTGGGTATTGCCGTGTCATCTGGAACGCGCACGTCACGGAGATGACCGATCTCGGCATCGGCGAGCGCAAGTACCTGATGGCAGTGGTGTTCGCCGTCGAGCAGGTATTGCGCGAGCTGTTGCAACCCGACAAGATCAATCTCGCGTCGTTGGGCAATCAGGTGCCGCACCTGCACTGGCACGTGATACCGCGTTTCAGCAACGATGCACATTTTCCGGATCCGGTTTGGGCGGCGCGCAGGCGGGAAGCGAGTGTCGTACCATTGTCGACCAGCGCGCTGACCGGGCGCCTAGCCGTCCTGCTGGCGACCGCAGGCTAGCCAAGTCTCAATCGCCGCCATCACTTGCGCTCCGGTCGGTGCGGCGGAATAATCTTGCACGCCCGCTGGGAGGCGGCAGTCCATAGTGACGGACGCGTAGGCGGCATCCAACCCAGGCGATGTGTCGGCAAGTTGGCAACAGGCCGGTATCGACATTACGTCACGACGTTTCCCCAAACCAATCAAACCAAGTAGAGAGGAAGAGCGTTCATGCTTACTGCAAGAAAATGGTTGAGCATCGTCTGCACATTGGGTTTGTTCGCTGTCGGCGCGGGAGGCGTACTCGCCGCCGGGTCGGTCAAGATCGATGGCACACGCTTCACGATGGAGGTGCCGCAGGGGTGGAATCCAGGGTACAAGGATATTGATGACAAGCTGTTTATGATTTTTTTTAAGGACCCACAGAGCGGATCGGTATTGGAAGGCGTCTACTTGCGCGGCGCGCAGCCGGCGGATTTTTCGCTGACTGCGTTCAAGAAGGCGCGTATCGGTGGAGAAGACAAGCGGTACACCGGCAAGGGTCACAAAGTTGCAAAGGACGGTGACATTAACATTGGCGGCAGCAAGGGTGTCTACCTTGAAACGTCCTGGAAGGATGGCGGTAAGGACATGGTGAAGCACACTGCACTGCATCTCAAGGACGGTCACCGCTACCTAGTCGTGATGGCTGGTGAAAAGGGCAAGGTCGACAAGAAGGTATTTGACCACGCCGTGGCCACGTTCGCGCTGGTAGTGGCGAAGTAGCCTGCGGCGATCCGCGTGGCTCTCGGCCGCGCGGATCGCCCCATGATCCATCCACACAACGTGAATAGACGGTGATGGAAAGCAGATTAACTCCATCGACGAAGTCTCGGTTGAACCGTGCCGACCTGCTGAAAGGCCTGGGCAAGTTGGTCGGTGGGATTGTTCTGTTTGTAGCCTTGATCAAGTCGGTGACGGTTGCGGTGGCATGGAGCCGCGGCGATCTCGTTCCGCTTGAAGCCATCGACGGTCTGTGGATCGTGTTGCTGCCCTTGTGGATCGGTCTGTACCTGCGCTACTACTCGGTGCTGCGGGCGGACTGCGACGCGTGTCGACTGCCGGACGAAAGGCCCGCCGGCAGAACGCAGCGATGAAGATCTTGGCGCTGGATACCGCGACTGAGGCCTGTAGCGTGGCGGTCGTGATCAATGAAGTCTATTGCGAACGCTTCGAGCTCGGTCGCCGGCACTCGGAAGACATCCTAGGCATGGTCGATGCGGTCTTGGCCGAGGCCGGCCTTGTGCTCACGCAGCTCGATGCCATTGCCTTCGGACGCGGGCCGGGACTATTCACGGGGTTGCGCATCGGGGCAGGCGTTACACAGGGTCTGGCCTTTGCAGCCGATCTGCCCGTATTGCCTGTGTCATCATTAGCAGCACTGGCGCAAGGTCTCAGCGCGACACACGTGCTGGCCGCCATCGACGCGCGCATGAACCAGGTGTACTGGGGCGCCTTTGCGCGCGAGGCGACTGGTCTGATGCAAGCCGCGAGCCCGGAGCTGGTGTGCGATCCTGCCCAAGCGCCAATCCCAATGGACGGAATGTGGATCGGGGCGGGTAACGGTTGGGATTCGTATCACGCGGTTCTGCAGGCGCGTGGTGGGGGACAGGTCTCAGGCTGGCAACCGAATGCCTGGCCGCGTGCGCGCGCTGTCGCGCAATTGGGCGCCGCCGCCTGGTTGCAGGGAGGCGCGGTGCGCGCCGAAGAGGCACTGCCGGTCTACATTCGCGATGACGTCGCCGCGAAAAAGAAGACAGCCTGAGGGTTTCCGCGGACGGCGTTAGAGCTTGACGCGATCGATTAAGCCGGTCGCGTGAAGTATCGAGATGGCGATCTCTTCTATCGACTTGCTCGAGGTATCGATTACAGGAATCTTTTCCTTACGCATCAACTTCTCCGCCGCGAGCAGCTCGTGGCGGCAGGTGTCGATCGCCGCGTAGCGACTGTTGGGCCGCCGCTCGTGGCGGATGCGGCTCAGACGCTCGGGGCTAATCGTGAGCCCGAAGAGCTTTTCGCGAAACGGTGGAAGCGCGCCCGGCAGGTGTAGATGGTCGAAGTCATCCGGCGTGAGCGGATAATTGGCGGCACGCACGCCGTACTGCATGGCGAGATACAGGCAAGTCGGCGTTTTCCCGGTTCGCGAGACGCCGGTCAAGATGAGATCGGCCTTGTTGTAGGCTTGTGCATTGATGCCGTCATCGTGTGTCAGCGTATAGTTGACGGCGTCCATGCGCTGCTGATAGATGAGTTCGTCACGGCGGCCGTGTGTGAGCCCCAGGGCGTGCGAGGATTCTTGTGCGAGTTCCGCCTCGAGACGCTTGATGAATCCCTCGAAGAGATCGAGAAAGAGTGCATCGACCGCCGCCACGGTCTTGCGTACGTCGTCGTCGATCAGGGTGGTCAGCACGATTGGGCGCTCGCCATTGGGCCGTGCGGCGTCGTTGATCTGTGCCACGACCTCGCGCGCCCTCGCGACCGTGTCGATGAAGGGTAGCGTGTGTTTCTCGAATTCGATGTTGGGAAATTGGCCGAGCAGCGTGCGTCCGAGCACCTCCGCGGTGATGCCGGTGCGATCCGAAACGAAATAGACGTGTCGTTTAGCGCTCACGGATGGTATCGCCTGGCAATGGCATCTCGTCGGAGCAATTAGCTTGCGGCTTCCCCGCGAGCAGTATCGGCAGTCTCGGTGCCCGGCTCGGCGGGCCGGATGCGCGCGATCTCCACCGCCGTGCCGCTTGTGCGCAACACTTCAATGATGAACCCGTGTAGCATAAGACTGGTACCCGGTTCGGGTAGGTCTTCAAGATATTCGACGATCCAGCCGTTGAGCGTGCGCGATTCTTCAATCGGCAGAGTCCATCCGAGTGCGCGATTGAGGTCGCGCAAGTAAACGGTACCCTTGACCAAATAACTACCGTCCGGTTGTGGCTGCATTTCGTTGGTTCTTCCCAGCACGCGACTGGTGAAGTCACCAACGATCTCTTCAAGAATTTCATTGAGCGTGACTAGACCCTGAATGTCGCCGTACTCATCTACCACCAGCGCGAGGCGCAACTTGGACTGGCGAAAATTGAGCAGCTGCTGTGTCAGAGAGGTGCCGGACGGTACGAAGTAGGGCTCAATCATGGCCGCCGTGATGGAGTCGCGATCGAGCGTGCCCTCGCGCATGAGGTTAAGCACGCGGCGTACATGCAATGTGCCGACAACGTTGTCGAGATTTCCGCGGTAGACGGGCAGTCGGGTGAAGCGGCTGCTGGTGAGCAGCGCCACCGTATCGTCCCAGTCCGCGTCTAGATCGACACCGACGATCTTGTGGCGGGGCACCATGACATCGTTGACCCGAACCTTTTCCAGTTCGAGGATGGCGAGCAGCATTTCTTGATGCGAGACAGGAATCAGGACATCGGCCTCGCGCACCAGCGCTTTCAGTTCCTCGCTCGTGACCTCGTGTTCGCGCTTGCGCAGCAGCGATACGCCCAGCAGGCGTAGCAGAAAATTACCGAGCGCGTTGACCAGCCATACGATGGGATAGAGCACGGCGAGCAAGGGCCGCAACACATAGGCCGCGGGATAAGCAAGCCGATCTGGATACAGTGCCGCGTAGGTCTTGGGCGCAACCTCGGCGAATACCAGCACGACGAAAGTCAGCAGGCCGGCGGCGATCGCGACGGCGCGCTCGCCATGCAGTTCGAGCGCGAGCAGCGTAGCGATGGAAGAAGCGGCAATGTTAGCGAAGTTGTTGCCGACCAGAATCACGCCCAGTAGGCGATCGGGACGCTCGAGGAGCTTCTCGGCGTAGCGCGCGCCACGATGGCCGCTGGCCGCGCGGTTGCGCAACCGGTAGCGGTTGATGGTCATGAGCGCAATCTCGGCGCCGGAGAAGAACGCCGAGGCAAAAATGAGGCAGACCAGAGCGACAACCAACCCGGTGGTCGATAGACCGGTCAAGGGCTAGGGCTCTCCGTGTAGGTTCAGGACGATTCTAGCAGGTTGCCTGAGCATGGGGTCTGCCGCCGCGGTGGCCGGCGAGCTGCGGTGGGCTTACGGACGCACCGTACTCGGCAGCGGGCACACGATATTGAGCGGGCAATCGACGTCGTGATTCTCGCCGAGTTGTTTCCATGCATATTCGAGCGCCATGTCTTCGGTGCGGAAGAATCGCTCGGCGCCGAGACGTTGATATAGCCCCGTGCGCTGCATGACGTCCGTTACCTGCTTCTTAAGGCCCGTGAACAAGACGACAATGTTGTTGTTCTCCAGGCGCTCGGTGAGCTGCGCCAGCATATCTTCGCCGGTGGCATCGATCTGGTTGATGCCATCTGCCACCACGATCACGTAGCGAAGCTCAGGCTTTGTGGCAACACGTTCCATGACCTTGTCTTCGAAGTGGGAGGTGTTGGCAAAGTAAAGTTGTCCGTCGAAGCGGATCATGGTGATGTTCTCGCACGTCTGCAGCCTGAACACTTCTGCGTCGCGTAGCGTGCCGTCCGGATGGCGCGCTAAGACGGCGACGCGCGGTTGCATGGTGCGATAGAGATACAGCACCAGCGCCAGGCCTGCGCCGATCAATATGCCCTTGTCCAAGTGCGGCGCGAAGGCCAGAGTCAAAACAAAGCATACTACGGCGACGATGCCGTCCTGCTTGTTGGCATGCCAAGCGTGCTTGACTGCCTTGATGTTGATGAGCCCGACGACGGCCATCATGATTACCGCCGCCAGCGTCGCCTGCGGCAGATGGTACAGGAGCGGGGTGAGCCACAGCAGCGTCACGATCACGATGACGCTTGTTACGACCGAGGAGAAGCCGGTAACTCCGCCCGCACTCATGTTGACCGCGGATCGAGAAAACGACCCGGAGGTTGGGTAGCTTTGCGAGAGGCTGCCAACGACGTTGGCAAAGCCTTGCCCGATAAGCTCCTGGTTCGCGTCGAGCTTGACGCGAGTCTTGGCGGCCATGGCTTTGGCGATAGATATGGCTTCCATGAAACCGATGAGGGAAATGGCGATCGCCGCGGACAGCAGTTGTAGCACCACGCCAAGATCGAAACGAGGAAAACTCAATTCCGGCAGACCGCGCGGAATGCTTCCGACGACATTGCCGCCACCGTTCATGATCACGGCGTCACCTTCGACCCCCCGCACGCGCCACTGCCGTCCGTCCGTCCGTGCGTCTTCGGGTGCATGACCGCGAAGATAATAGTTGCCCGGGTTGCCGTCGGTACCGGGAACGTACTCGAAACGACTCTTTCGTAGCTGCTCGACGTCTGACTTGAGAGTCTTGATGCGCCGATCGCGCTTGTTCCGCAACGTCTCCCAGTTGTGATGCGCGAGGATGGTGCGCGAATCCTCGGGGCCGCGTCGCTCGAGCGTGTCATGATAACGCTTCTCGGCATCGGCAATCGCCTTATTGAGTGCCGGCAGCTCGCGCTTAAGGGTGTTGTTTTCGCGCGCGATTTCCTGCACGTATTCGGCAGTGATCTGTTCGACCGGCACGTCGACGATGCGTTCGAAGTGAAT
Source organism: Pseudomonadota bacterium (assembly GCA_020354085.1). Classification (GTDB taxonomy): domain Bacteria; phylum Pseudomonadota; class Gammaproteobacteria; order Acidiferrobacterales; family Sulfurifustaceae. The sequence goes on from CP070641.1 coordinate 203,770, forward strand.
GACGAAGGAGATCACGGTGGTCACCGCCACCGCGATTAAAACGTTCGGGATGCGCGGATTGATGCGCCGCAGCGCGATCATGATGCCAAACGCGCCTATGGCGAAGAGCAGTGTCGGCAGGTGTGTCTGGGTCGCTGCCGCGACCACCGTGTTCCACACCGTTTCGTAGTGGTGCTCCGCTTTGTCGACGCGCACGCCGAATATCTTGTCGAGCTGGGAGGTCGCGATAATGAGGGCGGCGGCGTTGGTAAAGCCGACGATGACCGGGTGGGACAGGAAGTTAACCACCACGCCGAGTCGCAGCAGCCCGAGCCCCAGCTGAAATATGCCGACCAGTAGCGACAACATGATGGCGTAAGCGACGTAACCGGCGCTGCCTGAGGCCGCGATTGGTTCCAGCGCGGCGGCGGTTAGCAACGACACGACCGCCACCGGTCCGGTGGCAAGCAGGCGGGAGGAGCCGAACAGCGCACCGACCATGGGCGGCAGGAAGGCGGCGTACAGACCGTAGTACGCCGGCAGCCCGGCCAGTTGCGCGTAGGCCATGGATTGGGGAATGAGCACGAGGGCGACCGTGACGCCCGCGATCGCGTCGTTGCGAGCGACACTGCGGGTTACG
>CP070641.1:204488-214929 GCA_020354085.1 Pseudomonadota bacterium
GTACTTGATCGTGACGACCAGTATCAATGCCCAGAAAATCAGGGACAGCACGCCGAGCACATTGGCTGGCGTGATCGAAAACGCGTAGGGACCGCTAAAGGCGAGCTTGATGGTATAGAGCGGGCTGGTACCGATGTCACCGTAGACGACACCGACCGCTGCCACCGTCAGGGCCAGCAAGCGCCCGCGCGGGGCGGAGGGATCAGACCTGGCGTCACTCATTCGGCCGTCGCTTAATGAGTCGGCGCAAGACGCGCCTGAACGCAAGAGAGGAATGTCGGAGCCGCGGCCGGGTTTTTCACGATTCTTGCCTGCGTCACCGCCCGCGGAGGACGGCGAGTGGCGCGAATTCTCAACCCATTCCCAGTAAAAAGAAAGCCCTTTCTCGGCGGCCCGAGAAAGGGCAATTTCTGGTGCCCCTCGCAGGGCCCCCAGGAGGAGTCATGGACGCTAGGCGCGGATCTGGTGTTTCTCCATCAGCCGATACAGCGTGACGCGTGATACGCCAAGGACGCGCGCGGCGCGCGACACGTTGCTACGTGTGTGCTCGAGGCTGGCCGAAATCGCCATCTTTTCGGCGAACTCGCGCGCCTCTTTAAGCGAGGTCTGGCGACGCAGCAAGCCGGCCATGTCGGCGGCGTGGTCGAGCGAGAACAGCAGCTTGTTGACGTCCACCGGAATTGAATGGCTGTCGAAACAGTTGTCGGCGACCAGCCGTGCCAGCGTGGGCGCGCGCACTGCTTCGGCGTCGGCCATTGCCACCCATTTCATCCGCCGGTAGCCGGTCAACAACCCGCGCAAGGAGTCATCATTGGCCAAGCTCGAATCAACACGAACGAGTCCGACCGTAAAATCGTGGCGTTTGGCGAGTTCCTCCGCTTCGCGCACGCTATGCGTGAGATACACATTCCAGCCGCCAGCGCGCAGCATCGCCTCAAGCGATTCGGACTGCGCCGCGGGCTGCAGATAAAGAAGGTCTCGGTCTGACATGTTTGTTCTCCCGTTTTGATCAGTAACCATTTCGTTCTCACCCCGCCGGGGGGCGCCCCATTCGAAACGGGTGACCGTCCTCGTCCGCTGACCGGCTCGGGTGACACCCGGTGCCTTGCCTAACTGTCTCGTCCTTGCGAACCCGTTGTTCGATGCGAGTATTGTGAGACCAGGCTAGATTTTGCTCTGTGAAAAATGTCACAAATAATGAACGTCACCAATTTGGGGCAAGATTTGCTCGCGCCCGTGGGTTGGCGGCCTGGCCGATGATAAACTGGCTGTTTTACAAGCAGTTACACTTACAGCTCTGAGGTACTTATGCGTCCCGCCCTTATCATGGCCATCCTCGACCGCGAATTCCGCAGCACCCGCAGCGGTCACCATACGCCCGTCATGCTCTGGGGTCCGCCCGGCGTCGGCAAATCCCAAATGGTCGCGCAGACCGCCGCCCGCTACAGCGTACCGATGATCGACATCCGGCTTTCGCAGATGGAGCCGACGGACTTGCGCGGCATCCCGTTTCGCGTGGGCGATGTCGTCGAGTGGGCGATACCGGCCATGTTGCCGGATGCATCACGCCATGGCCCAGAGGGCATTCTCTTTTTAGATGAAATTACTTCGGCTGCGCCCACCGTGTCGGCCGCCGCTTACCAGCTCATTCTCGATCGACGCCTCGGCGAGTACACGGTGCCGGAGGGCTGGACGATTTTCGCGGCAGGCAATCGCCAAGGTGACCGCGGCGTGACGTTCTCCATGCCGGCGCCGTTGGCCAATCGATTCTCGCACTTCGAAGTCGACACCCACCTCGATGACTGGGTGGCATGGGCCTACGGCGCCGGCATCGACGAGCGCGTCATCGCTTTTCTGCGCTTTCGGCCAGAGCTTTTGTTCGACTTCGACCCGGCGCACAATCCGGTCGCTTTTCCCAGTCCGCGTTCCTGGGAATTCGCCCATCGTGGCTTGCAGAAGTTTCAGGACAACCCTGACCTACTTCTTGGCGCACTCCAGGCCTGCGTTGGACCAGCCGCAGGTATCGAGCTTAAGGCCTTCATCGACAATCTCGATAACTTGCCCGACATCGACGCCATCATCGCCGGCAATCCCGGTCCGGTTCCGAAGGAGACCGACTTGCAGTACGCCGTTGCCTCGGCCCTGGTGGGTCGCGCGATTCGCGCAAAGGACAAGGCCGATGAAACCAAAGTGTTCGGTCACATCCTCGAATACGCCAGCAAGTTTCCGCAACGCGAGATGGGCGTGATGCTGGTGTCAGACATGCAACGCGCCGTGGGCGAGCGTCTCTTCGCCGTACCGCAGTTCCAGCAATGGGCCAAGAGCATCGCCGACATCATGCTGTTTGATACCTGGAAACCGGCGCGCAGCGCGGCGCGCTGAACCTTAGACCATGGCCGCACAGGACATCGAAACCAAACTAGCGGCGGCGCGTACGCGCCTGGTGCTCGACAAGCCGTTTCTCGGCGCGCTGGTACTGCGCTTGCCCCTTATCGCGGCCGACCCTAAGTGGTGTAAGACCACCGCCACCGACGCGCGCGGTCTTTTCTACAATCGCAGCTACATCGATGGACTCGACCTCGAACAAACCAAGTTCGTGCTCGCCCACGAGGCGTTGCATTGCGCGCTCTCGCACTTCAATCGCCGCGGGCACCGCAACAAACTGCGCTGGGACATCGCCTGCGACTACGCGATTAACCCGCTGCTCCTCGCGGACGGCTTGAAGCCGCCACCGGGCGCACTGCTGCTCGACAACTACGCAGACATGACAGCCGAGGAGATCTATCCCTACATCAAGGAAAACACCAGCGAAGAACCGCTTGACCAGCATCTCTATGACGACTCGGAAAGCGATTCGCAGTCCACGCGGTCTCCACCACGCGGCGAACAAGCACCGCCGCCCGACGGTACCGACGACGAACCAACGGCTGGGGGCGACCAAGGTGGTTCCGATCGCGACAAGAACGACGGCGGTCGCTCGCGTCATCCAGACTCTCGCGACACGGATCCATCCGTGGATGGCGCCTCGCCGCCGCCGCCGCTTTCGGCCAACGAGCGCGAATCACTTGCAGTGCAGTGGCAGCAGCGCCTGGCCGGCGCCGCACAGCAGGCACAGCAGGCGGGCAAGCTCGGCGGCTCAATGGCGCGTCTGGTCGACCATCTGCTGCAACCGCAACTGCCATGGCGGATGCTGCTTGCGCGTTACATGACCAATGTGGCACGCGAAGACTACAGCTTCCAGCGACCGTCACGCCGTGAAGGTGTCGCAATTCTGCCGAGTCTCAAGAGCGCCCATATTGATGTCGTGGTGGTGCTGGACACCAGCGGTTCGATTGACGATGACGAAATGCGCGAGTTCGTCAGCGAAATCGATGCCATCAAGGGGAGCCTCGGCGCGCGCATCACGCTGCTTGCCTGCGACGATCATCTGGCCGACGGCAGTCCCTGGACGTTCGAACCGTGGGAGCAGGCAAAGGTGCCCGATAAACTAACGGGTCGTGGCGGTACCGATTTCAACCCGCCCATCGCCTGGGCCGAGAACCAAGATCGCCAGCCGGACATCTTGGTGTACTTCACCGACGCCGAGGGCGAATTTCCAGAACACGAACCCACGTTTCCGGTGCTATGGCTGGTAAAGGGCAAGGCCAAAGTGCCGTGGGGGCAACGGGTACAGCTGAACTAATAGTGTTAAGTGGTGAGTGTTCAGTGCCAAGCAAGTGCGGTTGATTTCCACGAACCGCCGCAATGTCGAGTCTCGTAGACTACCGGCCCCGGCCAGATTCCTAATACTCAGCACTTAACACTTACCACTTAACACTGCGCCGCCCCTATGGATCTCAGCAGCCAAGACCTACTTCGATTGAATGTGCTGCTCGCGCAGGATTGCGAGGCGATTCGCATCGACGAATCCGCCCTGGCGGTCTACGGACTGACACGTGATACTGAAGCCGCCGTGCCGCTCCACCCGAACTGCCGACCGGAGCAATATCTGCGGCGGGTGCGCGAGTTTCTGTCGAGTTTCGCTCTCGGCTCGCCCGGCGGCTATCCGGTGTACCTACAACGCTGGACGCGCATGGGTCAGACGAAGGGCAGTCAGCTCGCAAAGCTGCTGTTGCTTGGCGAACCAGAAGCGGTAGTTGCGGTCGCCGGAGCGCCGGACTTGACTTCCGAGCTCGCGCGCCGCGTGTGGTGGTGCCAACCGACGTCGGACAATGCGCGCCGTATGTTAAGCCGTGCAGCCGTGACCCAATCAGGTTTTGGCGCCGAGCTCGCCCACTATTTGATCGAGCATCTGCCGTTCGAAACCGATCCGTTGACCGTAATTACGACCATTAAGCTTGTGCTCGACACGAGCCTGCTCGATGCACCGACCCGTCAACGTCTCTGGAACCGCGGCACGCACCGCAACGCCTACCATCTCGGATTTCTTGATGCCAGTCCCGATGACCTGCCTGACCCGCGACCGGGGCATCCGGGTGACGAAATGCATCGCACCGATCTCGAGCAACTCTCCGCGGGCGGCAATGCACTGGCAGGTTTGCTTGCACGAGTCCTGTCGAGCCGAGGGCAGACCTTTTTGGCGGTATCGGAAGAACAGATGCGACATCCGCTCGATAAGTTTGCGACCGCGCACCTGTTTGAGGTATTGCAGCGCTACTTCGGTGCCGCGCACCCCTTCATCAATCCATGCACGAATGTAGCGCAGGCCTATGCTGCCGCGCGCACTGCTATCGAGGCGCCGAAAGGTGAGCTGAAAGAATTGCTGGCCGCGGTCCCGACGCTGTCTCGCGAGGTCGAGGCAGTGCTTGTTCTCGGCCAAGCCCGCGAGGCGCTCATCACTCCGATAATCGCGCAAACCACGGCCACCGGTACTTTACTGCGGCGCAAACTCGAACCTGTGGTAACACCGCTCTTAGCCGAGTATGCCGTCCTGCGTGGGAAGGAAGTTTCTTGATAGTTAGCGATCGTGGTCGGGCTTCTTGGAACGCCCGATCTTGCTGATCGACACAGTGGTGGCACCTTGTGGCTCATCGGCGAATCGCGGGCGCGCACCCATGGTCACGCCCGCGGCTTGCGCCAACTCCCGCTCGCGCGCGCTGATCAGCGCCAAGCATTGCCGCAGGTTTTCGATGGTGCGATCGGACAGCGGGTGCTGGATACCGGGCGCCGTCGCCGTGTCCTTGATCACGTCGGTCAGCGTGACCTTGACCGCTTGCAGGATCTGAAACTCTTTCGAATTGCCGAGCTTGCCGCCGCTGTCGTTGCTCATGTTCCTACCCGGGCACGTACGCACCCGCGAATTGGGCACAGGATGGAGCGCGAGCGTAGCGGGTCTGGCTGCGCGTGGCAAACGCGCGTGGACGTCAGGATTTCTGCGCGTAATGGCGCTTGTACTGCAGGACCTTGCGCACGTAGAGCTGGGTTTCTTTGTAGGGCGGGATGCCCTTGTGGCGAATCACGGCATTCTCGCCGGCATTGTAGGCGGCAATCACCAGCGCCTGTTTGTTGGGAAACATGGCCGAGAGGTCCTTCAGATAACGCGCGCCAGCGCGAATGTTTTCTTCCGGGTCGTAGAAGTCATCCAGCCCGTAGCGCTTGCCGGTCGCGGGCATGACTTGCATTAATCCCAGCGCACCCTTGTCCGACACGGCGTACGGATTGAACGCCGACTCCACATGCATAATCGCCTTGAGCAGGGCGAAATCGAGTTGATGTTCGGTCGCCACCTCTCGGATCAAACGGTCGTAGGCGTTTGGGTCGGCGCGAAAGAACTGACTGTGACGACTGGCCGCGAGCTGGCCCATGCCACGCGTGTCCTTGCCGGTTCGCACTAGGCGGTAGTGCTTGTTGTTGACCGGGTGGTCGCTCACCAGGCGTGAACCGTCGGGCAACTCGTAGACATAGAGCGAGGCCGCCATCGCGTGACCACCTGCCACGGACAGGACGGCAATCACCGCTAGCACTGCTCTCCGTACTGCCTTCCCCGCGAACTGCATCTAACGTCCCCCGGAATCGAAATGGTCCGACTGCCCCGGGGTTGGTTTGCACATCCTGTGCCATTCGAAAACAACGCTAAATAAGTTGACTAACTTGTTGAGTCTTTGCCTTTTTTCGCGGTCGAAGAACCTCTATCTGGACACGGATATAGCCTAAAAACTGGCCGAAAATTGGCGGTTCGGTGGATATTTCCGACGCCTAGCCTGAAAGGCAATCGGCGGGGCTACGGTACCAGCAAGTCCGTATCGGCATCCGCGTAGGGCGGCGCACAGGCACAGAGAATCTTGAGCTCGTCGCGGCCGGTATTCTCGATACGATGCGGCGTGCCCGGTGGGATCAGTACCGTATCGCCGACGGTAACCTCGAAGACGTCGTGACCCAGGGTCATACGGCCCTGACCCGCCGTGATGTGGTAGACCTCTTCGCTTCGCCGGTGGCAATGCAACTGCGTCGTCTGGCCCGGCGCGACGATGGCCTCGGCGAAGCTCTGGCCGGCGTTGCCGTGAACGTTCGGGTGCACGAGCTCGCGAATGATCGACCCGTCCTTGGTGACGAAAGCGGCCACATCACCGTAGCGTGTTTTCAACCTGTCGTCTCCATCTCAAACGGCCGCGTCTGCTTCACCGTCCACATACACATCGACGCCGCCCGTTGGCACAATATGCCGCGCTGGTAGTTCCTCGCCTCTCCGCCAGGCCGCGAGCGCGGCGCGTTTGTCTCGGCCGGTGACCAAAAACAACACCTGGCGCGCGCGACTCAAGCGCGCGGCACTCATGCTCACGCGCTCTCGCGGTGGCTTGGGCGCATCATGCACCGCGAGCGCATCGGGACTGTCATGCGTGTCACCGAGTGGCTGTCCCGGAAAAAGGCTCGCCGTATGTCCATCCTCGCCCAGGCCCAGCAAGACTAGGTCGAAGTCGCCGACCGCCTTCAACACTTCAATGTATTGTTCTGCCGCTTGCTGGGCCCCAAGCTCTGCAGGTATGCGGTGAATCTGATCCGTCGGTATTACCACGCGATCGAGCCAGGCAGCTAGTATGGCCGCGTCATTGCGTTGTGCATGGCCGGCTGGATAGCAGCGCTCATCTCCAAAATAGATGTGCCAGCGGCCCCAGTCCTGCTCCGGGGCCTCAAGTTGCGAATACGCCGCGAGCGGAGTACGCCCCCCGGCCAATACCAGGTGAAAAACACCCCGCGCAGCGATCGCCGCCTGCGCGGCGCGCGTGATTTCGTCCACCGCGGCTTGCGTTAGCGCCCCGGCATCCGCGAATTTCCGCCAGCGCACGATCTGCATCGGGTGTCTTGGATTAAATCTCGTTGCGCCAGTATTGATCGTCGCGCTCGAACAGACGGTTGGCCTCGCGTGGCCCCCAGCCTCCCGCGGCGTAGGAAACAATTGAGTCGCGATTCTGTGCCCAGTCGCGCAGGATCGGATCTACCACGCGCCAAGCCCACTCGACTTCGTCGAAGCGGATAAAGAGACTGCGATCGCCCTCGACCACATCGAGCAGCAACGTCTTGTATGCTTCCATCGTGGTCGCCTCGGTTTCGCGGTAGGAGGCATTTAGCTTGACGATGCGCGTGTTCATGCCGAGCCCCGGTTCCTTGGCATGCAGCTCTATGTGCATGCACTCAGTCGGCTGCAGCGACAATACCACCCAGTTCGGATCGAGATGGGCGGCACCGGTTTCGTGAAACAGCAACTGCGGCGGATGGCGGAACCGGATTGCGATGAGCGAGAAGTTGTCCGCCAGGCGCTTGCCGGTGCGCAGATAAAACGGCACACCGCGCCAACGCCAGTTGTCGATGAAGAACTTGGCCGCGGCATAGGTTTCGGTAACCGACCCATCCGCCACACCGCCCTCCTCGCGATAGGCGATCACCGGTTTGCCGTGCACCCGCCCACTGCCGTACTGCGCACGAAACGCCTGGCCGTGGACGGCCTGCGGTGCAATTGGCCGAATGGAGCGCAGCACCTTGACCTTTTCGTCGCGCAGCGCATCGGCATCGATGGTCGCAGGCGGCTCCATGGCGACCAAGGTCAATAACTGCATGAGGTGATTTTGCAGCATGTCGCGCAAGGCGCCGGCACCGTCATAGTAGCCGGCGCGTCCGCCCACTCCTTCCGCTTCGGCCACCGTGATCTGTACATGATCGATATAGTTGCGGTTCCAGATGGGCTCGATCAGGGTGTTGGCGAAACGAAACACCAGGAGATTCTGCACCGTTTCCTTGCCCAGATAATGGTCGATGCGAAACACCTGGTCCTCGTCGAAGTAGCGGTGCAATTGCGCATTGAGGGCGCGCGCGCTGTCGATGTCCTCGCCGAACGGCTTTTCCACCACGACACGATGGCGACCGTGAGCGCGATTGATGCCGATCCCGTTCAGCTGCTCGACCACAGCGAGAAAATCCGACGGCTTGATGGCCAGATAAAACACGATGTTCTCGCACACGCCGGGGCGCGGCTTGGACAGCTCGTCCATCAGGCGCCGGTAGGTCTTGGGGTCGTTCAAGTCACCAGCGACATAGTCAAAGCGGTCGGCAAAGCGCGCGAAGGTTTTCGCCTCGCAACATTGATCGAGATGCTCATTGAGGCTATCGCGCAGGTGATCAAGCCACTGCTCGCGACTCCACTCACGTCGTGCAAGGGCGATAAAACGCAGATCAGCGTGCAGCTTCGCCGCCGCTTCCAGTTGATAGAGGGCCGGTAGCAGCTTACGCGTGGCGAGATTGCCGGTGGCGCCGAAAATGACGAAGTAACAAGGCCCGATGTCCGCCATGGCCGCTACGACTCCTGATCCGTTTTCACGCCGTGGCCGCCAAACCCCTTGCGCATCATGGCAAGCAGCTTACCGGCGTACTCATCGCCTCCCTGGCTTGCGAATCGCATCATGAGCGCAAGGCTCATGACCGGTGCCGGTACCCCCTGCTCGACCGCTTCGAGCGCCGTCCAACGCCCCTCGCCCGAGTCCGCCACGAATGGTGCGATCTCTTTTAGCTCCTGATCTTTGGCAAGGAACTCCGCCGTCAGGTCGAGCAGCCAACTGCGCACCACGCTGCCGTGGCGCCACATTTCGGCGATGGCCCCCAGATCCAGATTGAAGTTGGCGCGCGCTTTCATGAGCGCGAAGCCTTCGGCATAGGCCTGCATCATGCCGTACTCGATGCCGTTATGAATCATCTTGGTAAAGTGCCCCGCACCTACCGGTCCGCAATGCAGCCAACCGCGGTCCCTGGCTGGCGCCAAGACCCCGATCGCCGGCTTGAGTCGCGCGACCGCCGTGACCTCGCCACCGAGCATGAGCGCGTAACCGTTCTCCAGTCCCCACACGCCGCCCGAGACACCGGCATCAACAAACGCCACGCCACGCTTGGCGAGCGCTGTTCCGCGCCGCATTGAGTCCTTGTAAAAGGAATTGGCGCCATCGACCAAGACATCGCCTTTGGCAAGCTGAGATGCCAGCACATCGACGTGCTGCTCGGTGACATCGCCCGCCGGCAACATCAACCACACGACGCGTGGCGGTGCCAACGCCGCGATAAGCGCTTCCAGACTGTCCACGGCACGCAAGCCGGTTTCCTTGGCGAGCGCTTGCGTGACTTCAGCATTGCGATTGAAAGCTACGACTGCGATGCCGCCACGCGTGAGCCGGCGCGCCATGTTAGCGCCCATCCGTCCCAAACCGACTAGACCAAGTTCCATCGATGAACTTCCTTTCGGTTCCCTGCCTTGACTGTGCACACCCGTAGCACGACGGTGACGAAGAAGATGCGCATCGCGCGACCGTTTCGACCACCATACCAAGCGGATAACCCGCCACGGCGAGTCGTTCCGCAACTACGCCACCCCGGCGGCGACGCGTCAAGCACGTGAAAACGATCGACCGTCAGCCGACCGAGACGCGCGCGTTGCGGAACATGCGCATCCAGGGTCCGTCCTCGCCCCAGTCATCCGGCCGCCAGGAGTTGGCGACCGCGCGGAATACGCGCTCCGGATGCGGCATCAAGATCGTAAAGCGCCCATCTGGCGTAGTGAGGCCGGTGATACCGTGCGGCGAGCCGTTGGGGTTGGAGGGATATAGGTCCGTGAGATTGCCGCGGTTGTCGACGAAACACAGCGCCACTTGTTTGTTGAGAATGACCTGCTGCATGTCCTCGTCGCTGCGGAATTCGGCGCGGCCCTCGCCGTGCGCGACCGCGATTGGCAGCCACGACCCCTGCATCCCGGAAAAGAAGATCGACGGGTTTTCCGGAATCTGCACCATGGCCACACGCGCCTCGAATTGCTCCGAGCGATTGCGTACGAAGTGCGGCCAGTGCCGGGCGCCTGGGATGATGCCGTGCAGGTTTGACATCATCTGGCACCCGTTGCAAACACCCAAGGCAAAGCTGTCACTGCGCGCGAAGAACTGGGTGAATTCATCGCGTGCACGGGCGTTGA
>CP070641.1:215029-225133 GCA_020354085.1 Pseudomonadota bacterium
GTCCAGAACGGAGGGAACAGCACGAGCTTGCCTTCTTCCGGCCTGACTTTAACGTCCTGCAAGGCGAACTCGGTCTCGCCGCCGGGACTCTCGACGCTGTTGAGATACCAGATGGCCACCAACTGGCGCGTCAGGAACTCGCCGGGTCCGGCGTCGACGTGCCAGTGGTAGTACTCGCCGGGGCGGTAGCGTTGCAGGTTGTAGCCTAAGTCTTTGAAGCGGTTGACGCCGAAGAAGGGAAACTCGCGCGCCATGGCGTGCACCGCGCTGCCGAGCGACTGGCGTAACAGCCTATCGATATCCTTCCAGTCGTCACGGCCGCTGATAAAGAGGTCCGTCGTCTTCTTGATATCGGCGGCTTCGTTCTGGGCATTGCCGATACGGCCCGGGTATTGCTGATCGAGCTTTTCCTCGAAGCGCCGCACGGCCTCACGGCAGACATCCGCCGGCAAAGCGTGAGGCAGCTCGTAGATGAAGCTTAAGGGTTTGACTTCGCGGAGTGGTGAATCGGTCACGGAGGGCGGTGGCTGGCGTAGGAGACCCGGGCGATTTCGATTATCTTAGCGGCGCCAGTATTCCCACGAAAGCACCCGATTCGGCAGCATGTCGGAAACCACGTCATCACCGTCACGAATGGTTCTCACACGATTGCGCGGACTGTTCAGCGCGCAGCCCGCAGTCAGTGCACGCGAGCGGGTCGCCGCGGCGTTAAGCGCGCTTGCCGCATTGCTGGCCTTGGCATTAATCGCCACGTGGTGGCGCGATGCCGGGGCCATGCCATTCATGGTGGCGTCGATGGGGGCCTCGGCGGTGCTGTTGTTTGCGGTACCGCACAGTCCGTTGGCGCAACCGTGGCCGATGCTGGGCGGACACTTGGTATCGGCGCTTGCCGGGGTAACGTGCGCGCAACTCGTCCCGTCCGTTCCGGTCGCCCTTGCCGCTGCCGGCGCACTGGCGATCGCGTTGATGTTCAGCTTGCGGTGTCTGCATCCGCCGGGCGGAGCGACCGCCTTGGTTCCGGTCTTGGGCGGGGAAGCGTTGCGCAGCGCGGGTTATGCCTTTGTGCTCAATCCGGTGCTGCTCAACGCCGCGGTGCTGGTACTGCTCGCGTGGGCGATCAATAGGCTCGTCCCGGGGCGGCGCTGGCCCGCCGTTGCCCAACCGGCTCGCGAATCCGTCACCGAGGCGGAGGGTCTGGCGCGCGGAGGGCTCACTTCCGCAGACTTGCAGGTCGCCATCAAGGAAATGGGCGCCTTCATCGACGTCAGCCAAACGGACCTGGAACAGATCTTCACGCGCGCAATGTTGCATTCGCGGGCCCGGTCGCTCGGCGAGCACAGCTGCGCGAGCATCATGCAGCGCGAGGTGGCGACCGCGCAGTTTGGCGACAATCTGGAGGATGTGTGGGCAATGCTGCGCGAGGATCGGCTCAAGGGTGTGGTGGTCGTGGATCGTGCGCGGCGCGTGATCGGCATTGTGACCATCATCGATTTCCTCAAGCAAGCGGGGCGCGTCGCGAGCGGTAAGACTCTTGAGCGTTTGCGTGCCTTGTTAACGCCCACGGCGAGCGTCACCTCCGACAAACCCGAGGTCGTGGGACAGATCATGAGCGCCCCGGTGATCACTGTGCAGCACGATGCCCATATCGTCACGCTCATCCCGCTCTTTACCGGTCACGCGATTCATCACGTACCGGTGTTGGATGACGAGCGACGTCTGGTCGGGATTGTGACGCAGACAGGTTTGATGGCAGCGCTCGACCGCCTACGCGGCGCGCTCAGTTAGCCGCGCCGGCGACAAGCTCTTCGTAACGGCGCTTGACCGCGGCCAGACGACGTTCTTCCGCCTCCTGCTCGCGCTCGCAGGCACCTGCTTCGAGCCACTGGCCGGTCTTGCGATCAAGCACCGCGAAACGCCAGTTGCGTCCTGATTTGTAGACCTTCGACACCTCGCGACCAGCCTGTTCCATCGCTTGCAGCTTGTTGAGCGGTCCACTCGCCGCTGGCGGCACGGACTCCGCGCGCGGCGCAATGGTGAATTCGGTGTCCATCATGTCGCCGCCGGTGTCGATATCGACCGCCGTGACACCCGGCAGGCGGGTGAGGATGTAACCGGCCATGAGCTCGACCATGGTGCCGTTGCCGCTACTCATCGAGGTCATGAGGCGGTTGGCCGCGATTTGGCAGCGCTGCTGCACGTTCGGGTTCTCCACGAATTCGCGGCTCATCTGCCAGCCACGGTCCATGTCGCGATCCATTTTGCGGAAGAACTCTTCCGCCTCCTGCAGGGCCGCTGTGGTCAATTCCACGGCGAACACCTTGTCGGCCAAAGTGACGTTTAGCTTCACGGTGAGAACAGTGTACGCGTGGGGCGTTACTGCGACGGTCGGGGTTCCAGCAGTTGCACGATGGCGTCGCTCACCTGCGCACCATCACGCTCATAGAAGGCGAGCATCCGTCCAGCCGCTTCTTGCCAGCGATCCTTGCCGCTCGCGGCGGCATGATGCAGGGCGCGCAAGTCGTTCGATTCGAGCCAGCGGCGATAGGCCTGTCCCAACTCAGGATACAGATGTTTGCGCATGCCGGTAAAATTCGCGAAGTAAAAGTGTAGCGACGACAGCGCCTCGCGCTTGAGTAGCTCAGGCAGCGTGATGGAACAATCCGCGATCAGATCGCGTACGGCGCGCGCCATAATCTCGGCCTTGGAGCGCGCCAAGGCCAGCAGCATTTTTTCCCACTGCTGACCGAGTACCTGACCGGCCATGCCTTCGCCCAGCTCATGCAGTGTCATGGTCTCGGTTTCGTTCTGGGTCATGCCCTCGAGCGCCGCGTCGATATCGACATCGAACGGATAGGCGCGCAGCACATGTTGCATCGGCACGTTATTCTTGTTGAAGCGCGACTCTTCGATTTTCTCCCACAGGAAACGCCGTACGGACTCCCGGCGCACAAAAATATCGCGACCGAGCAGCATCGCGGGTGGCGCTTCGATATCTCGCGCATATTCACAAGACGACGTATAGATGGAGAAACCAGCGCGGCGCTCATGGCGATGGAGTCGGCCGAGAAAGAAATGCGGCTTACAGAAACGGCCGAGACCCGCGCTATAGACATAGCCCTCGGGAACGAGTTGGCGATTGATCGGCTCAACCTCAAATGGGTCAACCGGACCAGCGGCGAGCGGTAAGGGTTGGTAGTCGCTCGCATCGAGTCCGTCCCAGAGCTGTTCGCGTTCCTGCATCCAGGCACCGACTTCCTCGCGCGCGAGCGTGTGGGTGAGCGGGATGTCTTGCTCCCAGCGGTAGTACTCACGCATCTTGAGCAGGAACACGCAGAGGCTGAAGTCCCCGGCGTGGCGGGCGTCCGAGATATGACAGTTCTGCTGAACCGCGCTGGCCAGCTGTCCGACGTTTAACTTCATCGCGGCGGCAAAGGCATGGGTTGGGCATATAGTATAGGGATGCAGACCGGCCCCAAACAGAGCAATTCGGTAGGGTTTTGGGTGAGTGTCTTCTTTATCGCACTCAGTATCGGGATCGGTTCGCGGGCCGCGGCGGACGCGCCTAAAGGATATCCATTCCTGTCTTATGATGAGGCGGCGCGCGCGGCGGGTGCGCAGAACAAACGGCTGTTTCTTTATTTCGGCCGCTACGGCTGCGGCTGGTGCGACAAGACCAATAAGGAAGCGTTCTCCGATGCCGCGGTTCGGGAACGTTACGCGGCTAACTATGTGCTCGCCTATGTCGATGCGGAAAGCGGCGAACGCCTGACCTTGCCGAGTGGCGAGCGCATCACGGGGGCCGAGTTGGGCGCGCGCTATAACGTGTTCGCCACGCCGGTATTCATGTGGATGGAGCCGGGTGGCGAAGTCATCGGCCGCGTGGCCGGCATTCAGACCGCCAAGCAACTGCGCGCCTACGACGAGTTTGTGCACAGCGGCGGCTACAAGCAAAAAAGTTTTCGCGCTTTCCTGGCGGAGATTGAATAGTGCGCGGCGTGTGCAGCGCAGTCTGCGCGCTGGCCAGCGCCCCGGCATTGGCTGTAGGTCCATGGGCTTTCACTGACGCGATCGACGTGGACGGCGCGGCGCGCGAGGGTGTGTTCCATCATTTAGATTCCTCCGGTCGGCGCAGCATTGCGGTCTCGGGCGAGGTTGTGGCCGTCGTCTGGGAAGACAATCGAGACGGCTCCCCGCAGGCGTATGTCGCGTTCAAGAAGAAAACGGCGAGCGGTTTTTCCCCTGCGCAGCAGGTGAGCGCTGGCAGAGTGGCTTATGAACCGGCGGTGACCGCAGTGGGAGAAGGACAGTTCGCTGTCGCTTGGGAACAAGATGGTGCGGTATGGACTCGCATCGCAGACATCACCACACTCGGTAGACCACAGCAACTATCGCGGCACCTAGCCGGCCAGGCGCACCTCGACGGCACCGCGGACGGGACGATACATATGGTATGGGCGGAGCAGGTGGGTTCGTATAACGCGATCCACTACCAGGTACTGCATACCGAGCGAGCAGCGTTTACCCTGAAACGCGACGCGGCCGCGATGCGCGTTGATGCGAGCGCCGAGACCGGCGCGCAGCTTTATCCGGTGGTGACGCAAAACGGTGACGGCGTGGTGGTGGCCTGGGAAGATCGTCGCGCTGGTCACACCCAGATCTATACTGCGCATCGTGGTGGGAAGGGCCAATTCGGAGCCCCGCAAAGATTGAATCCGCTGCCGCCGTCGCGCGTGCCGTTTGGCAAGGGGACGGGGGCCATGCGGGCGGCGCTGGCGAACGGAGCAGGCAAGCAAGTCGTTGCCGTTTGGCTCGATAAGCGCGACTTCACTGGTGGTTACGACGTGTACGCAGCGCTCAGCAGCGACGGAGGGCGCCGGTTTGGCAAGGCGCATGTCGTGCAAGACGAATTCGGCAATAACATCGCGCAATGGCATGCCGCCGTCGCCGCCGATGGTCGCGGCGGGATCGTGGCTGCCTGGGACGATCGTCGCGACGAGACGGGAGATATCTGGTTATCCTGGCGGACGGGGGACGGATGGAGTGAAGACCAAGGCGCCACGGTCGCGGCCGGTCCGGGCGAACAGACCCACCCGGCTATCGCGTTCGATGCGGCCGGCATGCTTCATCTTGCTTGGATCGATCGCCGTGCAGCGGATGGCCCAACCCGGCTGCGATATGCGGCGGGCCGCGGCGCTACGGGGCCCTAGATCCCCTTCCGCGCGCCTACCCCGTTGGTGATGTTGAAATGAGGGTGGCTTTGAGTAAACTTGGCGCCCGTTTTTGTGCCCGTATTCATTTTATTTAGGAGCAGCTTCTTATGAACGCTACGTACCGCGAGACCATCGACAAGATGGAGAAGAAAGGGGTGAACGCCGAATACGTCAATGGCTGGGCCTGCGGCTATCTGCACAACCCCAAGCGCGAAGAGCAGCGCCTCAACGAGGCCTACGACGCTGGATATAAGGACGGCTGGGAAGGCAAGACCGACGGCTTCGCCAGCTGGGCCGGCAAGAAGTAGTCCAATCGGTATCGCGTGGATGGGGCCGCATTAGCGGCCCCATTTGCGTTTACGAGTTGTCCTCGGAGAGCTTGTACCAGCGCTCGGCTTCCTGCTGGTTCTTCTCGACCCCCAGTCCCTGTTCGTACATCATGCCGAGCGTCATCTGCGACCCCGCTAAACCCTGCTCGGCGGCGAGCCGAAACCACT
The DNA here is from genome assembly GCA_020354085.1 of Pseudomonadota bacterium. Classification (GTDB taxonomy): domain Bacteria; phylum Pseudomonadota; class Gammaproteobacteria; order Acidiferrobacterales; family Sulfurifustaceae. The sequence continues at coordinate 220,737 of CP070641.1, forward strand.
TGGCGGCCTCGACCTCGTTCTTCGGCGCGCATTCCCCGTGTAGCAACATGAAGCCCAAGCCGTGCTGCGCCAGCGCATAGCCTTGCTCGGCGGCGGCACGCATCCAACGGTGGGCTTCGGTCTCATTCTTGACCATGCCGAGACCGTTTTGGGCCATGATTGCCAGCCGGTGCTGCGCCTGCGCGTCGCCTTGTTTGGCGAGTGGTTCGAGTAGCGTCCAGGCCTTGGCGAAGTGCTTGGCTTCGAACGCCGCCAAGCCGCTGTTCAAATCCATGCTGAGGTTGTCGTTCATCATCGCTTGTAGTCGTTGCGTCAGGGCCGCATTGTGCCAGATGCTCCGCGGACGCGATAACCCGTGCGACGCAAGGACGCTAGAATAGGCGCGCACTCAAGGCCACAACCAATTCATGGCATTGCGACTCAAAACCAAGTTTCGTACGCGCGGACCCAAGACCATCGAGCAACGGGCGGGTGTGGTGGCATTCAATCTGTGGAAGGTTTCACAAGAGACCTATCGCCACATGAGCAAGGAAGGCTTTAAGTTCGAGCGCCCGCCCGAGATCGCCGCTGCCATCACGGAAATTCTGGCGTTTCTGGTGCAGGTCGCTGATCGGCTGGTATACGGCAAGCTCAGTGAAGACGACCGCGCACGTTTCATCACGGCGCTGTGCAAGCAACTTGCGCAGACTATGCAAGCCAATCAGGCCGAGGTGATGGGCCCTGGAGACCATGTGTCGACGTTTATCGATACGCTTAATGAGCGTTTCCAGGACTATGCCGAATTCGACTATACAACCGATGGCCCAAGCTATCATTTTTTGCGGTACTTCGGTGAGCGTATGTCGGCGGCGCTCGCGCCAGGCGACAATAAATGGGTGGTCGAGCAAGTCATGGACATCGAGGCGCCGGAGGCGATTAAGTACACGCGCCGCCTGGTGCACGAGGTCTTGGGCCTGAAGCTCAGCTAGCGTCAACGATGGCAAGGCGGCGTGTATAATGGCCGCGCTTTTCGTATCACATCCGCTATGGAAGACCTCAATCCACTCCTCACCAAGCAGCGCGACCTCGATACGCGTGTCCGCACGCTCAGGGGGTTACTTTGACTTCGATCGCAAATCCGAGCGCTTTACCGAAGTCAGTCGTGAGTTAGAAGACCCGGCCATCTGGAACGATCAGAAACGCGCGCAAGAACTGGGGCGCGAGCGCGCCCGACTCGAAAAGGAACTCGGCACGCTCACGCAGTTGAGCGGCAGTGTGCAAGATGCCGGCGAGTTGCTGGAGATGGCGCGCGCGGAAAACGACGCCCAAGCCGTTGCCGCGGTGGCCGCGGATCTGGAGCGGGCCGAGAAGACCCTGCACGAGCTCGAGTTTCAGCGCATGTTCGCGGGCGAGATGGATGCCAATAACGCATTCCTCGACGTCAAATCCGGTGCCGGCGGCACGGAGGCGCAGGATTGGGCCAATATGCTGTTGCGTATGTATCTGATGTGGGGCGAGAAGCGCGGCTTTAAGATCGAGCTGATCGAGGTGTCCGAAGGGGAGGTGGCGGGCATCAAGAGCGCCACCGCGAAGTTCAGCGGCCCCTATGCCTACGGGTGGCTGCGCACCGAGTCTGGCGTGCACCGCCTGGTGCGCAAGTCGCCGTTCGACGCCAACCGCGGACGCCATACGTCATTCGCTTCGGTGTTCGTCTACCCTGAAGTCGACGAGGATTTCGATATTGAGATCAATCCGGCTGACTTGCGCGTGGATACCTACCGGGCGAGCGGCGCTGGCGGCCAACACGTTAACCGTACGGACTCGGCAGTGCGCATCACCCATGCGCCCTCCGGCATCGTGGTGCAGTGCCAATCGGACCGCTCGCAACACCGCAACCGGGCCGAGGCCATGAAGATGCTGAAGGCGCGCCTCTATGAACTAGAGCTGCACGCGCGCGATGCCGAACGGCAGAAACTCGAGTCGACCAAGACCGACATCGAGTGGGGCCACCAGATTCGCTCCTACGTGCTCGATCAGTCGCGGGTGAAGGACCTGCGTACGGGAGTGGAATCGGGCCGCCCGGAGAACGTGCTGGACGGCGATCTCGACCCGTTTATTGAGGCGAGCCTCAAGAGCGGTGTAAAGTAAGGAATAAGAAATGGTTTATAAGTCTATGATGTAGCGGATAAAAGATGACAGACGAGATCGACGAAAATGAACAGATCGCGCTGCGGCGCGCGAAGCTCGCGGATCTGCGACAGCGCGGGCAGGCGTTTCCCAACGACTTCAAACGCAATGTCATGGCCGGCGAGCTGCACGCCGAATACGGGGCCAAGGACAACGCCGCCCTCGAAGCGCAGCCGGTGCGCGCCAAGGTCGCCGGTCGCATGATGACCCGGCGCGTCATGGGTAAGGCAAGTTTCTGCCACCTTCAGGACATGTCCGGCCAGATCCAGCTTTACCTCCAGCGCGAGACGCTGGGCGAGACCGGGTACGAAGAATTCAAGCGCTGGGACATCGGGGACATCGTGGGCGCAGAAGGCACACTGTTCAAAACCAAGACCGGTGAATTGTCCATCAAGGTCGACGGTGCGCGCTTGTTGACCAAGGCCCTGCGGCCGCTGCCGGAGAAGTATCATGGCCTGCAGGACACCGAGACCAAGTACCGCCAGCGGTATCTCGACCTCATCATGAATGATGTGGCGCGCAAGACCTTTCGCATGCGCACGGCGATCATCAACTACATCCGGCGCTTCCTCGATGACCGTGGTTTCCTGGAGGTCGAGACGCCGATGATGCAGGCGATACCGGGTGGTGCAGCCGCGCGGCCGTTTGTGACCTTTCACAATGCGCTCGACATCAGCCTCTATCTGCGCGTGGCGCCGGAACTTTATCTCAAGCGCCTGATCGTCGGGGGATTCGAGCGGGTCTACGAGATCAATCGAAATTTCCGCAATGAAGGCCTGTCAACGCGCCACAACCCCGAGTTCACCATGCTCGAGTTCTACGAGGCCTATGCGACCTATCATGACCTCATGGATCTTACCGAGACCATGCTGCGCGGCCTCACTGAGCATGTGCTGGGCAGCACGACCGTGAGTCATTTGGGCGAGCAGTTCGACTTCGGCAAACCGTTCGTGCGCATGACGTTGAAAGAGGCAGTGCTGAACCATAACCCAGACGTACGCGCCGCTGAGCTGGAATCGATAGAGCCGCTACGCGCGATTGCCGGGCGTTTGGGCATTGCTCTCAAGCCGAGCTACGGAGTCGGCAAGATACAGCTCGAGATTTTCGAGAAGACAGTCGAGCATCAGCTAAAAGATCCGACTTTTGTTACTGCCTATCCGACAGAAGTGTCACCGCTGGCGCGCCGAAACGATCAGGATCCGGAGGTCACCGATCGCTTCGAGCTGTTCGTCGGCGGACGCGAAATCGCCAACGGTTTTTCCGAACTCAACGACGCCGAGGATCAGGCCGAGCGCTTTCGGCGCCAGGTGCAGGAGAAAGAGGCGGGCGACGAAGAGGCTATGCACTTCGATGGAGACTATGTGCGCGCGCTCGAGCACGGTATGCCGCCCACAGCCGGTGAAGGTATTGGCATTGATCGACTGGTGATGCTGTTTACCAATTCACCGTCGATTCGCGACGTGCTGTTGTTCCCGCATATGCGCCCCGAATAGGGGGCTAGTCGTTTAAGATCCCGTGTATTTCGGCCACCTCGAGGCGGTTTGCGCCGAGCTGCAGTTTTCATCCTCCGCGGCCTTGCGGGTGCGGATGGCGATTTCCGGGTGGCGCCGGGCGCTCTAGGCAGCTCTGTTTTGATATCGGCGATGATGGCCACGATGAGCCCTCGACAGCGTCGTGCACAGCTCTGCTTCGTTCCTAACTATCGGTCGTCTCAAATGCGATCCGCTCTGGCACAGACAATATTCTCGAGACCCGAGTGCCCCTGACATGGCGTCGGAGACGTCAATTCCCGCGATTTTTCTCATGGGTCCCACAGCGGCCGGCAAAACGGCGCTGGCGCTGGCACTGCACGAACACTTGCCGGTCGACATCATCAGTGTCGATTCCTCGCAGGTATACCGCGACATGAATATCGGCACGGCCAAGCCGACGGCAGAAGAGCTGATACGCGCGCCCCATCGGTTGATCGATATTCGCGATCCGGCCGAATCGTATTCGGCGGCGGAGTTCTGTCGCGATGCGTTGCGCGAGATGCGGGACATTGCCGCGCGCGGGCGCATTCCTCTCTTGGTCGGTGGCACCATGTTTTATTTTCGCGCCTTGGAATTTGGCCTATCGACCTTGCCATCGGCTGATGCAAAGGTTAGACGTCGTTTGGCTGATGAGGCGGCGGCGAGGGGTTGGCCCGCGTTGCACGCGCGCCTCGCGGAGCTTGATCCGCAGACGGCAGC
>CP070641.1:225233-235090 GCA_020354085.1 Pseudomonadota bacterium
CGGCTGGATGTTCAGAAACGCCTCGACCTTCTCGGCCATGCCCGGCAGCACCGGCTTCACGTAGAGCGTGAGCAGCCGAAAGAGATTGAGGCCGGTCGTGCACACGCGGTGCAACTTCTCCTTCTGCGTTGCGTCCTTTGCGAGGATCCAGGGCTTCTCCCGATCAATGTACTCGTTGACCTTGTCGGCCAGCGCCATGATCTGGCGAATCGCCTCGGAGAACTCACGCTTTTCGTAGTGCACGCCAATCGGGTCGGCGGCGCGCTGTAGTTCGTGGACCAGCGTTTCGTTCTCCATCGCAGCCGCCAGCCAACCACCGAAATGCTGAGAGATGAAGCCGGCGGTGCGCGAGGCGATGTTGACGTACTTGCCAACCAGGTTGGAATTGATGCGCGCGACGAAGTCATCGAGGTTGAGGTCGAGATCCTCGATCGTGGCGCCGAGTTTGCCGGCGAAGTAGTAGCGCAGGTACTCCGGGTCCAGGTGGTTGAGGTAGGTGCGGGCATTGATAAAGGTGCCGCGCGACTTGGACATCTTCTGACCGTTGACGGTGAGAAAGCCGTGCGCGTAGATTGCCGTCGGCCGGCGAAACCCCGCGCCTTCTAGCATCGCCGGCCAAAACAGCGCATGGAAGTAGAGGATGTCCTTGCCGATGAAGTGATAGAGCTCGGTGGTCGCGTCCTTGCCCCAGAAATCCTCGAAGCGTGTGCCGGTGCGCTCGCACAGATTGAGGAAGCTCGCCATGTAGCCGATCGGGGCGTCCAGCCACACATAGAAATACTTGTCGGACGCATCCGGAATCTCGAAGCCGAAATACGGCGCATCGCGCGAGATGTCCCAATCCTTGAGGCCGGCCGCGAACCACTCATCGAGCTTGTTGGCCACTTCGGGCTGCACGTGGCGCACGTCTTCGATTGGCGGGAACAGCCACTGGCGCAAGTCCGATTCGAAATTGCCGAGCATGAAAAAGTAATGCTCGGATTCCTTTTCGATCGGTGTCGCGCCGGACAGTGCCGACACCGCGTTTTTCAACTCGGTTGGCGAATAGGTCGCGCCGCACGCCTCGCAGGAGTCGCCGTACTGATCCTTGGCCCCGCAGCGCGGGCATTCGCCGCGAATAAAGCGGTCCGGCAAGAACATGTTCTTGACCGGGTCATAGGCTTGCTTGATGGTGCGCACGGCGATATGCGCGCCGGCATTGAGACGGCGGTAAATGGTCTCGGCGAGCGTGCGATTTTCGGCCGAGTGCGTGGAATGGTAGTTGTCGAAGCCGATGCGAAACGCCGCGAAGTCCCGCTGGTGCTCGGCACCCATGCGGGTAATCAACTCCTCGGGCGAGATGCCCTCTTGCTGGGCGCGCAGCATGATAGGGGTGCCGTGGGTATCGTCGGCGCAGACGTACCAGGTTTCATGCCCTTGTAATTTCTGGAAGCGCACCCAAATGTCAGTTTGGATGTATTCGACCAAATGACCCAGATGAATGGGGCCATTGGCGTAGGGCAGGGCGCTGGTGACCAGGATTCTGCGTTTTGTTTCGGCCATGGCGTGATGCGGATCGGCGCGCGTTGCACACACACGCGTTTTATGGCCCGCTAGTTTAAGGGAATTTCACGTTTCGCGCGCCCTGACCAAATGACTTTTTGTCGGGCGCGGTGTAGCATTTCGCCCCCTTTCGTACCGTAATCTGGAGACAGTTGTCATGGCGGGTGTAACCCAACTACAGGTGGAAACGGCCCTCAAAGAGGTGATCGACCCCTTTCTCGAAACCGACTTGGTCACGGCCAAGGCCGTGAAGAACATCGCCGTCGACGGCGACAAGGTCAATGTCGAGGTAGTGCTGGGTTACCCAGCCAAGGGCAACCGCGAGACCCTGGCCGCCAAGCTCAAGGAAAAGGTCGCCGCCATCGCGGGCGTGAAGAGCGTGAATGTCGATGTGTCTTCCCAGATCGCCTCGCACGGCGTGCAGAAGGGTGTGAAGCCCATCCCGGGTATCAAGAACATCATTGCCGTCGCCTCCGGCAAGGGCGGTGTGGGCAAGTCCACGGTGGCCGTGAACCTGGCGTTGGCGCTGTCGGCAGAGGGTGCGACGGTTGGCATTCTCGACGCAGACATCTACGGTCCGTCGCAGCCGCGCATGTTGGGCGTCAAGATGAAGCCGGAGTCAAAAGACGGCAAGAGCCTCGAGCCGATCGTGAGCTATCACCTGCAATCCATGTCGATTGGCTATCTAATAGACGAAGAAACACCGATGATCTGGCGCGGGCCGATGGTCACGCAGGCGCTCGAACAGTTGCTGCGCGACAGCAATTGGCGGGACGTTGACTATCTGATCGTCGATCTACCGCCGGGCACCGGCGACATTCAGCTCACGCTTGCGCAGAAGGTGCCGGTGACCGGTGCCGTGATCGTCACTACCCCGCAGGACATTGCGCTGCTCGATGCGCGCAAGGGGTTCAAGATGTTCGAGAAGGTCGAGATCCCGGTATTGGGCGTGGTCGAGAACATGAGCACGCATATTTGTTCCAAGTGCGGCCACGAAGAGCATATCTTCGGCGCCGGCGGTGGGCAGAAGATGTCGGAAGACTACGACGTCGATTTCCTGGGCGCGCTGCCGCTCGATATTCGCATCCGCGAGGAGACCGACTCCGGCAAGCCCACGGTGGTGGCCGACCCGGATTGCCGCATCTCGCAGATCTACCGCGACATCGCGCGCCGGGTGGCGGCCAAGCTGTCGCTGCAGAAGAAAGACTTCAGCCTCAAGTTCCCGAGCATCGTCATACAAAACTCCTAAAAAACGGTTTCAGGTTTCAAGTTTCAGGTTTGAAGTGGGGAACCTGAAACCTCCAAGCTGAAAGCTGAAACCATCACGTATGGGCATCAAATCCGACAAGTGGATCCGGCGCATGGCGCGCGAGCACGGCATGATCGAGCCGTTCGAGCCGGAGCAGATCAAGCGCGGTGACAACGGCTCCATGGTCTCCTACGGTACCTCGAGCTACGGTTACGACGTGCGCTGCTCGGATGAGTTCAAGATCTTCACCAACATCAACTCCACCATCGTCGACCCCAAGGCCTTCGACCCGAACAGCTTCGTCGACTTCAAGGGCCCGGTGTGCATCATCCCGCCCAACTCCTTCGCCCTCGCCCGCACCGTCGAATACTTCCGCATCCCGCGCAACGTGCTGACCATCTGCCTCGGTAAGAGCACGTATGCCCGTTGCGGCATCATCGTCAACGTGACTCCGCTCGAGCCCGAGTGGGAAGGGCATGTGACGCTGGAGTTCTCCAATACCACGCCCCTGCCAGCCAAGATCTACGCCAACGAAGGGGTGGCGCAGGTGCTGTTCATCGAAGGGGACGAGGTCTGCGAGACCTCTTACAAGGATCGCGGTGGCAAGTACCAGGGCCAGCGCGGCGTGACGCTGCCCAAGATCTAGGCGGGCGGCGTCAGGCCGTCCTTCGTATTGGCGCGCGGGCCGGGCGTGCCAGTGATCGGGGCCAGGCAGATGCGGTCGCGACCTTCGTTCTTCGCCTGATAGAGCGCGTGGTCGGCCGCGTCGATCAGATCGGCGACCTCCCAGCTGTCGTCGGCCAACTCCGCCACCCCCATGCTGACACGGAAGCTCAGGTGCTCCTTTTGCCAGTGAACAGTGAGCGAGGCAATCGCGCGCCGGATTTGGTGGGCCTTGGCGAGTGCGCCGCTTTGATTGGTGAACGGCAACAGGACCACGAACTCTTCCCCACCGTAGCGGCAGGCGGTGTCGATGTCGCGTGTGCATTCCTGCAACGTGTTGGCCAGGGCCTTGAGCACCTCATCGCCGGCGAGATGACCGTGACGATCGTTGATGCGCTTGAAGTGGTCAATGTCCAGCATGATGAGCGACAACGGGTTGCCATAACGGCGCCAGGCACTCATCTGGCGGCGCGCCTCGGCGCCGAAATAGTGGCGATTGTAAAGACCGGTCAATTGGTCGCGGTCGACAAGCGGCGTCAAGGTGGCGAGCGAGCGCAAATGCCAGAAGCTGATCAGCGCGGTCGACCAGATCGCCAGGACGGCGAGCGTCCGGTTGAGCATTGGCATCGCCGCTAGGCTGCTTGGCGGCGGCGCAAGATAGTAGCCCGCTACGATCAGCACGGTGGCGAGGGTCGCGAATCCGAGCATCGCCCAGCGCATGCGCGCGAGCAGCGCGATCAGCACCAGCGTCAGGTAGGGCAGTCCGCCCGCCGCCCCGAGGGGGGTGAACAAATCGAGCACGAACAGGAGCACGGCGACACTGGAGCTCACTGCGAGCACGATTTGTGGGCGGCGGGCGTTGTCCATGATGTTTGCCGAGGAGCGGAGGTCATGCCGACCATCGCGGCCCGGTTCTTTCATAGAGTATAGATACTGATATTCTGCCGACCCGGGTCGCTATGCAGTCCAACCGTTGGCAATTCTGGATCGATCGCGGTGGCACGTTCACCGATATCGTGGCGCGCGCACCGGACGGCTCGCTGCGCACGCACAAGCTCCTGTCCGAAAACCCCGAACATTACAGCGATGCGGCGGTCGCCGGCATTCGCGCGGTCTTGGGTCTTGCGAACGATGCGCCGCTTCCCCTCGATCGCATCGAGTCGGTGCGCATGGGCACGACGGTGGCGACCAACGCGCTGCTTGAGCGACGCGGCGCGCGCACCGCATTGCTTATCACCAGGGGTTTTCGCGACCAACTGCGCATCGGCTATCAGAATCGACCCAAGATCTTCGCGCGCCGGATCGAGCTGCCCGAGATGCTTTATGAGCGCGTCATGGAGATTGGCGAGCGCGTCGCGGCCGATGGCCAGGTGTTGGCGCCGCTCGCCGAGGCCGACGCGCGTTTAGCGTTGCGGGAGCTTTACGGTGAAGGCTTTCGGAGTGTCGCGATCGTGTTCCTGCACGCCTACCGTTATCCCGCGCACGAGTCGCGCGTCGCAAAGCTGGCGCGCGACATGGGCTTCAGCCAGGTTTCGGTATCCCACGAAGTGAGCCCGTTGATAAAGCTCGTGGGGCGTGGCGATACAACGGTGGCCGATGCTTATCTGTCGCCGGTGCTGCGGCGTTACGTCGAACAAGTGGGGGCCGAACTCGGCGGCACGCGCCTGCTCTTCATGCAATCGAACGGCGGCCTGGCGGACGCCCGGTTTTTTCACGGCAAGGACGCGATTCTCTCCGGCCCCGCCGGCGGCGTGGTGGGCGGCGTGGCGGTGGCGCAGGCCGCCGGCTTCGAGCGTGTCATCGGCTTCGACATGGGCGGTACTTCGACTGACGTTTGGCACTACCACGGCGAATACGAGCGCACGTTCGATGCGGAGGTCGCTGGCGTGCGCATCCGTGCGCCGATGATGTACATCCACACGGTCGCGGCCGGTGGCGGCTCGATCATCCGTTTTGACGGTGAGCGCTTGCGTGTCGGGCCGGCCTCGGCCGGCGCCGATCCCGGGCCGGCCTGCTACCGGCGCGGCGGACCGCTTACCGTGACCGACGCCAATGTGATGGTGGGCAAGATCGATCCCGCATTCTTCCCACAGGTGTTCGGGCCGAGAGGCGACGCGCCGATCGATGCGGCGGCGGTGCGAAGTGCCTTTGCCAGCCTTGCCGATACGATGGCGCGTACGAGCGGTCACATGCTTATCCCGCAGCAAGTGGCGCACGGCGCGATCGAGATCGCGGTGGCCAACATGGCCAACGCCATCCGCAAGATTTCGATCAGCCGCGGCTACGACGTCTCGCAGTATGCGCTGTGTTGCTTCGGCGGCGCCGCTGGCCAGCATGCCTGTCTGGTCGCCGACGCGCTAGGCATGCGCGAGGTGTTGATCCATCCGCATGCCGGCGTGTTGTCGGCCTTTGGCATGGGTCTAGCCGCGCAGCGCGTGTTGCACGAACAGGCGGTTGAACAGCGGCTCAGTGACAAGCTCATGCCCGAGCTCACGGCACTGGCCGCCAAGCTCGAAGTGGCTGCGCGCGCCGAGTTGATTGCCCAGGGTGCCGCCGCGGGGCGTATCCGTTGCGTGCACCAGGCACTCGTCCGTTACCAGGGCACCGATGCGCCGCTGCCCATCGAGCTCGGGTCGCGCGCAGCGATGGTCGAGGCGTTTGACAGCGCCCACCGCGCGCGCTTCGGGTTCAGTGACAGCGGGCGTGCGCTTATGGTCGAGGCCTTGTCAGTGGAGGTGATCGCGGAAGCAGCGACCGTGGCGATCGACCGGCCGCGCACAGCGCGCGCGGCGCCACCGCCGATTGCCGAGACCGAGCTCTACACACGCAATGCGCAACACGATGGCACCGGTCGCTTTCCCGCCCCGGTGTACACGCGCGAAAGCCTTACCGAAGGCGAAGCGATCCGCGGCCCGGCGCTCATCATCGAGCCCAATTCAACCCTCGTGGTTGAGCCGGGCTGGCAGGCCGCGCTGCGCGCCGGCAACCTGATTCTCACGCGCGCGGTGGCACTCGCGCGCCGTGCGGCCGTTGACACCGACTGCGATCCGGTGCGGTTGGAGATTTTCAACAATCTCTTCATGTCGATCGCCGAGCAGATGGGCGAGACGCTCGCCAAGACCGCGCATTCGGTCAACATCAAGGAGCGCCTGGATTTCTCGTGCGCGCTGTTCGATGCGCACGGCGGCCTGGTGGCCAACGCCCCGCACATCCCCGTGCATCTGGGCTCGATGGGCGAAAGCGTGCGCGCCATCGCCGGCAATCGAAGGCACGCCATGCGCCCGGGGGACGTGTTCATGCTCAACGCTCCCTACCAGGGCGGTACGCACCTGCCGGACATTACCGTGATCACACCGGTTTTCGGGGAAGATGGGCGCACGGTCATCTTTTACGTCGCGGCGCGCGGCCATCACGCCGATATCGGCGGTATTACCCCCGGCTCGATGCCGCCGATGAGTCGCACGATGGAAGAGGAGGGCGTGGCGATCGATGACTTCCAGCTGGTCGCGGGCGGTCGCTTCTTGGAAAAGGAGTTGCGTGCTTTGCTAGCCAACGGTCCCTATCCCGCACGCAACCCGAACCAGAACGTCGCCGATTTGAAGGCTCAGGTCGCCGCCACGGAAACCGGCGCGCACGAGCTCAAGCGCATGGTGAGTCACTACGGCTTGGCGACGGTGGCCGCTTACATGCAGCACGTGCAGGCCAATGCCGAGGCTGCCGTACGTCGGGTGATTGACCGGTTGCGAGACGGGGCCTTTAGTGTGTCGCTCGACGACGGCTACCTTATTAAGGTCAGTATTGCCGTCGATCGCGCGCGGCGCACGGCGCGTATAGATTTCACCGGCACCTCCAAGCAGCATCCCGGAAATTTCAACGCACCGCTCGCCATCACCAAGGCGGCGGTGTTGTATGTGTTCCGCACGCTGGTCGACGATGACATCCCGCTGAACGAGGGCTGTCTCAAGCCGCTCGACATCACCGTGCCGGAAGGTTGCTTGCTGAATCCGAAACCACCGGCCGCCGTGGTGGCGGGCAATGTCGAGACCTCGCAGCTGATTGTCGATGCCCTCTACGGCGCGCTTGGCGTGATGGCGGCGTCGCAAGGCACCATGAACAACCTCACTTTCGGCAACGACCGCCATCAATACTACGAAACCATCTGCGGCGGCTCGGGTGCCGGCCCTGATTACGATGGCACCAGCGCGGTGCACACGCACATGACCAACTCGCGCCTGACTGATCCGGAGGTGCTCGAGCTGCGCTACCCGGTACTGGTCGAGGAGTTCGCTATCCGTCACGGCAGCGGCGGGTCCGGCAGGCACCGCGGCGGCGATGGCGTCATTCGCAAGATTCGCTTTCGCGAACCGATGCAACTTGCCGTGTTGTCTGGTCGCCGCGCGGTGTCGCCGTTCGGGCTGCGAGATGGTGAGGACGGTGCGCCCGGTGCCAATCGAATCGAACGTGTCGACGGCACCGTCGAGCGGTTATCCGGTTGTGCGGAGCTGAGTGTGCAGGCCGGTGACGGTGCCGTTATCGAGACGCCCGGTGGCGGCGGTTACGGCAGGCCCTGAGGGCAACTGTTTCAGAATCGATGCGCTAGATGCGCGTCGTGCCTGATGCAGTCATAAGGAATAGCCGTTTTCGTTCCGCGAGGTCGTGCGGCATACTCCAGCGATGCATCCAACACAACGCTGGATACAGGTTTGCGCAGTGTGGCTGCTTCCGGTAGTCGCTTCGGCAAGCGAGAGCTGCAACGATAGGTTTGCACGGCTGAACGGCGACCATGCGCGCCTGATTGGATACACGCCAGCATCGCAGGGATCGGAACGCGCGGGGCTTAAGACGCTTGAAGCCGCGCTGTTCGAGGCGCTGGCGCAATGCCCGACGATGCCGGAACTTTTCGCGCTAATGGGCGAGGTGCAGCTTTCTTTGGGCCAGCCATCGCTGGCGGCGGCTTATGGCAACAAGGCAATCAATTTCAATGAGCGCTCTTGGCGCGGGCAGCAACTCGTAGGTAGCGCGTTGGCGCTGATGGGGCAACCGAAGGAAGGTTTACCGTATCTGGAGCGCGCCGTGGAGCTCGAGCCGGGCAATCCGGGGTTGCGGCTAAATCTGGCGAGTGCCTTGTTGGCCACAAAGAACTACGAGCGCGTGCTGGAGATCAGCGGCGAGCTCGTCGATTCCAAAGACACAACGGTGGCCGCGACTGCCCGTAATCTGCGCGGCCAGGCCTATCTGCGGCAGGGTTTGCTAGGCGAAGCTGGCCGTGAATTCGCGCTGGCGGAAAAACTCGGCTTCGATCCCAGGCGCAGGCTCATCGATATTGACGCATTGCAGCGTCGCAAGTCGGCCGACGGGGTGGCGTCCCCGCTGCCGTAAGTGGGAGGGGGCGTTGGCACCGCCTCACGGCAGTATGTCGAACGAGAGCTCCGTGTCGGTGAATAGCTGCTCGTAGTAGTAGCGATAGCGCTTCACCAAGAGCTCAACCTGTTCCTTCGCCGCGGGGCGCTGTTCCGTTTCGCGCCGGAGATCAGCATCGGAAAACGACGCAAGTCCGACGATCCTTGCGGCTTGCAACGCCGCGATTCGCCAGTCTACATAGGCATCGTAGGAGTCAATCCATCGTTCAGCCGTCTGCCGTGCGAACGCCATGAGATCTCGAGGCGACATCGCCGCGAGTGTCTCCGGCTTGATCTTGAGAATTTCGCGCGTGGTCTTGAAAGTGCAGTGATCGGGCCTATTGCTTAATAGGCCCAGCGCACGGACATGCGTGATGTTGCGGGCGTAGGGCGTGATCGCACCATGTGCGCGGATGTGCATGGCGAGAGCGAAAGCGTCGGACGCACTTTCGCGCCGGTACTGGTTATACTCCGCGCCGAATTCTTTCCTGACTATTGGCGCACCGCCGACGTAAACCGACGCGAGGCAGTGAAATACCTCGTGGTCCACGGCGAATTCAACATAATCAACGGTGTTGAGGTAACGAGCGTGCGAAATCTTGCCCGCGACCGCTTTCTCGAGACCAAACATGTCGCGGGTGGTTTCGAAATCACTGGCGGCGGCATGTTGCCGGTTAAGAGTCACAACGCATAAATTGCCGCGGCCGGTCGCGTTGTCCGCGGGCAATCGAAAAGCAGTGGCCGAAATGACGTTCTGACGCAGTACATGGACCAGCCGCGCTAGCGTGGCCTCCATCAGTTCCGGGCGCAGATGCGGCGGATGCTCGTAGTCCAGGGGCGCGGACTCGGTACCGAGGAAGGCCTTGAGGGCGACCATTTCACCGTGCCACAGCTCACCGCCCTCGAAGTGCACGAAGTGTATTTCGGGGAAGGCCGCGTTATAAGCCGCGAGCTTGCGCTGAATTAGCTCGCGATAGACATCGGCGGTCTCGCGTTGTCCCGGT
>CP070641.1:235190-244750 GCA_020354085.1 Pseudomonadota bacterium
CGTGACGTTAAGCGAGCGGATGCCGCCACCCACCGGGGTGGTGAGCGGGCCCTTTATCGACACCACGTAGTCGCGCACCGCCGTCATGGTCTCCGCCGGCAGCCAGGTGCTGTCGCCGTAGACCCTTACCGCCTTCTCGCCGGCATAAATTTCCATCCACGCAATGCGACGCTTACCACCATAGGCCTTGGCCACCGCGGCGTCGACCACCTTGCGCATCACCGGCGTGATGTCGACGCCGATTCCGTCACCCTCGATGAACGGGATGATAGGATCGTCCGGGACATTCAGCGAAAAGTCCGGATTGACGGAAATGCGCCGGCCGTCGGCGGGCACTTGGATATGACTCATGGCCATGAGGTGCGCTCCAGTAAGGGGTGGCTTGTTCTTGGGGCGCGCCGATTTTAACAGGTTGCTGCGAAAGCCTCGCCCTTTCGCGCACGGGCGCCCGGTGGTCGCCCCGTCTGGCTTCAGCGTCCAATCCGCGCCGCGTATTATGACTGCAGCAACTATCGGATCTTCATAGCGGTCACCCAACCAGCCCGTGTCGCTTATCGCCTTCAACAAACCGTTCAACGTGCTGACGCAGTTCACCGATGCCGCCGGGCGGGCGACGCTGGCTAACTACATCGCGCAGCGCAATGTCTATCCGGTCGGGCGACTGGATCGTGACTCTGAAGGCCTCGTACTGCTCACCGATGACGGTCGGCTCAAGCAACGCCTCTCCGATCCGCGCTTCAAAGTACCGAAGACCTATTGGGCTCAAGTCGAGGGCGAACCAACACAAGCCGCGCTTAACCTCTTGCGTCGCGGCGTCACGCTCAGCGACGGACCCACGCGCCCGGCACTCGTGCGGCGCATCGCTGGGCCAAGGCTTTGGCCCCGCGACCCACCCATACGGTTTCGTAAGTCGATTCCAACCTCATGGATTGAGCTGGTCATCACCGAGGGCCGCAACCGCCAAGTACGACGCATGACCGCCGCGGTCGGCTATCCCACGCTGCGTCTGGTGCGGGTGGCGATTGGGCCCTACCGCCTTGACGGCCTCCTCCCGGGCGAGTCGCGAGAAGTCGATTCCACGCTGGTAGAATCAGCGCATGATCTGGAAGCCCAACGTCGTGGTGGCGGCGATCATCGAACGCGACGGAAAGTTTCTGATGGTCGAAGAGGAGGCTGATGGCATGGTCGTGCTCAATCAACCGGCCGGTCATCTCGATGAGGGCGAGACCCTGCTCGACGCTGTCTTGCGTGAAACGCTGGAGGAGACGGCATGGCACATCGAGCCGCTGGCGTTGCTCGGCGTCTACCGCTGGCCACATCCGACCAAACCCATCACCTACCTGCGGTTCGCCTTCATCGCCCGTGCACTGCGCGAAGAACCCGATCGCAAACTTGACTCCGAGATCGTACGAACCGTGTGGATGATGCCTGAAGAAATACGCGCGGCTCGCTTGCGCCATCGTAGCCCTCAAGTTCAGCGCTGCGTGGATGACTACCTCACTGGCCGGCGTTTTCCGCTCGAAATCCTGCAGGAATATGCGCCGCTTACACCCGGAGTGAGATAGCGATGCGCGTCGTGGTTGGCATGTCTGGGGGCGTCGACTCTGCCGTTGCCGCGCTGCTGCTCAAGCGCGCCGGCCACGACGTCAGCGGCCTGTTCATGAAGAACTGGGAAGAGGACGACAGCGCCGGCGAATGCAGCGCGGCCGAGGACCTCGCGATGGCACGCGCGGTGTGCGACACCATCGGCATGCCCTTGCGAACCGTCAACTTCGCGACCGAATACTGGGACCGCGTATTCAGTTACTTCTTGGCCGAGTATCGCGCCGGCCGCACACCCAATCCGGATGTGCTGTGTAATAAGGAAATCAAGTTCAAGGCCTTTCTCGATCATGCGCTGACGCTCGGCGCCGACAAGATCGCCACCGGCCACTATGCCCGCGTCGCTCAACTAGACGGTCGCTACCGACTGCTTAAGGGGAATGACGACAACAAGGACCAGAGCTATTTCTTGTACCTGCTCGGTCAGACGGAGCTTGCGCGCGCGCTTTTTCCTATCGGCGAGCTCACCAAACCCGAAGTGCGCCGAATCGCCCAAGAAGCCGGCCTGCCCAATCATGACCGTCGCGATTCCACCGGAATCTGTTTCATCGGCGAGCGCGACTTCCGTTCGTTCCTCGCGCACTATTTACCGGGACAACGCGGCGAGATCCGTACGCTTGACGGCCAGATCAAGGGCCAGCACGAAGGCGCCATGTACTACACGATCGGTCAGCGCCATGGGCTCGGCGTCGGCGGACCGGGCGATGCGTGGTATGTCGTCGACAAGGACGTCACAAGCAACGTGGTGTACGTGGAACAGGGGGAGGAGCACCCGGCACTTTATAGCCAGGCGCTGATTGCCGGTCAGACCCACTGGGTTGATACCGAACCGACCCTACCCTTTCGTTGCAGCGCGAAGAGCCGATATCGCCAGCCGGATCAGCCGTGCCAAATCACCGGCCACGAACAAGGCCTGCGAGTGTGCTTCGACATCGCACAACGCGCTATTGCGCCCGGGCAGTCGGTGGTCTTCTATGACGGCCAGGCTTGCATCGGCGGCGGCGTGATCGAACGGGCAACGAAGGAACCCATCGCGCAACGGAGTCGCCGGCGCGCGTAAGCGCGATACTGCCAAGCTTCTGGTAAGATTTCACCGCGAACGCGACAAAATCGCATGAACAAATCCAACGCCCCCGACATCCTTGCCCTCGATACGCTAACGGCTCTGTCACCACTCGACGGCCGCTACGACAAGAAAACCGCGCAGCTGCGCGCCTACTTCAGCGAGTATGGCCTCATTCGGCTACGCGTGTTGGTCGAGATTCGCTGGTTGCAGGCGCTGGCCGCGCATTCGCCCATTCGTGAAGTGCCGGCATTTACCACCCAGGCAACTGCTCTGCTCGATCGCATTGTCCAGGACTTCACCATCGCCGACGCCCGGCGCGTCAAGGAGATCGAGGCCACCACCAACCACGACGTCAAAGCGATCGAGTATTTCCTGAAGGAAAGAACGCGCGGCAACGATGAGATCGCGCGTGTAACTGAGTTCATTCATTTTGCCTGCACGTCCGAGGATATCAACAATCTGGCCTACGCGTTGATGTTGTCGGAGTCGCGCACCAGTGTGCTTCTGCCCGCGATGGATCGCGTCATCGCGGCCGTGGAGAACCTGGCGCACACTTATGCCGACCAGCCGATGCTGGCGCGTACCCATGGCCAACCGGCATCGCCCACGACCGTCGGCAAAGAGATGGCGAACGTCGCCTACCGGCTCGATCGTGCGCGCACGCAAGTCGCCGGCGTGCGCATCCTGGGCAAGATCAATGGCGCCGTTGGCAACTACAACGCGCACCTCGTCGCCTACCCGGAGATCGACTGGCCGGTGTTTGCCCAGAATTTCGTTGAGCGCCTAGCGCTCGACTGGAATCCCTGCACGACGCAAATCGAACCGCACGATTGCCTGGCCGAGCTGTTGCACGCCATCGCGCGCTTCAACACGGTGTTGATCGACTTCAATCGCGATGTTTGGGGTTATATCTCGCTCGCCTACTTCAGACAGAAGGTCGTCAAGGGCGAAGTGGGCTCCTCGACCATGCCGCACAAGGTCAATCCGATCGACTTCGAGAACTCTGAAGGCAACCTCGGGCTGGCCAATGCGTTGTTCGACCATTTGGCTGCGAAGCTCCCGATTTCTCGCTGGCAGCGCGACCTGTCGGACTCGACCGTGCTGCGTAATTTGGGCGTCGGCTTCGGTTATTGCTTGCTCGCCTACGACTCCTGTCTGCGCGGCCTGGGCAAGCTTGAGGTCAATCGCGCCCGACTGGAAGAGGACTTGAACGCCAACTGGGAAGTCCTGGCCGAAGCGTTGCAGACCGTCATGCGCCGCTATGGCGTGCCCGAACCCTACGAAAAGCTTAAAACACTGACCCGCGGCAAAGCCGGCATGACACAGGCGACCCTACAGGAGTTCATCCGCGACCTCACTATCCCGGACGAGGCCAAGAATCGGCTGCTCGCCCTGACTCCGGCTAGCTATACGGGCAATGCCGCAGAACAGGCCGCGGCAATCGGGCGTCTCAAAGACAACTAGGCGCGGCGGCGTTTGCGTCTGGCGGACGTCGTGCGCACCGCTCGATCTCGCACCGCCGGCATTTCGATTCGCGACAAAAAGAGATAGGCGGCGGCCGCGAGATTGATCGCCAAGCTCGCTACCGTCAGCCAATGCATCGGCAAGGCGCGCGCGATGAACATTTGGTAGCCCACCACGAGGGCCAATACCGCCAAGGCCGCGGCGCTCGCCTGCACCGCCGTCTCCTGCGGTTCGTGTGAAGCAAACAAGAACAACAGTGCCAAACCCATCAAGGCCGCGGCCAGCAAGGCGACAACGCTCGATTGGGCGGCGCCGGCCGCGAGCAGACGAGCCGTCTCCTCCGGCGCGACCAGAAAGGCAACTGACCAAGTGAAGTACAGGGCCGCCACAATCGCCAGCGCGGCTTGAACATGCTCCTTCATGGATGTCCTCCGGTTCATGGATGAGCGGCCCGATGTACTACACTTTAGGCCTGGGGCAAGTATAGACAGGCTTTCCGCGACAAACTGTCGAACTACCGATCATAATGACCGAGCCGACCGCCGATCTTGCTGCAACGTCCTCGCGTCCGCGGGAGATCCTGTCCGATCCCTCCCAAGTAGGCGATCGACTTGCGACGCTGGTCGACGCCGCCAAGCATGACATCGTGCTGTTCGGAGCGGAGCTCGAGGCGCGCCTGTTTAGTGATGCCGGACTATCCGGCGCGCTCGCCCATTTCGCCGCGCGCCATCAGCACAATCGCGTGCGCATCTTGGTTGAAGATAGCGCACAAGTTATGCACGACAACGAAAGGTTGGTGACGCTGGTGCGTCGCTTCAGTGACTCCGTAGATATGCGCGAAGTGGGCGAGTCCCACCGCGGTCTGCGTGAGGTGTTCCTAGTGACAGACCGTAGCGGCTATGTGCACCAGGAGGACACAACCCGTGCCCTGTTCATCGTCGATTCTCGCGACCGGCGCAGCGCCGCCCTCCTCGCCGAGCGCTTTGATTCGATGTGGGCGCAAAGCGAACCGATTACCGGGTTACGCACGGTGGGAATTTGACTACTCGAGCCATGCTGCGTACGACAAGCACGACACTGTTGTTATTTCTCACGGGTGCGGGGCTTATAGCCTGTAGTCACAAACCAATCGACCGGCCGCCACCAGAAACGATCAGCAGCGCGGCCGACGTCGCGGTCGCGCAGGTGGGGCGCCCGTATCGATACGGCGGCAACTCACCACGCGGCTTCGATTGCAGTGGGTTGGTGCAGTACAGTTTCGCACGCGTTGGCGTACGTCTACCGCGTAGCACCGACGATCAGCGCCGTATTGGCTACGCCATCACGTCCGATCGCATCCGGCGCGGCGACCTTCTGTTCTTCAATCAAGAGGGCAAACGCGCCTCGCATGTCGGCATCTATCTCGGCAACGGGGAATTCGTGCACTCGCCGTCGAATGGCAAGAGCGTTCACGTTGTGCGCTTCTCTGATCCCTACTGGCGCAAACACTTCGCCGGTGCGCGCCGCATCGATGCGGATTAGGGCTCGGCCGGATCGCGGCGCACGCTTGGCGCAGGCCGACGCGCTAAGCCACAGCGTGATGGAAAGCGCTGCAACTCGTTGCGATGAGCCGCCAACGCCTTTGATAATGGCGAAAGCGCCCCGAGCCATTGAAACGCTGAACTCAGGTCTCGTCGAGCGAAGGCTCCGTGAGCGGTAGCGCATCTTCGATGAAATCGCGCACGAAGGGTTCGGGCTTGGCTCCACTGAAACGCGAAACTTCGCTGCCCCGATAGAACAGGATAACGGTGGGAAATCCCCGCAGCTGGTAGCGTCCGGCGAGCCGCATGTTTTCATCCGCCTCGACCTTGGCAAGCAACACATCGCCACGGTAGGAAACCGTCACCCGCTCGAGGACCGGCGTGAGCGCGTGACAAGGCGGACACCATTCCGCCCAGAAATCGACCAGCACGGGGCGTTCGCGCGACGCCTCCAGCACCTTCAATTCAAAGTCTGATTCGTTGGTCTCGAAGATCAGTGCGGTGGTCATGCAGGGCGCGCGACGGATTTCGGGCGCGGCACGCTACCACGCCGGCTCACCACCGGCAACCGCTGCGCCGGACCTGACTACCTCGAAAGAAACTGCGGACGGACAGGCGCATCGGGGCGAAACCCGATGCGCCGTGAGGGCAGAAGCAACAACTACAAACCGACGACTAAGAGAATGACATCAACAGGGCAATCACGACCAACAACAAGGCCACACCCTGCAACCCGACACGGGCAAACATCAGCTGATGGCTATGTTCGGCATCAAACTTGCCGCCATGCGCCATCGAACCGATGCCCATCACCAAAACCGCCGCTGTCGCCACAACCGCCAACATGATGACAATAGTCAGTGCCGTCATGGTAGACCTCCTACGTACGACATTCGTTACAAGCATCACCAAAGCACTTTTTCAAGCAGCGTGCCTTGACGCACGTCATACGCTTGCTCGATTGTCCTGCCCAGCCCGTCGTCATATAGTCGCGCGCCATGAATAAGCGTCAGCTTAAGTACCTGCAGGACGTGCTTGCCCTGCCGACGGCACCATTCCGCGAACAGCACGTTGCCGATTGGGTTCGGCGACGATTGGCGCAGGCACGAGTGCCAAACTTCTTTGATCCGGATGGCAACCTCGTCGTCGGCATTTCCTCCGCCGCGGCCTACCGCAAGCTCGTACGCAAGCAGGCGCGCGAACCACTGCGCTTGTTCATCGCGCACATGGACCATCCCGGCTTCCATGGTGTACGGTGGTTGTCAAAGCGACGGTTGAGCGTGGAGTGGCATGGCGGCTCGCCCACTCGCAGGCTGCGCGGCACCAAGGTGTGGCTGGCCACCGACCAAGGCTACGTCGGCCAAGGTCAACTGCAACCGCGCCGGCTGCACAAATCCGGTCTCGCGCTGGCGACCGCAGAAGTCAGGCTTGATCGCGACCTATCCGATTCTCTGCGTGCCGCCGACATCTACGGTGGGTTCGCATTTCGGTCGACCGTTTGGCGCAGCGGTAATCGGCTCTACACGAAGGCCGCCGATGATCTCGTTGGCGTGTTTGCGACAGTCGAGACTGCGATTGCCCTATTTCGCCAGCGCCGTGGTAGCACGCCGTTCTTGGGACTGCTCACCCGCGCCGAGGAGGTCGGTTTCGTGGGCGCGCTCGCGCACTTCGAGCTCGGTTGGCTCGCGCACGCGCGGCGCAAAGTGGTATGCGTGAGCCTCGAAACCTCGCGCACCTTGCCGGGCGCGCTGGTCGGAAAGGGTCCGGTGGTGCGCCTTGGAGATCGACGAACCGTGTTCGATCCAAATGCCTTGAAGATTCTGTCGGACGTCGCGCTGAAAACCCTGCCCGGCGCCCATCAACGACGCGTCATGGACGGCGGCACTTGTGAAGCGACCGCAGCCACAGTCTATGGTCTATCGGCCATCGGCGTCTCGGTACCGCTCGGCAACTATCACAACGAGGCCTACGAAGGCGGGCCCGACTCAATCACACCGCGCGGTCCCGCACCGGAATTCGTGGATATACGTGACGTCGATGGATTGCTGCGACTATGTCGTGCGCTGTGCACATCTGGCCTGCCCTGGGAGTCGCCGTGGCAGGATGTACGAAAACGCCTGGATAAGAATCGGCGTGCCCATCGCGCGCGCCTGCACCGATCGAATCAGGCCGCGTAACGCTGGCCTGCCAATTCCGTCAAACGCGCGAGATCGTGAATGCGCACGCGCCGCGACGCAAGCGACAACAAACCTTCTTCGGACAGGCGCGCGAGCAGCCGGCAAACTGTCTCTTTGGCAAGCCCCAAGTGATTGCTGAGATCGTTGCGCGACATGGAGAGGGGAAACTCGGTGCTGGAGAACCCGCGCGCGGCGTAGCGTTGACCCAACGCCAGAAGATAGGACGCCAATCGTTCCGTCGCCGACTTCTTGCCCACGAGCGGCAGAAGCAGTAATTCATCATGCGCGAGTTGCTCGGCGAGGATTTGAAACACTATGCGTCGTAATGCAGGCACAGAGTCCATAGCCTCACTCACGGTGCCAAACGGGATTTCGGTGATCTCGGTCGCTTCGAGTGCAATGGCGTCGGAAGTGTGACGCCGCGCGGTCAATCCGCTGATGCCGACCAATTCGCCCGGAATGAAAAAACCGATCGCTTGCGATGCGGCGCGCGCGTCGTGCGCCACGGTCTTGATCGACCCTGAGCAAACCGCGAACAGGGCCTCGAATGCGTCGCCCTCACGAAACAACACCTCGCCGCGTCGCAGCCGTCGACCGCGACACACGATGCTCCCGCTCGTACCGTGTTCACTCGCCAGCTGACACAGCGGCGACAACCGGCAACAACGACACGCGGCGAAGCCCCGTTCGACTACCTTGGCATCCACTGCTGCGCTGTTTTTCGTCGTTCTCATCGTTGCCACCTTGACTACGCAAACCAACCGGCGCCACCGATCGAATCACTGAAATCATACCGTTAATGGCGGCGAAGTGAGTATTCGCAAGGCGTGGCGATGGCTCCGAATGGTTGAGCGTTTTACGCAGGCTTACGACCACGCACGAAATGCGTCTCGACGTTCAGCCACAAGCCCTTGTCGGTTCTAAGGCACGCGACCTCTTCGAGATGTGCTACGCGTACCTCCTCAAGCTGAGCCGGCGCAAGACGCTCGCATGGACCGCGTAAGGCGCTGTGCCACACGATTTCCCACCATTCGAGCTCGTTGCGCAGGTGGTACCCCATTTGCTCGGTTTTGACATTGACATCCATCAGACCGGCTGCCGTCATGAGCGCCTGGCATTCGTTCGAGTCTGCTAGTTCTTGCGGCGGCATGTCGACGCCAGCGTCGACGAGGCGTGCGCGCAGCAAGTCGATCATGGGTGTGAAGGCCAGCGGCGCGAAACTGGTGAACATCACGGTCCCCCCGGGGCGCGTCACGCGTCGCCACTGCGCAAGCGCGCTTGACATGTCGGACAAGAAGAACAGGCCGAAGGATGAAACAACGTGATTGAAGTAGTCGCGACGAAATTCGAGGGCGCCGCCGTCCATAACATGCAAATCGACATTGGCGACACCGAACTTGGTGAGCTTCGCCTGCAGGCGTGCCAACATGCCCTCTGAGAGATCAATGGCGGTGACACGGCCACCCGGTCCCACCGCTTGCGCAGCCGCGATCGCGACCGCCCCCGTCCCACACGCGACGTCGAGCAACTTGTCGCCAGCGGCAGGTCGCAGCTGTGCGATCAGCCGATCGGCGATGAAGGGGAAGAAGCGCAGCGCCTCCTGATCGTAGCCGGGCGCGACCAGATCGAAGACCGCCGCGACCTGCGACGGCGTCGCCTGCGCAGTCGCCTCGGTCATGCGAAGACGCTCAGCTCGGGTTGGACGTGGCGCCCGCCGGCGCAGGCTTCGAC
>CP070641.1:244850-254332 GCA_020354085.1 Pseudomonadota bacterium
TGCATACACGCTTTGTAAATATTCACTCAAACGCTGCAACATATCCTCACGCCGTCACGAAAGTAGTCGAGTCATTCTATCAACTTTTTGGACCGCGAGACTCCTGCACGGCCGTCAGGATGCCACGCAGGATGTTGTAGTCGTTCACATCCAGCTGGGCACGGTTAAACAGGCGAACCAACCGCCGCATTAGTAGGCGTGGATTGGCCGGATCAAGAAATCCGATCTCGATAAGCACCGATTCCAAATGCTCGAATAGCCGCTCCATATCCTCGGCGCTGGCGGGACCATGCTCTGCCGTTGGCGGTGCGGCATGCGCTCCACCCGCAAGGCTCGCGGTGTAAAGTTCGTAGGCCATGATTTGTACCGCGCTCGCCAGATTTAGGGATGGATACGCCGGGTTAGCGGGGATTTCCACCACATACTGACAACGTTCAAGCTCGGCATTGGTCAGCCCCGTACGCTCCTGACCAAACATGAGCGCAACTGTTCCACCGGCAGCCTCGGCCAGAAGGTGTTTTGCGCATTGCTTAGGGGTCAACATCGGCCAGGCGATGCGCCGCATCCGTGCGCTGGTACCGATTACGCATACGCAATCGGCAATCGCGTCCTCCAGGGTCGCGCAGACGCGTGCCTGGGCCAACACATCATCGGCGCCGGCTGCCATATCGGTCGCAAGCTTGCTTGGAAACTGCTCGGGCGCGATCAGTGTCAGCGCGCCAAGCCCCATGGTCTTCATGGCGCGCGCCGTCGCCCCGACATTACCGGGATGCGTCGTGCGAACCAGTACCACGCGAACGTTTGCCAGCGTCATGCCCTTGCTATTTTGCCTCACGCGCAGGCGCTCGTTACAATGCGCGCCGCTTTTCGACCTTTTACAAGTTGCCGGATCCTATGCACCCGATGCTGAACACCGCGGTGAAGGCCGCGCGTCGCGCCGGCAACGTTATTATGCGCCACCTCGATCGGCTCGAGCGGCTGACCGTGGAGAACAAGGGTAGCAAGGACTTCGTCAGCGAAGTCGATCGCCAGGCCGAGGCTGAAATACTCCATATCTTGCGTACGGCCTACCCGAATCACGCCGTGTTGGCCGAGGAAACCGGCGCACAGCAGGGCAATGAGTACCTCTGGATCATCGACCCACTCGACGGCACAACGAATTTCTTGCACGGTTATCCGCAGTTCGCGGTTTCTATTGCTTTACAGCACAAAGGCCGACTTGAACAGGCGGTGGTACTCGATCCACACAAGAATGAGTTATTCACGGCCAGTCGCGGTCAGGGTGCGCAGCTTAACGATCGTCGCATTCGCGTGAGCCGCGTGCACGATTTGGGGCTGGCGTTGCTCGGCACCGGTTTTCCGTTTCGATCCACCGAACACTTGGAGGTATGGATCAACACCCTGCGGCCGCTGCTGACAGCGTGCAGCGGCATACGGCGTGCCGGCTCGGCCGCGCTGGATCTCGCGCATGTGGCCTGCGGCCGTTTCGACGGTTTCTGGGAGTTCGGCTTAAGCCCGTGGGATATGGCTGCCGGCGCGCTACTCATTCAAGAAGCCGGTGGCCTGGTCAGTGACTTCGCCGGCGGACCGGATTTTCTCACCACCGGCAATGTGCTCGCCGGCAACCCCAAGATTTACGAAGAGATGGTGCGACGCATCCGTCCCCACCTACCGGCGGAGTTGGCTCGTTGAAGCGTGCCTCAGTGTTCCGCTGCGGCGGCGAAGAGAACCTGCTCGTAAGTACCGGCTCGTTCTAGCTGCTTCAGCAACCGAATCCGTCGCGGCGCGCTACTGCCGTCGTAAAGATAAAAGTCGCGATCCGGCTGAAACAAGCCGCGGCTGAGGAGCAGCGTCGCGGGCTTGTGCATCGCCTGGATCGCCGGAAGCGACAGAGCGATCGTCGCGATCTCATGAATTGCCTGACCATCGACGGGCCATAGCGCCGCCGGAACGGCGTGCGGCGCCAGCAATTCAACGCCAAGCTCCAAGCTGGCTGGGTCCGGGCTCTTCATCCAACGAACCACCCCTACACTCCAGTGCGCAGCATCGGCGCTACGTTGTACCCCGAGCAAATCACCGACACGCACATGATTGAGTGCTTCACCGGTGCGTGACAACAACAATCCCCGCGGGCTGACGTCACACACCTGCCAACGGTCAGCGCGACAAGTCTCGCTCGGCGGCATCGAGACCGGCACGACGCTGCCGGCGCCGGCGACGTTCTCCGCGCGAATCGCACCGGGTTCATCGAGCGCGATATACATCTCATTCTTGTCGTCGCCGTCCGCGCTGTTGGTTGACTCGAGGTCCGGGACGGCTAACGGCTTGTCGGCATCGGCACCGCGGTTCATGCTCTCCGGCAGGCGAAAGGGCCGCTGTCCGTTGGAGAAAAAACGCAGCGCATTCAGCCCGACACACAGGAAGACCGAGCCTTGCCGCTTTAGGCGCGAGTGCTGACGCCGCGGCACCAACGCCCAAGCACGCACCAGGCGCCGCATGAGATCAATACACGCCGAGTCGAGGCATTCGAGACCAAGCTCCAACGAATGTGCTGATTCGCCTCTTTGAAGACGCGAGACAAACGTGTGGATCTGGCGTACCAACTCAATCGTGTTGAGGGTCAACAGATGTTCGCTTTCCGAAAGCTGCGCTCCACGCGGAAATGGCGTGGCCGGCGCGTCGGCGTTGAGATCGACCAGAAAGTAACCAACCGGATTACGGACATCGAGATTGGTCTGGAGCTGTGCCAACTCCGCCCACCGCGACAAGAACTGTTGTATTAACCCGCATTCACCATGGCCGAGCTGATACGGGCTGGTCAGTCCAAGCAAGACTGCCTGGAGGTAGCGCGCGCGTATCGTCAGCGCCGGCGCCTGGGAATGTCCACCGTTGACCGGTTCGTTTTCGCGTCCATGCACCATTGCATAACGAAAAAGCGTGTGGATCTCTCGCCACACGTCGACGGGATAAGGCAGGTAGGCGAGATACGATCGCAGCAGCACTTCGCTCAAATAGCGCATCGCCCGCTCCGAGGCGTTGAGCGCGAGCTGCCTGCGGGTCCACGGTAGCCGCACGCTCGCCAAACTGTTGAGACAGGCCTTATAACCGAACGCCATTTCCGTATGCAGGTGGCGAACCAGATCTGCGATTTGACGCTTCTTCGGGGCGAGCGGAAGCGCCACGTGCGTGAGATGACCCTGCAGACTATTACAAAGCGTGTCGACCACTGGCCCGTACAGATCCATCAGCTCGAAGCGCTGCTGGGGGTCGAGATCCTGCCGATTGATGGTATACGCAGCGCGGTAGATTTCCCGCGCCGATTCGGTGGTATCGGCCAGCGGCAGGGAATCCAACCACGCGCGCGCGTAACGCGGGTCGGTTTCCGCGAACCAGGCGGACACCCGCTTTTCAGGCACGGATAGAACGAAACCAGTCATGCTTTCACTAGTACAGCTAACATCGCCAGATTGTGCTTGCTGATCAGACGATTAAGTTAACGACTTACGGTATTATTAAAGCATGACGGCGTGGCAGCACAAGATTCTGCGGATGGGCGGCGATCGCTGTCTGCTGTCGATTCAGGACGCCCCGCAGATCTAGCGCGGTCGTTCCGGCGGACCATGGTCGGCATGCGGCGCAAGGTCTTGTAATTCCTCGCAAACACGTGAGCGTGTATCATCGCGATTTTCGCGCGCGACCCCAAGGAATCCGCTGCATGACATACGTAGTTACGGAGAACTGCATCCGCTGCAAGTACACCGATTGCGTTGAAGTATGCCCCGTCGACTGTTTTCACGAGGGCCCCAATTTCCTGGTAATCGACCCCGATGAGTGCATCGATTGCACCTTGTGCGTGCCAGAGTGTCCGGTCAACGCGATCTTCGCCGAAGATGATGTGCCGGATGAGATGAAAAACTATACCGCGCTCAACGCGGAGCTGGCCAAGGCCTGGCCGGTGATCACGGAACGCAAACCCGCACCCCCGGATGCCGCGGAATGGGAAGACAAGCCGGACAAGCTCAAATATCTTGAACGCTGACGGTGTAACTTGGCCGCTGGCTTAACTTGTTGTCTCGTTCCGTGTTGGTTGGGCACGAGAGCACTCCAACCATCCCGCCCCGCTGCTTGATAGTGAGTAAGCGCCAAGTCTGCTGGGCCCGACACGGGTTGCCGCGCCCCGTCTAAGAAACTCACGCGACCCGACAGGTTTCGTGCACACTCCCCGTTTCCCAGCACAGACTTGGCGCAATTGGATACGCACGGGTCAGGCAGGTAAGGTTACTGACCGCGACATGCGTGGCGCCCACTCCCGCCAGCCGCCCAACAGAGGGAAATAGAGCCCAACACGGATCGGCCTAGAGTCAATCTGCCCCATCAACAACGCATAACGCTCGAGCTGCGGCGCGTAGCGCTCCCGCTCCCGGTCCAAGAACTCCTCCAATCCGCCACCCTCGTGGGCGCTCGCTTTGTAGTCGATGACCCAACGCACACCGTTCTCATCGACAAACGTTCGATCGAGAATCACATTCACGAACTCGCCGTCAACAACGCCGCTAAGCGCGTATTCACCATGCGCGTCTGTGTGCCCTGCATGCAGGATCCAGCGTCCGCGTGCGTCCGAAAGAGTTCGCGTCAGCGCCGCCTCAGTGCGCGCGACCGCTGTCTCGATCTGTGCCGGCGGCACACCCTCCTCTGCTAACCGCCTCATCAACAACGGCCGCAGCTTGCCAGCGTGATTCAGCTTCCAGTTCTCGAGACCTTGACACGCAACCTGCTGGAGGACCCAGTGCACGACGATACCGACATGGCGAATGATCTCGCGCGCCCACTCGAATTCCACCAGCGGCAGCGATGCCGCCGCCTCGATGACAGTTTCGCCTTTAGCCCAGGCTATGTCCGCTGGGATAGCGGGCAATTGCCAATCGCACGGTAATCTACTCAGTAGACTACGCGGCGGATTCGCCATTGCCTCTCGTGCGCCGTCAGCAGCTTCATCGCCAACCATCTTGCCCAATGCCCGCTCGAACTCCGGCCGCACGCTCTCCCAGAGATGATGCAACAACGAAGATGCGGGTGGCGCTGCCAATTCCCGTGCGCCACTGCTTTCGCTCACGGCCACATGTCCGAGGAAGTGGAGCCGATCGATCGCGCGCGTGGCCGCAACATACAGCAGGCGCCCACTTTCGTGATAACCCTTCTCGTCGTCAAATCGCCGCAGGAACGAGTAGATCGAATCGGCACTTTTCCCGCTCGCTCTGATCGGTGCCAGCAGCAGGTCCGCCTCTCGCGTGCGTTCGTTTGGTCGCTCCGCCCACGCGAGCAGCGGCGGTTCGCTGGACTGCGGCCGTCGTCCGAGGCCCGGAATGATTACGGTGTGAAACTGCAATCCCTTGGCCTTGTGGATGGTCATGAGCTGAAGCCGCGACGACGCCTCCACGTTGGGCAGCGCGAATAGCTCCTCCACTCGTTCGGACAAGACGTCGAGCTCCATGAGGTCGCCGCCCACGTCCAACTGCTCGAGCAAATCGAGATAAGTCTGCGCATCCGCGAGATCGGTTGCATCCACCACGCAGGCCGGGCCTCCCAGGGCGATCCACGCCCCTTCTACGAGACGTCGCAGCGGCCGGCGACGCTGGTGGGACAAGCACTCTGCCAACACGGATCGAATGTGTGCCAACCGCGCTTGCCCATCCGCGCTCAAGCGCGCGCGACGCCGGGAGTCCTGCATCAGTTCCCACACCACTGCCATTTGATCACCGCCCGCGAGCGCTTCCAGATCCGCAAGCGTGAGTCCGCACCACGGCGCGCGCAGCGCCGCCAACCAGGAAAGCCGATCGCCCGGATGAACAAGCGCACGCGTGAGCGCTAACAGATCCTGCACAACGCTACGATGCCCGAGCGCTTCAATATCGACTGCACGAAAGGGCAAGGCCTCACGCCGAAGGCGCGGCGCGATCGCGACGAGGTGCCCGCGTGAGCGCACGAGGATGGCGATGGTTTTCTGTGTCGGATCCGCCATCGCCTCTTTCACCAGATCAACCACACGCCCGGCCTCGTCTTCGTCGTTGCGCCCGAGGGTCGGATGTACCGTTACCGCCGGGGTTGGATGAGCCGGGTGGTAGGCCGCCGCCGAAGAGTAGGTGACCGCTCCCGTGCCGACGTCTTCCTCTGCCGGAAACGCCCGGGCAAATGTTTCATTCACCCACTCCACGATCCCTTTCTGCGAGCGGAAGTTAACGGTGAGGCACAACGGCTCGAGTGAGACATTCCCGATACCACGGTGCCAGGCACGCAGGAACAGGCCGACTTCGGCCTGGCGGAAGCGGTAAATGGATTGCATCGGGTCACCTACCACGAACAGCGTGCGTCCATCCTCCGGGGTCCAGCCGGCAGTCAGCAATGCCAAGAGTTCATACTGACTGAGTGAGGTATCCTGGAACTCGTCGATCAGCACATGCCGAATGCGGTAATCCAGCGCTAATGCGAGATCGGTCGGCTCGTCGCGCGTTCCCAGCGCGCGCAAAGCGCTCCAGGACACCTCCGTGAAATCGACCTGTGCGCGTTGTTGAAACACGATCCAGAGCTCGGCCACAGCGAGTGGCAGGAGCTGACAGAGCGCCTCCACCACCTGCCACTGGCCATCGTCGTACTGCGGCGGCGGAAGATTCGCCACGCTGGCGAGATGCTCGCGCAAGAAAGGATATGCGCTAAGCCTTTCCAGCAGGCCCTTGAATCGATCCTTCGCGTCCGTGCGACGCGCTTTTTCCGCGGCATTTGCCGCACCACTCGGCGCAGGAAATCCGATATTGGCACTGCCGACTTTGCGCCAGTCGCCGCTGCTGGGTGCGACCAGCAAGGTCCAAAGCCCACGCCACGCCGCCAGATCTTCCGCTGTGGCGCCAGGGATCTCTTGCAGATCGACGCAGGCAAGGATCTCTGACGACGTACCCGCGGCGCGCAGATTTTCTGCGGCGAAACGCACAAGCGCGATCAGCGCTGGCGCCTCGCTCGCCGGAAACGCCGAACGCGTGGCCGCGAGCGCGCTCTCGATTACATGCCTTAGCGCCGCCTCGAGCGTCTCCCGCCGCGGTGGTTGCGCGCCGCTGCCAAGATGCCGCATCCACTGGTCGCGCCGCGCCAGCATCTTGGCGATCAAGTCTTCAACTTTGGGCAGGTCGTTGTCGAGGTGTTGCAGGAGCCGTTCGATCGCGGGACTGATCTTCTCGTCCGACTCAAATCGTGCGATCAGCTCGCGCGCCGCCTCGCGATAGAGCACGTCGGCATCCTCGGCGATCGCCGGCGGTGCGCCCAAGCGCGAGAGCGTTGGCATTTGACGCGCCAACCCGGCGCAGAACGCATCGATGGTGCTCACGCGAAGCCGCTGGGGGTTCGCGATCAAGCTCCATTCCTGCCGCGCGTCGCGCGTTAAGGCGGCACGCGCCAGCTCCCACGTGACCGCCTCATTCGGCGTCTCTGGGCGCGGGCCGGTGGCGTTCGTCAGAGCTTCTAGGACGCGGTTGCGCATTTCGTTGGCCGCCTTGCGCGAGAAAGTAATCGCCACGATTTCTTCCGGATGATCCACGCACGCCAGCAGGCGCAGGTAGCGTTGAGTCAAGAGCATGGTCTTGCCGGAACCGGCGGGCGCTTGAACGATGAATGACCGCTCGGGCATGAGCGCGCGGCGCCGCGCGGCGGCATCGGCAATGCGCCCGGTCGTGCTCATGTCGCGTCCCCCGACTCCACCAACGATGTCTCGTCCCGTTCGCGAATCCGGCAAAGTGGTGCGAGGTCGCAGTATTCGCAGGTTTGATAGCCATACTTCGGGTCGGCGCGCGCCTCGCCTTCGCGGAATGCCGAGCCGAGCGCCTCGATAACGCGCCGCCACTCGCCAAGCAATGCCGTCCAGGATTCGAACGCCGCCGCCTCGCGCGAGTCGGCGACGGGTCTCACATTGGGCGCAAGGCCATCCTGTGCCGCGATGCCGAGGAAGCGCGAATCGTCCTTGCGCACCTGGGCAAATGCCACGGCGGCGACGTTGTTCTGCGCCAGCGCATAGATCGGAAGCTGCGGCTCATCGGGGCGATCGCCAAACCACTGGCTCAGCTTCGGAGTGCCGGTCTTGTAGTCGACCACCATACGTGCGCCGTCTTCGAGCTCATCGACGCGGTCTGGCACGATCTTTATGGTCAGCCCGCCCAGGCTGGTCGATTGATCCTGCTCCGGAAGAATCACGGTAAACGGCGCACGCTGCTTTTCGAGCGCCAGCCAGTCGAGCGCTAGCCGTTCGAGCCGTGCGCGCTCAAGCGCAGTGAAACGCGCCGTGAATGTCTGTGAACGATGACGTGCAAAATCGGTGACGGCATCGCCCACGGCCACGCGGATCGCGCCATGCAGTGCTTCGTCCGACAAGGCACGCAGTCTGGCGTGGGACCTCAGCGATCCCCAAAAATTCTTCAGCACGCTATGCAACAACGTACCGCGCTCGAGCGCGTCGAGGCCGGGCTCAGGCGCCTTGAGGGCGCGCGCACCGAGGCGCGCACGCGCGAATGCACGGAACGGACAGGCGGCTTGATCCTTGAAGACGCCGGTCCCTAGACGCATCTCGATTCCCGCCGGCAACGCCGGTGCGTACTCATCCGCAATCTGCTCGAGCCGCGGTCGTAATTCATACACGCGCCGCTGCAGGGCGCCGACCGTGTCCCGCGCCTCAGGTTGCGTAGCCGGCAGGTGTCCGATAAGTGGGCTGGGTCGCAGATCTTCGTCATCGTTTCGCCGCGGATGGCTGACGATGACTTGCGGCGCGCTCGCGAACAGCAATCCCGTCAACCGACGTGCAAACTCGAGCTCGCGCCCCGCAGAGGCATGCGGCAAGCCGTACTGACGCTGCAGTTCGATGGCAATGAAAGGGTTCGGCCGCGGACTGCCGGGCCACACGGCGTCATGCAGCCCCGTGACCCATAGGCAGTCGAACTCTAGGCCCACTGCATCGAGTAGCCCCATAATCTGAATCGGGACTTCTGGCGATTTCGGCTGAAACACGCGCTCGGCGGCCAGGCGCCGGAGCATTGAAAGTGCTTCCACGTAGTCCATACGATCGCCGACGTGATCCAGCGACGAGAACACGGAGAGGATTTCTCGCCACGCCTCGACGGTCTGGTATTCATTGCTGTCGAGCGGCCGATCGCCCGGCCAACCGAGTATCATGAGACTGCGCGCGAATCCCTCCGCCCAGGCGCTCGGGCGCTGATATCTTGCGAACGAATCGAGCAACCCGCGCCACTGCTTGAGCCGCCCTGCCAGAAACGGCGCGGCATGGGCGCGCTCGCAGCCGTCTTTGTCCTTATCCTGCGTAAGGCGTAGCAGGCTGTTGATTCCTAGCGAGGGTTCACCGTGCCGGAACGCGACGTCGAGCAGCGCACGCCGCGACCATTCGGCAGACGCGCCGCCGAGAAATGGCGACCGCAGCAGACTCCCCATCTCCT
>CP070641.1:254432-263445 GCA_020354085.1 Pseudomonadota bacterium
ACTGCCGATCGAGCACGTACTGTTCAAAGCTGGCGCGCTCGATTTGGTCGGCCAACCGACTGCGCGCCGCCTCCAGCGCCTCACGCTCCCGGTCGCGTAGCGGCGACGGCCAGTCCCACCACGGCAGGTTGGCTTGTTCCATTCGCAACACGGTGTACAACGCGTAGTCGTTCAACCAATAGCTCTGCGCCTCGCAGAACGCGTTGAATAGCGACCAATCGGCATGCTGTCTGAGCGCCGCCCGTGCAGCCTGCAAGGCAGCGTCGGGCTGCGCGTGCGCGCCGAGCGCCTCTGCCGACAGCCAGCGCCATTCGACCAGACGCTCGGTGGCCATGAGCATCGGGTTGAGCGCATGAGCTGACAGGCAATGATATGGTGAGCGATCCGCGTGCGTCGGGCCAAGCGGTAAGGTTTGCCAAACGCTGAACCCTGCCACCACCAGGAAATCGATAAAGCGAAATGCGTCACCACCAAAGCTGCCGCTAGGCAACGATGTGGGGTGCAGCAAGACGCCCGAACGTCGTCGGTCCAACACGGGTTTGAACTTGGCTTTCTTAGGCTTCATCGTTTCCAAGCAGTAGCGTACCGCTTGGCTGGCCGCCGCAGCCGGCCATCCCAATCCGGACCACTAAGCGTCATGCTGCCGTTCCCGGTAGCATGGTCCCGCCGTGCAACGGCTCACCGCCGCCGCGCGTGAAGACCTGCGTCAGGTACTCCGGCGGCTCGCGCCCGAGCAGTTGGTAGAGATTGTTCAAGTGCTGGCGAAAGAGATGCTCGAAATCCGCCACCGTCGCGGCCGGGTTGTGGTCACCAAACCACCAAAACCAATCCGAACCCTCGCACACCGCGAGCTGCTGCTCGGCGGCCTCACGTTGGGCAGGCTCAAGCGATCCGGCTACCAAGTCGAAGGCGCGCTTGGCGTCGCCCAACATGTCCCAGCCGCGGTTCTTACCGGCCTCGCCGATCCAGGTGGAAAAGGTCCCGTAGACCCAGCTACCGGCAACCATGACTGGCAAAGGCTCCGGTGCATGCGTCGCCAGATACTCGGAGAACGTCGTCAAGCGCAGGCGCGGATGGTTGGCGAGATCGCGATACAGCGCGTCGAGAAAATAGTAAGCGTTCTCGGGATAGTGCTCCCAGGCGTTCTCGCCGTCCAAGATGATCGACACCACGCGGTCAGGACGGTCGCGGCAGGTCTCGGCGATTCGCGCGAGCTCGTGCATCAAGTTGGCCGCGGCGTCATCCGCATGCCAGTCCGCGAACACAAAACCGATGCGGTCAGACATGCCATCGTCACGAAAGAAGCAGGCAGTCCCGGAGTTGGCGACATCGTAGGGCGAATAAAGCCAGTCCTCCTTGCGCGCCTGCGGCGCGCCCCCGGCCTTGGTCAAGCTGTTGCGTAGCACGCCTTCGCCGGTCGCCGCCCACCGGAACCCGGACTCGGCCAACAGCCGCAGATACCCCGCGCTTACGCCGCCCTCCGCCGGCCAGCATCCGATCGGCCGGAAACCGAAATACCGCTCGAACGTCGCGACACCTTCGCGTATGTGCCAACGCGTGCGCGTCTCGCCGTCCGGATACTTTGCAAGCAATGGCAACTCGACGTTCGGCATCGCCTCACGCGCACTGTCGAAGTCGAGCAACAAGGGCCCGATGGGATGGGCATAAGGGGTAACGGAAAGCTCGATCTGCCCGATTTCCGCGAGCCGTCGGTAACGTCCGATCAGGCCGGTGAGAATTTCGCCGATCAGCGACAGCAACTCGCGTCGATCATGCAAGCTGAACTCCGCGCCCTTGTCCGTCAGACTGCGGACGCGCACGTCACTGCGACGCACGGTCTCACCCAACCAGACCAAATGAAACCACACCACGAGATCCGCGATGAACTGATCACCGACGTACGGTAGGACGTCGGGATGCGCGATCACCCAGTGTGCAAAATCCGCCAAGCGGCGATAGGCGGGAAAACGATTGATCTGGCGCTTCTCGTTGGCGCGCACATAGGCCTTGATCAGCGCGAGTCGCCCTTCGGGTTCGCTCGGCTGCGTCGCGCGCGCCAACGCCGCCAACACTGGATCGCGAATGGCCAGTCCGTTGTGCAGAAAGCCGTCAACCTGGCGTGCGTAGTCGGCTATCTGTTCGAGCAACAGCGGCGCGAAATTCACCACGGCGCGCGCAGCCGGATGTGCCTCGAGGTGCGCGGCCATGTCGACGTAGTCCTTGATCGCGTGCAGATAGGTCCACGGCAACGCATATTCCTGGCTGATCAGATCCCGGTACTGCGGCTGGTGCATGTGCCAAGCGAGCACCACGTTAAGACGGTTTTCAGCCTTTATGTTGGCAGTAGACTCCACCTCCGATCCTCGTGCCGCGCGCTTTCGACGACCTCAACGGGAATGGTGCAGTTCCTGACCCAGCATCTCCGGCGTCACCAACACCACGCCCCGGGGCGAAACGAAAAAACGCTTGCCGTCCGCCTGATGGTCCTCGCCGATCACGGTGCCTTCCGGAATATGGCAACCTCTTTCGATCACCACCTTCTTTAACTGGCAATGTTGCGCAATTTCTACGTCGGGCAATATGACCGAGTCTTCGATGCGGCAAAACGACTCAACACGCACATTGGAAAACAGCAGCGAATGGCGCACCAGTGATCCCGAAATGATGCATCCACCCGAGACCATTGAACCCACGGCCATGCCGCGCCGGCCGTCCTCGTCGAATACGAACTTGGCTGACGGTAACTGCTCCTGATAGGTCCAAATCGGCCAATGCTTGTCGTACATGTTGAGTTCAGGGGTGACCTCGACCAGCTCGATGTTGGCTTGCCAATAGGCATCCACCGTACCAACGTCGCGCCAGTACCCCTGGCGTCCCGTTTCGGGATCGCGAAAGGCATAGGCCATTACGCGATACGATTTGATAATGCGCGGAATGATGTCGCGTCCGAAATCGTGCCCCGAGTCGCGCGTGTCGGCATCCCTGATCAGCTGCTCGTACAGGAATTCGGTGTTGAACACGTAAATGCCCATCGACGCCAGCACGACACCCGGCCGCCCGGGAATGCTCTTGGGGGCCTCGGGCTTCTCGTTGAATTCGATCACGCGATTTTCCGGGTCGACGGTCATAACACCGAAGGCCTTGGCGCTCTCGGGGTCAACCTCGATGCAGCCGACCGTCATGTCTGCGTTGGTCTCGACGTGATGGGCGAGCATCGGCCCGTAGTCCATCTTGTAGATATGATCGCCCGCCAGGATAAGGACGTAGTGCGGGTTATGATTGCGGATGATGTCAATATTCTGAAAAACCGCGTCAGCCGTACCCAGATACCAGGAAGTCTCCACGCGCTGCTGCGCCGGGAGCAACTCGACGAACTCGCCGAACTCGCCACGCAGAAAACCCCATCCCTTCTGCACGTGCTGAATGAGAGAATGCGCCTTGTACTGCGTCAGCACGCCGATGCGCCGGATGCCCGAGTTGATGCAATTGGACAAGGGGAAATCGATGACGCGGAACTTCCCTCCGAACGGCACGGCAGGCTTGGCACGCCACATCGTCAAATGCCGCAGGCGCGATCCGCGCCCGCCGGCGAGTATCAACGCGAGCGTATCGCGCGTCAGCCGGCTGACGTAGCGTAGCGACTGCAATGGCTTCATGGCTGACCCTCTCCCTGTTGACGCGCACCTCTTGCCGTGGCGGTGCTCGCTTATTTCGGACTTGCCACCCAAAGTCTATCACCGTCAATGCTGGCCGCAGACCAGGCGTGCGTCTTTGATGAGGGTCAAATCAGACGAAGCGCGCATCGACACGTAGCTGCTATGCTTGAGAAAGGGAACAGTTCCCGATACTTGACCAGATAGTGGCACGTTTCAGAAACTAACCTCCGTGCCACGGGTCCTGTTCGTTACCTCCGAGTGCTACCCGCTGATCAAGACAGGCGGGCTGGGCGATGTCTGCGGCAGTCTTCCGCCGGCGCTCAGTGCGCTCGGTGTTGACGTGCGAGTACTCATGCCTGCCTACCGCGCTGCCCTGGCACACGCCGGAAGATTGCAGCGCGTCGCGGAAATCACCATTCCCGAAATGGGCGTGACCGCCGGAGTGCTGGAAGGCCAATTGCCGGACACGCACGTCGGTTTGTGGCTGCTTGATTGGCCGGCGGCCTATGACCGGTCCGGCAATCCCTATCTTGATTCCAGTGGTACCCCATGGTCCGACAACGCGCAACGCTTTGCATTGCTCGCGCGCGCGGCGGTTCAGATCGCCAATGGCCGGGTGGGGTTGGCATGGCAACCGGAGATCGTCCACGCCCATGATTGGCAAACTGGCCTTGTGCCGGCGCTACTGGCGCCCCAGCCCGTGCGACCGGCGACTGTGTTCACCATCCATAACCTCGCCTATCAAGGATTGTTCCCGTACGAGACTTTTCGCAGCTTGAACCTGCCGGACTCTTTGTGGTCGATCGGCGGGGTGGAGTTCTATAGCCTGCTCTCGTTCATGAAAGGTGGACTTACTTTCGCCGACCGCATCACGACCGTGAGCCCCAACTACGCGCACGAAATCCAAACGCCGGCGTTCGGCTGTGGATTGGACGGGTTGCTCGGTGCACGTGCGGATGTGCTGCGCGGTATCTTAAACGGCATCGACCACGAAACCTGGAATCCCGCCACCGACCCGCATCTCGTCCAGCCCTTTACCTTCGAACACGTCGAAGACAAGAAAGCGAACAAGCACTCCCTACAGATTCAGCTCGGACTACCCGCGGCATCGACGTTGCCTTTGATAGGTTGGGTCGGACGCTTGGTGGAGCAAAAAGGCATCGATCTCCTGCTCGACGCGCTGCCCGAGCTATTGCGGTTGCCGCTACAATTAGCAGTACTGGGCAGCGGCGAGGCGCGCTTCGAGCAGGCCCTGCGCACGGCCGCGCTGCAGGCACCCGATCGTATCGCGGCGGTGATCGGTTACGACGAAGCGCTCGCGCATCGCATCGAGGCCGGCGCCGACATATTCCTCATGCCTTCGCGGTTCGAGCCTTGCGGACTCAATCAACTCTATAGTCTGCGCTATGGCACCGTGCCGATCGTGCATCGCGTCGGCGGCCTTGCGGATACCGTCATCGACGGCAATTCCGAAAACCTGCGAAACCAGCGCGCCAATGGAGTCGTATTCGACGCGCCAGAGGCTGACGCCCTGTGCGCGGCGGTCAAGCGCGCGCTCGCCCTGTACCGCGAACCCACTGTCTGGCGCAGCCTGCAACGCGCCGGTATGGAGCATGACTACAGTTGGCGCCACAGCGCCGCGGCTTACCGCGATCTCTACCGCGAACTCGTGGACGGCCGTATGGCGAGGCCGGCATGACCAGCAGGCCGCGCGCAGTCGACGTCTCCAACGATAGCGCCACGGCCCAACGGCTCCTGACGATACTGCAAGCACTGGTCGCCGAGTTGCATCCGCAGCTGGGCGGTCGAGCGCTCGGCTCGCTCGACCTGCGCCTGACGCGCGATCTCGGTATCGATAGTCTCGGGCGCATGGAGCTTCTGGCGCGCCTTGAACACCATTTTGGCGCGTCGCTCCCGGAGGAGTCCGTACTTGGCGCCGAGACCGCGCGCGAGCTCTTGTCCGTTATCACGCACGCCGGCCCTTCTATCGAGATGGCGACCGCCCCGCCTCCCGCTGCTCAGCCGGCAACCGCGCTCGCGCTCCCGACCACGGCCACGACGATCATTCAAGTGCTCGACTGGTACGCCGATCACGCCCCGCAACGCGCGCATATTTTTCTCAATACGACTGCCGACGTTGAAGAAGCCATCAGCTGCGCCACATTGCGCGACCAGGCCTCCGCCGTGGCCGCCGGGCTCGCGGCCCACGGCCTCGCGCCACACACGCCGGTGGCGATTATGCTGCCCACCAGTCGCGAGTACTTCTTCAGCTTCTTCGGCGTGCTGCTGGCGGGCGGTGTGCCGCTGCCGATCTATCCGCCGCTCGGTCGCGCGCAACTCAGCGAGCACATCACGCGCCACGCGCGCATACTCGACAACGCGCAAACGCCGATCCTCATTACGGTCGCTGAGGCCAAGCCTTTGGCAACGCTGCTGCGTGCGCAAGCGCCCAGCTTGAAGGCCATTCTAACCGTCGAGGAGCTTTCGCAACGGGGCGCTGCCACCGCGGTCACCCGCATTGCGGCCGGCGATCTCGCGCTACTGCAGTACACGTCCGGCAGCACCGGTAACCCGAAGGGCGTGATGCTGACGCACGCGGACCTACTCGCCAACATCCGGGTAATGGGCGCGGCGGCTCGCGCCACCAGCAGTGATGTCTTCGTGAGTTGGATGCCGCTCTATCATGACATGGGTCTGATTGGCGCCTGGCTTGGCAGCATGTACTTCGGCATACCGCTCGTCGTGATGTCGCCGCTCACGTTCTTGGCGCGCCCGGAACGCTGGCTATGGGCCATCCACCGCCACCGCGCGACACTGTCGGGTGCACCCAACTTCGGCTACGAGCTTTGCCTCAAGCGCGTTGACGATGCCAAATTGCAGGGGCTCGATCTCAGTTCGTGGCGGATCGCCTTCAACGGCGCAGAACCGGTAAGCCCCGACACACTCGAGCGTTTCCATGAGCGTTTTGCCCGCTACGGCCTGCGCCGCGAGGCCCTGGCCCCGGTCTATGGGCTGGCGGAATGCGCGTTGGGCCTGGCATTCCCGCCCCTGGATCGCGGACCACGCATCGACTGCGTGCAACGTGATGTCTTCATGCGCACGCATCACGCGCAGCCCGCGGCACCAGACGATGCCAACGCGCTGCGCTTCGTCTCGAGCGGGCAGCCCTTGCCCGGCTATCAGGTACGCATCGTCGACGACACTGATACGCTGCTCGCCGAACGACAAGAAGGTCGCCTCGAGTTCGCCGGTCCGTCGGCCACACGCGGCTACTACCGAAATCCTGAGGCGACGCGCGCGCTGATTCGCGACGGCTGGCTCGACTCCGGCGATCTCGCCTATTTGGCCGACGGCGAAGTCTTCATCACCGGGCGCGTGAAGGACGTAATCATTCGCGCCGGACGCAACATCTACCCGCATGAGCTGGAAGAGGCAATCGGCGCTGTGCCCGAGATCCGCAAGGGCTGCATCGCGGTGTTCGGCAGTCGTGACGCGCACAACGGCACGGAGCGACTGATCGTCGTGGCCGAAACGCGCAGCACCGATTCCGCCACGCAGGCGCGCCAGCGCGCGCAGATTCAGGAGTTAAGCGTGCAACTGGTCGGCACACCGCCCGACGACATCGTGCTCGCACCGCCGCATAGCGTGCTCAAGACCTCGAGCGGCAAGATTCGCCGTGCCGCCAGCCGCGCGCTCTACGAACGCGGCGACATCGGTCGGCGTCGGACCGGTGTGCGTGATTGGGTTCCGATTCTCCTTGCGGGCGGTATCGGTATGCTCCGCCGCTCGCTGCATGCTCTCGGCGGCGTGCTCTATGCCGTGTATGCGTGGCTGGTGTTTATCGTAATCGGACTTCCCACATGGATGCTGGTCATGGTGCTGCCCGGTCCACGTTGGTGCTCGCCGCTAATCCATCATGCGGCACGTCTGGCCGCTGTCGTGTGTGGCATCCGACTGCGTATGCGGGGAACCGATCACCTGCCACGCGGCCCCTGCGTGATCGTCGCCAACCACGCGAGCTACATCGACGGCATCGTGCTGACTGCGGCCCTCGATGGACCGCAAAGTTTCGTGGCCAAACGCGAGTTCACCCGGCAATTCGTCGTCGGTCGCTTCCTGCGCCAGATCGGCGCCGCTTTCGTTGAGCGCTTCGATCCGCACAAGAGCCTCAACGATGCGCGGGCGCTGGCCGACGCTGCCCGCCGCGGAAAACGACTCGTGTACTTTCCCGAGGGAACCTTCGTCGACGCCCCCGGCCTGCTCCCCTTCCGTCTCGGTGCCTTTGTCGCGGCCGCCGAAGCCGGCGTTCCCGTCGTGCCCATCGCGCTGCGCGGTACACGCCATATTCTCACCGGTAGTCGCTGGTATCCGCGGCGCGGTGACATCGATATCACGATCGGCGCACCGGTTAAACCTGAGGGGCGTGGATGGCATGCGGCACTGCGGTTGCGCGATGCCGCGCGCGCGGCGATTCTCAAAGACTGCGGTGAGCCGGATGTTGCTTACGCGGCGCGCATCCAATAGGGTCAGTTACGCGCGTGGCTCTTGACGTCACCGCGCTGACGGCGGGCGTATTCCTCCAACTGGCGGGTAATGGCATCGAATGCGTCGCGGATTGCCACGTAAACGTCTTCGTCCTGCGCATGGTTGGCGACGAGCTCGGCGCCCGGCACCGTCAGATCGATCCGCACGCGATGCAGCTTGCCTTGATGCTTGTGGCGCTGATCCATCTCCACCACCACACGGCAACCCATGATTCGGTCGTAGAAGCGATGCAGCTTGTCGACTTTCTCGCGGATGCGTGTCTCAACGGCATCCGAATGGGCCATATCTCGCATAGTGATTTGAAGGGGGGTCTGCATGAATTCTCTCCTCTGGAACAGCTGTGTTGTCGTTCACCCACGTGCATTGTGCCACGGCCTACTTAAGCCTGGGAACGGCAGGACACGTGGGAAAAATACCAACTGTCAGGCCCGTTGCCGCGCTTCTCGATACTGCGGATCTGTCCAGCAACGCGGTAGACTCTCACCGGACGGAAATACCAGTTCGTTCTTGGCAAAGTCGCTGGGATCTTGTAGCTCTTCGCCGGCATGCAATCGACCGTTAACTTTACGTTGAAACGGATCGAAGAGCGCGGACAGATCGAGGATCTCGACAAGATCATCGGAGGGCTTTTGGCGAAGGTACATGGGGCCTCCTGTATCAACTGTGGCGATTGAATCGCTACTGCCGCTTCCACCTTGGCGCTTGCGGCTGCTATCGACATTGATACAGATCAAATCACCCGCCCCACCGGCTTTACAGCCACGAACGGCGGTGTTAAGCATGAATCCCTAACACCGATACGAACCGTGGAC
>CP070641.1:263545-272516 GCA_020354085.1 Pseudomonadota bacterium
GGATCGAAGGTCCGCTTGATCATGCGCTCACCGTGCACTTCCAGGATCTTGGAGGACGCAAAGCCACCCATCAACGCTTGTCGCACCTTTGCAGGATCGGCACCGGCCTTGGAGGCGAACAACAGCGCCTCGCCGACCGCCTCGATGGTCAGCGCCACGATAATCTGGTTGGCGACCTTGCAGGTCTGGCCATCGCCGTTTTTGCCGACCAGGGTGATGTTCTTGCCCATCAGCTCAAATAGCGGCTTGACCTTGTCGAAGGCGGCCTGATTGCCGCCGCACATGATGGTGAGCGTGGCATTCTTGGCGCCGACTTCGCCGCCCGATACCGGCGCGTCTATGTATTCACAGCCGAGTTGG
This sequence comes from Pseudomonadota bacterium, assembly GCA_020354085.1. Classification (GTDB taxonomy): domain Bacteria; phylum Pseudomonadota; class Gammaproteobacteria; order Acidiferrobacterales; family Sulfurifustaceae. The sequence continues at coordinate 263,906 of CP070641.1, forward strand.
TTGATCTTCTCGGCGAATTTCTTGGTCTCGATCGGCGAGATCGAGCTCATATCCACTACGATCTTGCCCTTCGACAGACCCTCGGCCACACCGTCCTTGCCAAAAATCGCGGCCTCGACGTGCGGCGTGTCGGGCACCATGGTGATGATAATTTCTGCATTCTGGGCAACCTCCTTCGAGCTCTTGCAGGCGGTGCCCTTCTCGCCGATCAGGTCCTTGGGAATTTCCGGAATGCTGTAGAGGTAGAGCGTGTGCCCGCCCTTCATCAGGTTATGCGCCATGGGGCGACCCATGATTCCAAGACCGACAAATCCGATTTTCATGGCAGTTCTCCTCGTAAATTATTTTTGCGACAAGTAGGCCGCAGCCCAACCGAGGCCGGCAGCCGTGGCGGCCGCCGGTTTGTATTCGCAGCCGATCCAGCCGTCGTAGCCGATCTGGTCGATATGCGTAAAGAGAAACGAATAGTTGATCTCGCCGGTTCCTGGTTCGTTGCGCCCTGGGTTGTCCGCGATCTGGATATGGCGAATGCGGCCAAGATGCTTTTTCAGGTTGGCGGCGAGCTCACCCTCCATGCGTTGCATGTGATAGACGTCGTACTGCAAAAACAGATTGTCCGATCCCACCTCATCCATGATCTCCAGTGCCTGCGCACTGCGCGTGAGATAGAAACCCGGAATGTCATAGGTGTTGATCGGCTCGATCAGCAGCTTGATGCCGGCGGACTTGAGCTTGCCCGCGGCGAAGCGCAGGTTTTCCACGAACGTCTTGCGTACCTCGTCCGGCTTCGCGTCCTTGGGCGCGATTCCCGCCAAACAATTCAACTGCTTGCAGCCGAGCGCGGTGGCAAACTCAATAGCCTTGCCCACGCCGTCCTGGAATTCGCCAACACGGGCGGGCTGACAGGCGTTGCCGCGATCACCGGCGCCCCAATCGCCCGCCGGCAGATTATGCAGGACCTGGGTGAGCTTGTTTGCCTTGAGCTTCTCCGCCAGTTGGTTTTTGTCATACGCGTACGGGAAGAGATACTCCACGCCGCGAAAGCCGGCCTTGGCGGCGCCGTCGAAGCGGTCCATGAAATCGACCTCGTTAAACAACATCGTCAAATTGGCAGCGAACTTGGGCATGGTCGTTCCTTAACTTTTGTAGAAATGAGCGCGTATCGCGGCCAACTTCGCCGCGATACCGTCACGCGCCGTGGGTTCAGCTAGGCGGCGCGCGTCTTCTTCTCAGGTTTGCGATCGAGGATCTCCTCGAACTCGTTGATCTTGTCGATCTCGGGTCCCATGGAGATATTGGTCACGCGCTCGGTGATCACTTCCACCACCACCGGTACGCTCTTTTCCTTGGCCAAGCGGCGCGCTTCCTGAAAGGCGGCTGGCATCAGTTCGGGATCGAAGATGCGCGTGGCGAGACAGCCCATCGACTGTACCGCCTTGACGTGGTCGACCCCGTACTCGCCGATCTCCGGGCAGTTGATATTTTGGAAACTCAACTGAACCTCGTAGTCCATCTTATAAGCGACCTCGGCCTGACGAATCAACCCGAGATAGGCGTTGTTGATCAGCACCATCACGAACGGCACCTTGTACTGGGCAGCGACCGCAAGTTCCTCGATCAAAAACTGGAACGAATAGTCGCCCACGACGCCCACTACTTCCTTGCTGGGATCGGCCAACTTGGCGCCTATACATGCTGAAATTTCCCAACCAAGCGGACCGGCCTGGCCGCAGACGATGTAGTTGCGTGGTTTGTTGATCTTCTGGAACTGGCCGGAGGCGATTTGGTACAAACCGATGGCGGTGACGAAACAGGTATCGTCATCGAACACATTGTTGATTTCCTGGAACACGCGCTGCGGCTTGATCGGCACGTTGGGAAAATCCGTACGCCGCTGCATGGTGTACTTGCGTTCCTGCACCTCGGCAATCCAAGACTGGCGGTTGGTGATCTTCCCGGCCTGCTTGCGAGCGCGCGCGGCAGCGACGAGTTCCTCGAGCGCAAACTTGGCGTCGCCTACGATGCCGAGATCGGGGCAGAACACGCGACCGATCTGCATCGGATCGATATCGACGTGCACGAACTTGCGCCCCTTGGTGAATACCTCAACGCTGCCGGTCTGACGATTGGCCCAGCGATTGCCGATGCCCAACACGAAATCGCTGCGCAGAAAGGTTGCGTTGCCGTAACGATGTTGGGTTTGCAGCCCCATCATGCCGGCATTGAGTGGGTGGTCGTCGGGAATAGTGCCCCAGCCCATTAACGTCGGAATCACCGGGGTCTGGGTCAACTCGGCCAACTCCACCAACAACTCGGACGCGTCCGCATTGATCACGCCGCCGCCCGAAAAGATGAGTGGCCGTTGCGCCGCCATCATCATGTCGAGCGCCTTGTCGATCTGCTTGCGGTGCGGGCGCGGCTTGAACACTTCCATCGGGAAATCCGATTCGGGGTCGTACTCGATCATCTCTTTCTGTACGTCGATCGGCAGATCGATCAGCACGGGTCCGGGACGGCCGGAACGCATCAAGTGAAACGCGTAGCGGAACGCGCGCGGCACTTGGGCCGCCTCCATTACCGTGATGGCCCACTTCGTCACCGGCTTGGCGATGGCTGCGATATCAACCGCCTGGAAGTCTTCCTTGTGCAACTTGGCGCGCGGCGCCTGACCGGTGATGCACAGGATCGGAATGCTGTCGGCCATCGCCGAGTACAGGCCCGTGATCATGTTGGTACCGGCAGGCCCGGAGGTACCGATGCAAACGCCGATACGGCCGCTCGCTGCGCGTGTGTAGCCTTCCGCGGAATGCGTGCCGCCTTCCTCGTGCCGCACGAGCACATGCTTGATCTTGCTGCCGTTCAGCGCCTGGTAGAGCGGCAGGATCGCCGCACCCGGTACACCGAACGCCAAGTCGACGCCCTCGCTTTCCATCACGCGGACGGCCGCTTCCATCGCGGTCATTTTTGCCATTAGTCGTGTCCTCGAATTTTCATAATGTAAAACGTTGATTCACAGAGGTGGGGAGGCCTACAAGGCTTAACTTCCCTGTGCCCGCTGCTGCGGGGCTATTGCATCGAACGCTAACGCAGGCTACCCTGTTTCACAATATACAATCGTTTTCGGTATCTGAAATGATCCAAAAACCTGCTACGTCGTCCATTCAAGTTATCGATCGCGTTGCCTCGCTGCTCGATGCCCTGGCCCGTTACTCAGATCCAGTGAGCCTCAAAGTGCTTTCGGCGGAGACTGAGCTACACCCTTCTACTGCGTTTCGAATTCTGAATGCGCTGGCGGAGCACGCGTTCGTGGAACGCACTGCGCAAGGGCAATACACGCTGGGTATGAAGTTATTGCACTTCGGCAGTCGCGTACACGGCAAGGTGGATCTGCTGCGCGAGGCGCGGCCAATCATGGAGTAGCTGCGCTCGCAGGTGGGCGAGAGCGTGAACTTGACGGTGCGCGAAGGCGATGAGGTCGTTTACGTCGAACGCGCGGTTCCCAACCGCATGATTCGTGTCGAGCAATTGATCGGTTCACGTGCGCCGCTGCATGTGACAGCGGTCGGGAAACTGTTCTTGGGTGAGTCCGGGCAACAGGCGTGCCGTGACTACGCGCGTCGTACAGGCCTCCGACGCTACACGCCCAATACCATCACAATGGTTACCAAGCTCTGGACGGAAGCCGAGCGCGCGGCCAAACAAGGTTATTCCATGGACAACGAAGAAGCTGAACCGGGCGTGTCCTGCATCGGCGTACCAGTTCGCGATCGCTACGGCGTGATGTGTGCGGGCCTTTCCATATCCGCGCCGCGTGAGCGCCGGAGCGAGGAATGGGTACGGCTGATCCAGAAGGCCGGTATGGATTTGTCCGGTCGCCTCGGATATCTCGCGCACGCTGCCTAAGCGCTGTCTGGTTTGGTCCGGCGCGGCGCGCGCCGTATACTGCTGGGCTCGGGCAGCGCCCGATGCGATAACAACAGCAGCCTCTCCTTATGCAATTCAAGTCTTTTAATCCGCCGGTGCGCACCTTGATGGGTCCCGGCCCCGTCGACGTGCATCCGCGCGTCTTGGCGGCCATGAACCGCCCAACGATCGGCCATCTTGATCCTGCGTTTGTCGGGATGATGGACGAGATCAAGGTCATGCTGCAGTACGCGTTTCAGACCCAAAACGCGTTCACCATTCCCATCTCCGCACCCGGATCGGCCGGCATGGAGACCTGTATCGTCAATCTCGTCGAACCAGGTGACAAGGTCATCGTATGCGTGAACGGCGTGTTCGGTCTGCGGATGAAAGAAGTCGTCGAGCGCGTTCGCGGCGTACCGGTGACAGTTGAGTTTCCTTGGGGCGAACCGGTTGATCCGCAAGTGCTGGAAGACACGCTCAAGGCGAATCGCGATGCGCGCTTCGTCGCCTTCGTGCACGCTGAGACCTCGACCGGCGTCGAGTCTGACGCCTGCGCAGTCTCCGAAGTCGCCCGCCGCTACGATTGTCTTACCATCGTCGACGCGGTGACCTCGCTTGGCGGCTCGCCACTGCGGGTCGATGAATGGCGGCTCGATGCGGTGTTTTCCGGATCGCAGAAGTGTCTCTCGAGCACACCGGGGCTATCGCCAATCACAATCAGCGAACGCGCGGTACAGAGGATACGAGACCGCAAGAGCAGCGTGCCGAGCTGGTTCCTTGATCTCAATTTGGTTATGGCCTATTGGGGCAGCGGCCAGCGCGCCTACCACCACACCGCACCGGTCAACCCACTGTACGCCCTACACGAATCCCTGGTTTTACTGAGCAACGAGGGGCTTGAGAACGCCTGGGCGCGCCACCGCAAACATCATCTCGCATTGCGAGCCGGCTTGGAGGCCATGGGACTGCGGTTTTACGTGCAGGAACACGTGCGCTTACCGCAATTGAACGCCATCGTCGTCCCGCATGGCATTAACGAATCGGAGCTGCGCCGTCGTCTCCTTGAGGAATACAGCCTCGAGATCGGTGCCGGTCTCGGCGCGCTCGCGGGCAAGATCGTGCGCATTGGTCTCATGGGTTACGGCAGCAACGTGAAGAACGTGCTCTATTGCTTGGCGGCGCTGGAAGAAGTGCTGTCCGAGATGCGCTTGCCGATCGACAAAGGCATTGCGGAACGCGCGGTGCACGCCGCGCTCGGCTGACCACATGGCGCCATGACCGCATCTCTGCACATCGCGCAAGGCAAACAGCCTATCTATCTTCTACCGCGCATGGCGAATCGCCATGGGCTCATCGCCGGGGCCACCGGCACGGGCAAGACGGTAACGCTGCAGGCGCTGGCCGAGCAGTTCAGCGCCATCGGTGTACCGGTGTTCATGGCGGACGTCAAAGGTGATTTGAGTGGTCTGTGCCAGGCGGGCGGCAGCAACGCCAAGGTCGAGGAGCGCGTCAAGCAGCTCAAGCTCAAGGACTTCGACTATCGTGCATCCCCGGTCGCCCTCTGGGACGTGTTCGGCGAGCAAGGCCATCCGGTACGCGCCACCATTTCGGAGCTCGGCCCGCTGCTGCTGAGTCGCCTGCTCAATCTCAACGACACCCAGGAAGGCGTGCTCACGCTCGTCTTCAAGATTGCCGACGACAACGGCTGGCTGCTGCTCGACCTGAAGGACCTGCGCGCCATGGTTCAGCATGTTGGTGAGAACGCCAAGCAGTTCACGACGGACTACGGCAACATCTCGGCTGCTTCGATCGGGGCGATTCAGCGCGCGCTGCTCACGCTCGATCAGCAGGGCGCGGACAAGTTCTTCGGCGAACCGGCGCTCAATCTCGATGACCTGATGCAAACCGTCGAGGGCCGAGGGGCGATCAATATCCTCGCCTCCGACAAACTCATGCAATCGCCCAAGCTCTATGCCACCTTTCTTTTGTGGCTGCTCGCGGAGCTGTTCGAAAATCTGCCTGAGGTCGGTGATCGCGACAAGCCGAAGCTCGTGTTCTTCTTCGATGAAGCGCATTTGCTGTTCGACGACGCGCCCAAGGCCTTGCTCGAAAAAATCGAGCAGGTCGTGCGTCTCATCCGTTCCAAGGGAGTCGGCGTGTACTTTGTCTCGCAGAATCCCCTTGATATTCCCGACGTCGTACTCGGCCAGCTCGGAAACCGCGTGCAACACGCCCTGCGCGCCTTCACACCGCGCGATCAGAAGGCGGTCAAGGCCGCGGCAGAAACCTTTCGCGCCAACCCCAAACTCAAGGTCGACAAGGTCATCACCGAACTCGGCGTGGGTGAGGCGCTGGTTTCCATGCTTGATGAGAAAGGCAGTCCCGGCGTGGTTGAACGGGCGTTTATCGTGCCGCCGCGTGGCCGCATCGGACCGCTCACCGCCGCCGAGCGCAAGCGGGTGATCGACGCCTCGGCGCTCAAAGGTCACTATGAAAACACGGTCGACCGCGAATCGGCCTACGAGATTCTCAAGGCGCGCGCCGAGAAGGCGGCGTCGGAAGCCGCGTCGGCAAAGACCGGTGGCGGGCTGCTCGACAGCGTTCTGGGCGGTGGATCGTCCGGCGGTGGTCGGCGGCGAGAAGGCATGGCCGAGGCCATGGCGAAGAGCGCCGCGCGCGCGATCGGCAGTCAGATCGGCCGCCAGATCGTGCGCGGTGTGCTGGGGTCGCTCCTCGGTGGACGGCGTTAGCGCAATGCTAGAACCACCTCTTGCGTCGAAAGAAAATCAGCATCCCGATCGCCACCACTAGCATCAGCACCAGGGCCAAGGGATAGCCCCAGATCCACGCAAGCTCCGGCATGTAACGGAAGTTCATGCCGTAGATGCTTGCGATCAGAGTCGGTGGAATGAACAGCGTGGCGATCACCGTCAACACCTTGATGATCTCGTTCAGGCGGTTGGTGGCATTGAGCAGATAGATGTCGAGCGTGTAAGTCAGGATCTCGTGAAACGATTCAAGCGTATCGATCATGTGAATCACATGATCGTATACGTCGCGCAAGTACACCCAGGTTTCCCTTTGGAATAACGCCGAGCCGCCGCGCTCAAGCGTGCCGATTACTTCGCGCAATGGCCAGACATTGCGCCTCAACAGCACCATCTCGCGTCGCAGACCATGCAGCGCAAGCTCGGCGCGGTGCGAGTTGCGCCGGCCGCGGGCGATTAGCTCTTCCTGTAAGGCTTCGATGCGCTCGCCGAAACGCTCAAGCACGATGAAATAATTGTCGACCACGGCATCGAGCAGACTGTAGACGAGATAGTCCGCGCCCTCGGCCCGCACGAAGCCGCGCGCCTGGCGCACACGATCGCGTATCGCTTCGAATACCGAGGGCTCGGCCTCTTCGAAGGACAGAACAAAATCGCGGCCGAGGATCAGGCTGATCTGTTCCGCCCGGACTCCTGGTGCGCCGCCGCCATCGCGCAATAACTTGACGACGACATAGACGTACTCGCCGTAGTCCTCGAGCTTTGGTCGCTGTTCGGTGTTGGCGATGTCCTCGCGCACCAACGGATGCAGCCCGAACGCATCCCCCAGCCGCGCGATGAACTCGACGTCGTGTACGCCGGTGACATGCAGCCACAACACACCCTGACCGCGCATGGCGGCCAGTTCGTCGACCGACTGAATTTCGCGTTCCTCGAACGCCTCGGCGCTGTAACGCATCACGCGAATACGCGTGGCCTCGGTGTGTCGCGCGCCGATATGTACCGCCGTACCCGGTGGTAGCCCGGCCTTGTGCGAGCGTGTTTTGATCGGCCGTCGCATGATCGCCTCCTGCACGACTTCCATAGTGCAGCATAGACAACCTGCGCACGGCAAGGGATTGGCGCGAGTTGCCGCACTGAGGCGCAACGCGCTCGCGCCATGACAGCCAATACCCTGACTGCACACGGTAGTGTGCGGCTCTTGGCGATTGCCAGCTACCGCGGAATTCGCGCCTCCGGAACGTCGCCGACGTCGCAGAAGCACGACGTCGCTTATGCGACCTTCACTGCTCGTCAGCCATTACTCCCAACGTCCGTTCAATGTCCCGCCATCTATGCCGGGCGGCAGGGCAACGCAGGCCGCTTCCTTCCTCCTGCCGTCGCACGGCCTCCACACGACCCCGTGCATCAGAGCGGCTGCCGGGATGCGCGCTTGGGTCGCACACCAGATCAGACTAGACTCCGCGCATGGAACTGCTAATGCCATGGCACCTTTTTGAGCCCAAACTAGCGCACCAAACTGTGACAAAAAGGGCGCGGGCCACGGTTGCGCTGGCAGCCCGCGAGCAGCGTTTATTTTGCGCGGCTTGCCGACACCAAATCACCACAGTCGATGCGCGCTGCGAAGTGCGCGGCCAATGCGCGCATCGCTGCACGAATCCACATGGTCTTACCTTTGATTTCGAGTGCTTCCGTGCGGCGGCCGGCTGTGCCGTAATTGGTTCACCTGCCCTCGAACACACCTGGTTTCCAGGTTACACCTGGGACATCGCACTGTGCGCGCAATGCCAAGCACATCTCGGGTGGCGGTTCGATTCGCCAGCAGATTCCTTCTACGGTTTGATCGTTGTGCGCCTGGCTGGCGCCGGTGATCGCCTATCGTAGCTCTCGACGGCGAGCGGACTACGACTCAGCGAGTGTCGGCGAGCAACAATTTC
>CP070641.1:272616-281481 GCA_020354085.1 Pseudomonadota bacterium
CAACGGCATCTCCATGATCATCTTTGCCGGAATCGTGGCGGGCCTGCCGAGCGCGGTCGCCCAGACCCTGGACCTGGCCGGCCGTGGCACCTATCAGCCGTTGTTCGTCTTGGCCCTGTTCGTCTTGGTAATTGCGGTGACCTGGTTCGTGGTGCTAATGGAACGTGGCCAGCGGCGTATTACGGTCAACTATGCCAAGCGCCAGGTCGGTCGGCGCGTGCTAGGTGGGCAATCGAGCCACCTGCCGCTCAAGATCAACATGGCCGGCGTGATCCCACCGATCTTCGCCTCCTCCATCATCTTGCTGCCGGCGACCGTCGTGAGCTGGTTCGGGTCGGGCGAGGGCTTGGGTTGGCTTGGCAATATCGCTACCACGCTGTCGCCGGGACAGCCGATCTACGTCATGTTGTACGGCGGTTTTATTGTTTTCTTCTGCTTCTTCTACACGGCCCTGGTGTTTAACCCCAAGGAGACGGCGGAGAATCTTAAGAAGTCCGGTGCCTTTATCCCCGGCATCCGCCCGGGCGATCAGACCGCGGGCTACATCGACGGTGTGATGTCACGGTTGACCCTCTCCGGCGCGATCTATGTCACGTTGGTCTGCCTGTTGCCGGAGTTCCTGCATATTCGCTTTAACGTGCCGTTCTATTTCGGCGGCACGTCGCTATTGATCGTGGTGGTGGTGTGCATGGATTTTATGGCGCAGGTGCAGGCGCGCCTCATGTCCCACCAGTACGAGAGTCTGCTGCGCAAGGCCAATTTGACCGGCGGCGGCATGGGTATCCCGAGCTAGGGAATTGGAGTGAGAAATGAAGGTTAGAGCATCGGTAAAGAAGCTGTGCCGCAACTGCAAGATCGTGCGGCGCAAGCGCGTGGTACGGGTAATTTGTTCCGACCCGACCCACAAGCAAAAGCAGGGCTAACTGTTGGTAACGGTTGATATTTCAGGCGCCGGGCACTAGAATTCGGCGCTTTTCCGCGCCCCGGACCCAGGTCCGGCGGGCGTGACAACGGAGGGGCTCATGGCCCGTATTGCAGGCATCAATCTTCCGAATCAGAAACACATCTTGATCGCGTTGACGGCGATCTATGGCGTCGGTCGTTCGACCGCGCGCGCGATTTGCGCGGCGTCGGGTGTCCCCGAGAACAAAATGGTCAAGGACATGACCGAGGCGGAAGTCGACAAGCTGCGCATCGAGGTCGCCAAGCATACGGTCGAGGGTGACCTGCGTCGCCAGACCTCGATGAACATCAAGCGCCTCATGGACCTCGGCACCTATCGCGGCATGCGTCATCGTCGCGGCCTACCGGTGCGCGGTCAACGCACGCGCACCAACTCGCGCACCCGCAAGGGCCCGCGCAAGGGCGTGGTGCGCGGTACCGGCAAACCAGCTGGCGCTTAACGAATTATTTTGGAGTCGCGCAAACCCATGGCCAACAATCCGGCATCTACCCCCGAATCGAGCGGCGCCGCTGCTCCCAAAGCGAAGAAGCGCGTGCGGCGCAGCGTGTCGGAAGCCATCGCGCATGTTCACGCGTCGTTCAACAACACCATTATTTCGATCACCGACCGCCAGGGCAATGTCCTGTCCTGGGCGACCTGCGGCGGCGCGGGCTTCAAGGGTTCGCGCAAGTCGACACCGTTTGCTGCCCAGGTGGCGGCCGACAAGGCCGGGCGCGTGGCGCAGGAATACGGCGTGCGTTCGGTCGAGGTGCATGTCAAAGGTCCGGGACCGGGTCGCGAGTCGGCGGTGCGGGCGCTGCATGCATTGGGATTCGAGATCAACAACATCATCGACGTGACGCCGATGCCGCACAACGGGTGCCGGCCGGCCAAGCGTCGGCGTGTTTAAGTCATTGACTGGGGTACGTTAGCGTGGCGCATTACACCGATTCAAAATGCCGTCAGTGCCGGCGCGAAGGCGGCAAGCTGTTTCTGAAGGGCGAGAAGTGTTTCACCGAGAAGTGTCCGGTGGAGAAGCGCGCCTATGCGCCGGGTCAGCACGGGCAGCGACGCACCCGCGTGTCGGACTACGGCACGCAGCTGCGCGAGAAGCAGAAGCTGCGCCGCATCTACGGTGTGCTCGAGCGGCAGTTCGAGAACTATTATGCCGAGGCCGCCCGCGCCAAGGGTTCGACTGGCGAGGACCTGCTCAAGATGCTCGAGTCACGCCTCGACAATGTCGTCTACCGCATGGGGTTCGGCGCCTCGCGCTCCGAGGCCCGTCAGGTGGTGCGCCACAATGGCGTGCAGGTCAATGGCAAGCGCGTGAACATCCCGTCCTATCAGGTGCGCACCAACGACATTATTGAGGTCGCCGGCAAGGCCCGCGAACAGCTGCGCGTCAAGGCCGCTCTCGAAGCTGCCGAGCAACGCGGCACGATCCCGGAGTGGCTCGAGGTCGACATCAAAGCGATGAAGGGCGTGTTCAAGCGCACCCCAGAGCGCAGCGATCTACCTGCCGAGATCAACGAGAGTCTGGTCGTCGCGCTGTACTCGAAGTAGTCGCCGCGTAAGTCAAGCGAGGAAGGAATATGCAGAGTTCTGCCACCGATTTTTTAAAGCCGCGCACGGTCGACGTGCAAACCCTCTCGGCCACCCACGCCAAGGTGACGCTCGAGCCGCTCGAGCGCGGTTTCGGTTACACGCTCGGCAATGCGTTGCGCCGTATTCTGTTGTCATCGATGCCGGGTTGCGCTGTGACCGAGGTGAAAATCGACGGCGTGCTGCACGAGTACTCGACCATTGAGGGCGTGCAAGAAGACGTCATCGAGATCCTGCTCAATCTCAAGCAGTTGGCCCTCAAGATGCACGGGCGTGACGAGGTAACGCTCACGCTCGCGAAGAAGGGTCCGGGCGTGGTCACCGCGGGCGACATCCAGCTCGAGCACGATGTCGAGGTGGTTAATCCCGGTCACGTGATCGCCACGCTCACCAAGGGTGCGACGCTCAATCTTGAGCTCAAGGTCAATCGCGGTCGCGGCTATGTGCCGGTGACGGCGCGTCCGCAAGAGGGCGGCCGCACCATCGGCGTCATGCAACTCGACGCCTCCTACAGTCCGATTCGGCGGGTCGCCTACACGGTCGAGAACGCGCGCGTCGAGCAGCGCACCGACCTCGACAAGTTGATCCTGGATATCGAGACCAATGGCGCGATCGACCCGGAGGAGGCCGTGCGCCGCGCGGCCAATATCCTGCAGGACCAGATCTCCGTGTTCGTCGATCTCAAGAGCCCGGAATCGCGCAAAGAGGAACGCCGCGAGCCGGAGATGGACCCGCTGCTGCTGCGGCCGGTCGATGATCTGGAGCTCACGGTACGCTCGGCCAACTGCCTCAAGGCCGAGAACATCTTCTACATCGGCGATTTGATTCAGAAGACCGAGTTCGAGCTGCTCAAGACGCCGAATCTCGGCAAGAAGTCGCTTACCGAGATCAAGGACGTGCTCGCGCAGCATGGCCTGTCGCTCGGCATGAAGCTCGAGAACTGGCCGCCGGCGCAGCTCAAAGAGAAGTTGGGCGAAGGCGTCCAATCATAGGCGAGGTTTGTCATGCGTCATCACAAGAGCGGCCGTAAACTGAACCGCACCAGCGCGCATCGTGGCGCGCTCCACCGCAACCTCGCCTGCGCCTTGCTGCGCTACGAGCAGATCAAGACTACGCTGCCCAAGGCCAAGGAGCTGCGGCGCGTGGCCGAGCCGCTCATCACGCTCGGCAAGAATGCCACGCTCGCCAATCGTCGTCTCGCCTACGCACGGTTGCGCGATCGCGAACTGGTCGGAAAGCTCTTCGAGGACCTGGGGCCACGTTTCAAGAACCGCGCTGGCGGCTATTTGCGCATTCTCAAGGCCGGTTACCGCGCCGGCGACCGTGCGCCCATGGCGCTGGTGCAGTTGGTCGAGCGACCGGCCAAACCCGCGGCCGAGGCCAAGGCACCCAAGGAAGCCGCGGCCAGGACCGAGTAGCGGAATCAGGATATCAGCGAACGCGAAGGCCGGGCCAATGCCCGGCCTTCGGCTTTTCGGGATTGGGGAGCCTGCTGTTAGGCTTGGGGCATGCTTGCCTTGTTTACCGATTTTGGCACCGGCGACCCCTATGCCGGTCAACTGCACGCCGTGCTCGCCCGTCTGGCGCCCGCGGTCCCGCGGATCGACCTTTTGCACCAGGTGCCAGCCTTCGACGTCCGCGCTGGCGCTTACTTGCTGCCCGCCTTGGCGAGCCAGTTTCCGACGCCCACCGTGTTTCTGTGCGTGGTCGACCCGGGCGTGGGTGGTTCCCGAGCCCCGATGATGGTCAAGGCCGACAAGCACTGGTATGTAGGGCCCGACAATGGACTTTTTACGCTGGTGGCGCGGCGCGCAGCGGCCTGCGTGTGCCACGTGATTCGCTGGCGGCCGGCGGAATTGTCGATGAGCTTCCATGGTCGCGATCTGTTCGCGCCGTGCGCGGCGCGCCTGGCCTTGGGCGAGATGCCGGAGGCGGAAGCCGGCGTACTCAGTGTACCCAACGGAGACTGGCCGGATGACTGGCCGCAGGTGATCTACATCGATCACTATGGCAATGCCATGACGGGTCTGCGCGCGCAAGTAATGCCAGAAGGGCAGCGCCTGCGCGTGGGCACAAAGGTTCTGTCTCATGCGCCTGTGTTTGCGCAGGCACCGCCTGGCGCGGCCTTTTGGTACGTGAACTCACTCGGACTTGTCGAAATCGCCTGCAATCAGGCGAGCGCAGCGCATCAACTGGGTCTGCGCCTGGGCGACCGCGTGGCGATCGCGAACTAGATCAACCGACGTTGGCGAGCCGCTGTTACCGGTTCCGCCGCGGGTTGTGCCAAGAGACGGGTCAAGAAGCGACCGGTGTGCGAACTGGGGTGAGCCGCCATGTCCTCAGGTGTGCCGGCCACGAGCAACTGGCCGCCACGGTCGCCGCCTTCGGGTCCGAGATCGATGACCCAGTCGGCGCTCTTGATGACATCCAGGTTATGTTCGATCACCACAATGGTATTGCCGGCATCGCGCAGGCGCGTCAGCACGCCGAGCAGTTGCTTGATGTCGTGAAAGTGCAGGCCGGTTGTGGGCTCGTCCAGGATATAGAGTGTGCTACCGGTGTCACGCCGTGACAGCTCGCGCGAGAGCTTGATGCGTTGCGCTTCGCCGCCCGACAGGGTGGTTGCGCTCTGGCCCAAGGTGATATAGCCAAGCCCGACGTCGAGCAAGGTGTCGAGCTTGCGCCGCACGACGGGGATGGCCGTGAAAAATTCAGCCGCCTCTTCCACCGTCATGTTGAGCACTTCGTTGATGGTCTTGTCCTTGTAGCGCACCTCCAAGGTCTCGCGGTTGTAGCGCGTGCCCTTGCACACGTCGCACGGCACGTAAACGTCGGCCAAAAAATGCATCTCGACCTTTATGAGCCCGTCCCCCTGGCAGGCTTCGCACCGCCCGCCGCGCACGTTAAATGAGAAACGCCCCGGCCCGTAACCGCGCTCACGCGCCACGGGTGTGGCCGCGAACAGTTCGCGCACTGGCGTGAACAAGCCGGTGTAGGTCGCCGGGTTCGAGCGCGGCGTGCGTCCGATCGGGCTTTGATCGATGTCGATCACCTTGTCGAAAAGCTCCAGACCCTCGATGGCGTCGCAAGCGGCTGGCTCCAGCGCCGCGCGGTACAGGTGCTTGGCTGCCGAGGCATACAGGGTATCGACGATGAGCGTGGATTTGCCGGAGCCCGACACGCCGGTCACGCAGGTGAACAGCCCGGCCGGGATTTCGATATCTAGGTTCTTGAGATTGTTGGCGCGCGCGCCGCGGATTCGTAGCTGGCGTGCGCTGTCCGGCGGCGTGCGTTGCGCCGGTAGTTCAATTGCCTGGGTGCCCGCGAGGTATTGGCCGGTGAGTGAATCGGTGCTGCGCACGATCGTCTCCGGCGAGCCCTGCGCCACGACCCGACCGCCGTGGATGCCGGCGCCCGGTCCCATGTCGAGCACGAAATCGGCGGCGCGTATCGCCTCTTCGTCGTGCTCCACGACGATGACGGTGTTGCCGATGTCGCGCAGGTGCTTGAGTGTCGTGAGCAGCCGCTCGTTGTCGCGCTGGTGCAGGCCGATGGACGGCTCGTCCAGCACATACATGACCCCTACGAGGCCGGCGCCGATCTGCGAGGCGAGCCGGATACGCTGCGCCTCGCCGCCGGAGAGCGTCTCTGCCGGGCGCGCAAGCGTGAGGTAGTCCAACCCCACGTCCACCAGGAACCCAAGCCGGCTGAGGACCTCCTTCAGGATCTTGCCGGCGACCTCGCCGCGCCGACCGGGCAGGTGCAGCCCGGCGAGATAGTTGCGCGCGACTGCGATGGTCAACTGGGTCAATTCATGCAAGGCGCGCTCGCCCACGTAGACGTGGCGGGCCTCAGGTCGCAACCGTGAACCCGCGCAGTCGGGACAGGGTTGCTGACTCAGGTTGCGTGCTAGCTCCTCACGCACGGACTCGGACTCGGTCTCCCGATAGCGGCGTTCCAGGTTGGGGATCACGCCCTCGAAGGGATGCTTGCGCTTGTAGGTCGATCCCCGCTCACCGTGGTAGGTGAACGCGATGACCTCTTCGCCGCTTCCATAGAGAACAACTTGCCGGACCTTGTCTGGCAGATCGTCAAAGGGACAGTCAAGATCGAAGCCGTAGTGATCCGCGAGGGATTCCAGCATCTGGTAGTAGAACGCGTTGCGCCGATCCCAGCCGCGAATCGCACCGGCCGGCAAGGGCAACGACCCATCGCTTATTACGCGCTGCGGATCGAAGAACTGGCGCACGCCCAAGCCTTCGCAAGTCGGGCAGGCGCCGGCCGGATTGTTAAACGAGAACATGCGCGGCTCGAGTTCGGCCAGTGAGAAACCGCAGTGCGGACAGGCATAGCGTGCTGAGAACACAAGCTCCTCGCTCGGCGGCTCGTCTGCCTTGGGAGCCGGCCCGCGCGCGGCGGCGTCGCCCGTGCCGCTACCGGCTTCCAGCAAGGCGACGCGCACGAAGCCGTCGCCCAGGTTGATGGCCGATTCCAGCGACTCGGCAAGTCGTTGCTGCTGTCCGGGCCGTACCACGACGCGATCAACCACGGCTTCAATGGTGTGCTGATGGCTCTTCTTGAGGCCCGGTACTTCGTCGAGTCCGACGACCGTACCGTCGATACGTGCACGCACGAATCCCTGGGCGCGCAGCCGTTCCAAGGTCTGTGCATGCTCGCCCTTGCGCGCGGTCACGAGGGGCGCCAGTACCATGAGGCGCACGCCTTCCGGAATCTGCATGAGACGATCGACCATTTGGCTCACTGTCTGCGCGGCGAGGGCCATACCATGCTCGGGACAGCGCGGCTCGCCTACGCGCGCATAGAGCAGGCGCAGGTAGTCGTAGATCTCGGTTACCGTGCCGACGGTGGAGCGCGGGTTATGCGAGGTTGATTTTTGTTCAATCGCGATCGCCGGCGAGAGCCCCTCGATCAAGTCGACGTCGGGTTTTTCCATGAGCGCGAGAAACTGGCGTGCGTAGGCCGACAGCGATTCGACGTAACGGCGCTGACCCTCGGCGTACAGCGTATCGAAGGCGAGCGAGGACTTTCCGGATCCGGACAGCCCGGTGATAACGACGAGCCGTTCGCGCGGCAGATCGACGTCGATGTTCTTTAGATTGTGCGTGCGTGCGCCGCGAATGCGTATGGCGCTCATGATTCGGATTCTCAGGCGAACCTGTTACTATACCCGCGTTTTCGCGCCATGCGCAAAACGCCAAATTCCCCGGACACTCACCGCCGCCTGCGACCGTGCGCCGCGCGCAATCCACCCCGCTCAACTCGCTCGAACGCCGCGCCATCGCGAGCCTCGGCACTATCTTCGCGCTTCGCCTGCTGGGGCTGTTTCTGATCCTGCCGGTGTTCGCCCTCTATGCTGAACAGCTTGAGGGCCACACACCGCTGCTCGTGGGCTTGGCGCTTGGCGCCTACGGGCTGACACAGGGGATCCTGCAAATCCCGTACGGTATGGCGTCGGATCGCTTCGGGCGCAAACCGGTGATCGCTGCGGGGCTCGTGGTGTTTGCGATCGGGAGCGTGATCGCCGCACTTGCCACTACGATCGAGGGTGTGATCGTGGGTCGCGCGATACAAGGGGCGGGGGCCGTGAGTGCTGCGGTAGTGGCCATGGTGGCCGATCTTACGCGTGAGGAGACGCGCACCAAGGCCATGGCAATTATCGGCATTTCCGTTGGCGCCTCGTTCGTGTTGTCGCTCATGTTGGGTCCCGTGCTCAATGCCGGCATCGGGGTGCCCGGCATTTTCTGGTTGACTGCGGCGCTCGCCTTGGTCGGCATCTCGGTGCTGTTCCTGTTCGCGCCGACACCGGTGCATTCGCAACCCTATGCTGATCGCGCCACCTTGCGGCGTTCACTTGGGCGAGTGGTGAGCGATCCACGTCTGCTGCGTCTCAATCTCGGCATCTTCTTCTTGCACTGTGCGCTGACCGCGGTGTTCGTCGTGGTACCGCTCGCGCTCGTGCGGCATGCCGGCTTGCCGGCGCTTGAGCACTGGAAGGTGTATCTGCCGGTTATGCTGATTTCGGTGATATTCATGTTCCCCTTGATTGCCGCGGCCGAGAAACGCTCGCGCACGCGCGTGGTCTTTGCCGGCGCTGTCTTGGTCTTGGCCGTATCGCAGACGGTATTATTTGAAGTGCACCAGCAACTGAGTGGCATCGTGGTCGGCTTGCTGTTGTATTTCATCGCCTTCAATGTGCTCGAAGCGATGCTACCGTCGCTTGTGTCGCGCACGGCCCCGGCTGCCTCCAAAGGCACGGCCATCGGTGTGTTCACCAGCTTCGAGTTCCTTGGCGCGTTCGT
>CP070641.1:281581-290267 GCA_020354085.1 Pseudomonadota bacterium
TTTTCGCCCGGGATGCCATGGCAGACCTGGTGGTTGACCGAGGTGCAGATGGATTTGGGGAAGCCCTTATAGTTGAGCGGGGCCGGGGTGGCTTGTTGCACGTTGACGATGTAGTCATGGCACAGGCGGTCGAGCTCACCGGTGGTCACGCCGGGCTGTACGTAGGGCCGGATCATGCGCAAGACCTCGGCGGCCAGACGGCCGGCGACCCGCATGCGCTCGATTTCCTCGGGGGTCTTGATGGTGATCGGCATGCAGGGAAGGGTGCGGGCGGCGTGGGCGCCTATTGTCGGCGATCGGGGATGCGGAAAAAAGACCAAACCCGAAAGGGTTTGGTCCGAAGCCCTTGAATCGATTGTCGTTGTGGGACCCCTGTGGTATAAAAGCGCCCCGAAAATCCACCCCACACGCGGTTCGTCACATCCGCCCGGGTGCCCAGCGTCGAGCGATTTGGCGCCGGGTTGGCGGCATGGGGATCGCGGCGGAAAAACCCGAAGGAGACAACATGAGTAACGTCAGCATGCGCCAGATGCTGGAGGCCGGCGTGCATTTCGGCCACCAGACGCGGTTCTGGCATCCCAAGATGCGCCCCTACATCTTCGGGGAGCGCAACAAGATCCACATCATCAATCTCGAGAAGACGCTGCCGCTTTTCAACGAGGCGATGGCGTTCCTGAGAAAGCTCTCGCAAAACGGCGGCACGATCCTGTTCGTCGGCACCAAGCGTCAAGCGCAGGAGACCATGCAGCAGGAAGCGGTGCGCGCAGGTAGCCCCTACGTCAACCACCGCTGGCTGGGCGGCATGCTCACCAACTATCGCACCATCAAGAAGTCGATGGAGCGGCTGAAGATGCTCGAAGGTATCCTGAACGAAGGCAGCCAAAGCAAGCTCAGCAAGAAAGAGTTGCTCACGCTCGATCGTGAGCGCGAAAAGCTCGAAAAAAGCCTGGGCGGCATCAAGGACATGAACACCCTGCCGGACGCGTTGTTCGTGATCGACGTAGGTCACGAATACATCGCGGTGGCCGAAGCCAATCGCCTCGGCATACCGGTCGTCGGTGTGGTGGACTCCAACTGCAAGCCCGACGGCGTGCACTACATGATCCCCGGCAACGACGATGCGATCCGCGCGATCAGGTTGTATGCGCAGGCCGCAGCCGACGCCGTGATCGAAGGACAGCAGCAACGTCAGAGCGAATTTACCGTGAGCGACGAGGATTTCGTCGAGGTCAAAGACGAGCCGAAGGTCAAGGTCACCGCCAAGAAACGCTCGGTCACGAGCGCCGAGGTCGAGGCCTTGGGCGGCGAGGACAAAGAGGAAGCCCCCAAGCCCAAGCGAGCAACCCGAGCGCGGGCCAAGCCCGCAGCCGCTCGCAGCAAGCAGGGCGGTGGAGGAGAGTAGTCGCCGGGACGTGACACAAGGGGGCTACGCCCCCTTGCTGTTAATGGAAGGCAAGCGGTAACGAACAACGGGAGTAGTCATGACCATCTCTGCACAAATGGTAAAGGAGCTGCGTGAGCGCACAGGCCTCGGCATGATGGAGTGCAAGGCCGCGCTGACGGAAGCCAACGGCGACATGGACGCCGCGGCGGATATTCTGCGCAAGAAGGCCGGCGCCAAGCTCGAGAAGAAATCCGGCCGCACGGCGGCCGATGGCGCGATCGCCATTCATACCGCGAGCGATGGCAAGACCGCGGGCATCGTCGAGATCAACTCGGAGACCGATTTCGTTGCGAAGGGCGACGACTTTCTCGATTTCGCCCGCAAGGTTGCGGCACGCGTCGCGACGTCCAACCCCAGCGACATCGATGCGTTGCTGAAAATGCCGGCCGACGACGGCAAGACCACGACCATTGCGCAGTCGCTCGAGGCGCTGGTGGCCAAGCTCGGCGAAAAAATGGGTGTGCGCCGTTTTGAACGCTGGTCGAGCGCTGCCGCGATCGGTTCCTACGTGCATGGGCGTAAAATCGGCGTGTTGGTGGAGCTGAAAGGCGGGGATGCGGAGCTCGCCAAGGACATCGCCATGCATGTTGCCGCCAGCCGGCCGGAATGCGTGTCCAAAGAACAGGTGCCAGCCGAGCGGATTGCGAAGGAAAAGGAAATATTCGTTGAGCAGGCGCAGCAATCGGGCAAACCAGCCAACATCATCGAGAAGATGGTGGAAGGGCGCATCAACAAGTTTCTGAACGAGATCAGTTTGCTCGGCCAGCCGTTCGTGAAAGACCCGGATACCACGGTCGAGAAACTACTCAAGTCGAAAGGCGCGCAGGTTTTGCGCTTCGTGCGCTACGAAGTCGGCGAAGGAATCGAGAAGAAGGCAAGCGATTTCGCCGCCGAAGTGATGGCGACCGTGAAAGGGGGATAACCCTTGACCGCCGCGCCCAAAGGGTTGGCCTATCACCGCGTGCTGCTCAAGCTCTCAGGTGAGGCGCTCATGGGCGAAGATGCCTATGGCATCAACCGCGACGTGCTCTTGCGCATTGCGCAGGAACTCAAGGCGGTCGCCGATACCGGCGTGCAATGCGCGGTCGTCATTGGTGGTGGCAACATCTTTCGGGGCATTGCACCAGGCGCGCAGGGCATGGATCGCTCCACAGCCGATCACATGGGCATGCTCGCTACCGTCATGAACGCGCTCGCCCTGCAAGATGCCCTGGAGCGTCAAGGCATTGCCGTACGCGTGCAGTCGGCGCTGCGCATCGATCAGGTGGTCGAGCCTTACGTGCGGCGGCGGGCGCTGCGCCATCTCGAGCGCGGGCGCATCGTGATCTTCGCCGCCGGCACCGGCAATCCATTTTTCAGCACCGATACGGCGGCGGCCCTGCGTGCGATGGAAATCGGCGCCGACATCGTTCTCAAGGCAACGAAGGTCGACGGGGTGTACGACAAGGATCCCAAAAAGCACGCCGATGCAAAGCGGTACGACAGCGTGAGTTATGCGGAAGTCCTGGAGAAGCGCTTGGCGGTGATGGACATGGCGTCGATCGCGCTGTGCCGCGACCAGGGCATGCCGGTGCGGGTGTTTTCGATCAACGCGCCCGGGAGTCTGCTGGGGATTCTGTCGGGTGCGAATGTAGGTACCGTTGTGAAAGCGGGGGACTAACCATGGCGCAAGATCCAGAAACCATCAAGCAAGACGCGAATGGCCGCATGGCGAAATCGTTGGAAACGCTCAAGACCGATCTCGGCAAGGTGCGCACCGGGCGCGCCCACCCGGGCCTGCTGGAAAATATTCGGGTCGAGTACTACGGCGCCAAGACGCCGCTCAATCAATTGGCCAACGTCTCGGCCACGGATGCGCGCACGCTGAGCGTTACGCCTTTCGACAAGAGTCAGGTGCAGGCAATCGAAAAGGCGATTCGTGAGTCGGACTTGGGGCTCAATCCGATTGCGGCCGGGGGTGTGGTGCGCGTGCCGTTACCGGCGCTCACCGAAGAACGCCGCAAGGAGCTTGGCAAACATGTACGCGCGGAGGGCGAGAACGCCAAGGTGGCGATCCGTAACGTGCGGCGCGATGCCAATCAGCATCTGAAAGAACTGCTCAAAAAGAAAATCATTACCGAAGACGACGATAAGCGTGCGGAAGAAGCGGTGCAAAAGTCGACAGACAGCTTCATTGCCGAGGTGGACAAGATCGTCGCCGCCAAAGAAAAGGAAATCATGCAGATCTAAGCACGCCAACCCGTGCTTCTCGTGAGCTGCAATGAATAATCGCCTGCCCGACAGTCAGCATGCGCGCCTCGATGGAGGTGCGTCCGTCCCGCAACACGTCGCCGTGATCATGGACGGCAATGGGCGCTGGGCCAAGGCGCGTGGCTTGCCGCGCATTGCTGGTCACCGCAAGGGTGTTGAGCGCGTGCGTGATCTCGTTGCGGTCTGTGGCGAGCGGGGTATTCGTTACCTAACGTTGTTTGCCTTTTCGAGCGAGAACTGGCGGCGCCCGGAGCAAGAGGTGCGGCTCTTGCTGGAGCTTTTCATGACCGCGCTCGAACGCGAGGTTAAGAAACTACATAAGAACGCGATTCGCTTTCGCGTCATTGGTGATATCGAAGGGCTCGGCGAACCGTTGGTTGGCGCCATTCTTGCCGCGCAATCGCTCACCGCGATGAATGACAAGCTACATCTTACTGTAGCGGCTAACTACGGTGGGCGCTGGGATATCGCACGCGCGGCGCGCGCATTGGCTGAGCGCTGTGCCCGAGGTGAACTTGCTGCGAGCGACATCACCCCCGCCAGCCTCGAACCGTATCTGAGTCTCCACGGTGTGCCTGAGCCGGACTTGTTCATACGTACGGGTGGTGAGCAACGCATCAGCAACTTCCTGCTGTGGCAACTGGCCTACACCGAGCTTTACTTCACGCCCGTGCTGTGGCCGGATTTCGAGCGCAAGGAGTTTGTGCTAGCGCTTGAATCGTACGCCGGACGAGAGCGACGTTTCGGGCATACTGGCGAACAGGTCGAAGCCGCGCGCCATGCTTAAACAGCGCGTGGTGACCGCGATCGCGTTGTTCGCGGGATTACTGGGTGCGCTGTTCCTCTTGCCTTCCTTGGGCCTCGCCGCGGTCTTTGGAATCGTAATCGCCCTGGGCGCGTGGGAGTGGGCGGTCGTGTGCGGATTCGCAGGCACTTCGCAACGGATCGGTTATGTGCTGGTCTTAGTGTTCATGGGTCTGCTCGGCATCTTTTGGCTTTACCAACACCCGCCGCGCATCTGGTGGGTGGTGCTGTTGAGCCTGGCATGGTGGGTATGGGTGTTGCTCGAGTTGATTCGCCACCGGGCGCGCGCTGATGGGCTTTTTTCCGGTAGGAGCAGCAAGCGTATCGGGGGTGCGCTGGTGTTGCTGCCGCCGTGGCTCGCCGCCTACTACCTTCATGCTCACGATCCTAACAGTCCAAACCTGCTGCTGTTCCTGTTGCTTCTCGTGGGTTTCGCCGATACCTTCGCCTTTTTCACGGGTCATCGCTTCGGTCGCCATAAGCTGGCGCCGCAGGTGAGCCCAGGCAAGACGATCGAGGGATTGCTTGGCGGTGTACTGGCGGTGCTGATGTTGGCGCTTGCCTGGGGCCTGTGGGTGAACGACTCCGGTGGCTTGCATCTTTTCTTATGGGTGGCATTGGCGGTTGTCGTGACGTTGTTTTCCGTTGTTGGCGACCTCGCCGAGAGTCGGCTTAAGCGCTTGGCCGGCGTGAAAGACAGCGGCACACTCCTGCCGGGGCACGGCGGCATATTGGATCGAGTCGACGCTTTTACCGCCGCGGCGCCAGTTTTCCTGCTCGGATGGATCGCGATGTTTCAGACCCCCGCGGGGTTGCCGTGAGCGCGCATGCGACGGGCGCGAGGACGGCAGGGTCCCGGCAAGGCGTAACGCTGCTGGGGTCCACCGGCTCGATCGGCATCAACACCCTTGACGTTTTGGCTAAGCACCCCGAGCGCTATCGTGTGGTCGCGTTAACCGCCAATACGCAAGTGGATCGGTTATATGAACAGTGCCAGCGTTTCCGTCCTCAGCGAGCAGTTATGCTGGATAGCGACGCGGCCGGGCGCCTCGCAGAGAAACTGCGACTGGCTGGCGTGCCGACGGAGGTGAGTGCCGGCAATCAGG
Organism: Pseudomonadota bacterium; assembly: GCA_020354085.1. Taxonomy (GTDB): domain Bacteria; phylum Pseudomonadota; class Gammaproteobacteria; order Acidiferrobacterales; family Sulfurifustaceae. The sequence continues at coordinate 287,186 of CP070641.1, forward strand.
CACTAGCTGACGTGGCTGCGAGTCCGGAAGCGCAGATCGTGGTGGCCGCCATCGTGGGTGCCGCGGGCTTATTGCCGACGCTTGCGGCAGTGCGCGCCGGCAAGCGCGTCTTGATCGCGAACAAAGAACCGCTGGTCATGTCGGGCGGGATCTTCATCGAAGAAGCCCGCAAGAGCGGAGCACAAATACTGCCGGTCGATAGCGAGCATAACGCTATCTTTCAGTGTATGCCCAACGGTTTCGTGGCGGGCGGGTCGCGTCCGGAAGTCCGACGGGTATTACTGACCTGTTCAGGTGGTCCGTTCCGCACTTGGCCGGCAGACCGGCTCGTCGCCGCGACGCCCGAGCAAGCCTGCGCCCATCCCAACTGGGTAATGGGGCGCAAGATTTCGGTCGATTCGGCCACGCTGATGAACAAGGGCCTGGAGCTGATTGAGGCTTGCTGGTTGTTCGGTCTGGAGCCGGAGAAGGTCGAGGTCGTCGTGCATCCGCAAAGCGTCATCCACTCGCTCGTCGACTACACCGACGGCTCGGTATTGGCCCAGCTCGGCAATCCCGACATGCGTACGCCCATTGCCCACGCGCTGGCCTGGCCGGAACGGATCGAATCGGGCGTGCGAAGCCTTGATTTGCTTGAAATCGCGCATCTCGACTTTGGCGCGCCCGATACCGTGCGCTTTCCGTGCCTGCGGCTGGCCTACGAAGCAGCGCACGCTGGTGGAACGGCGCCGACCGTATTGAACGCCGCTAACGAAATTGCGGTACAGGCCTTTCTCGACCATGAGATCGCATTCACCGAGATTGCACAGATCATCGAGGCCACCCTCGATCGCTCGGGAACATGCAGCGCGGATCTGCTTTCCACGATTTTGGCAGAAGACGAAAAGGCGAGACGGCTCGCGCGCGAGCTGGTGCATGCCCACGGCCAGGCGCGGCAGGCAAGCGCGCGCTCAACGGGAGGCGGCGCGTGAGCCAGATCCCGTTGTACGTCGCGGCGTTTATCGTGGCGCTCGGTATCCTTATTACCGTGCATGAGTTCGGGCATTTCTGGGTAGCGCGACGTCTGGGCGTCAAAGTGCTGCGGTTCTCGATCGGATTCGGAAAACCGATTTGGATGCGGCGCATCGGACCCGACCAAATGGAGCTGGTCGTCGCGGCATTGCCGCTGGGCGGCTACGTCAAAATGCTGGACGAGCACGAGGGTGACGTCGAAACGCGCGACCTACCGCGCGCCTTCAATCGCCAACCGCTCTGGAAGCGCATGGCGATCGTTGTAGCGGGACCGCTATTCAACTTCCTGTTCGCGATCCTGGCTTACTGGGCGATCTTCGTGGGCGGCATCGACGGCCTGCGACCCGTTGTCGGCCATGTCGTGCCGAATTCACTTGCCGCCCAAGCTGGGTTCCGTACTGACGACACCATTCTGCGGATTGATGGCAAGGCGGTGCAGACGTGGGACCATCGGCGACTTTATTGGTTCGAGCGTGCCCTCGATCGCGTGCCCGTTTACGTCGAAGTGCGCGACGGCGAAGGTAGGCTGCAGTCGCGCACCGTAGACCTGTCGGGCCTGCCGGCCTCCGAGATCGGCGCATCACTCGTCGAGCGCAATATCGGCTTGTTACCGCGCCTGCCGTTACCGCTGCCAGTGATCGGTGCGCTGGAGCCGGGCCCGGCCGAGCGCGCCGGCATGCGGGTCGGCGATCGGATCGTAGAGATCGATGGCCAGCGCGTGAGTAGTTGGGAAACGCTCAGTAACCTAGTGCGCGAGAACCCAGGCCGTGAGCTTAATGTGAAAGTGGAGCGCGCCGGCAGCCTGCTCGGCTTGGTCGTGACGCCCGATGCCGTGGAGCAAGCTGGGCGCAAGATCGGTCGGATTCAGATTCGTCCCCAACTGGCCGAGATGCCGGCGGACATGCGGGTACGACTACAGTTCGGTCCGCTGGAGGCCGTGGGCGAAGCGCTCGACAACACGTGGGCGATGTCGTGGCTGACGCTACGCATGTTGTACAAGATGCTGCTGCTCGAGGTATCGACCCAAAATATATCTGGCCCTATTACGATCGCGCAGTACGCGGGGCAGTCCGCGCGCGTTGGTATCGACCAGTTCGTGGCCTTCCTCGCCGTCATCAGCATCAGTCTGGCGGTGCTCAATCTGCTGCCAATCCCGGTGCTCGACGGTGGCCACCTACTGTATTACCTGGCGGAAGCTGTCATTCGAAGACCGTTACCCGATCGCGTGTTGATTTGGGGGCAACAGGTGGGTATCGCCCTGCTGGCGCTACTGATGCTGTTGGCTTTCTACAACGATCTCACTCGACTGTTCAGCTAACAACAAGCATGACAAGGGGCGCTGGATGATTCGCAGGTCCGGAGGGTTGCTCGCGACCCTGGCGGCGACGGTGTTGATGTTATGGAGCTGGGGAGCGTTCGCCGCGTTTGAGTCCTTCGTGGTCAAAGACATTCGCGTCGAGGGTCTGCAACGCATTGCGGCCGGCACCGTATTCAATTATTTGCCAACCAAGGTAGGCGATACCCTGACCACTGCGCGAGCGCAGGAGGCAATACGCGCACTCTACAAGACAGGATTTTTCAAGGACGTGCAGCTCGAGCGCAGTGGTGACGTGTTAGTCGTCGAAGTCGTCGAGCGCCCGTCGATTTCAGAAGTCAAGATCAACGGCACCAATGAGATTAGCGAGGACGATCTCAAGAAATCACTAAAGGAAATCGGATTGGCCGAAGGGAGAGTTTTCAATCGGTCTTTGTTGGATCGGGTCGAGCAGGAACTTCGTCAACAGTACTTCAGTCGCGGCTACTACGCGGTCGTGGTACGACCGGTGGTCACGCCGATCGAGCGTAACCGCGTCAATATCACCATCGATGTCGCCGAGGGTAAATCCGCGCGTATACGGCAAGTGACCTTGGTTGGCAATGAGGCGTTCCCCGACACGGAGCTGTTGGACGTGTTCACGCTCGGGCCGGCACCGTGGTGGGCTATCTTCTCGAGTCGCGATCAGTACGCCAAGCAAAAACTCGCGGGCGATCTCGAACGTCTGCGCAGCCACTATCAGGACCGCGGTCATCT
>CP070641.1:290367-298799 GCA_020354085.1 Pseudomonadota bacterium
CCGCCAGTGTCGGGATCGCGTTGGCGTGGCGTGGATCCGACACGAGGATGCCAAGGTCATGTCGAAGCGACTGGGATTGCCGGTCGAAGGCCTGCGCCCAGTAGTACAGTTCGCCGTCGGTATGGACATCCGTCGGCAACCCGTTAACCAACCCGCCGCTGATTCGCTCAATCTCATGCAGTGCGCTGTCGGCAGCCGCCAGCGTCTGGGGCGGCCCGTTGCGCATGACCGCATGCAGAGAATCCTTTAGAGACCCGACCTGCTTCGCCAGATCCGCGTTGGGTGATGCGGGTACATGTTCGGCCAGTACCTGCAAGGTGTCCTGCAATCCCTGAAACGCATTGGATGACAGCACCGGCCGGTCTTTCAATTCGATCAGCCCGGCTTGCAGGGTGTGCAAGCTGCCGGCCAGGTTGCCACTGTCCACCGACGAGACGTATCGCGGATGCAGCGGTTGCAGTGTGCGCGTGTCGTACCAGTTGAAAAAATGGCCGTGGTAGCGTTCCAGTTTCTCCAGGGTCGTCAGCGTGTTCTCCACCCGCTCAAGGAATTCACCGGCGGATAGATATCCAAAATCGTACGCCGCCAAATCGGCCAGCAGTGCCATGCCGATGTTCGTGGGCGAGGTGCGTGAGGCAACGGCCACCACCGGATATTCCTGAAAGTTGTCGGGCGGCAACCAGTGATCCTGGGGGCCGACAAAATCTGCAAAGAACCGCCACGTTCGCCGCGCCGACGCCCGCAGGAACGCCCGCTGATCCAAGGTCAGGTCCGGGGCGGGACTCACCAGGGGGCGGCTGATCCACCAAGCGACGACGGGGGATACCAGCCACAACAACACGAACGGCCCAATGACGAACCACACCGCCGGCGGGCTCAGGGCCAACGCCGCCACCAGCGCCAGCGCGAGAACCGGCCCGATCCACATCTCCACGACAAAATCGGCCAGCGTGCGGCGCGCGTTGCGCATGGCGTACGATGGCAGTTGCCAGAGCAGCAATCCGCGCTGTGTAAACAGCATGCGCACACCCGAGCGCAGGATGGCGTCCAGGCAGATCAGCGCGTCGTACGGCAACAGAACCAGTGTCAACAAGGCGATCGCCATGGAGCGACCCACGGTTTTGCTGGTCAGGACGAGATGCGCCTGCCAATCCCGTTCTTCCGGCTTGCGGATGAGTTCAATCGCGGTGGACAGCACGGTGGGCAGGAACACCGTCGCCACCACCAGCAGGCCCCAGAACCATGCCGATCCCGGGCCCAACAGCCAGCCCCCCACCAACAGAGCGAGCAGCGACGGCGATACGAGACTGCGTCGCAGGTTGTCGAACAGCTTCCACTTCGACAAGGCGGTGAGCGGGTTCGGTTGCCGCGTCGCCTTCGCCCCACTGGAGCCGGGTGGTCCGGGCACGCGCGGGAGCAACCACCCGGCCAGTTGCCAGTCGCCGCGTATCCAGCGGTGACGCCGGCTGGCCTCGATGGCGTAACTGGCCGGATGCTCTTCAATGAGGTCGACATCGGTGATGAGCGCCGAACGCGCATAGCCGCTTTCCAGCAAGTCGTGGCTGAGAATGAGATTTTCCGGAAAGCGGCCATCGACGGCCTGGCGAAAGGCATCGACGTCGTAGATGCCCTTGCCGATGAACGACCCCTCGCCAAAAATATCCTGGTACACATCCGACACTTCGCGCGTGTACGGATCAATGCCGGACTCGCCCGCGAACAGTTTCGAAAACCGCGACTGCCCGGCACTGGTCAGGCTGATCGACACGCGTGGTTGCAGGATCGCGTAGCCGTCGACAATGCGTCCCCGGCCGGCATCGTAGACCGGCCGATTGAGCGGATGCGCGATGTTTCCAATCAGGGTGCGCGCCACATCACGCGGCAACTGCGTGTCGGTATCCAGCGTAATGACGTAGCGAATCGATTTAAGAAGGGCCTCATCCCCGACCACCTGCGAGAACGCCGATTGCGCGCCGCCCCGGAGCCGGGCATTGAACTGCTCCAGTTTGCCGCGTTTGCGCTCATAGCCCATCCACACCCGATCCACCGGATTCCATACCCGGGGCCGGTGAAACAGATAGAAAATGCACGGACGGTCCTCGCGGTAAGTCTCGTTGAGCGCCTGCACCGCGGCCCGCGCATGGGCGATCAATGCGTCATCCTCCGGCTGCGTCTGCCCGGGTGCGTCGCGGAAATCCGTGAGCAGGGCAAAGAACAGATTGGGATCGCGATTGCCGAGATAACGGATCTCCAGCGCTTCGACCAGATCATCGATCTCGGACGGCCGACCCAGCATCGTGGGGACAACCACCATGGTGCGGTGAGCGGGTGGAATGCCCTGCGAAAAATCCATTCGTGGCAACGCACGCGGCGGCAGGAGCAGCATGACCATCAGATTCACCAGCGGGACGGCCAACGCCGAGACGCCCGTCATGCCGGTGATCGCAAAAAACCAGTAACGCCAGTCATCCAGCGCGAACTTGTCGAACACCGACAGCACCGCCGCGGTCGCCAGCAACGTCAGCAACACGATGGGGCCGACGTACAGGGCCAGGCGGAAATGCCGCGCCGTGCGGCCGACCCGCCATGTCCACGGCAAGCGGCAACCAACCGCACGTTCCAGGCTCGGTCGTCCGCGATCGATCAGGTAGTAACCGACATGCGCGCGGCGATCGGTGGCACCCTGACGTTCGGCCGTCGCCTGGGCGAGCGCAACGGCGGCGCGGGCCACGGCCAACTCATTGCAGGCACTGGCGCGCGCCACGTCCTCGATGACATGCCGGTAGCGGTCGCGGGTGGCGAAATCCTGGCTGGCGTGCATGCCCGCCGGGTCTCCACGCAATGCCTGTTCGACGACACTGAGCGACTCGACATACTTCTTCCAGTCCATGGCGCCGATGAAGCGCAGGCTGCCGATACTGTTGGCGATGGAGATCTGGTTGGCCGCGGCGGTTCGGCCGGCCGCCGCCGACAGTTGCGTGGCGGTGACCCCTTGTTCGATCAGTTTCTGTTCGAACCAGGTTTGCACAAACGCCATTGCCGGGCCCTGCGACTGGAGTCTGGCGTAGAACTCCTCCACGAACGGCGCGGTCAGCGGCACATCGGCATTGGCAAACCGGGCCAGCAACTGGATCAGCTGTTTCGGTTCCGTTTCGGCCGTGGCGAGCATGCGGTCGGCCCACGCAATGGCGGCGTCGCGCTCTTCACGACGATGGGCGATTTGCAGGGCGACACGGCGGAGATTTTCCAGCAGCGCCAACTGCAGCATGATCGGGAAGGCCCACAGCTCGCCCAGTTTTAACGGTTCCGCGCTCTGGTAGGCGACGACGAACTGGGTGGCGTTGTCGCTGTCGACGCGACCGTCCATGTGGGAGATCAGCTCCAGCGCCAGGTCGTAAATGCGGGGGTAACCGGCGGACGGGCCATCCGCCAGTCGAGGCAGCTGCCGGCTGTACCCGCGCGGCAAGTGCCGGCGCGCGAGCGTGATCTGCTGTTCGATCAGATAATAGTTGTCGAGCAGCCAGGCCTCAGCCGGCGCGACCCGTTGTCCCTGCGTGGCGGCGTTAGACACGAGGTCATACGCGGCCAGCACAACACGCGCATTGTCCGCCAGCCGTGGCAGCAACCGATCCCGCCCGGGATGCGGGTCGACTCGATGCTCGCCCGCCAACGTTGCTGCGTGGCGCCGCAGCTGCTCGATACTGAACAATTCGGAGCGCAACAAATCGGTATCCCGGTCGACATGCGGGATATTTCGTTTGTGCTGGGTAATTCCAAATGACGTTATGTCGATCAAATTCTCCAGGCTCGAACTCGGACTCGTCGGTCAGCGCCGGCCTTAATGACCCATATCTTCCGAAAACACTCTCTCGGTGCTTTCGGGCCGTCGGTCAGGGTTCTGGTGCGGATCCTGCGAAACGGAAATGCGCCAAATGACGGCCTTCCGGCCAATCGGGCATGGCGCCTCGGGAACAGGCGGAACGCTGGATGGCGTGCAAGTGCTTTCGTCGATGGCGATTCTGCAGGCCACTGTCGTGACCAATCGAACCGCAAAGGGGGACTCACTGACCTGAGTGCCCAAACCACGGCACACATCGCTACTATACGCCTTATCTCAGTTCAGACCCATCCTTTCTCTCCACTACCCGTGTGGGCGACACTAAGGATGGGTCGATCGCATCACTCCAATTACCCCCCTGGAATGCGCCGTGTGTTCAGTAACCAACGGCTCGTTCCCGGAATTTGATACGGTAGCCACCCATGACCATTCGAGCCGAATCACACTTTCGCCAAAATTGACCATCGTCTCTTACCTGATATGCGCTTTTCAATGCCCAACCAGTCCCTGGAACCCTCCTGGAAAGACAGCATTTACCGGCAGCGTGAAGAATTGGCGCGAATGCTGCGCGAACCGCTCGCGCTTCTCGCACGCCGGTGCGTACCGGCTTGGGGCGATCGCGACCGGCTGAACGCCGTGCTGCTGGACGGCTTTTCGGGCATACCGTATTGCACGTTCCTGTACGCCGTGGACACCGAGCGCGTGCAGATCAGCGACAACGTGGGCAAGGTCGGGCTGGTGCCCGGACACTACCAACGCAATCGCGCCGAGCGACCTTATATGAAAGAGGCGATGCCGGCCTGGGGATTTCTGTTGTCGGATGCCTACGTCAGTCTTTCTGCAAAGCGACCCTCGCTGACAGCGCTGCAGGTAGTGACGTCAGATGCAGGCCCGCTGGGATATCTGGGCGCCGACTTCGATCTGAGCAGTCTTCCGGTGACATCAGCGTTATATCGCGAACCGCGCGATTGGCGACAGGTGAAGGGCGACCCGGCGATTCGCAGCACGTTGTTTCAGCAAACCCGCACCGAAAGTCCGATGGACCGCAATATGCAGAAGGCACTGTCCATTCTGGAGGAACTGATTACGGAGCGCGGCATCTTTCAGTGCCTGATCCACTTCTCGAGCAGCCAGGCCACCATCTGGACGATCGATGATCCCCTTCGCTATCGCATTCTCGATCATGAAGTGCTCAAGGATCCGAACATTTGTCTGGTGTATCCATCGCGCCCATATCCCACCGATGCCGTGATCCCGCGCGACGACATCGCACGGATACTGGATGCCATGCGTGCGCTGCGCATGGTGGATACCACCATCTATCTGCGCACGGCTTCCATCAACATCTTCAACGGTACGGTGAGTCTGACCTTTTCCTGCGACGGATCGCACTACATGCGTTACGACGAGTTTCTCGCCAAGGGCGCCAACTTCTGGTCCGGGACTGCCGCCGAACCATCGGATGCCCGGGAGAAATAGATAGCTATTGGCACCTTTGAGCGTATAGTCGCGACATTGCAGTCCACTCCTCGTTTTCAGTTCGGAAGTTCCCTACTGTTGTTCGGGACGCTACTCCCGCGAAATTGCACACAGGGACTGTCGCTGCAAGACATCGCAACTCAACCAACAGAGGTTACTTCCATGATTAACGGCACCGTAAAATGGTTCAACGACGCCAAGGGCTTCGGCTTCATTTCCCCGCAGGAAGGCGGCACGGACGTGTTCGTCCATTATTCGACGATTTCAGGCAGCGGCTTCAAGAGCCTGACTGATGGGCAGAAGGTAACGTTCGATATCGAGCAAGGTGCAAAGGGCCCATCGGCGACGAACGTGCAGTTGGCCTAAGCGCTTCAGGCAGTCACTGCGCAAGCAGTTTCGACGGTAACCCCCGCCAGCGAGCGGGGGTTCTTGCAGGTGTGGTTCGTGCTTTTCCGCGCCGGTGTGGCGATCGGGATCGCTCCCTCCTCATTGCCACCACCCCGAAATGCAGGTTCTTGGAAGTCTTTTGATACTTGACTGATTAACTCAGTTAATTTGCTTATCTGGAGGAATGCGCAGACTATGGTCAGTGCGCCCGTTATCTCTCCCTGCAGTCGCAATTCTTCCCCAGCAACAACGGCAGTCTTCGCAGGCAGGAGCCGTCATTCTCCCGGTGACACATTCGCAAGGACGTACCCATGAAGCAATTTACCGTTGATCCGCAGGAAACCGAAACAACCGGCCGCGAGCAAAGCGAACGCCATGCCGAACTGGCCGAACAGCAATGGAACCGCAATAAATCCCTGGCACTGGCCCAGGAGGAAGGCATTGAATTGAGCGACGGGCATTGGGCCGTCGTCACCTTCCTGCGCGGTTACTATCTGGAACACGGCCTGCCCATCGCCGCGCGCACCACCGCTAAGGCGCTCAATCACCACTTCGCTGTGCAGGGCGGCAACAGATATTTGCACCAGCTCTTTCCCGGTGGCCCCGTGACACAAGGCAGCCGCTTCGCCAACGTCCGCACACCGGCCTACGCCATCGATCCATCGTTTGGTACCAGCTACTAAAGGAGCACACCATGATCCCCAATCTCTTCAATATTCAGGAACCCGTCCGCGCCGCCGCGCCCAACGCCTGGGACGCCAGGGATTGCATGCCGCGCGATCAGGAGCAAAGCCGCCGCCTGCACGAGCCGACGCACATGGACAGCAGCATCGACCCGATCACCGGCCTCGACATCGACAACCGCGCCAACCATCCGCACCTCGACGACGGCAACCTGACCGTCTATTTCGAATCCGACGCGACGCATCGGGCGTATCTCGCGACACCGTTCAACCATCCCTATCCCAAGTTGCCGGGCAAGGCCTTTGCCGAAGACGATCGCGGCGGGTAACGCCAAACGACAAGGAGGCACTGCATGTTGCGACGCCAGTTCTTTCTTTTACCCGACGAGTCTCAAGGATCGGCGCTGGTTGCCGACCTGGGTGCCGCAGGCATTGGGCGCGAAAACCTGCACGCCGTCACTGGTGGCGGTGAACGGCTGAAGCAACTACCGGCGGTCGGGGCCTGACAAGCAGCATACGCCGCGCGACCGAGGACGCGAGAGGGACCGGGAAGTCCTGTCGCGTTTACTGAGGGCCGCGGCACAACGCCTCGGGAAGGCGTGGTGTGGCCTGCGGGGGGGTTCCGACGCGTCTTCTCGCGCGAAAGGTTGGTTCCGACAGACTTTATTCTTCAGGAACAGCGCCGGCTGGTAGCAGCCGATTACTCCACCGTAACGGACTTGGCGAGATTGCGTGGCTTGTCGACATCAGTGCCGCGCATGACGGCGGTGTTGTAGGCGAGCAGTTGCACCGGAATCGCGTGCACCACGGGTGACAGCACGCCTGCGTGGCGCGGGGTGCGGATGACGTGCACGCCTTCGGACTCGGCGAAGTGGCTGTCGAGATCGGCGAACACGTACAGCTCGCCGCCGCGCGCGCGGACTTCCTGCATGTTGGACTTCACCTTCTCCAACAGACTGTCATTCGGCGCGATCACCACCACCGGCATTTCGGCATCGACCAGGGCGAGCGGGCCGTGCTTGAGCTCGCCCGCTGGGTAGGCCTCGGCGTGGATATAGGAAATTTCCTTGAGCTTGAGCGCGCCTTCGAGCGCGATCGGATAGTGAATGCCGCGCCCGAGGAACAGCGAATGCTGCTTAGGCGCGAAGCGCTCGGCCCACAGCTTTATCTGCGGCTCCAGGTTGAGCGCGTGCTGCACGCTGCCGGGCAACTGGCGCAGCGACTCCAGGTGCGCGTGCTCTTGTTCTTCGCTTAGAAGCCCGCGCTGCTTGGCGAGCGCGAGTGTTAGAACAAACAACGCGGCGAGCTGGGTGGTGAAGGCCTTGGTCGAGGCCACACCGATCTCGGCACCGGCGCGCGTGTAGAACACCAGCTTCGAGGCGCGCGGGATGGCGCTCTCCTGCACGTTGCAGATCGCCAGCGTGTTGGCAAGCCCCAACTCCTTGGCACGCTTGAGCGCCTCCATGGTGTCGAGCGTCTCGCCCGACTGCGAAATGGTCACAATCAGGCTCTTGGGATTGGCGACCACGTCGCGATAACGGTACTCGCTCGCGATCTCGACGTTGCACGGTATCTTGGCGATTGACTCCATCCAATAGCGCGCGACCGAACCGGCGTAGTAACTCGTGCCGCAGGCGATGATCTGCACGCTGTCGATGTCGGCGAACACTTGCTCGGCATTCTCGCCGAACAGGGCCGGTGTGACGCCCTGGTTGACGATCACTTCAATGGTGTCGGCCAGCGCGCGCGGCTGCTCGTGGATCTCCTTCTGCATGAAGTGCTGATACGGCCCCAGCTCGAGCGAGGCGAGCGAGACATCGGAGACATGCACTTCGCGCTCGACCGGCACTCCGGCGCGGTCGAACACACGGATACCGTCGCGCGTCAGCTCGGCGACATCGCCTTCATCGAGATACACCACGCGCCGGGTGGAGGCGAGCACGGCCGAGACGTCGGAGGCGATAAAGTTTTCGCCCTCGCCCAGGCCGATCAGCAACGGACAGCCGATTCGCGCGCAGGTCATGACCTCCGGCGCCTTGAGCGAG
>CP070641.1:298899-307215 GCA_020354085.1 Pseudomonadota bacterium
TGACCGTAGCCGAGTTGCGCGCGATGGCGCGCCAACTCGGCCTCAAGGGGTACACTCAGCTGCGCAAAGCGGAGCTTGTTCGCGAGTTAAAACGCGCCGGCGCGACCCCCCAGGCGGCGCCGGTCCGCAAAAACCCGGCGCGCAAGAAACCCAAGCGCGGGGTGTCGAAAAAGGCTGTCTCTGTTTCTTCGCCCATGCCGCCAACGCAGGTACCCAAACCGGCAGGCGCAATACGCGAAGATATCGAACAGCTGCCGCCACCTCCGGCGGACGCCGTCTTGTGCGTGCTGCCGCAGAAGCCAGGCGTGATTTACGTCTACTGGATACTCGGCGGGAATCTGACCACGCGGCCGCCCAACGCCATGCTGCGCTTGGTCAGCGAGCACGACGGACGCATTCAAGTCCTGGCGCAGATTCCGCTGCCCGCGATCGCGGGCGATCACTATTTCCACACCGACATACGCCAGGAACCGGGCGACGTCCATGCCGAAATCGGAAGCTACGCAGCCGATGGTACGTTTCACGCCAGCTTGCGTCGCAATGTAGCGGGCATCCCGAGCGTCAAGACCTTGAGCACGGAATCTGTCCCGCGCACGGCGGTCGATCAACGCTTTCGTGAACTCTATCAACATGCCGGCGCGCCGGTGACAGAATCGGCCCTGGGTTGGGATGGCAGCGTGAGCAGCGAGCAACTGCCCGCCCCTAAGGTATCGAGCCGCGAGCGGTGAACCGCTCGCACGCCTCGCTACCGCCGGCGCTGCCGATGCCCCGCGGCGCGCGCGGCTACTTCGCGTTGGTGCTGCACGCGCACCTACCCTTTGTTCGCCACCCCGAGCACGCGCGCTTTCTCGAAGAGGATTGGTTCTTCGAGGCCCTTACCGAATGCTACCTGCCGCTGCTCGACGTGTTCGAAACGCTGGCAAGCGAACGCGTGCCCTATTTCGTGACCATTTCGCTGTCGCCGACATTGCTGTCGATGATGTGCGATCCGCTCCTGCAACAACGCTATGTCCGATATCTCGATGAACGCCTGGCGGCCCTCGAAGGCGAACGATCGCGCACGGCACGCCAACCCGCGCTGCGCAAGGTGGTGGCCTATTACGCGGGACAGTATGCGCAGCGTCGCCGACGCTTTATCGAACACGATCGGCTCGACGTGACCCGCGCCTTTCGCCGGTTAATGTGCGCAGGCTATCTCGAAATCATTACGTGCGCGGCCACCCACGGTTACCTGCCGCTATTGGCGGTCAACGAGGCAAGTTTATACGCCCAGCTTTCTATGGCAGTGCGCACGCACATGCGCATCCTCGGGCGGCGGCCGCGCGGAATCTGGTTACCCGAGTGCGGCTACAAGCGTGGTCTGGATCGTATCTTGAATGAATTCGGCCTCGACTACTTCTTCGTCGAATCCCACGGTCTGTTGCTTGCCGAGCCGCACGCGCGCTACGGCGTGCATCGCCCGATTCGTACGCCGGGCGGGCCGGCGGCATTCGGGCGCGACTACGCGTCGGCCCAGCAGGTCTGGTCGGCGACCGACGGGTATCCCGGCGACCCCGACTACCGCGATTTCTATCGTGATGTCGGCTTCGACGTACACGCGCGACATATCGAGCGGATGCGCCACGCCGGCGAGCGTGGCTTCACCGGTTTGAAGTATCACCGCGTCACCGGCAACGGCGCACGCAAGCGGCTCTACCATCCGGATCGGGCGCAACAACGCGCCGCGGCACACGCGGAACATTTTCTTGCCCAGCGCCGTGCACAAGTCGAGTGGTTGACGTCTTTCTTCAATACCCCACCGATCGTTGTTGCGCCCTATGACGCCGAACTCTTCGGCCATTGGTGGTATGAGGGCCCGCAGTGGATGGACTTCCTCTTGCGCGCCATGGCGGACGATGGCTCCACCGTTCGGACCATTCACCCCTCCGACTATCTCAACCGGTACGGCGAACTGCAAAACTGCTCCCCGCCAGAATCGAGTTGGGGCGCAGGCGGCTACCACGAGATGTGGCTGAGCGAGGCGAACGATTGGCTCTATCCGCTGCTGCACACCGCGGCGGCGCGCATGCAACAGTTGGTACGTATAACGCCGCAGGCCACCGGAACGGCGCGGCGCACACTCGACCAGGCGGCCCGCGAGTTGTTGCTAGCACAGGCGAGCGATTGGGCCTTCATGATGAAAACCGGCACGACCGCCGCCTACGCCACGGAGCGCGCTAAGACGCACTTGCATCGCTTCGAGCGCTGCGCGCGCATGGTCGAGAGCGGCTGCTACGACGATGCTTATCTCGTGGAGATCGAAGGCCGCGACAATCTTTTCTCCGACATCGACTACCGCATGTTTCAGCCACGTCCGTGGACGTCGTTCGGCGCCGACGCGAGCTATCTGCCCAGATACGCCTCTTCCCGATAGCTCGCCACCCACGCCGGGTGATAGACAACAAAATACGACAGGCCCGCGCCCGTGACGAAAGCCTCGGGAAAGGCCAGCAACAATGCGAAAGGCAAGAACTCACTCGCGAGCCGATCCCAAGTGTATAGCCCGCTCGAGGCGAGCAACGCGCTTGCGAACGTAACGCTGACAACCATCGACAAGGCCGCGTTGAAGAATCCGCTCGCAAACAGGAACACGAACAGGTGGCGCGGCAGATAACGCTCAATGAATCGGTGTGCGCCCTGCGCGGCGAGCACTGGCGCGATCACCATGGCACAGGCATTGAGCGCAAAGGTCGTGGTCCCGCTCGTGCCCGCCAAAGTCGCACCCAACAGCACAACGCTCAGTCCCAATACGGCAAGCCGCCAACCAAACAGCAACGTGAACCACGTGGCGCCCAGCAGGTGCGCATTCAACCCCGGTGCGACACCGGCTTTGAGCAGCCACAGCATCATCCATCCGACGCAACTACCGAGAAACAAATGCAGCCTGGTATTGTCGGCGAGCGCCCGCCACGGGCGATTCCACATCGCGAATAGCCACAGCGGCAATACCACGAGCGCTCCCAGCCACAACCATCCCGCACCGAGCACTCCGTCCGGAAGATTCATGTTCGTGCCAATCGCGCTTACAGCCGACTCGCCACCAGGGCGGCGCCGAGCAAACCGACCGCCTCGTTGACCACGACTCGCACCGGGATCGCCGCGACGTAGTGCGACATATTGGCCTTGTTGCGAAAGGCTTCAATGAAACCTTCGCTCTGCAATTGCGAAAGAATCTTGGGCGCAATACCGCCGGCGATATAAACACCGCCGGTCGCACCGGCCGTTAGCGCCAGATTGCCCGCCTGCGCCCCATAGACCCGGACGAAGAGCTCGATCGTTTCCAGCGCCAGGGGGTCGCGGTCGCGTTGTGCCGCATTGGTGATCGCGGCAGCGGGGTCGCCTTCGGCGATCACCCGCGCGACTGCCGGAGATTCCGGCGTCGTACCGCGCGCGCGCAGAAAGCGATACAGCCGGGCCAAGCCGTGTCCGGAAAGGATCAATTCATACGACGCGTGTCCTTCCTGTTCGAGGAGATAGCGCGCCAGCTCCAGTTGCAGGTCATCCGTCGGACCGAATTCCGCGTGACCACCCTCGGTGGAGATCGAGTGATAGTGATCGCCATGCCACACCATGATGGCTTGCCCGAGACCGGTGCCAGCACCGATAACGCCGCAGGGGCCTTGCGCAACCGGCTCCCCGCGCTGCAGCACGATCAGATCTTGCTCGTCCAGCGCCTCGATACCGTAACCGACCGCCTGAAAGTCATTGACCAACCGCACGCGCTCAAAACCAATCGCCTGCGCCAGTACACGGCTGTCGATCTCCCACGGCAGGTTCGTCACCCGCACGGTTTCGTGGCTCGCGCCGACGCGCACCGGTCCCGCGATCGCCAAACAAGCGCTGCGCGGTGCGGGCTCGTTCCCCTCGGCCAGAAACTCGCGCACGATGGGTGCGAGGCCGTCGTAACGACGGCTCGGATACGCTCGCTCACGCTCGACACGCCACTGGCCGTCGGCGCGCACGGCGATGCGCAACCGTGCATTGGTCCCGCCGATGTCGCCCACCATTACGCGCATGCGAAAACTCGCTCCCTACAAATTTTTCCTAACGATAACACGTCGCACTTGGTACGGTTGCGAACGCATTGCTATACTGCGCGCCATAGGCCGGGGTGGCGGAACTGGTAGACGCGCCAGACTCAAAATCTGGTGGTGGTGACACCGTGTCGGTTCGATTCCGACCCTCGGTACCAATCGATGCAAGGGCCGCAGCAACGCGGCCCTTGTTTTTTGGCGAGGGCTAGAACCCGCCAACTACGTGCTGTCGGTTCGATGGCGCCCCCGCGCCGTTTACGCGTTGTCGTCCGAATCCTTCTCGTTGGGTCCCAACGAGCGCGCCACGCACGCCGCTTCCTCGGCTAGGCATCCGGTCGAAATCGCCGCGCGCAGCGCGGAGCCGGTCGGTAAGGGCTCGGCGAATAACATGGCGACATCCTGCGATCGCCCCGGTACCGAGCACAACACCGCGGCGCGAGGACTAGGGAACAATTAGGATCGCGCAGCGCAATGCCGCCAGTCGATCTGTCGCGGCGCTATCCGTTAGCAGTGGTGCACCGACCGGGAGAATCAACGAGCCAGGCGACGTCGCGCGCAAAGCGCGCACGAGCTCGGCAGGGTCATGGCGTGCGACGCTCCGAAATTCCGCGCTGGCGCCGCCGCGGGTTAATCGCTCCGTCAATTCCCGGCGTATCGTCTCCGAGTCAGCTTTGCCAACAAGCACTATCACCAGCCGTGGGTCTTGGATACTGGCTACCAGATGCTCGGCAATGCTCAAGGCGCGTCGAGCGGCTGCGGATCCATCGTACACAACCACATACGGGGGGGCCCAGCGCGTCCCCGCCGGCAACAACAGCGCCGGCCGCGCGCCCGCGCCGATCACCGCGCGTGCCGTGCTACCCAGCCGGCGGCCGGCCGCCCAGGAAAGGAAAGTGGCCCCGAGGGCCACTAAGTCAGTGTCGTGTGCGGCGGCCAACAACGTGGCCGCCACTTCTCCACGCCCGACGCGAAACGACCAAGTCACACCGCGCCCCGTGGCCAGCCGGGCCAGCGCCTGTTGGGCGCGCGCCGCCTGTCCTCGCAACGCGCGCGCCAAGTCTTCCCCCGCGAGCGGGCGTGCGCGAGCCGTTGCGTGACCGACCTCACGTGCGAATGGCAACGCGGCCCAGCGAACGAGGTTCACGTCTTCGACGAACATACCGAGTAGCTCGGCCTCGAGCGCCTCGGCCAGCAGCACGGCGGCATTGAGGGCCGCCAGACTTTGGTGTGATGCATCCAGCGCGACCAGGATGCGGCGGATGGCCACCCGATCATTCACGAGGACAGGTCCTCCTGTGCTTGGCTGGTGGCGAACGCCCGCGCCTGCTCGGCAAACACGATCAGCTTTACTTCGACGCGCTGATTGATGGTGCCGTCGGGGAAGAGCCCGTTGGCGTCGCGCTCACCTGCGGGGAGTCCCGTCAGCAGTTCAATGCCCTCATCGATAGTGGAAACCGGGTAGACGTGGAACTTGCCGGCGCTGCACGCCTCGACCACGTCGTGGCGCAGCATCAGGTGCTTTACGTTGGCCGCGGGTATGAGGACACCTTGCTCGCCGGTCAGTCCGGCTTCGCGACACACGTCGAAGAAGCCTTCGATCTTCTCGTTGACGCCCCCGATTGCCTGCACCATTCCATGCTGATTGACGGAACCGGTAACGGCCAGCGATTGCCGGATGGGCGTGTCCGCCAGAGCCGACAGCAGTGCGTACAATTCGGCACAGGAAGCAGAATCGCCCTCAACCGCGCCATAGGTCTGCTCAAAGACGACGCTCGCCGACAACGACAGCGGTCGGTCGGGCGCGTAACGCGCCCCGAGCAAGCCCGCGAAGATCAAAACGCCCTTGGAATGGATCGGCCCGCCCAGTTCGACCTCGCGCTGGATGTCCACCACCTCTCCTCTGCCCAGACGCACGCGCGCCGTGATCCGGCTCGGATGGCCGAATGCGTATTGTCCAAGATCGACGACCGAGAGGCCATTCACCTGGCCGATTCGCTCGCCGACGGTATCGATAAGCAGCGTGCCGCGCCGCACCGCCTCTTGCAGACGCGCACGCAGGCGATCAGCTCGAAATATGCGCGCCCGCACCGCCTGCTGTACGTCCGTGCGCGTGATCAGCTCGCGCCGTCGTTCGCGCGCCCAATAGTCGGCCTCGCGCAGCAGGTCGGCGGTCTCACGCAGATGAATAGATAGCTTCTCGGCGTCCTCGGCGCCGCGCGCGCCCTGTTCAATCACGCGTGCCACCGCGTCCCGCTCGAGCGGCAGGAGCTGCTCTTGGCGCGCGATGGTGGCGATGAAGCGCGCTTGCGCCTCGAGTGCCGACGGCGAGCGATCCATCGTTTCTTCGAAGTCAGCCGCTACCTTGAACAGCTCGGAAAATTCCGGATCGTAGGCAACCAACAGATAATAGAGAAGCCGCTCGCCGACGAGAACCACTTTCACATTGAGCGCGATTGGCTCGGGTTCGAGCGAGACTGTACTGATTAACGAAAGCGCCTGACCGAGCGACTCAATGCTCAGTTCGCGCGCCTTCAAGGCCCGCTTGAGGCCCTCCCAGGCGAACGGCTGCATCAACAGCTTGCGCACGTCCAAAACCAAATAGCCACCGTTAGCCCGATGCAAGGCACCCGCCTTAATCAGCATAAAGTCGGTCACCAGCGCGCCCATCTGGGACAAATGCTCGACACGTCCAATCAGATTGGCCAGTGTAGGGTTGTCTTCGTAGATTATCGGCGCCCCATGCGTCGCGCCGTTGTCGATCAAGACGTTGACACGGTACCGTCGCAGAGACGGTGCGCCGCCGGGACGCGAGATGGTCATGCCGAGGAACGAAATCTCCGGCGAATCTTCCTGCGTCTTGAAGTCATCGGTGTTCTCGATGACCGCTTCGCGCACGGCATCGAGATACGCAATGACCGCTGGCTGTTCGGCATACTGCTTCTTGAGCTCGGCGATGAGGTTATCCACCACGGACATACTGATGTCACGGTCAAGCTCGCGAATACGCCGTTGGCCCTCGCGCCGCATTTGCGGCAACTGATGAATGATCCGTGCCAGTTGCTCCTGCAGCGTACTGATGACCGCCTGGATGCGCTTCTTTTCCGCATCGGGCAGATGCTCGAACTCCTCTGGGCTCAACACCTCGCCCTTTCTTACCGGCGCGAAGGCCATGCCGCCCGGCGTACGAATCAGCGCGACCTCGTGCGCCTCCGCTTCTTTGCGCAGCTCATCGAGCGCCTGCTCGTGCTTCTCCTTAACCTCCTCCTCCAACTCCTGACGGCGACTTCGATACTCATCGCTTTCGAATGCCGCAGGAATGGCGCTGCGCAGATCTTCCAACAATTGATCCATGTCGCGCTTGAGTTGCTGACCCTTCCCGGTGGGCAACTCAAGCACGTTCGGAACATGCGCCTGTTGGAAATTGTTGACGTAGCACCAATCGGGTGGCGTCGTTTCGGTGCGGGCGCGCGCCTCAAGAAATCGCTGCAGTACGGCTCGACGTCCCACCCCCGGCTGACCGAGCAGGAAGAGATTGTAGCCCTCGCGGCGGATGCCGATGCCGAACTCAATCGCGGCCGTCGCGCGCGTCTGGCCGATCACCTCGGTGAGATCGGGCAGCTCATCCGTGGTGGCGAACGAAAACTGTTGCGGGTCGCAACGATTGTAGAGCATCGTCGCATCGAGGGCCTTGACGATCGGCATATGTCTCCTTCTGTGCCGCGTGCGGAGGCAGTGCGGTGACCCAAGAAGTCTATCGGCGACACTTGGGTCGAGACATGACACAAATCAAACCGGCATCGGCATGGCGCCGCCCTACTGAAACCACTGGTTGTAGGTACCCATCTCGAGCCTGGCGCACCCGCGCAAGCGCCTAACGGGCTTGGGTAGCGGCTCGGCGGCAAGCTCGTACTCCGGACTTCACCGTTAAGTTCCTCGGACGCAGGGCGCGTGTAAATCAAGACTTAGATCTCGCTAGATATTCATGGACATGGTTCAGGTTTCGTTTCCGATACTGGTGAGGTATCGACCGCGGCGAGCCGCGTAATCAGGACCCCGACGGGCGGGGCAAAACGAGGGAAAGGGCGTACGAAAACAGGTAGTCGCGCTAAGCGACCTGCACCGGGATGGCGTGGCGAGTGTGGGTAATGTGGTTTTGCGCGTCGACGTACACGAGGCGAGGCTTGAAACTTGCGAGCTCGCGCTCCTCCAGCTCGGCGTAGGCGCAGATGATCACGATGTCGCC
>CP070641.1:307315-315619 GCA_020354085.1 Pseudomonadota bacterium
GCGCGGCGGCTAGCCGGGGTTGGGTTGGCGATCAACGATGTCTGGTTGGCGCTGAAGGCGAGTGCCCATGCCCTGCCGATAGCGGCGGTGGGAAGCGCGGCGTTGCGGCTGCCGAATGGCGAAAGCATCTCTGTCGCTGAGGTGGCGCACGTCGAAGCGCGCGTCACGCAGGATGAACATATTCGCCATCGGGGTATTGACGGCTTGCTGGTTCGGGTTGTACCGCAGGAGCGCGTAAGTCTGAGCGACCTCATGAGCGGTATCGATGCGCAGATCGCCTGGCTGCAAAGCAATCGCCTTCAACACCCCGAAACGCGCGTGTCGGCGCTTACGGATCCGGCGCGATTGCTACGTGTTGCCATCGGCGACGCGTTCTTGGCGCTGCTTCTAATCGTAGGAATCACGGCTGTGATTCTGTGGGTCGCATGCGGCGGGCGTGACGTGTTGAGCGCGCTTGTTCAGCTCTTTGTCGCTGCGACGTTGAGCGTGACGGTCGGATGGTTACTGCATCTGCCGTTCACCCCCCTGGGATTGACGGGCGCGAGCCTGGGAGCGCTCTTCCTCGTGGCATGGCTGGCCGTGGCGCAGCGTGAAGACAGTGAACCGACAGTGGGGTCGGCTGACCGGGGCCCAAGGATCTTGTTACCCGCCACCGCGATGGTGGCGCTTCTGCTGGTCGGTTTGGCGCTGTGGTTGACGCCGTATCGCGCGCTTCTCGTACCGCCGGCGATACTGTGGTGCGCAGCCGTACCGGTGCGCTGGTTGTTCGGCGTGGCGCGCCCAGGCGGGGTCGCGCCGTTCGATGCGGTGCTTGATTCGCGGCGACCGCTGCGTTTTCGTGCTCGTTGGGCGGCCTGGGCGGGTTTGTTCGTCGTAGTCGCGGTGCCGTGGTTAGCGATCACGGACACATTTCGAGCTAACGCCATCGATCGAATAGCACTGAGCTTGCGCGCATCCGGACCCATCGCTGACGCGGAAGTCGCTACTTTGCTGGAGCGGCTGGAGAGCGCAGTTGCGCGCCAGCCGTATCTTGAGGAAGTCGTGATCATCGTGCGTCGACCGCGCGGAAGTGGCGCAACGACGAGTGCGGTATTGCATGTTCGGGCGAGTTCGCAGGAGTCCGCCGCAAAGGAATCCTGGACGTCCGCGGCGGCGGACGTGATCGCACAGTTGCGTGTCGCTTTGCCCGATTGGCAGGTTGCCACGGCACCGGTGCGTATTCAGGCAGCAGAGCAGCGCTTGGAGCTGTTGGGTCCGAATTCGGGCGGTCTGACGGCATTTACCGCCCAGACGATTAGCGCGCTCAACGCAACGGCCGGAATCACGCGCGCTACGTTCAACAAGCAACTCCTGGTCCCGGCCGTTGAAGTGCAGCCGGATGCCGATCGCCTGGAAGAACTTGAACTAGGACTGGATGCCGGTGATATCGAGCGTGCTGTGAGTCTATCGGGTGCCGGCCTCTATATCGGCGAAGTCGTCGACGGCGACAACCGACAGCGTGTTTTCTTGCGACTGTCGCGTCCTGCAGGGTCGCGAGAGGACGCGGCCGAGGTATTGTTGGCCGGCGAAATCAAGGGTCGCGCCGCCGTGCGGCTGGGGGCAGTAGCCCAGACAGCGGTGGTGTCGACACCATTTTCGATTGAGCGCGTGGACGGACGCTATGCGGCGTACATTGATGTCGGCATCGATGAGCGCTTTTCAGCTCGCGCAGGGGCGCCATTTGATGCCAACGTATCGGCGCCGTCATCCGAATACCAGGCACGTTGGGCAGTCGACGAAACCGTGTGGAAAGCAGCGTCACGCGATATGATTGCCGCGACCGCGGTCCTCGCGCTGACGATTCTTGGCTTCGCCGTGGCGTTTATGCGTTCGCGTCGGACGATGGTCGCAACCATCATCTCCGTGTTGGCTGTTGCGGTGGCTACGGCCGGCACGCTCCACATGGCCGGTACCGTCGAGATCTCGGCGGCTTGGTTGGGCGGTATCTTGGCGGTGTGCTTCGGTGCCGGAGCCTTGGGCCTGGGCACCGGGCAGCGGACTACCCTAACGGCCCCTAAGCGCCTGTCGAGGGATTTGGTGGCGTTACCTTATTTCGCTGCCGTTTCGGGCGGTATGGTGCCCCATGCGCTCGGTTGGACGAACGTAGATCCTGCGGTCCAGGAGGTTACGCTCTTCCTCCTCATTGGGACCGGCGCAGCGCTTGCGGTAGCGCTTTGGTTTTCGACGCACGCTTCGGACTTAAAGTAAGTGAGGGAATAGTTCCGGCGCGGTTTGCGTCTATCGACGGGCAGGTTTATAAAGAAGATCACGCCTGCTGCTTTGTGTATCCGCTATTCCCTCCAGGAGATCAACTTATGCATCGTCGTACGTTTCTAAAGACCGGCCTTGCCACCGGTGTCGTCGGACTTTCCGCCGCCGCAGGCCTCCTCAAGCCGACCGAAGTGCTTGCGGCCGAATGGCCCAAGAACGCCTTTGGCGCCACCAAAGTGGAGGACGCCATCAAGGCTCTGTTCGGCAGCGGCGCGCCGCAGGCCTCCGCCGCCGTCAAAATCAAGGCTGCCCCCCAGGCGGAGAACGCCGCTACGGTGCCGATTACGGTATCGAGCGATCTGCCGAATATCGAAGCGATCTCGGTCTTCGTTGAGAAGAACGACCGTCCGCTGGTGTGCAGCGCCACAACCGGTACGGTTCACGGCTACCTGCATGTACGCATGAAGATGCGCCAGACCTCCGACGTGCATGTCGTTGTGAAGAGTGGCGGCAAGCTGTACAGCGCCATGCAGAACATCAAGGTTACCGTCGGCGGTTGCGGCGGCTAGCCGCATCGCCCAGTATTAATTGATCCTAAGGAGTTATTTATGGCAGCCAAGAAACCGATGCGCATCCGCACCCGCACCCAAGAAGGGCAGATCGAGGTGCAGATTCTGATTCCGCACCCGATGGAAACCGGGCAGCGCACCGACAAGCAGACGAAGCAGAAGATTCCGGCGCATTTCATTCAGCAGGTGACGGTGGAGCACAACGGTAAGTTCGCCGTGCAACTCAACACTGGCGCCGCGGTGTCCGAAGACCCGCTGTTCGGTTTTCGCCTCAAAGACGCCAAGAATGGCGACAAGCTCAAGGTCACCTGGTCCGACAACAAAGGCGCCAGTGGCTCGGGCGAGACCGTCGTCGAAGGCTAAGCGCGAAAGCGGTTCGAAACGAAAAGCCGCCCATAAGGCGGCTTTTCTCTTTGCGGTGGCTGGTTCTATGCGGGGTCGGACGCGCGCTGCGCGTCATCACCTTTGCAAGACCTTGTTGAGCACGCCAGCGGCCAACAGGGCGGCGCCGAAAGCGGCTGCCTCGGCACGCGCGGGTTTGATCTTAACGCCGAGTGTGCGCTCGCGAATGCGAGTCCAAGCTGGATTTTGCGCGCCGCCGCCAGTGGTGCGCACCTCGACAAGCTTCGGGGCACCCAAGGATGCCAGCAACTGGTACCCGTCATGTTCGATCTGCGCGATGCCTTCCAGTATGCCTTGAAAGAATGTCACGCTATCAGGCGGCAATGGCTCCAAGCGCGGACCCAGATGCGGATCGTTGATCGGAAAACGCTCACCCACGTCGGGTAGCGGATAATAGTCGAGTTCGGTAGGGTTGTCGGGATCGAGCAGGGGCGTCATCTCGCGCATCTGCTCGACCTTGAAGTACTGGAGCAATACCGCGCCGCCGGAATTGGAGGCGCCACCCGCCAGCCAGAAATTACCCAACCGATGACTGTAAACGCCGTGTGCGGCTGAAAACACCGGCTTTTCGCTCAATAGCTTCAGCACTAGGGTGCTACCGAGCGAAGTGACGGCGTGGCCGGGGGCGCTGGCTCCGGCGGCTAGAAACGCCGCGACTCCATCCGTTGTGCCGGTCATGACTTGCGTGTCGGCATGCATGCCGACCGCCTTTGCCAAGTCGGCGTTGATCGAGCCGATCGCCGTCCCGGGGGCGTGCACCTTGGGCAGCGAATCAGGATTGGTCAGGCTCGCTATCCAACTCGGCCATTCGAGGGACTCGGGATCGAACCCGAGCTTGAGGCAGTTGTTGTAGTCGCTGTGACCGAAGTTTCCGGTCAAACGGCCCATGACCCAATCGGCTTGGTGCAGGACGTAGGCAGCGCGCGCATCGAGCTTTCTATCCTGCAGCCACAGCAGTTTGGCGAGCGTGCTGGACGGGCCAATAGCCCCCGAGGTCGGGGGCGCGACAGTTTCGATGCGCTTCGCCTGCTCCATCGCGCGCCGATCGTTGTACATGATGGCGGGCGTAATCGGGTTGCCACGCTCGTCGGCCAGCAGCATGGTTCCCGAGGTGCCGTCGACCGAAATGGCACGAATCGCTTGTGGGTCGATCTGGGTTGCGACACTGACCAGGCCATCGCTTACCGCCTTCCACCAGCGCGTCGGGTCTTGCGTGTATTGATCGTCTTTCTTGGTCGCGGCCGGAATCGGCGTCTCGCTATAGGCGACAATCTCCATGTTCTCGTTGATGGCGCAGGCGCGACAACCGCTACTGCCGAGATCGATGCCAAGGTATACCGGCGCTGGCCGCTTCGGTTTCGCTGGCGGCGCCGGCGCCGGCGGAATGGCTTCGGCAACCACCGCCGTGGCGTCATTGCCGCGACTTGCACGGGTGCGGCGTAACATGCGGAAGCGTTGACTACCGCCGCCGCTAGAGGCTGGTTCGGCGAGCGCGGCGGTGCGGGTGTTTGCTGGGGCCGAGGTGTTGCCCAGTTCGGCCGCGCTGGATTCCGTGCCACCCCCCATCTCGCTTCGACCGGGAAGCGTCTGGTTAACACGCGGCAAGTCCTTCGGTGGCGGCGCGGGCGGCTTCCAGCCGCTTTTGCGATGCTCGGCTGCCACTGTCGTGTATAGCCCGCCGCGCACGTTGAATTCCATCGTCACGCGCATGTAGCGCGGCTCGATGGCCTTGACCAGGTCATTCAAGATTGTATTGGTGACTTTTTCGTGGAATGCGCCCTCGTCACGGTACGACCACAAGTAAAGCTTGAGCGACCTGAGCTCGACGCACAGGCGTTCGGGAACGTACTCCAGATGGAAGGTGGCGAAGTCCGGTTGGCCGGTCTTGGGACACAGGCAGGTGAACTCCGGAGATTCGATCTCGATGATATAATCCCGTTCCGAATTGGGGTTCGGAAAGGTTTCCAGGTTCTTGCTGGGTTTCGTAGGCATGGAAGGTAGCGCCGATTCCTCACCAAATTCTAACGTAAATTGGCAGCAAGCGGCGGAGAACAACACACCCGATGCGGCTTAAGTCGATCAAACTCTCTGGTTTCAAATCCTTCGTTGACCCCACAGTTATTCCCATAGACGCCAGTCTGATCGGCATTGTCGGACCGAACGGTTGCGGCAAGTCGAATATCATCGATGCCGTGCGTTGGGTAATGGGTGAGTCCTCGGCCACGCGCCTGCGCGGTGATTCGATGGCCGATGTCGTGTTCAACGGCTCCAACGCGCGTAAGCCCGTGGGACTTGCCTCGGTCGAGCTTATATTCGACAACGCCGATGGCACTGCCGGCGGGCAATATGCCGCCTACTCGGAAATATCGATTCGGCGCGAGGCCGGGCGCGACGCCCAGTCCGATTACTATCTAAACAAGACCCGCTGTCGGCGCAAGGACATCACCGATCTCTTCTTGGGCACAGGCCTCGGGCCGCGCGCTTACTCGATCATCGAGCAGGGCATGGTCACGCGCATTATCGAGGCCAAGCCCGAGGACCTACGGGGATACATCGAAGAGGCGGCCGGTATCTCCAAGTACAAGGAGCGGCGGCGCGAGACGGAGAACCGCATCAAGCACACACGCGAGAATCTCGATCGCGTCACCGACATACGTAACGAGATCGAAACGCAGCTCACGCGTCTGGAGAAGCAATCCAAGGCCGCTGCCAAGTACAAGGAGCTGAAGCAAAAGGAGCGTCTCACGCGCGCGCAGTTGGCGGCATTGCGTTTTCGCGACCTGGATCAGCGCCTGCAAGAACATGAGCGCGTGCTGGCCGAGCATCAAAACGCGCTCGATGCGGTGCTCGCGACACAGCGCGCTATCGAGGCAGACATCGAGCGCCTGCGGGCCGAGCAGGTTGAGGCGACGGAAGCGTACAACGCGGTCCACCAGGAGTTCTACGCGGTGGGCGCCGAGGTCTCGCGCCTGGAGCAGGCCATTCAGCACGCGCGCGAGACGCGCGCGACCTTGGCCCGCGAACAAGAGCAGGTCAACCGCGGTTGGGAAGAGGGCAATGCTCACCTCCAGGCGGACCTCGCGCGGCTGGCGGAGTTGCAGGCCTCGCTCGATGCGCTCGCACCACAGGTCGCGCAGCAAGACGCCGCACGCGGTGCCGCCCAAGCGGCCCTCGCGCAGGCCGAACAGGACATGCGCGCGTGGCAGGCACAGTGGGACACCCTCGCGACCAAGCTCGCGGATCAAGACAAGCGGCGAGAGGTCGAGCACGCGCGCATGCGTCAGCTGGAGCTGCCGATCTCGGAGGCGGAAACGCGTAGCGCGCGCTTACAGCAGGAGCGTGCCGCCATCGAGGCGCAGCTCGCGGGCGACCCAGCTGAACAGTTGCGGCGCGAGGCGCTGGCGCTTGATCAGGTCTGCGCGCAGCTCGAGCAATCCTTAGCCACCCTCGAGGCCGACGTTCGCGACGCACGCGATGCGCGCGAGGCCTCGACGACGGCGTTGAATAGCTTGCGCCGCAACCTGCACACGATCGACGCGCGCATCGAGTCGTTGCGTGGTTTGCAAGCGGCGGTGGAACGGCGTAACGACCCGGCCTTGGGCAAGTGGTTAAGCCAACACCAGCTCGATCAGGCCGCGCGCCTGGCCAACCAGCTGCGCGTTGAAAATGGCTGGGACAAGGCGGTCGAGCGCGTGCTCGGCATGCGTCTCATCGCTGTATGTGTGCCCGAGATTGACCCCTTGGCACCGGACGCAACCCAACTCGCCACACCGCTTGCGCTGTTCGAGCAAACGGCAATGCCGGCGACGCGACCGCAAGCGGCGCACCCATTGTTGTTGGACAAGATTTCGACGGACACTGACCTAAGCGCCTTGCTGGCCGGTGTGTACGCCGCCGATTCGGTGGCGCAGGCGCTCAGTTGGCGCTCGGGGCTGGCGGCGCACGAGTCGATCGTTACGCCCAACGGTACGTGGCTTGGGCGCAATTGGTTGTCACACGGAAACGAGAACGAGGAGCGCGCCGGGTGGCTGGAGCGCGAGCGCGAGATCGAGAAACAGTCGGCTGAATCTGCAGGATTGCAGCGTGACGTGGCGCGTGAAGAAGCTGCGCTGGAAGCGACGCAGCAGCGATTGCAGACTCTCGAGACCGAACGCGAGACGCGTGTGCGTGAACTTACCGAACGCCATCGGGCGCGCGCCGAGCTGCGCGAGCAGCTCGGGCACAAGGAGGCACACCTCGGTCAACTGCACGCACGTCTGGCCCAAATCGAGCGTGAACAGCAGGAGCTTGCCGGCCAGCTCGGGCGCGATCGGGGTGCAATTGAGGAGGCCAGCCGGCTAATCGACCAGGCGCACAACGAGCGCCGTGATTTCGAAGGCCAGCGCGCCGAGTTGGCACAGCGTCGCGAGCTTCTACAAGCAGCATTGGACGACGCGCGCCGTAACGAAGGCACGGTGCGCGACGCGCGTCACCGGGTCGAGCTTGAGCGACAGGGATTGCAGACTGGTTTTGACTCGACGCAGGCCTCGCGCGCACGGCTTGAGGGTCATCTGCGCCAATTAGGCGCACGGCGCGAGGAACTTGCCGCCTTGCTCGCGGAAGACAACAAGCCGGAGGCCGAGCTGACGACGCGTCTCGACGAGTTTCTCGGCAAGCGCGTGGCCGTCGAGGCGCGATTAGGCGAAGCGCGTCAGCGGGTGAGCGGGCTGGACGCGGGCGTGCGCGACAAAGAGCAGGCGCGTCACGGGCAGGAGCGCCTGGCCACGGAGGCGCGCGAACGTCTGGAAAGCGAGCGGGTGACGCGCCAGGAGCTGGTGGTACGGCGTGAGACCTTCACAGAGCAGGTACGCGAGGCAGAGTTCGATCTAGGCGAGCTGCTCACGGGTTTGGCGCCGGATGCGACTGACGTAGCCTGGGCCGAGGAGCTGGAGCGCATCGGCGCGCGCATCGAGCGGCTCGGGCCGATTAACCTCGTTGCGATCGAGGAGTACAACGAACAATCGGAGCGCAAGGGTTACCTCGACAAGCAGCATGCCGATCTATCCGAAGCCCTGAGCATGTTGGAAGAAGCGATTCGTAAAAT
>CP070641.1:315719-324001 GCA_020354085.1 Pseudomonadota bacterium
CCCGTTCGAGCCGCCGCAAGGTGCGCGCAGTACCTTACTAGGCGATATCGTCGTGTGTGCGCCCGTGGTGCAGCGCGAAGCGCACGCGCAGGGCAAGCGCGAGGCGGCGCATTGGGCGCATATGGTGGTGCACGGTATAATGCACCTGCGTGGTTATGATCACCAGACGGATCAAGACGCGGCCGTCATGGAACGACGCGAAGCGCGTATTCTCAAGTCACTGGGTTTTCCCGATCCTTACGCGTAACCCTTCCCCGGCTTCATTAATATGACAAGTCGAACGAGCGCGCGAAATATTTGGTGCCAACCGACCCAGCGCGGCGAATCCGCAGTCACGACGTCCATGTCGTGCGGCCCACGCCTCGGTCCAATCGGCGGAGTAGGGCTTCCTTAGATGAACGACGACAAACCGAGTCCGGAGAGCACCACGGTCGAGGAGTCGAGCGCTCCCTCACGATCGCTGCTCGATCGCATCAGCCAAGCGTTACTGGGGGAGCCCGGCACGCGCGAAGAGCTCACCATCATTTTGCGCGAGGCACAGTCGCGCGACATCATCGCGCGCGACGTGCTCGACATGATGGAAGGCGTGCTCGCGACGGCGGAGATGAAAGTGCGCGATATCATGATTCCCCGCGCGCAAATGGATGTGGTGGACAAGGACGCCGCGCCCGAGACCTACCTGCCGATGGTGATCGAATCGGGTCACTCCCGCTATCCCATGGTCGACGGCGACAAGGACAAGGTCATTGGCATCCTGCTGGCGAAGGACCTGCTGCGCTATTTTCAGCTCGACAAGAAGAAGCGCGCCAAGTTTTCGCTGCAAGACATGCTGCGCCCGGCGGTGTTCGTTCCGGAAAGCAAGCGGCTCAACGTGTTGCTGCGCGAGTTTCGCTCGGCGCGCAACCACATGGCGCTGGTGGTCGATGAGTACGGCGGTGTCGCAGGGCTGGTAACCATCGAAGACGTCCTCGAACAGATCGTCGGAGATATCCGTGACGAGTATGACATCGACGGCGAAGACACCATGATCGCGGAAATCGCTTCCGGGGAGTTCGTCGTGAAAGCGCTAACACCGCTCGAGGATTTCAACGCACGCTTTCAAACGACCTATGCGCGTGATGGAGTCGAGACCATCGGTGGTTATGTCATGGCGGTTGCCGGCCGCGTGCCGCGCCGTTCGGAGAAATTCGATGTCGACGGGTTGCGCGTGGAGGTGTTGCGCGCCGACAGCCGCCGCCTGCACCTTCTGAAAGTCACGCACGTCGCCCCTGCCAGCGGTGAAGCCACCGCTTAGCGAACGCCTGGCGCGAGGCGCGCTGGGCGACGCGGCGGCATTCGCCGCCGGTGCGATCTTGCCGCTCGGTTTCGCCCCACTCGCCTGGTTTCCGTTAACGATTTTGTCTCTCGTGGCGCTGTTCGCGTTGTGGTTACGCGCGAGTCCCGCGCGCGCCGCATGGCGCGGATTCCTGTTCGGTTTTGGCATGTTCGCGGTCGGCGTGTCGTGGGTGTACGTCAGTCTGCACAACTTCGGCAACATGCCGATGCCGCTTGCGACGTTCACGGTGGTGTTGTTTTGCGCGGGACTGGCGCTGTATCCGTTGCTGTTCGGGTATCTGCAGGCCAAGCTCTTTTCCGGGAGTCCCCGCTTGCGCGTCCTGCTGGTGATGCCCGCGCTGTGGGTCATGGCAGAGTGGATGCGGGCGTGGTTCCTGACCGGCTTTCCCTGGCTCAATCTCGGTTACAGCCATATCGACACGCCACTTGCCGGGTTTGCTCCATGGTTGGGTGTTTATGGCGTGAGCCTGGTCGTCGCGATGAGCGCCGGGCTAATCGTGGCCGCTTGGTCGGATCGTGCACATGCATGGACGCGATATGTACCCGCGCTGGTCGTTTTGTGGGTCGGAGGGTGGCTGGCCGGGCAGCCATCGTGGGTGACCCCCGTTGACGATACGGTGCGCGTGGCCTTGGTGCAAGGCAACATCGCGCTCGGCCGCAAGTGGGACCCGCGTGAGCGCGCCGCGATTCTCGAGCGTTACGGCGACCTAAGCGAGCGCGCCGCCGATGCGCGGGTAATCATTTGGCCCGAGGCCGCGATCCCCACTTACCTCGATCGCGTCGATCCGGAATTTCTGCAACGCTTGCGCGCCCGTGCGCGTGAACGCAATAGTGAAATCCTGGCCGGTGTGGTCGAGCGCGAACGCGCGGGCAATCGCACGGAGGTGTACAACAGCGTCGTGCGGCTCGATGCCGAGACGGGCACCTATCGCAAGCGCCACTTGGTGCCGTTCGGCGAATTTTTACCGTTGCCGTTCCTGTTTCAGTGGTTCATCGACAACTTTCAGATTCCGATGGCCGATTTCGCGAGCGGCCCGCGCGCACAGCCGTTGCTCACCGTCGCGGGCCAGCCGGTCGGCATCTCGGTGTGTTACGAAGACGCGTTCGGCGAAGAGGTCATCGAGTCCCTGCCGCGGGCGACACTGCTCATAAATGTGAGCGAGGACGCCTGGTTCGGCGATTCGTTCGCGCCGCACCAACGGCTGCAGATGGCGCGACTGCGCGCCCTTGAGGCCGGGCGACCGATGCTGCGTGCGGCCAATACCGGCCCGTCCGCGCTCATCGATCATCGTGGCAAGGTGGTCGCGGAGAGCGCGCAGTTTCGCGCCGAGACCTTGGTGGTAACAGTTCAACCGATGCAAGGCGCAACGCCCTATGTGCGCGTGGGCAATGTGGCAATCGTCGTCCTGCTGGTCGGCATGGTCGCGGCGGCCTGGATGCTGGGTCGCCGCATCAAGGCGGCGGGGTGACGCCGCGCTTGGTCGCGTGGTACGCTCGGTCCGCCTTTTTTTCATATGACTCAAGGAGATTATTTCGTGATGCGTTCGGTTATGTCGGTAGCCGTGGCGGCACTGTTGTTCGCTACGGGTAGCGCGAGTTTCGCGCAGGAAGTGTTCAGAGTCGGTATCGTCGATATGCGGATGGTGCTGGTCGAAAGCCAGAGCGGCAAACGCGCCAAAGACGAGATCGAAAAATTTGTCAAACAGAAGCAGGACCAGATCGCCAAGGAGGAGCAGCAGCTCAAGAGCCTCAACGAGGCCTATGAAAAGGAGCAGCTACTGCTGACCGAGGAGCAGCGCAAGAAGAAGCAAGACGAGCTACAGCAGAAATTCGGTGCGCTGCAAAAGATGTCGCAAGATGCGCAGCGCGAGCTCCAGCAAAAGGACAATGAGGCCAAGCGCAAGATGATCGTGGAAATCCGGCCGATCGTCGAAGAAATCGCCAAGGCTGAAAAGGTCAAGATCGTCTACGAACGCAGCGAACAGTCGGTCTTATACGTCGAGGAGGCGGTGGATCTGACCGCCAAGGTGCTGCAGGCATACGACGCGAAGGCGGGCAAGAAGTAGCGCATCACGCCTAAGCGTCCAGAAGGGAGGTTTTGGTCATGGCAGACTTCCAGGCGGCGCTTCAGCGCACCCTCGTGCACGAGGGGGGTTACGTGCGCGATCCCAAGGATCGCGGTGGCGAGACCTATAAGGGTATTGCGCGGCGTTTCAATCAGGGGTGGGAAGGCTGGGCGCGGATCGATCGCGCCAAACGGGCGCGCGGTTTTCCGCGCAACCTGGAGTCTGATGCTACGCTGCAAGCGGCGGTCGGGGCGTTGTACAAGCAGCATTATTGGGACAAGTTTCAGGGCGATGCGCTTCCCGACCAATCGGTCGCCGAGGAGTTGTTTGATACCGCGGTCAACCTCGGCGTCGGCCGCGCGGTGGAGTTCCTGCAGCGCGCGCTCAACGTGCTCAATCGCGAGGCCGCGCTGTACGATGATTTGGTCACCGACGGATTGTTCGGGCGCAAATCGCTCGCCGCGTTGCGCGCGTACTTGAAGAACGACAAACCCGAGACGCTGCTCAAGGTCCTCAATGTCTTGCAGGGGATGCACTACGTCAACTACATGACACAGAGTCCCGAGCAAGAGAAGTTCGCACGCGGCTGGTTCAAGCGCGTGACTCTCGACGTGGCCTAAGAACTCGTCGCCGTCTCGATCCGGCTACCCATCGTGCGTCTTCCCCTGTGTGCCCTTGGCCTGTTGTCCTTTTTCGCGCTCGCGGCGGACGCGGCCGAGAACCTGGAAACCCTCCAAACCCGTCCCGGCGTCGAGCAGAGTTTTCTACACGTGCAAGCCGAGCGTTCACGCGCAACCTTGGTGTTGTTTGCCGGCGGGCCTGGTGCGTTGCGCCTGAAGAAAGATGCCAAGGGTATAACGATGGCTTGGGGCGACAGCGACTTTTTGGTGCGCACGCGCGTCGAGTTCGTTCGTGCGGGTTTCAGTGTCGCCACACTTGACGCGCCGTCCGATCAGCAGACCGAGCGTGGCATGTTGGGTGGCTTTCGCGCCGGTGCAGCGCACTGCCAGGACGTCGAAGCGGTGGTGGGCTGGCTGCGCAAGCGGAACGCCGGGCCCGTTTGGTTGGTCGGCACCAGCCGCGGTACGGAGTCGGTGGCGAATTGTGCTGGACGCCTGGGTCGTGGCATAGACGGATTAATACTGAGTTCACCGATCACGCGCCCGAATTTGAGCGGTCCGCATGTCACGACTTTGGATCTCGGCAAGATTCTCGTGCCGAGCTTGATCGTGGTGCACGAGGCCGATGAATGCGAGCACGCGCCGGCGAGCGGGGGGCATCTGATCATGAGCAAGCTCACCCAGTCGCCAAGAAAGGAACTGAAAGTCGTGCGCGGCGGCGAGCGCCCGCGCACCAAACCCTGCCAAGGGCTCAGTGCGCATGGTTTTCTCGGCGTTGAGTCGCAGGTAATCGACGCCATCGCGAATTTCATCCGCGTCGCACCTCGGGTGTAGTGGCCGCACGCCAGGGTTCCAAGCGTGCCGCCGTTTCGGTTGCGAAACAGCTTGT
The DNA here is from genome assembly GCA_020354085.1 of Pseudomonadota bacterium. Classification (GTDB taxonomy): domain Bacteria; phylum Pseudomonadota; class Gammaproteobacteria; order Acidiferrobacterales; family Sulfurifustaceae. The sequence continues at coordinate 320,630 of CP070641.1, forward strand.
CGGTTGTTGGCACGTAGGCGTAGGCTGACCGCGAGGCTGACGCTGTCAACCGAGGGGGAGGCCCACATGCTCCAACGCAGAATGCGCACGACCGTCCAGCGCGGATTGTTGTTGCTGGGCTTGTTACCGTTTCTCGCTCTCGCGGCCGATAAGCCATCGACTAAGCCTTCACCAGCGCGCGCGGTGTACGTCAACAATGTCGCGTTGAGCACGAAGGATATCGGCGCACTCGAGCAGGCGTACCGCGTGCGCATTCTCGACGGGCGCTACTGGTACGACAAAGTGTCGGGCGCGTGGGGTATGGAAAAGGGGCCGGCGCTCGGACAGATACACCCGGCGCTGAAGCTCGGCGGTGCGTTGCGTGCGGACGCCTCGGGCGGCGGCAATGGCAAGCTCACCGGCGTGTTCATCAACGGACGCGAGCTGCACCCGCGCGACGTGCAGGCGCTACAGCAGATCACACCGGTCACGCCCGGTCGTTACTGGGTCGATGCGCAGGGCACCGGAGGGTACGAAGGCGGCCCGGCGATTTTCAATCTGCATCAACTGGCGCAACAAGCGGCGCGCAACCGCGGCGGCGGCTCTTCCTGGTACTACGGCAATAGCCTGACCAATACCTATGCCGGCAGCAGCGGCGGTTGCACCTATGTCATGGGTTCCAGCGCCGGCAGCGGTTCCTGGAGTGCATCGAGCGGTTGTTGACCGCGCGCGGGCTCGCGCCACCTGACGCCGTGGCGGCGGTTCGACCTTGCCGCGCCGGAAAGCGGATCAGTTGGCGATCGACAGATCCTCGAACGGTGCGCTCGCCCCGGGTATCGACAGAGCCGCTTTGGTGGCGGTCGGTGCCGGGAACTTCACCCATGTCCGGAGAATGCTGTTGCTGCCGAGGTGCACGAGTGATGTCGCTTGACCATGGTCGGCCACCAGCCACGAATCGCCGCGACCCGGATTCTTCACGCGCACCACGTTGTACTGTTTCTTGTTAGTGGCGTCGACCAGTGTCGCGCGGCTGACGCGATCGACCCGTTCGTTTCTCAGCTCCACTTTGGGACCGGCGTTGCAGTAAAAGTAGCTGGCCGTGACCAGCTCGCCGCTCGTGCGCTTGAGTTCGGTAAGAATGAGCGTTACTTGCTCGTGTTTCGCATGCGGCTGGATCGCAAGCACCCGGCCTGCGCTGCCTATGTCGGTGGTCAGGGTGCAGCACGGTTTGCTGGGATCCGCGCGACCGATGTCGGCGGCAAATTCCTTGTTCTTTTGCATCGTAGCGATCGGCACCACGATGGTGTCGCATAGCTTGACACTTCCGAACACGGCGACATCTCTTACCGTGAATGTAAACTGCCTGCCGAATTGAAGATCGACCGACCTGACCGCTTCGCGTTTGTTGTCGAGTCCAACAACAATGTTATGTTGCGGTTCCGCGGCCTGTGGTGTGGCGGCTACCAGATATAGCGCGCTTAGCGACCACAGTAGGATGCGTTTCATTGTGGCGCTACTTTTCGCAGCGTTATCCCGCGGCGTTACCCGCAACAACGTGCCACGCGGAGAGAGGGCCTTCTGGCGACATACGCACCGAGCCTCGACGCCCTCAGGGATTGCCGGCCGCGGAACTGGCAATCGCCGACCTCGCGAACTCTACGCCGGCCAGCGTGTGCGCACCAGTTAAGTCACGGACTGGCGGACCGAGACGCGGCCGGTCGTGTGCCGTTGCCAGCTCGCATGGTGTATCCTTCGCAACCTCTTGATTTGTGCCGAGTCGTATTCGATGGACGATCGTTATCTCCCCGAACAAGTAGAAAAAGACGCGCAGGCCTATTGGGCTGAGCACCAGTCCTTCAAGGCCGTGGAAGATCCCAAGCGCGAGAAGTTCTACTGCCTGTCGATGTTTCCCTATCCGTCGGGGAAGCTGCACATGGGCCATGTGCGCAATTACACGATCGGCGACGTGCTCACGCGCTACGCGCGTATGCAGGGCAAGAACGTGTTGCAGCCGATGGGCTGGGACGCCTTTGGTCTGCCGGCGGAGAACGCGGCGATGGCGAACAACGTGCCGCCCGCGAGATGGACCTACGACAACATCGCCTACATGAAGAAACAGCTCCAGTCGCTCGGTTTCGCCATCGACTGGGAGCGCGAGCTCGCCACCTGCAAGCCCGAGTATTACAAGTGGAACCAGTGGCTGTTCCTGCGCATGCTGGAACGCGGCATCGCCTACAAGAAGACCGGCACGGTCAACTGGGACCCGGTCGATCAGACGGTGCTCGCCAACGAACAGGTGATCGACGGGCGCGGCTGGCGCACCGGCGCGGTGGTCGAGAAGCGCGAGATCCCGATGTATTACCTCGCGATCACCAGGTATGCCGAGGAGTTGCTCGCCGACCTTGATCAACTCACCGAGTGGCCCGAGCGGGTGCGCGCCATGCAGGCCAACTGGATCGGCAAGAGCGTGGGCGTGCGCTTTGCCTTCCCGTACCAGCTCGACGGCAAAGAAGAGAGGCTCTGGGTATTTACCACGCGCGCTGACACGATCATGGGCGTGACCTTCTGCGCGGTGGCGGCCGAGCACCCGCTCGCGACCCACGCGGCGAAGAACAACCCGAAGCTTGAAGCATTCATAGAAGAGTGCAAGCGCGGCTCCGTCATGGAAGCCGACATTGCCACGATCGAGAAGAAGGGCATGCCGACCGGTATCAACGTCACGCATCCGCTCACGGGCGTGCAGGTTCCCGTATGGGTCGGCAATTATGTATTGATGGGTTATGGCGAAGGCGCGGTGATGGCGGTGCCAGCGCACGACGAGCGCGATTTCTACTTCGCTAAACAATACAAGCTGCCCATCAAGCAGGTCATCGCGGTCGACGGCGAAAAGTTTTCGCTCGACGCCTGGCAGGAATGGTACGCCGACAAATCGCGCGGGCGCTGCGTGAACTCCGACAGGTATGACGGTCTCGACTATGGCGGTGCGGTCGATGCCATCGCCGCCGATCTCAAGGCCAAGGGCCTCGGCGACAAGCAGGTGCAGTGGCGGCTCCGAGACTGGGGTATTTCGCGCCAGCGCTACTGGGGCTGTCCGATACCTATTATTCACTGCGATGCTTGCGGCGACGTGCCGGTGCCGGACAAGGACTTGCCGGTGGTGTTGCCGGAGGACTGCGTGCCGGACGGCAGCGGCAATCCGCTCAACAAGCGCGCCGACTTTGTGAACTGTCAGTGCCCCAAGTGCGCCAAGCCGGCGCGGCGCGAGACCGATACGATGGACACGTTCGTGGATTCGTCCTGGTATTACGCGCGTTATACCGGTCCGGACAACGACCGCGCGATGGTCGACGAGCGCGTGAAGTACTGGATGCCGGTCGATCAGTACATCGGCGG
>CP070641.1:324101-332343 GCA_020354085.1 Pseudomonadota bacterium
ATTAACCTCCTTTCGTTAGATCAACGCAAATCCCGCCATTTAGCATCCGCTGCCGCTACCTACCCACGGAGCACACCTCTCGCTCATCGTGCGGGTACGTGCCCATGACGATCCTTTCTTTAGTTGTTTTATACCCGCCTGCTGCGGCGCTCATCTTGATGCAGATCAATGAGACGCCGGAGAGAATCCTCGCCAATCAGCTACCTAGGAGCGCGGCGGTTCTAGAAACCATACCACGGTCCAGCCGGGCAATTTGCCGCCTGCGGGCACTGCGTTGCTAGCGAATAGCGGTGTGCCGCCCGGCAATGCGGCTTCCGCGGAGTCGCTACCTAAATTTGCGTGCAGCGACAGCCGGCTGCCGTCATTCAACGTCCAGTCGATGCGCAGCACGTGCGCCGACAATTGCTCGAAACCAGCTGCCTCCCCGGGCATGCCAGCGAGTCGCGGTGTGATCAAGCGCCTTCGCAAGGCGAGCAGATCACGATAAAGCTGCAACCACGGCGCATGCGCTTTCGTGTCCTTGGCCTGCCAATCGAGCACTGCCGACGCGAACGTCGCCTCGGCGTTAGGATCCGGGATCCGCTCGCGCGCCGCCGGGTCACTGAACTGCGGGAAACGCGCAAACTCCTTGCGCCGTCCAGCGGTGACGGCGGCCGCGAGATCGGGACCAAAATCACAAAAAAACGGGAACGGCTGGCGCGCGCCCCACTCCTCGCCCATGAACAGGAGCGGCGGTTGCGGTGCCAGCAGCAGGATCGCCGTCATCGCCCGCAGCGCCTCCGGCGCGGCGAGTTGTGTCAGCCGTTCGCCGAATGCGCGATTGCCGATCTGATCGTGGTTTTGCAGAAACGACACGAACGCCGTCGGCGGCAAGCCGCGCGACACTTCACCGCGGCGCGCGCCACCGCGATAGGCGGACGGGTCGTTCTGATAGGCAAACCCTTCCGTGAGACAGCGACCGAGCTGTACGAGCGGCTTGTCCGCGTAGTCGGCGTAATAACCGCCGTGCTCGCCGGTGACAAGCACGTGCTAAACATGATGGATGTCGTCGTTCCACTGCGCGACGTAGTGGCGCGCGCGGCCCTCAGTATCGCGTTGTAGATAGCGCGACTGGTTGTGCTCGTTCTCCAGAACCAGGTGAACATGGCGATCCGCGCCAATCTGCGTGTGGACCGTTTCGGCCAGCTCCTCGAGGATGTCGGGCCGTGAGTCGTCGATGATGGCATGCACGGCGTCGAGCCGCAAACCGTCAAGGTGATACTCCTCCAACCAATAGAGCGCATTGTGGATGAAGAAGTCACGCACCACCCGGCTGTCGGCACCGTCGAAGTTGATCGCCGCACCCCACGGCGTGTGGTGGCGGTCGGTGAAGAATTTCTTCGCGTAAACGTGCAGATAGTTGCCTTCGGGACCGAAGTGGTTGTAGACCACGTCGAGAAACATCATCAACCCGCGCGCATGCGCAGCATCGACCAGACGCTTCAAATCCTCGGGCCGGCCATAGCGACTGTCGGGCGCGAACGGCAGCACACCGTCGTAGCCCCAGTTGCGCGTGCCAGGGAAATCCGCGACAGGCATGAGCTCAATAGCGGTGACACCGAGATCCGCGAGATAGTCGAGCCGACGGCGTACGCCGTCGAAGGTTCCTTCCGGGGAAAAACTACCGACGTGCAACTCGTACAGGACCGCCTCTTCCCACAGTCGCCCGCGCCATCCCCGGTCCTGCCACGCATAGGCACGCGGATCCACCACCTCGCTCACACCATGCACATCCTCCGGCTGATGGCGCGAGGCGGGGTCCGGTACGCAAAGGTTAGCGTCAATTCGAAAGCGGTAGCGGCTACCGACATGCGCTGCATCGGTCACGATCTCGTACCAGCCGTCGCGCGGTCCCGCCAGGGTGCGGCACACCTCGCCACTGGGCGTATCGAGCGCCAGCTCCACCAGGCGTGCGCCGGGCGCCCAAAGCCGAAATCGAACGCTGCCGTTGTCCAGGACTTGCGCACCGAACGGCATGCTATGCGATCGCTGCATTCATTCTCCCTGTATCGCTTGTCTTGCGCGCTGAACATCCAGCCCTACCATGCGACCTCATGCAGTCAACTCAGCAACCAAATGAGCGCGCTGGTCGCGGCGGCGATAAACACGGCGCGCACGCCCGTCCACACCCAGAAGGCATGACTGATGGTTCCTAAAAAGGCGCCGAGCAAGAACACGCTGACAAAGCCGACCATGATCGCGACGACGAGCGGGTCAGTCGGCAACGCCATCCCAGCGATGTCCAGCCACAACGGCGCCATCACGATCAAGGCAATCGACAAAGGAGACAAGCCGTTGATCACCGCGATCATGATGGGAACCCAACGCGCCGCCTCACCGTGCGCGCTGTCTTGCAGGCGCGCGATCATCGCGTGTTCCAGCTCGCGCAACGCCTTGCGCCGCTCCGCCAGCTCGCTGATATAGGCGCTGCTCAGGCCGCTCGCGCCGAGCGCGATGGCTGCTCCCAGACAGGCGCTTACCGCCAGTTGCGAACTCACCCCGCCGCTCGCGTAAAAACCCATCAACAGGCCGAGCATGGTAAGCGCACCGTCGAAGCCGTTGACGACGAAGTATCGGCGTGCGATCCCGTGCGTCTGCGTGATGTACAGCAGAAACCCGATGCGCCGGAGCCATCCCATCTGTTCTACTCGCGCGCTGCCCGCTGGACGCTCGGGTGATTACCGTTCAATCCTCGGATCGTCCGCCATCACCGGCGACTTCAACCGCGTCAATGCTATGAATCGTCGCGCCCATGGCGGTGATAGCCTCGCGCAGCGTCTCGAACTCGATCGCCGCGGCCTCGACCGTGAGCTCTGCGCTCTCGGTCTTCTCGTCGACCGCCGTTACACGCAAGCTGACACGATAATCCTTGGCCAGTCCGGCAATCGCCATGGCAAGATCCAAGGCATTGGGATGGTGCGGTTTCAGTACGTCTAGCATGATGCGAGTAAGTGCCGGCACATGTGCCCCCTTCTTGTTGCGGCGTGGTCGATCGCATTGTGACGTGGACGGGATGTTGAGCGATCCGCTAGCATTTTAGTCTGACTCGGTTCGCCCGTCTCCAAATATTGTCTAAGCTTCGCGCGTGTTGCGACCCATCTTGACAGCGTCCACCCACCCGGCAGAATGGAGCGCGACTACGCTGGATCGTCACGCCGCGTTCCATTGGGGATCTGGGGTGAAACCGGCCGGTAATGCGCGCCCAAGACCCATCGTGCCCCGTGAGGAACGTCGGCATGGAACATCGCTACGGCAAACGGGAACCGCTCGCGATCGATGCGATTGCCGAGTGTGGCAGCTTCCATCGGCGTCGCGTTTGCATCCGCGATGTAAGCATCGGCGGCATGTTCGTCGAACTGCCGACCGCCGGGCTCAAGCCCAATATGACCATCCGCTTGTGCTTTCTCGTGACCTTCAAACGACGCCGCCGCCGGCATCGTATTCAAGGCGTCATCGTGCGCGTAGCCGACACCGGCGTCGCCCTGACCTTTGATTATCTGCCGGTGGCCGCCCAGGTATCGCTGCTTGCCCTGCTGCGAGACGCCGCGGCAAAAGCCTCGGCCTGAGGACGACGCAGTGTCGCGCGGGTCACGCGACATGGTGATCTGCGGGTACATCCCATCCTTCGCATTTCCCTTGCGGCTAGTTCGATGCACCGGTTCGCGCTGACATCGCGGCGCCACGGCTGCGGCCGGCGCCGGCGCCGCATACAATCCGGAAACCACCTGGCGGCGCCAGTATCTATCGCCACATTTCGGCTGCGAATCGTTTGGCTGCGCGATGTGGGTGTCACGACATGGCTATCGCACGGCATCAAGTGTTAACCGCGCACAGACCCCATGCCGAAGCCGCGGGTCCGGTGCTGACCGCGCTCGACAGCTCGCGTCGCGGGCTCACGCAAGCCGAGGCCGCCGCGCGTCTCGCGCGCTTCGGGCGCAACGCACTGCCGCGCGGCGTACCGCCCACCGTGTTCGGCATGTTCCTCAAGCAGTTCAAGAGCCCGCTCATCTATGTGCTGCTGCTCGCCGCCCTGGTCTCAGCCCTGCTGCGGCAATGGACCGATGCCGGCTTCATCTTCGCCGTCCTGCTGATCAACGCTGTCATTGGCACCTTCCAGGAATACGCTGCGGAGCGTTCGGCACAGGCGCTGCGCGGCCTGGTGACGCCGCGCACGCGCGTGCTGCGCGATGGCGATGCGCGCGAGATCGCCGCCGAGGAACTGGTCCCGGGCGACATCGTGCTGCTCGAATCCGGCGCCAAGGTGCCGGCCGATCTGCGCCTGCTCGAAGAGCACAATCTCGCCATTGACGAGTCGCTGCTCACCGGCGAGTCGCTGGCGGTGGCCAAGGATGCGCAGGCCGTGCTTGCGCCGCAAACCGCGCTCAGTGAGCGCAGCAACATGGCGTTTGCCGGCACACTGGTCACGACCGGGCGGGCGCGCTGCGTGGTAGTGACGACCGGCCTCAATACCGAGCTCGGCCGCATCGCCGCCTCGGTACTGGGCAAGGCCGCCGGCAAACCGCCACTGATCGCGCGCATGGAGCGCTTCGCGCATCGCATCGCCATCGCGGTCGCCATCGCCGCACTCACCGTAGCGGCCATCGAGATCGCGCGCGGTGCACCGCTCGCGCAGATCTTCATACTGAGCGTGGCGCTCGCCGTATCCGCTATTCCGGAGGGTCTGCCTGTCGCGCTAACCGTGGCCCTGGCCGTCGGCATGCAACGCATGGCGCGGCGCAACGTGATTGTGCGTCGCCTGGTGGCGGTCGAGGCATTGGGCTCGTGTACCTATATCGCTTCCGACAAGACCGGCACGCTCACCGTCAACCAGCTCACAGTGCGACGCGTGCAGTTCCCGGATCAACCACCGTGGGAGGTCACAGGCGAAGGCCTCGTACCCGAGGGCACATTCGTGCTGCCACAAGGCGCCTCGCGCGCCGATCATGAGGAGTTGCTGGCACGCTTCGTGCGCGCCGCCGTACTCGCCAATGAGGCGCGCCTTGTGCAACGCGACGAGGAGTGGTTCGGAAGCGGCGATACCGTGGATGTCGCGCTGCTGGTGTTGGCGCACAAGGCCGGCATCGTTCAGTCGGTCGCACAAGACGAAGCCCCCGAGCTTGCCGCCATCCCGTACGAGTCCGATGCGCGCTTTGCCGCCAGTCTCAACCGCTGCGCGGATGCCCACCGCGCCCACGTGAAGGGCGCGGTCGAGACCGTGCTCGAAATGTGCGCACGCATGGCGAGCGCCGCGGGCGAGGTAGCGCTCGTGGGCGAGGAAATTCGCAGCCAAGCGGAGGGGCTCGCCGCCGACGGCTACCGCGTGCTCGCCATCGCCGACGGTGCGATCACACTCTCCCCCGGCGAATCATTCTCCCGTGAACATCTGGCCGGGCTAACGCTCCTCGGGCTGGTGGCCCTGTCCGACCCGCCGCGCGCCGAGGCCAAGGATGCCGTGGACGCCTGTCATCGCGCCGGCATCACGGTCGCGATGGTGACGGGTGACCACCCGGTCACGGCACTGGCGGTGTCACGCGATCTCGACTTGGCCGAGAAGGTCGACCAGGTTGTTACTGGCGCCGAGCTCGTGGACGCGGCACGCGCTGACCCCGCGCGCTTCGATGCACTGTGCCGGCAAAGCCGAGTATTCGCGCGCATCGAACCGCGCCAAAAGCTCGCCATCGTCGAGTCGCTGCAACGCCAGGGACACTACGTCGCGGTGACCGGCGACGGCGTGAACGACGCCCCGGCGCTGCGCGCCGCGCAGGTCGGGGTCGCCATGGGCAAGGGCGGCACGGACGTGGCGCGCGAGACCGCCGAGCTCATCATCACGGACGACAACTTCGCGTCGATCGTTGCCGGCATCGAGGAAGGGCGCATTGCCTACGGCAACGTACGCAAGGTGATCTTCCTGCTCATTTCCACCGGCGCCGCCGAGATCGTGCTATTCGCGCTCGCGCTCGCCGCCAACATTCCCTTACCGCTGCTGGCGGTGCAGCTGCTGTGGCTCAACCTCGTCACCAACGGCATCCAGGACGTGGCGCTGGCCTTCGAACCCGCGGAGGGTGATGAGCTCAAGCGCCCGCCACGGCCGCCGAAAGAGCCGATCTTCAACCGCCTCATGATCGAACGCGTGCTGCTGTCGGCGTTGGTAATTGGCGTGCTGGCGTTCCTCGCCTTCCAATGGATGTTGGCGCAGGGCTACACCACCGAACAGGCGCGCAACGGCACGCTGTTGCTGATGGTGCTGTTCGAAAACGTGCAGGCGTTCAACAGCCGCTCGGAAACTCTCTCGGTGTTTCGCCATAGTCCACTACGCAACAAGCTGCTGTTGTTTGGCACGCTGGCAGCGCAGTTGGTCCATATCGGTGCCATGTATACGCCCGGCCTGCGCGATGTGTTGGGTGTGCAACCGGTGTCACCGGAACGCTGGACGCAACTTCTGGCTATCGCGCTGGCGATACTGATCGCCTTGGAACTGCACAAATGGTATTGGCGACGCGCACGCTGACGAACAGGCCACGGCCCCGCTACACAACGCGCCAGCCGAGCAGACGCACGAGCCACTTCTCAAGCTCGACGAGGATATAGATGGACAAGGCGATCAGCACGATGCGCGCCCAAGCCTCGAAGCCGAGCGCCGCCGATTGAAACAGTGCTTGCATGAACGGTGCATAGGTATAGAGCAGCTGAAAGCCGATCACCAAAATGATCATCGACGGCACGTAGGGATTGCCGGTGAGCGCCGCCCGTGGCCAGGCCGGCGCGATCAGGAAACGGGCATTCAACAGATAGAACGCCTCGAACATGACCAACGTATTGACCGCCGCCGTGCGTGCGACCTCTTCACTCGCGCCTTGCGCCAACTCCCAACGAAACATACCGAGCGTGCCGGCGGCCAGCACCAACGACACGAAAATGGTGCGCCAGACGAAGAAGCGCGAAAAGATCGGCGCCCGCGGATCGCGCGGCGCGCGGCGCATGGCATTCGGCTCCATCGGCTCGAAGGCGAGCGCGAGCGCCAGGGTCACCGCGGTGATCATGTTCACCCACAGGATTTGCACCGGCAGGATCGGGAGCGCGAGGCCCAGCGCGATCGCCGCCATCACGGTCCCCGCCTCGCCGCCGTTGGTCGGCAGAATAAACAGGATGGTCTTGCGCAGGTTGTCATAGACCGTGCGCCCCTCCTCGATGGCGTGCTTGATGGACGCGAAGTTGTCGTCCGCCAGGACCATTTCGGCCGCCTCCTTGGCGGCCTCCGTTCCGGTGATCCCCATGGCCACGCCGATGTCGGCGCGCTTGAGCGCCGGCGCGTCGTTTACGCCATCACCGGTCATGGCCACGACATCACCGCGCGCCTGCAAGGCCTCGACCAAGCGCAGTTTGTGCTCGGGGCTTACGCGCGCATAGATGTCGACCTCGGGGGCGAGCTGGCGCAGGCCGACGTCATCGGTCGCCTGCAATTGCACGCCACTAAGGGTGTTCTTGCCGACGCCGATACCGAGCACCGCGCCCACCGCCGTAGCGGTCGCGGCATGATCGCCGGTGATCATCTTCACGCGAATACCGGCCTCGTGACAGGCCGCGACCGCACGGATTGCCTCCTCGCGCGGGGGGTCGATCATGCCCACCAGCCCGAGCAGTGTGAGCCCGTCGGCGACATCCTCGGTGCGCAGCTCCACCGTCTCCGGCGCCATGGCCTTGAACGCGAGCGCTAGCACCCGCTGCCCTTGCGCCGCAAGCGCGTGCAAGAGGCGGTCCCATTGTTCACGCTGCAGCGGGCGCGCCTCACCCGCGGAACGCTCGTGCACGCACATGGCCAGTACACGTTCCGGCGCGCCCTTCAAGTACACGAAGTGATGCCCGGCATGATCGTGATGCAGCGTGGCCATGTACTGATTCTCGGATTCAAACGGAATCACGTCGCCGCGTGGCCGCTCCTCGTTTTCCAAGCCGGGGTCGAGTCCGAATTTCACAGCGGCGACAATCAACGCACCTTCCGTGGGATCGCCGTCGATCGTCCATTGGCCATCCTGCGTATTTAGCTGCGCATCGTTGCACAGCAAACCGGCGCGCAGGATTTCGCCCAAAAATGAATCGGCCCCGTCCACCGCCTGCCCGGCGGCAATAAACACGCCATGCGGCTCGTATCCGACGCCACTCACCGTGTACTCCCGGTCGGCGGTCAACACCGACTGCACCGTCA
>CP070641.1:332443-340568 GCA_020354085.1 Pseudomonadota bacterium
ATCGTTGCCATGATGGTGCTGGTGTCGGCCTTGAGCGCCAGCATCCTGCCGCCGACGGAGCTGCTGGTACTGGTGCTGGTGGTGGTCGCCGTGTGCGTGCTGGTCCTGTGGCAGCGTTTTGTACGCTGGCACTCGCGCCTGCAGATCGCGCTCAAGGAATCCTCAACCCGCCAAAAGCAGGAGGCGCAGAAGGAATGACAGGCCCTGTCGCCCACCAAACGCGTATATATAAGGTATGGGTTGGCGGCACGGCGGCCGCGTGCGGTAAAAGCCGACAAATTGACGGCTACGCGGACGCTGCGCTAGCTTACCAACCTCGCAGCAATCAACTTGTGGAGACCGAGTGGCCAAGAAATCCAGTAGTTTGCCCGACTTCGAAGCGGCGCTCGCCGAACTCGAAAAGATCGTTGAGAAGATGGAGGCCGGCGACCAGAGCCTGGAAGAGGCGCTCAAGTCCTTCCAGCGCGGCATCGAACTCACCCGCACCTGCCAGCAGGGCCTGAAAGAGGCCGAGCAGCGCGTGGAAAAACTCGTGCAGGACGGCAAGGACTTCAAGGTTGAGCCCATGGATCTCGAGGACACGGAGGACTGAGTACCCGGTGACGCGCACCCATGGTGCGCGCACGGTCCTTGCCGCTAAACTTGCGCCCCCGCACGAAACCAGAGCCGGCGCCTTGTCTGCCTTTTCCGACACCCTACAGCACTACCGCGACCGGTGTGCGCGCGCACTCGACGTGCGGCTCCCCGCCGCCGACGCCGTACCCCAACGCCTGCACGAGGCAATGCGCTATGCCACGCTCGACGGCGGCAAGCGGGTGCGCGCCTGTCTTGTGTACGCCACCGGCGAAGCCCTCGGTGTCAGACTCGATCTGCTGGATGCGCCGGCGAGCGCGATCGAACTAATTCACGCCTATTCGCTGGTACACGATGACCTGCCGTGCATGGACAATGATGACTTGCGGCGCGGCAAGCCGACCTGCCATCGCGCTTATGACGAAGCGACCGCGCTGCTCGTGGGCGATGCGCTGCAGACACTCGCCTTCGAATTGCTCGCCAACGATCCGACCTTTGCTGTTTCCGCCGAGCAGCGCGTGAAAGCAGTTGCCGCCTTGGCCGCAGCCGCGGGTGCGAGCGGCATGGCCGGCGGCCAGGCTATCGACCTCGCGGCGGTGGGCCGGCAGATCACGATCGAAAACCTTCAGGACATGCATGCGCGCAAGACGGGTGCGCTCATTCGCGCCGCGGTGATGCTCGGCGCCCTCGCCTGCGAGCGGGCCACAGCCAAACAGATTGCGGCGCTCGACGGGTATGGACGTGCCATCGGACTCGCCTTTCAGATCGTCGACGATATCCTTGATGTGGAAGGCGATACCGCCTCGTTGGGCAAGACCGCCGGGGCCGACAAGGCTCGGGGGAAACCCACTTATCCAGCGGTTCTCGGACTTGAGCAGGCCAAAGAGCGGGCCAGCGAGCTGCACGCCGAAGCCCTCGCCAGTCTCCGGCCCTTGGGGGATAATGGCGCCTTCCTGGCAGGGATGGCCGGTTTCATCATCGAACGCACCCAATAATTGCCGTGGACGACCCAACCCAACCGCCGATTCTGCCGGGCCTCGATTCACCGGCCGATCTGCGCAAGCTGGCGGTCGAAGACCTGCCCCAGCTCGCCGGCGAGATCCGCGAATACTTAATAGATACGGTCTCCAAGACCGGTGGCCACCTGTCGTCCAGCCTGGGTGTGGTTGAGCTGACGCTGGCCCTGCACTATGTCTACGACACGCCCAATGACCGCCTGGTCTGGGACGTTGGCCACCAGACTTACCCGCACAAGATCATTACCGGCCGGCGCGACCGCATGCCGAGCCTGCGACAGCGCGGCGGCATCTCCGGATTCGCGCGCCGCGACGAGAGCGAATACGACACCTTCGGCGCCGGACATTCGAGCACATCGATCAGCGCCGCGCTCGGCATGGCCGTGGCCGCCGCCCGTACCGGCGTCAACCGCAAGGTCGTCGCCATCATCGGCGACGGGGCACTGTCTGCGGGCATGGCGTTTGAGGCACTCAACAACGCCGGCGATACACATGCCGACATATTGGTGATTCTGAACGACAACGATATGTCAATCTCGCCCAATGTGGGTGCGATGTCCAACTATCTGGCGCGCGTGCTCTCGGGCAAGGTGTTCACCAGCGTGCGCGAGGGCTCGAAGACCGTGCTCTCGACGATGCCGCCGGTGTGGGAGTTTGCCAAACGCTGGGAGGAGCACGTCAAGGGCATGGTCATGCCCTCGACCCTGTTCGAGGAGCTCGGCTTCCAGTATTTCGGTCCCATTGACGGCCACGATCTGCCGACGCTGGTTCAAACGCTGCGCAACCTGCGCCGCCAAAAAGGTCCGCGCTTTCTGCACGTGGCGACGCGCAAAGGCAAGGGTTACGAGCCGGCCGAAGGCGATCCATGCGTCTATCACGGCGTAACGCCGTTCGACCCCACGACCGGAAAGATGGAGAAGAAGCCAAGCGGCAAGACCTACACGCAGGTCTTCGGCCAGTGGTTGTGCGATATGGCGGCGCGCGATGTGCGCCTGGTCGGCATCACGCCCGCGATGCGCGAAGGCTCGGGGATGGTCGAGTTCTCGCAGCGCTTCAAGGAACGCTATTTCGACGTCGGCATTGCCGAACAACACGCCGTGACTTTCGCAGGTGGGCTCGCCTGCGACGGCATGAAACCGGTGGTGGCGATCTATTCGACCTTTTTGCAGCGCGCCTACGATCAGCTGATTCATGACGTGTGCCTGCAGAACCTGCCGGTGCTGTTCGCCATCGACCGCGCCGGTATTGTCGGCGCCGACGGTGCCACACACGGTGGCATCTTTGACCTGAGTTTTATGCGCTGTCTGCCCAATATCGTGGTCATGGCACCGTCTGATGAGAACGAGTGCCGCCAGATGCTCTGTACCGGTTTTCAACTGAACGGTCCCGCCGCGGTGCGCTATCCGCGCGGCAGCGGCCCGGGCGTGGCGGTTCAAGAAGACATGCAGGCATTGCCCATTGGCAAGGCCGAAGTGCGCGCGCACGGCAAGAACGTCGCGCTGCTCGCCTTCGGCACGATGCTCGCGCCCGCGCTCGAAGCCGGCGCGGCCTACGGGGCGACGGTCGTCAACATGCGCTTCGTCAAACCGCTCGATCAAGAGCTGGTGATAGAACTCGCACGGACCCATGGTCTCCTGGTCACCATTGAAGAAAACACCGTCGCCGGCGGCGCCGGCGCCGCGGTCAACGAGTGCCTGGCGGCCGCCGGCATGACCACACCGGTGGTGAACCTCGGTCTGCCGGACGAATTCCCCGAGCACGGGGATAGCCGTCAAATCCTAGCGGAATATGGCTTGGACGCCGCCGGCATCCGGCGTACGATCCTTCGGTACTTACCGCAGGCCGCCTCGGTACGCGCCGACTCGCGATAAGCTTGATCAATTCAGTCAACTTTAATAAGGTTGCGGCCTGACAAACCAGGCCCCAGAGATAGTCGTCATGCAAGTCACGAAGTCCAAGACCCAACCCGCCCCTATCACCGATATCGCGGACGTTCAGGCGACGCCGGACACGCGGCGCTTGCCGATCGACAAGGTCGGCATCAAGGACATCCGCCACCCGGTGGTGGTCAAGGACCGCTCGCAGGGCGTGCAGCACACCATCGCCAACTTCAACATGTACGTGGAGCTGCCGCACAACTTCAAGGGTACGCACATGTCGCGCTTCGTCGAGATCCTCAACGCGCACGACATGGAGATCTCGGTCGAGTCGTTCCGCGACATCCTGGCAGAGATGGCCGAGCGCCTGGAAGCCGAGACCGGCCATATCGAGATGGCCTTCCCATACTTTATTAATAAGGCGGCGCCGGTATCGGGCGTGAAGGCGATGATGGACTACCAGGTCACGTTCCTGGGCGAGATCAAAAAGGGTCGCTACACCATGACAATCCGGGTTGTGGTGCCCGTGACGAGCCTTTGCCCCTGCTCGAAGGAAATCTCCGAACGTGGCGCGCACAATCAGCGCTCGCACGTGACACTCACCGTGCGCACCAACACGTTCGTGTGGGTAGAGGACTTGATCGATCTGGTGGAAGATCAGGCGAGCTGCGAGCTGTTCGGCCTGCTCAAGCGCCCGGACGAGAAGCACGTCACCGAGCGCGCTTATGACAATCCCAAGTTCGTCGAGGACATGGTGCGCGACGTGGCGGCGCAGCTAAATAAGGACGATCGCATTGACGCCTTCGTGGTGGAATCCGAAAACTTCGAATCGATCCACAACCACTCGGCCTACGCCATGATCAAAAAGGACAAGGCCGTCGGTCCGCGCGCCTGAGATCGACTAAAACCGCTGTTCCAGCTCCATGCGGTTGCCGTCGCGCTTGATGTCGAGCCGACCCAGGAACGACATCCCCAGAAGCACCTCGGTAGGAAACCGTCCTTCAATCACCGCTGCGTCGACCCCGTGCAGCGTAATCTCGCCGATCTGTACCTTGGTGAGCTTTACATTGTAGGTCTGGACAATACCGCTCGCGGTATTGGCGAGCCCCGACCGACCCAGGCGCTTATAGTCGAGACCAATCCGTTGCGCCGTCGCGCTATTCATCGCAATGTTGGTTGCGCCGGTGTCGACAAGAAACCGTACCGACACGTCGTTGATCAAGCCCTCGGCATGAAAATGCCCGTTCGGTTCGGCGTACAGCACCGCGCTCCCGCGTGCCGCCGATGAAAATCCCGCCAGCACCACGCCGAGGCGCAGCACCTCGCGCTTGCCGTCAATCTCCACTTCGGCGGTCTCTTCGCGCGTATCGGTGGCGAGCAATCGAACCCCTTCGGGTGTGGTCTCGCCGGCCTTGACCACGCGCCGTGTGCCGTCGATGAGGATGATCGCCTTGTCTTGAAAAAGGGCGTGCAGCTTTACGCCTTCCGACGCAAACGCCACATCGCATAGCGCAAGTAGCATGGCCGCGCTCAACGCCTTCAAGGGGAAATAACGCTTCCCGTCGTGTCGTACTAAAATCCACTCAATGAAAGACATCTTGATTTTCCGCCACGCTGCGCACGAAGACCCTGGTTCCTTCGCGGACTTTGCCGCACAACACAGACTTTCCACGCGTCTCGTTCGCATCGATGAAGGTGAGCCCGTCCCGGAAAGCATAGACGACACGCCGGCGCTCGTCTTTATGGGTGGGCCGATGAGTGTGAATGATCCCCTGCCATGGATTCCAAGGGCACTTAATCTAATTCGTGAAGCCTATGCGCTAAATCGTCCCATTCTCGGTCATTGCTTGGGAGGGCAATTAATCAGCAAAGCCCTCGGCGGCGTGGTCACGCGCAATCCGGTGAAGGAGATTGGCTGGCTACCGGTGACGCGTGTCGATGGGCCGTTCACCCAGGACTGGCTTGGTGACCTGCCGGACGCGTTCAACGTTTTTCACTGGCACGGGGAGACATTCACTATCCCGGACGGTGCAACCCGCATCCTCTCCTCGCGCGACTGTCCCAACCAGGCCTTCGTGATCGGCAACACGCTCGCCATGCAATGCCATGTCGAGATGACCGCCGACATGGTGCGCCTATGGGCGCGCACCGGCGCTGCGGAGATTGCCGCCGCCCGCGCCATGCCGAAGGCGCAGACGGGGCATCCCTGCCCCGCGCCCCTCGCCTCGATCCCATCGCCGACCGTGCAGGACGAAGCGGCGATGACACAGGATTTGGACAATCGCGTCGCGCGCCTCACGCCGATCGCCCATCGCCTATATCGGCGCTGGCTCCAAGGTCTCGACCGCTAGCCGATGGCTACTTGGCCTCGGATTTGAAGAGGTAATAACGCCCGTTCAGATAACGCACGACGTCATCGACCTCTTCGGTGGTCCAATTGAGCTTCAGATGATTCGACCAGTGGATCGCCCAACCGCGCAGGTCGTTGATCGACTTCGCGCGCCGTTTCTCGCGCACGTGCACAGTACTCTCGTGGCAACTCGTGCAGTGGTGCTCATAGAGCAACTGGCCGCGCACCGGTGGGGGCGCCGGCTCGCGCGCAGGAGGCGCTGATTTGGGTTTCGCTTCAGTCTTGGCGGCATCTCCGATGGCATCGGCGGCATCCTTGCTTGACGAAGGGGTCGCCGGCGCGGCGTGGCTGCCAACCGCATACATCAACAACAACATTACAGGCCATGCTCTCGACTTCACGCGCTTTGCTCCTTTCCGTACCGTTCGCCCATTTACTACGTTCGCGGCCCTAGTCCGGCAACGGCCGATCACGGCAGTCGATACAGAACGATTCGATCATTATAAGTATCGGCGATCCAGACGCGTCCGCCACGCGCCGCCACGCCCTCGGGTTTACGCAGCATTCCAGGGTCTTTGCCGGAGCGCCCGGTCCCGATGGTCCACAACAGCCGGTAGTCGCGGTCGAAAATCTTGACTTGGTGATTGTGCTCGTCGGCCACGTACAGTCGCCCGGCTTCATCGAAAGCCAGGTACTTAGGCTCGTTAAAGTCGAACGGCGAACCGGCCAAGACACGCACGGGCATCAGGTCCCGATCGACGACCACGATGCGGTTATTGCCCGGATCAACAATATGCAGCAAACCGCGCGCGTCGATATCGATATCGTGCGGCCGCCGCAATCCCAGATCACGTCGCTCGGCGGCTACCTTGCCATCCACAAATAACACGACGTTGTCGGCGCCGGCACTGGTCGCATAGACACGCTGCTCGCCGTCCGCAACCACCCCCTCGGGGCTGCGTAACCGGCCGGAAAGTGTCCCGGCAAGTTTCCCCTTGGTGCCGTCAATCGCGTAAATCGCGATCCGGTCGTTGCCGGTGTCAGCCACGAGCAATCGGCCACGAGCGTCGAGTGCAACGTCATGGGGATTGTCCAGCTCGCCGCGACCGATCTCACCCACCGTGGCGAGCGTGTCCGCGTCCAACACCTTAACGACGTCGTTGCCAATGTCGGCAACGTAGAGATGCTTTCCGTCGACTGACAACACCACGTCGTGCGGGCGATCAAAGCTTGTCGCCGATGCACTAACGAAGACCGGGGCACCGGCGTGTGCACCAACGGCAAGCATCATCAAAATCGGCACTCCCGAGGCCCGGATTATCGAACACCATTGCTCACGCATGGCTTATCTCCAGTCGCTTTTCGACTTCGTCGATGACTCGCGTGGCGGCACTCGCGGCTGCTTCCCGCTGACCGCCCTCGTCGTCAGTCAACTCCACGCCTATCACGGTCAGGGATCTTGGTGCGCTGCCTAATGCTTGCGCCAAAGCAAACGTCTCGGCCACTCCGAGCCCATGGGACGAGTACTGAGAAAAGATCGCGCGCAATTCGTCCGGGCGCACGCATCGAACCATGCCGGGTGCTGCGCCCGACAGCATGCCGTCCACCAATATCACCAAATCCGCACCCCGCCACTGCTCCATTAGCCCCGTACCTGGCCGGTCCAGAGTACTTAGCCGCACCTTTTCGCCCCAGCGGCGCACGACAGGCCGGCGCCGCAGCTCGTCGACTACGCGCCACCCGATCCTGTCCGCGCCGAATGGCGAGCCAATGCCGACTACATGGACCAACGCGTCCATTTAGTTGCGTTGCACCCGCAGGTCAAGAAAATGCGTTGCGCAGGAGATGCAGGGATCGTAGTTGCGAATGACCATCTCGCAGCGCATCCGCAACTCAGCGTCACTATGCTCAAGGCCGTACTCCTCAAGTGATAGCCTTAGGTCCTGCTCGATACGTGCCTGGTTCTGACTGGTCGGCGGCACGATACGCGCCGTTTGAATGCGTCCCTGGCCGTCGATTTCATAGCGGTGCCATAGGAGTCCGCGCGGTGCCTCCGTCGCGCCGAAACCCACGCCGGGGCGCGCCACGACTTTCGTCTTCGAGGCCGCGGGTCGTTGATATGCCGCAAGCAATCGGTCAGCCTCATGTAGCGCCAGCAGAATCTCCGCCGCCCGTGCGACGATGCTGTGATACATGTTGCGCGTCGGAAATGAAATGCCCGTGGCGGCCAGCGCCTGCGCGACCCGATCAGGCAGACGATCCATATTAAGGTGCAGGCGCGCCAGTGGACCAACCAGATACGGCTTGTC
>CP070641.1:340668-348777 GCA_020354085.1 Pseudomonadota bacterium
ATGCGCAGCGGATAGCCCGGGCAACCCGATCGCCGGTGACCAAAGCGAAACTACCTGCAAAAGTGGCCGCCAGCGTCGTTGAGTCAGCGGTAGCCACGGTCAAACCAGCCGAAAAACCACGGGCGGCAGCGGTACCATCTGCCGAGACACCGCCGCCAGCGGTCGTCCCGAGCGCCCAGGCGACCAGTGAGTTCCGCAAAGCCCAGGCACGCAAGGCCGAGGCGACGATCACGAGGGAGCCGGCGAGAACCACACACGCTCAAAGCGCCCCCCCGGTTGCCGTGGCAAAAAAGACCGCTCCGGCAGCCAAGATTCCACGTGTGGCAGCTGAAGACAGCAAGGACTGCCCCAACTGCACGGCAAGCGTGAAGCTCGCCGTGATGCAGTGTCGTTGCGGTTTTGAGTTCTCCGCTGGCGTCGAGCTGCCCGGTCTTTCGTTGAGCCCCACGGAGCGGGCGGCGCTCACCCAAGCGCTCGACATGTTCAGCGCCCGCCGTTCGGCCTGACTGCCCGTCCGCCCGTCGGGCGACCTCTTCCAGCCGTCGCACACCGCCTTGTAATTCCCGGCAATGGCGGGGATCGTGAGTATACTCTGCCTCTAACGCCGCGCTGATTCGTCGCGGCTGAGGGAGATTCTTGTCAGTGACGACACCAGAAATCGCGACAAAACGCTGTCCCGAATGCGCCGCGCGTCACCCCGCTGACGCGATACGGTGCGGCTGCGGACATCTGTTCGTTACGCGACCCGTCGATGCGATGGCCGGGTCGGGTCTTGTGGCCCAAGCGGAAGCCCTCTACGAGTACTATTTGTCGACGCGCCTGTCGCGTGCCGCCAAAGCGGTCAAAGCCGCGCAAGTTGAGCTGATGCGCGATTCCGACAGCGTGGCCAAAGCTCAAAACCTAAGGCGCGCGGAAGAAGAGGTCCGGATGTTGCGGTCTCAACTCGCCATGCAGGCCGCGCGCACTGCGCAAGCACTGCGGAGCGGCAGCCGCAGCAGCAACGATATACCGACGGACCAATCGAGACCGTCTTCGAGCTTTACCGCGCAACAAGCGGTGCGCGCGGCAGGTATCGCGGACGAATTGCGCGCGCGGTCTACCGAGGACTCGCAACCGAAGGATGGGCGCTCGCTGGATTTCACCGCCTCGCAGGCGAGACGTGCCGATCGTGTATCGCGCGAACGCGAAGAGTCGACATCGGTCGCCAGCCAAGGCGCCGTTCCCTTCATTTCCGACGACGAATTCGCCGCGCTACGACGGTCGACCGCGGCTCCCAAACGCTGATCCTCCGGTCGTGTAACGCGCCTATACTGACCGGCGCGCGACAGCGATCCTTTGAAATCCTTCCCAATTGCTAACGGTGTTGACGGAAGTCAACCGCCAACCGCTCTGTCCTTTGCGCCGCGTTTCCCTCGACCAGAGCGATATGGTGTAATGGCGCCCGTACACAATAAGACGAGACGCCGGTAGGGAAGCAATTCGCGCCGAGTATCCAGGAACGGCATGCGATCGGCGACCGCCCGGGGAACAGGGGCGCGGCGACGGCCGCGGCTTCAAACCATAAAACGTGACAAGAAAGAACAGCTATTCGAGCGCAGAGCTGCTGGAATGCGGGCATGGCCGCATGTTTGGACCCGGCAACGCGCAACTGCCACTCCCGCCCATGCTAATGTTCGACCGGATTACTGACATCCGCGAAGGTGGCGGCGCCAACGGCAAAGGCCAGGTCATCGCCGAACTCGACATTCAGCCCGACCTCTGGTTTTTTCAGTGCCACTTCGAGAACGATCCCGTCATGCCAGGTTGCCTCGGGCTTGACGCTATGTGGCAGCTCGTAGGGTTTTACCTGGGCTGGCTCGGCGGGCCGGGCCATGGCCGCGCCCTGGGAGCGGGAGAGGTGAAATTCACCGGCCAGGTGACACCGAAGAACAAGCTTGTCACCTATCGCGTCGACATGCGCCGCGTGATCATGCGCAAGCTCTACATGGGAATTGCCGACGCTGCCATGGAGGTCGACGGTCGCATCATTTACCATGCCAAGGACCTGCGTGTGGGTCTATTCACCACCACGGACGGATTCTAGCGGAGCCGCTGTGCGCAGAGTCGTGGTCACAGGTCTCGGGATTGTATCGAGCCTCGGTAACAACAAGAGTGAAGTGCTGGCGTCGCTCCACGACGGACGATCTGGCATCGAACGCTGCGACCAGTATGCAGAACTGGGATTTCGCACCGCGGTGCATGGCGCGATCCGACTGAAACCCGAGGAACTGATCGACCGCAAGGTCTATCGCTTCATGGGCCAGGCCTCTGCGTATGCGTATCTCGCGATGCGCGAAGCGATCGCGGATGCGGGATTGAGCGAAGAACAGATTTCCGACTCCCGTATCGGCTTGATCGCCGGCTCCGGTGGCGCCTCCAACGAAAATATCGTCCAGGCCGTCGACCTGCTGCGTCAAAAGGGCCTGCGCAAAGTCGGGCCCTACATGGTACCGCGCACCATGTCGAGCACCATCGCCGCCTGCCTCGCCACGCCGTTCAAGCTCAAAGGGGTTAGCTACTCCATCAGCTCGGCCTGCGCGACCAGCGCACACTGCATTGGCAACGCGGCCGAACTAATTCAACTTGGCAAGCAAGACCTAATGTTTGCCGGCGGCGGCGAAGAAGTGCACTGGACCATGACGCTGCTGTTCGACGCGATGGGTGCGCTGTCGTCGAGCTACAATGATACCCCCACCACCGCCTCGCGGCCGTACGACGCGACGCGTGACGGTTTTGTCATCTCCGGTGGCGGCGGCATGGTCGTGCTGGAAGAACTCGAGCACGCCCGCGCGCGAGGCGCCAAGATCTACGCCGAACTGGTCGGCTACGGCGCAACCTCCGACGGGTTCGACATGGTGCAGCCTTCCGGCGAAGGTGCCATGCGCTGCATGCGCCAAGCTCTTGCCGGTATCAAGGATCCCGTCGACTACTTGAACGCTCACGGCACCAGCACGCCCGTGGGCGACGTAAAGGAGCTACAGGCAATCCGCGAGGTGTTCGGCGACAAACCACCCGTGATCGCCTCAACGAAATCGCTCGGCGGTCACGCGCTCGGCGCCGCTGGCGTGCACGAGGCGATTTATACCCTGCTCATGATGGAGGCCCGTTTCATCGCCGCCTCCGCCAACATTACGCAACTGGATCCGGAAGCCGAAGGTTTGCTAATCGCGCGCGAGCGCAAGGACAACGTAAATCTCAATCTCTGCCTTTCCAACAGCTTTGGCTTCGGTGGCACCAACGCCAGCCTTGCCTTCCGGCGCTGGCAGGCCTAGTTCTCTACTCCCGTAGTACGCACTTACGGTA
Source organism: Pseudomonadota bacterium (assembly GCA_020354085.1). Lineage (GTDB taxonomy): Bacteria > Pseudomonadota > Gammaproteobacteria > Acidiferrobacterales > Sulfurifustaceae. The sequence continues at coordinate 344,011 of CP070641.1, forward strand.
CAGATCCCGCAGCCGGCCCTGCGGATCGTATTTGGCCTTGAGTTGCTCGTAGCGCGGCTTGTTGTAGATTCGCCAGAACTGTTCCGGTGTGAAGAAAGAATCCGAGTAGAGCGACTTCATGCCGCCCAGTTCGATGACCTTGGCTTCGATCACGCGATTGTAATGACCCTCCGGTAACGCTTGCCGCCCGCGGATCACGTCCCAGAATCCAAAATTGACGTAGAGTTTGTTCGTATCCATGCGATATAGATCAAACACCGCGCGCGGATCGTAGGCGCGGGTCGGACAGACCCATACGGGTAAGAACTTGATGGTGTCGTGGTAGAAGTCAAAAAACTCGACCGCACGCTCGATCGGCACCTCGACGTCTTGGATGACGGATTCCGTGTGCACGCCAAACAATTTGTTCAAGAATCCCATCACCCCCCAGCGTGCATTGAGCCGCATGATCTTGGTGTAGGTAATCGAATTGAGTCGGCGGCGGCCGTATAAGCGCCTAACAATCGGATTCTGCGCAAGCACGTTCTTCGAGCACCAGAACCAGTCTGTGTCCCAGCGCCAGATGTAATCCGCAATCGTCAAATAGTCTTGGCTGCGCTCGCGGATGGATCGGTAATAAATCTTTTCGTAGGTGTAGTCGGTCGTGTACGGCACCGCATCGGTAAAAGACCCCAGCGTGATGTACATCTCTTCCCGACCAAAGATGACACCATCGACAAAATCTGCCTGCTTTTCCGCGCAGCGCTGCGCGAGCTCATCGAAGAAGCTGCGCGCGCTGGTATGTCGGATATGCGTGAGCTTGACGTAACGCTTGACCGGTACCACTTTGACCTTGAGTTTCAAGGCGTAGCCTAGCGTGCCGTAGGAATTGGGGAAACCGAAGAACAAGTCCCGATTCTCGTTATCGGGTCTCGCGACGACCGTGGTCCCGTCCGGTAAAAGAACCTCCATCTCCTGCACGGTCTCGTGCACCAGACCGTACTTGAACGACGAGGACTCGATGCCGCAACCGGTGGTGGCGCCGCCGATGGTGATGGATTTGAGTTGCGGCACGACGGTAGGCATCACACCGTACAGCAAACACTCATCGACCAGCTTGGCGTAGGGCGTCATGCCCTCGACTTCGACATAGCCCTGCGCGACGTCGACGCGCAGCACGTTGTTGAAGTCGCGTACGTTGAGCCGCGGCGCCGCGCTCGCCTTGCGATCGCGGAACAGATTCGAGGTGTCCTTGCCGAGCCGCACACCGGTGCGGTGGGCCCGCAGAAACTCTGCTGCCGCCAGCTTTTTTTCTTCGTAAAGACTCGCCGCCACAAAGCCCCCCCACGCACAAAGCCAGTAGTCTATCCGATCAACATCCGGAATTAGCAGGGCGTTGGCGGTACGGAAGCTCGCGCGATTGGCGCTTGGCCGGCCGCGCGCTCGACGGGCACGAGACTATTCCTGCACGGACACGGGCACTACGGCCAAATCATGGCCGCTATCGATATCTCGCAGAATGCCGGGATCGTCGACTTCGAGCCGTTCGAACGTGACGTCAGCACGTGTCAATAGATCGCGCGCGCCCTGATCGCCGGTAAGCCGCGAGAGGATTGGAAACACGCTGCGCGCGAATCCGACCGGATGACCGCGCCGGCCACGGTAGTAAGGTGCGGCCAGTATCGCGCCGTCCGCAATCGCTCCAGCGACCTGTGCAATCGTCTCCGGCAAAACACAGGGCATATCGGCCAATGCGATCACGGCGCCGTCGACCTCGCCTATCGCCGCAATTCCGCTGGCGATACTTGTTCCGATCCCCGCACCTGCCCGCGGGTTCACGACGATGCCGAGTCCTTGCGCGCGCAGTACCTGTGCTAGCTCGTCGTTTTCATCCCGCACGACGGCAAGCGTTTCGGGCAGCGCGTGGCGCAGATTTTTGGCAGCATGAACGCCCAGCGGCATGCCATCGGCAAGAGGTGCCAGCAGCTTGTTCGAACCGAATCGCGTGCTCGCACCGGCCGCGAGCAGGACGCCGACTATTCGCCGCACGAGACCGCCATCTGCGCCACAGGCGCTTCCATTTCGGCGTCAGCGGCCTGCAATCGGCGTCCGTGGCGCTTGGCAGTCAGTTCCGCCAGGATCGCGATGGCGATCTCCGGCGGAGTGCGCGAGCCGATCGGCAGGCCAACGGGCCCATGGAGACGCGCAAGCTGCGCTGGTGACACGCCAAGATCAGCCAGCCGTTTACGACGCTTGGTGTCATTCGCACGTGACCCGAGCGCGCCAACATAAAACGTCTCGGACGTGAGGGCCGCGAGCAGCGCCAGGTCATCAAACTGCGGATCGTGCGTGAGCGCCACCACGGCGGAACGCGCGTCGCGCGCGCGTGCCCGCACCACATCATCCGGCATACCGCCATCGAGCTCAGTGCCGTTTACCGTCCAGGCATGCGCATACTCCTCGCGCGGGTCGCACACGATGACGTGATAATCGAGCGCCAACGCCATCTCGGCCACGTAGCGCGAAAGCTGTCCTGCCCCGATCAACAGCAAGCGCCACTGCGGCCCGAATACCCTGGTGGCATTCGCCCCGTCAAACTGGAACGGCTCATGGACTATGCCCGGATGCAGGCTAACGTCGCCGGTGGCGAGACAAACACGGCGGGCGCAACAGCGTCGTTCGTCCATGGTCTTGAGCAAGGCGCGGATCGGCGGCGCGCTCTCGAGGCGTTCGATCAACAGTTCGAGTCGTCCGCCGCACGGCAGGCCAAAACGATGCGTCTGTTCGGCGCTAACCCCGTAGGTCTCAATCGCGGGCAATCGTTGCGGCCCGACACGGGCCGCCAGGCGCGCGGCCAAATCGTCTTCCACGCAGCCGCCCGACACCGAGCCCGCAAACTCGCCGTCCGCGCGCACCGCCATGAGCGACCCGGGCGGGCGCGGCGAGGAACCGAAGGTGCGCGCCACCGTGACCAAATAAACCGCATCGCCTTGTTCGAGCCACGCGGCGGCAGCTGACAGCACCTCTTGATCCGCGCTGCGCATCAGCCTGACGCCAATCGAATCGGCAAGCTCCGTACCGGCTTGCCGGTCGCCGCGAACAACGCGTTGGCCACCGCCGGCGCAATCGGCGGCGTGCCGGGTTCACCCACGCCACCCGGTGGGTTGGTGCTGCGCACGATGTGCACTTCGACCGCCGGCATCTCATCGAAACGCAACAGCGGATAGTCATGGAAGTTGCTTTGCGCGACGCGACCGTTTTGAATCGTTATCTCGCCCTTCAGTGCCGCGGTGAGTCCGTAAACGATACCCGATTCCATCTGTGCGACGACGGTGTCCGGGTTGACGACGATGCCGCAATCTACGGCGCATACCACGTGATGCACGCGCACCTGCTGATCGACTACCGACACCTCGGCCACTTGGGCGACGTAGCTACCGAACGACTCTGCCAGCGCAATGCCGCGTGTGCGCCCCGTGGGCGATGGCTTACCCCAACCGGCCTTGTGCGCGGCGAGTTCGAGCACCGCGCGCTGGCGCGGATGTTCCTTCAACAGCTCGCGCCGCAATCCGAACGGATCACGGCGCGCGGCCGCGGCAACCTCGTCAAAGAAGCACTCGGTGACGTAAGCGTTCTGTGAGCTGCCGACCGAGCGCCAGAACCCGACCGGCACATGCGCGTTCTCCATGGCGTAACTGACGCGCAGGTTCTCGATGGCATAAGGCAGGTTGGCCGCGCCTTCGACGGACATGCGATCGATCTTGCCGGGTTTCAGTCCCGAGACACGCGCGAAGATCGACGGCCCCGCGATATCGTGCCGCCAGGCACTCGGGATACCGCGGGCGTTGAGGCCGCAAACCAAGCGGTTGTAGCTGGCCGGACGATAGAAGTCGTGCTGAATATCGTCTTCGCGTGTCCACAGCACCTTGATCGGGGTGCCGATGCGCTTGGCGAGTGTGACCGCTTCGATGACGAAGTCCTGCTCGCCGCGCCGACCGAAACCGCCACCGAGGAACGTCGTGTTGATCTTGACCGCCTCGCGCGGCACACCGGCGATACGCGCCGCAGTATGCCGCGTGCTGGTCTGTGCCTGGGTCGGTACCCATACCTCGCAACGACCGTCTTTGACCACGGCCGTGCAGTTCATCGGCTCCATGCAGGCGTGCGCCAGGTATGGCACCTCGTAGATCGCCTCGACGCGGCGCGCGGCGCCGGCCAAGGCACGCTCGATGTTGCCATCATTGCGCGCCACCGCCCCGCCGCGCTCCAAGGCGCGCATGAAGCGCGCGCGGATGTCGGCGCTGCTTAACTTGGCGTTGGTGCCCTCGTCCCATTCGATGGAAAGCGCCTCGCGCCCCTTGAGCGCCGCCCAGAAATCGTCGGCAACCACCGCTACGCCTGACTCGATTGCCAGGACATGACGCACGCCTTTCACTTTGCGCGTCTCGCGGTCCACGTAGCGTCTGAGCTTGCCGCCGAACACCGGGCAGCGCGCGACCACGGCCGTGAGCATGCCGGGCAACCGGACATCTTGGCCAAACACCGCCACGCCGTTCACCTTCAGCGGTGTGTCCTTGCGCGGGGTTGGCTTACCGAGCAAGGTGAACTCATGCGGTTCCTTGAGGAACACGGTCTTGGGAATGGGCAGTGACACGACCGTTGCGATCAACTCGCCGTAGCGCGCCTGTCGCCCGCTGGCCGCATGCATCACAAACCCGGCACGCGCCCGGCAACCGGACGCATCGATACCCCAGTTCTTCGCCGCCGCCGCGATCAGCATGTCGCGCG
>CP070641.1:348877-356981 GCA_020354085.1 Pseudomonadota bacterium
CGATGGACTTGAAACGTATCCAGTGGAAGGATGTGCTGAAAGACTTCAAGATGACCTATGAAGGCTCAATTGGTGCTGACCCTGCGACGACGATCGATTTCGCGCTCCCGCAGGAGTGGAAAGACCAGAATGTCGTTCAGCTCGGCTTTGCCTACAAGGCCAGCGAGCCGCTTACCGTTCGTTGGGGCGTCAATGTTGGCAGCACGGTCATTCCGGACCAATACATCAATCCCTTGTTCCCAGCGATCATGAAGGACCACTACACGTTTGGCATTGGGTACGAGTTCAGCAAGACTTCCGAGCTGAACCTCGGTTTCGCCTATGCGCCGCAGAATTGCGGGACAAACGAGCAAGGGGTCACATCCTGTGTCGGTGGGCAGAGCACTCAGATCATGTACAGCGCGAAGTTCTAGGCTCAGCGAACGGATGTTCGTCCGGCAGTTGTGAACGAGGGGCAAGCGCAAGCTTGCCCCTTTTTCTTGCGAATCGTTTTCGATGTGAGTGCAACGGTTAAAGGAGAGATATATGCAGCGACCCTACAAGATCAGCGCCCAGATGGGAGCGCTACTGATAGCGTTTGCGGGTATTGCGAGCGCCGAGGAAAAGGCGGATGCGCCAGCGGCACCGGAGGCCGGCGCAAAGCCAGTCTTCATGTCCGCGGAATGGGGCAAGCTCGCTTGCGACGCATGGAATGCCGATCCCGTGTTGACCACCAAGCTGGTTGAATCAGAATGGGTCGACAACCACGGTGGCCGTGGCTTCAAGGTGATGCAGATCTACCGCACAGAATGCAAAGACAGTCCGCGCGTCGAGATGCGCGTGTCGAAGAAGGACGGTAAGGCGACATGCGTTTACGGCGGCAAGGTGGAAACCACCAAGCTCGATTCGAGCTATGACTACACCATGTTTGCCACCACCCAGCGCTGGGGCGAAATGGGGCGCGGAGAGTACGGTCCGATGAAAGCGATGTTCCTGGGGCGCCTGGAGTTCGACGGACCGATGTTCGAGGCCATGGGCAACATGGGACCGTTCGAAAGTTTCTTGTTGCTCACCGGCAAAGTCGCCACCGATACTTCATCGTGCCCGAAGTAGGCCGCCGTTTCATAGCGCCTACTGGCTCTGGTTCACCGTGTTTGTCGGAGCCGCTCTGGGGTGCCGCCCGCGGAACGAACCGCGGCGGCGTCGTTGACGCCCTATACCGCTTGGTTTTGAGGGAAGGGGCCGGTACTTTTGCCGGCCCCTTCGCTTTTGGTGGTTCCCACTTCCCGCGGCGTCGGATCGTCTAGACTAAAGGGGCGCAATTGCTGCACCCCCTAATATATAGATAGCTAGATAGGGCCCTTTGACCATGACTGATGCCGCCAGCCAACCTGCCGCCAATCCCGCGGCTGTTGCCACGCCAACCCCGATCGGCCCGACCACGGATCCCCTAAAGCTCCTCGGGCAAGTGCTTTCGTTCGCGGTGCGCGCCAAGGCCTCGGACATTCACCTGCGCACGCGCAACCATCCGGTCCTGCGCATCGACGGCGCACTCCGTGCAATGCGAGATATCGCACCGCTGCTGCCGGATTTCATGGACCGTTTGTCGCGCACCATGATGTCCGCGCGCCTCCAGCAGTTATTCGAGGAGCACCATCAAGTCGACTTGTCGATTGGCTTCAAGGACATTGGACGCGTCCGCGCCAACGTTTTTTATCAGCGCGGCTCGATCGGTATGGTGTTGCGCGTCATCAACACGAATATTCCGCCACCGCAGGAGCTGCGTCTGCCGGATTTGGTGCGCAACTTCATCCATCTGGAACGCGGGCTGGTGCTGATTACCGGCGCCACCGGTTCGGGTAAGTCCACGACGCTTGCCTCGCTCATTAACGAGATCAACCTCAACAAGGGCGAGCATATCGTTACCATCGAGGATCCGATCGAATATCTGTTCGCGGAACGTAAATCGATCATCACGCAGCGCGAAGTCGGCATCGACACCAACACCTTCGCCGAAGCCATGCGCGCCGTGCTGCGCGAGGACCCGGACACCATTCTGCTCGGCGAAATGCGTGATCCCGAAACGATCGACGCCGCCATGACGGCTGCCGAGACTGGGCACTTGGTGTTTTCCACCGTGCACTCACCGGCCGCGGCCGAAACCATCTCGCGCATCGTCACGGCGTTCTCGCCCGAGGCCCAGGTGGCTATCCGCGCCAAGCTTGCGCAGAACCTGCGTGGCGTCGTCAGCCAGCGGCTGCTCCCGCGCAAGAACGGCCAGGGTCGTATCGTCGCCTGCGAAGTCATGACCGTCTCGCAGCTCGCGCGCGAATACATTCTCGATCCACTCAAGATTAAGGAACTCGGCGACCTGATCAAGAAAGGTACCGCGGCCGAAGGCATGCAGAGTTTCGACATGGGCCTGTTTCATCTGGTTAAGGCCGGAGAGATCGACGAGGAGACGGCGATTCAGCATGCGACAAGCGCCACCGACCTCAAGCTCAAGCTCGAGGGCTACGCGTAGGTCGTGGCTGAGTGTTGCATGCGCGCCTATACAAGGCCGGGTGGGTTGTGCTGAAATTCACAGCGCTTTCAGGCCAGAAGAATAAAATGCCGACCGGGGGACTTTGGCATGGCTGACCGCAGACTACAGGTCTTCCACACTGTCGCGCGCCTGCTGTCGTTCACCAAGGCGGCCGAGACCTTGCATATGACGCAACCGGCCGTGACCTTCCAGATCCGTCAGCTGGAGGAGTACTTCAACACGCGCTTGTTTGACCGGACCCACAATCGCATCAGCCTCACCGCGGCGGGCGAACGGGTGTTCGAGTACGCGGACAAGATCATCTCGCTGTATACCGAGATGGAAAGCAAGGTCCGCGAGTTGACGGGTGACGTGAGCGGCATCGTTATCATCGGCGCCAGCACCACCATCGCAGAATACGTGCTGCCGTCGCTGCTGGGCGAGTTCAAGGAACTGCACCCCAATATCAACATCCGGCTCAAGGTCTCGAACTCTGTCGGCATCGTGCATATGGTGGAGGACAACTCCATCGACGTCGGTATCGTCGAGTCGCCGATTCAAAACAAGAACCTCGTGGTCGAGGTCTGCTGGCACGACAAGCTGGTCGTCATTTGCCCACCCGCACATCCACTGGCCAAGAAAGATTCGATCAGCGTCGAGGACCTTCAGGCCCACCCGTTCGTGTGCCGCGAGGAAGGTTCGGGCACGCGCGAATTTATCCTGGAGTATCTGCAACAGAGCGGCATGCAGTATAGCGATCTCAACATCAGTCTTGAGGTCGGAAATCCCGAGGCGGTGAAAAGCGCGGTGGAGGCGGGGCTCGGTATTTCGATCGTCTCGCAGGCGACGATTGTGAAGGAACTGAAGCTCGGCACGTTAGTTTCGCGCCCGCTGGAGCCGCCCGTGGAGCGGCCCTTCTCCATCGTCTATCAACGGCAGAAGTTCCGTCTGCGTGCGATCGACGAGTTCATGAAGTTCGCACACGACCACTGCGAAAAGCGCTCATCGCGAACCAAGCGCTAGCGGTTTCGCGACCACCCCGTCGTGAAACAAATTGAAAAGCGGCTGCGCGATCTTTTCGGTCGGTTGCCGGACGCGCAGCAGCAGGCGCTGGTCGAATACGCGGAGTTTTTGGCCTCGCGGCACGCGGTCGATCCGACCGTCACGGAACCGCTCGATATCCCTCGTCCGCCGGAGGAAAGCGTGGTGGTCGCGATCAAGCGCCTGCGCGCGACCTACCCCATGCTGGAGCCATCCAAGCTGCTCAACGAGACCTACGAGCTTATGACCCAGCACGTCATGCAGGGCCGCGACCGCATCGAGGTCATCGATGAACTGGAAGTGCTATTCAGGCGGCACTACGAGCTGCGGCGCAGCGCCCCCGGCGGGTAACCCGTCGCGCTCAGCCCCGCCGATTCAGAGAATCTGCGTGGCGTGATCGGCCAGGCGCGAGCGCTCACCGCGTTGCAGCGTGATGTGCGCGCTATGCTCCCACGCCCGAAACCGATCGACGACATAGGTTAGACCCGAAGTCGTTTCAGTCAGGTAAGGCGTATCGATCTGCGCGATGTTACCCAGGCACACGATCTTGCTGCCCGGGCCGGCGCGTGTGATGAGAGTCTTCATCTGGTGGGGGCTCAAGTTCTGGGCTTCGTCGATGATGAGGAATTTCTTCAAGAACGTCCGCCCGCGCATGAAGTTGAGCGATTTGATGCGAATGCGGCTCTTGAGTAAGTCATGCGTGGCGGCGCGGCCCCAGGCGCCGTGTTCCTGCGTGCCGGTCTCGTGCAGCACGTCAAGGTTGTCCTCGAGTGCGCCCATCCACGGTCCCATCTTTTCCTCTTCGGTGCCGGGCAGGAAGCCGATGTCCTCGCCGACCGGCACGGTCATGCGCGTCATGATGATCTCGGCATAGCGCCGGGTCTCGAGCGTCTGCGCGAGCGCGGCGGCGAGCGTGAGCAACGTCTTGCCGGTACCGGCCTGGCCCAAGAGGGTGACGAAATCGATTTCCGGGTCCATCAGAAGATTAAGCGCGAAGTTCTGTTCGCGGTTACGGGCATTGATGCCCCAAACCCTGTGCTTTTCGTGGACGTAGTCTTTGACGACCTCGATGACGGCCGAGTCGCCTTCCACGCGCCGAACGATCGCTTCGAACGCGCGCTCATCCGTCGTGTAGAGAAACTGGTTGGGAAACCAACTGGGGGCCTTTGGACCGGTTAGGCGATAAAAGGTCCGGCCTTCCTCCTTCCACGATTCCATGTTCTTGCTGTGCGTCTCCCAGAAGTCCGGAGCCAGTTCCTCGCGCCCGGTGTACAGCAGGTTTGCATCGTCCAGGACCTGATCGTTGGTGTAGTCCTCGGCGCGTACGCCGATGGCGTGCGCCTTGATGCGTAGGTTTATGTCCTTGGTGACGAGCGTGACCATCCTGTCGGGATGGCTCTTGCCGAGATCGAGGGTGATGCCGAGCAGCGTGTTGTCGGGGCTATCCACCGCGATGCCATTCGGCAGGCGCCCATGCACGGCCTCGGTGTAGAAATAGAGATGCCCCGTCTCGATGTCGGCGGAGGCGGAGGGTAACTTCAGGCCGCGGGTGATGTCGCCATTGGCTTTTTCCACCAGCTCATCAAGCAAGCGGCTGACCTGGCGCACGTTGCGTGCGACTTCCGACATACCGACCTTGGCGCGGTCGAGCTCCTCCAGCACTACGATCGGAATGTAAACATCATTGTCCTGGAAGCGCAGGATCGAGGTCGGATCGTGAATCAGGACGTTGGTATCGAGAACAAATATCTTGCGCTTAGTCGCCATGCTGCCTCGGGGTTTGCTAAAGCTTCTGGACTTCCGCCAGCACCTCTTGCATGTGCCCCGGTACCTTCACGTCGCGATATTCCTTGCGTAGTGCGCCGGTGCGATCGAATACGAAGGTGCTGCGATCGACGCCGATGTACTTGCGGCCGTAGAGGCTCTTTTGCTTCATCACGCCAAATAGCTTGCACAACCGCTCGTCTTCGTCCGCGATCAGCTCGAAGGGGAAGCCGAACTTGGCCTTGAAGCGCTCGTGCGAGGCGATGCTGTCGCGTGACACGCCCAGCACCACCGCGCCCGACCGGGAGAAGCCCCCCCAGTTGTCGCGGATGTCGCAACCTTCGGTCGTGCAGCCAGGCGTGTCGTCCTTGGGGTAAAAGTAAATCACCACCGGCCTGCCGGTGAGCGCGGCGAGTCGCAGCCGCTGCCCGCCCGTCATGCTGACTTCGACGTCCGGTAACTGTTTCGGTGCCGGCTTGGGCTTGGGTGCGGCGCGCACGGTCCGCACCGGGCGCTTGACCTTCGCGGCCTTGGACCGCTTGGCCTTCTGAGACGTTTTCTTGCGCGTGGGTTTGGCCTTCGCCTTGCGACGGGATTTTTTCTTGGTTGCCATGGGGTCCTCCGATAGTGGCCATTCTATGCGTTCGCGTTAACGATCCCAAACGTGCCCAGCGCCGGGTCGCGCGCGGCAAAAGTCTGCGCCTTTCGCCTTATTAATCGGCCTCGCGTTCGACGTTGCAGCAATGCGGCGCCGCCATCGGCTCCGCGGCGCTCAGCACCTCTCCGGTGACCGGGTTGGGCCGAAACGTCGTGCAGCCCTTGAGGCCCATGGCAAACGCTTGCTCATAAATGTTCTTGAAGTCCGCAAAGTCGAAGTCGCGCGGCACATTGATGGTCTTGGAGATCGAACTGTCGATATAGGGCTGTAACGCCGCCTGCATGGCCAGATGCGCCTGCGGGCTCAGTTGGTGCGCACTGACGAACGTATCCGGCAGGTCACCGCGCGGATGCAGTTCGCGCCACTTGGCGAGCGCGTAATCCGTCAATGCGTGGGTGGCATAGGTGGCATCGCGTTCCAGAACTTTGCGCGTGACGGAGAAGTCATATACCGGCTCAAGCCCGCTCGAGATGTTGTTGGCGAGCAGGCTGATCGTGCCGGTGGGCGCGATCGCGGTGAGGTGGCTGTTGCGGATGCCGTGGCGCGCGATGCCATCTCGAATGTCCGACGGCAGACGGCGTATGAATGGCCCTTCAAGATAGCGCTCGCGCTCAAAGAACGGAAACGACCCCTTCTCTTTGGCCAAGCCGATGGAAGCGCGGTAGGCGGCATGACAGATGCGCTCCATGATTCTGGCCGCCATGTCGCGCGCCGGCTCGCTGCCATAGTGCAGTCCCAGCAAAATGAGCGCATCACCAAGTCCCGTGATGCCAAGCCCAATGCGCCGCGTACCGCGCGCCTGCTCGGCTTGCGGCGCGAGCGGGAATTGCGACAGATCGATGGCGTCGTCCATCATGCGTACCGCCAGCGCAGCCGTCGATTCGATCCCGGCAAGATCAATCTCCGCCTGCGACGTGAAGGGCGCCCGCACGAAGCGCGTGAGATTGAGCGAGCCCAAATCGCAGGCCCCATATGGCGGGAGCGGCAACTCGCCACACGGGTTGGTCGCGCTGATGTGCTCGCGATACCAGAGATTGTTCTCGCGGTTGATGGTGTCGATGAACAACACGCCCGGTTCGGCATATTCGTAAGTCGCACGCATCAGGCGGTCCCACAGCGCGCGCGCCTTGACCCGCCGGTGCCCGCGGCAGGGCACCGAGTCAAGGGCGCCGGACCACTGGCGCTCGACTATTTCGCCACCGCCTTTGCCGTCGGGGAATACAAGCAGCCACTCGTCATCTCGCTTCACGGCGTCGAGAAAGGCATCCGTCACCAATACCGAGAGATTGAAATGTCTGAGGCGCCCGGGCGCGCGCTTGGCGTCGATGAAATCCTCGATATCGGGATGATCGCAGCGCAGCGTGGCCATCATTGCACCGCGGCGCGCGCCGACCGAGAGCAACGTCGCGCACATGCAATCCCAGATGTCCATGAACGACACCGGCCCTGAGGCCAATGCGCCCACGCCTTTCGCCGGGCTACCGCGTGGACGCAGGGTGGAGAAGTCATAGCCCACGCCGCCGCCTTGCTGCATGGTGAGCGCGCCCTCCTTGAGGCCGTCGAAGATCCCGTCCATGGAGTCGTTGATCACGCCCATGACGAAACAATTGAATAGCGTTACGCGCCGGTCGGTGCCGGCGCCGGCCTGGATGCGTCCGCCGGGCAGGAAGGCAAAACCCTCGAGCGCGCCGTAGAACTCCGCCTCCCAGCGCTTGGACTCGCGCTCGACGCTCGCGAGCGCGCGCGCAATGCGCCGCCAGCTGTCCTCGATGGTCTGATCGAAGATCTGCGCGTCATCGCGATAGCGGTACTTGCTATCCCAGATGTGATGCGCGATCTCGGCGGTAAAGTGCTGGCCGGACATGGAAATCAGTTGACATGCATGCGCTGGTCGACCTCATGCGCGAGGTTTTCCAGCGCCGGCGCAATGGTTACCGGATAACTCGGTTTGGCGTCGAGCGCGCGCAGCTGCTCTGGCAAGCGCATGAGTTCCTGCGCGACGCGCGCGCGGATGGCATCGAGCGATTCGCTCGGCGCCAGGCGCCGGCCCGCGCGCATGACCGGATGAATGAGCGGTGCGCCGTCTTGGCGATCGGTCTCGATCGTTAGCATGTCTCCGGCCATGCGACCGTCCGCGT
>CP070641.1:357081-364990 GCA_020354085.1 Pseudomonadota bacterium
CTTTTCTTAGGCTACGTAGCGCGCCACACGTTTGTTCCGTTTGCTTTCTACCGAATCGTTTTCGGTACCTTGGTGCTGGTCTATTTCTGGTAGCCACTCGATGGAACTGATCGCCAGCCTGCTCGATATGCTGATCCATCTGGATCAACACTTATCCACCTTCGTCAAAGACCATGGGGCATGGATCTACGTACTCCTATTCATGATTGTGTTCGCCGAGACCGGATTGGTCGTGACGCCGTTCCTGCCGGGCGACTCATTGCTGTTCGTCGCCGGTACGGTGGCCGCCGCCGGTGGCATGGATGTGTTGTTGTTGATGACGCTGCTCGTCACTGCCGCGATCGCCGGCGACACCGTCAATTATTGGTTTGGCAGCTACCTGGGACCCAAGGTGTTTTCGCGCGACGATTCGCGTTTGCTTAATCGCAAACACCTCGATCGCACCCACGCCTTCTTCGAGCGCCATGGCGGCAAAACCATCGTCATCGCGCGCTTCGTTCCGATCATTCGCACCTATGCGCCGTTCGTGGCCGGCATCGGCAGCATGCCCTACGTTCGATTTCTAGCCTACAACGTGCTTGGCGCATTGCTCTGGGTGATATCTCTCACGTTGGCTGGTTTCTATTTCGGAAACCTACCATGGGTAAAGCAAAACCTCGCCCTGGTCATCATGACAATCATCATTCTCTCTATCATGCCCGGGGTATTCGAATACCTGCGCCACCGCCGATCTCAGCGCGCGCCCTAGGATGGAAGCGGCCCGCGGGCTGGACTATCTTTAAGTCCAACAACCCCGATACGGATTGACAGTTCCCACACATGCCCCCGACCGAGCCCGAATCCACGCCGAAGCGCCCGCGCGTCCTCGTGATTGACGACTCGCGCGTCATCCGCAAGGCGGTGTCCAATATCCTGAACAACGATTTCGACCTCAAAGAGGCCGAGGATGGCGAGGCTGGCTGGCAGGCCCTCGCGGATGACAACACGGTCGAAGTGGTGATATCCGATATTGAGATGCCCAAGCTAGACGGCTATCAACTCATTTGTCGCATCCGGGCGGCGGAGGAGAATCGCGTACGCGAGGTGCCCATCATCGTAATCACCGGCGCACAAGACGAACAGACCCGTGAGCGTGCCTACGCCTGCGGGGCAACTGACTTCATCACCAAGCCGCTCGATAGCATCCAACTACTCGCCCGCGCCCGCGCGCACTCGCGGCTCGATCAGACCACCCGCAAGCTCGCCGAAACGGAAACCGCCCTCGAAGAGCAAACCGCAGTCGATCCACTCACGCAACTCAACAGCCGTCGCTACTTCCTGCAGCGCGCCACGCAAGACCACGCCTACGGCAAACGCCACGATGAAGCCGTGTCGATAGTCCGATTGGCCGTGGATGACTTCGCAGGCATCGGCGCCAAGCACGGTGCCACAGTCGCCGATCAGGTCCTAATCTGGGTGGCGAAGTTGATTCAGAAGACTTGCCGTACAGAAGACACGGCGGCCCACATTGCGCCCGCCCAGTTCGCAGTGATCGCGCCTGCCTCCGACCGGGTGCATGCCGCGGTGCTGTGTGAGCGGCTACGCACCGCGGTGGCCGCGCAACCTTTTGCCCAAGACGGCATCAGCATTCCGGTAACGATCTCGCTCGGCCTGGCGACCCTGGGCCGCGACCCCGGCGATACGATCGAGGAGATGCTAAAGCTCGCCGACCAACGCCTGACGCTGGCCAAAGCCGACGGCGGGAACCGACTCGGTGTCATCTATCAAGATGAGATGCCGGAGCCGGAAGAGGCGGTGATGGAAGAGCCCGATATCGAAACGGCCTTGCGCCTGATTCAAAACGGCGACGGCGGCAAGCTAATACCCTACCTGCCGGGTCTCATGAATCGACTGGCGCCTCTGCTAACACTGTGTGACAAGAATCTCGAACTTGGTCTCGGTATCGCCATCGAGGCCCTGCGCGAGCAATTCCCGGAAGACAAGAAATAGCCGTTTGCCGGTCCCTGTCGTGCCCGCCGATTTTCAATCGACATTCCGCGGCCGCTTCTCCAGCCTGCTAAGTTGGCGACAGTTCGAACAGCTGTGCGACACGCTCCGCGCGCGCGCAGACCAAACATGGTACATCTACGCCATCGGCCTGCCGCCCCCTGCGGCACCGGCGTCATCAACGGAACTCGGCAAGTTTCTGGACGCAATCGATCCATTGCTGCGTCACGATCATCGCGAGGATTACTGCGGGATCGTTTACGTGGACGATATCGCCGCCCCAACCATGGTCAAGATATTCGATCCCTTCCAGCTCGGGACATCGTGCGGTTCGAGCAAACATCCGCCCCTGCCCGGCTGGATACTATCGCGCACGCGGCCACAGCCGTTCGCCGACGCGCGCCCGCTACCGGCGAACCGTCAGCGTTGGTGGCAGGGACTCTGGGTATAAGTGCCCGACGTTACTGGTTTCTGGTTCAAAGCATGGCATGCATAGCCTGAAATCTTGAACCCGAAAACCTTCAAACCCGCCTGGTGGTGCCGCAGCCCCCACCTGCAAACATTGTGGCCGGTGTTGATTCGTCGCGCACCCCGCGTCGATCTCAAGCGCGAACGCATCGAGTTGCCGGACGGCGATTTTGTTGATATCGACTGGGCGCGCGCGCCCGATGACGCGGCTCCTGTCGTGCTCGTGTTGCACGGGCTGGAAGGCTCTTCTGATTCGCAGTATGCGCGCGGTATGCTGCAAGCATTGCACCGAAGGGGGTTGGGCGGCGCCGTGATGCATTTTCGCGGCTGCAGCGGCGAGCCCAATCGATTGGCGCGCAGCTACCACTCAGGCGACACCGGTGACTTCGCCTATGTCGTCGATCTGCTGCGTACGCGCGCTCCGGACCGGCCGATTGCGGCCGTCGGGTACTCGCTCGGCGGCAACGTGCTCCTCAAGTATCTCGGTGAGCGCGCCAGCGCTGCACCACTCACCGCCGCCGTGGCCGTATCCGTGCCGTATCTCCTCAATCGCTGTGCTGACCGCATCGATCAAGGCTTTTCTCGCATTTACCAATGGGAGCTGATGCGCCGCCTGCGCCACTCAGTGGTGCGCAAGCTTGGGCGCCTTGCGATGCCGATTGATGCCGCACGACTGCGACGTCTACGCCGGTTCTGGGATTTCGACGAGCACGTCACCGCACCGCTCAATGGCTTCGCCGACGCGGAAGACTACTACCGTCGTTCAAGCTCACGGCAGTTTCTCAAATCGATAGCGGTACCAACACTCTTGATTCACGCATTCGACGATCCTTTCATGACGCCGGACACGCCACCCCGCCCGGAGGATCTCTCGCCCGCGATTCGGCCGGCGTTTTCTCCCCACGGCGGTCACGTTGGATTCGTCGCGGGTCCGTGGCCGTGGCGCGCGGATTATTGGCTGGAAACTACGATCCCGCGCTTCTTGGTTCCCCTACTGAAAGCGGCGCCAGCGCAGTCCGGCGCGGCCCGCACCGTTAGCGTTGCCGATTGATATCAGTGGCTGATGGCCTCGAGGAACGCCTTGCGATCCGCCGCGCTGTCCAGCTCCTGCGCCAAGGTCTCATAGAACTTCTTTCTGTCATTGGTCTGGGCGGCAGCGCGCTTAACCAAAATCTTGGACAGCGGCCCGACGAACGACGCCAGCCGTGCCTCGGCCTGCTGCAGTTCCGCCGCGGTCCACGCCCCCTGGACCGCCGAGCGCCCAGTGACACCGTCTTGCACCGCACCCTTCCCATGGCCGGGTGACGCAGCTACTTGCACGGGTGGCTCGCCCACCTGCAACGCGCCGATGCGGTCGAGTAGCGCCTGCTGCTGCTCGGGTATCGACACGGCCTCCGCGAGCATGCGCCTGAGATCGGCGAGATCTTGCGCGCGTTCTGCCGCCTTCTTCACCAATACGCGCGCCACCGGTCCTATGTATTCCGCCAACGCCTCTTCCGCCGCCCTCAACATCACCGAGTCGAAAGCCGTTCGGCGCAGCGCGACCGTGGCGCGCACCTGCTCCGCGATCGCCTCCGTGGTGCGCAGCGTTGCGACCACGCCCGGTTGTCCCGGCGCCCGCACCTCATAGAGCGCGTGTTCCTTGACGTGCTTGTCCTGCCGTACGCCGAGATAATTGAACAGCTGCGCATACTCGTGCGACAGGCAGGCGATCACCTCGTAGAACGAACGCGAAACCAGAATCTGGTTGGGTGTCGCGAATGCCATGACACGCTGCGCGTTGTTGATCCCATCGCCCAGGGGATTGATCTGTCCCGCGAGGCTGCGCACGAACCGCACCGGTCCCAAGTTGATACCGATGCGCACCCCGACCTGCTCCCCGCCCCCTTCAGTCGGCCGCATCAACGACTCGCGCAATTGCAGGGCGGCGAACAAGGCGCGCTCCGGATCGCCCATGTAGCAGAGCGCGGCACCGTCGCCGGTATCGATGATGACTCGTTCGTTCTCCGGTGTGTCAGCAACCGTCTGTTCAATCAACACCTGCAGATAGCCCTTGGCATTGACCTGACGCGTCACCGATCGCTGCGTGTAGCCGGCGATATCCAGAAACAACACGCTGCAAAGCCAGGTCTTGCCCTGCTCCATGTGCTCTTTGTCCATACGTCTCAGCTGCCTAGCTCTCCAGCATCTTCATGGCCTTATCGAGACTGCGACGCATGCGATTGAATGATGCCCCGAGCAAGCTGATCTCATCGCGCCCGCTTTCGGCGAACTCCGGGGCATCCATCTTTCCTTTGCTCACCTCATCAGCCGCGTGCGCCATCTGCACGATCGGTTCAATAACAATTCGGCGTAGCATCAGGTTGAGAATAATCGTTACCGCGACAAATACCACGACCAGTGATCCCATGAAGGTGTTAAACGCCTCCCGCGCCTGGCGCAGAGGCAACTCCATCGGCACCGACACGATCTGTGCACCGACCACTTCATTCAACTTCCAGCCGAAGCCGTTGGCCGTGCCGTAACGCGCGAGCATCGTCTTGGGTGCTGCCTCGACCGTGCTGTGGCAAGTCAGGCATGCCGGGTCTTTGATTTTTATTGGACGCGCGATGTAAAACGATGGGCCGCTCGGCGTCTCGCGCGCACCCACCGTTCCGCCTTGTTCTGGGTGCGACCGGAATGCCTCGATGATGTCGACCTCCCACTCCACGGCGCGATCTCGCGGGTTGGTGGGGTTGAGCGTGGCCTCCTTGTAATGGTAGTCGGGATAAGTCTTGCGTAGCTGCACGAATGCCTGCGTGGCCGCGTAGGCGGGAACGGTCTGCGGCAGGAAGCTGTGACGCATTTGTAGGGCAAGCAGCGGACGAATCTCGCCAATCGTGTAGTCGCGCACCGCCAGTGCGGCCTCCATCATCAGCTCGGCGCGCTGTACCACCTCGTGGCGCGCATTTCTTTGCAGCAGCTGATAGGAAATGAACCCCGTCGTCACCAAGGCCACTACGAACACGCTGATGATAACCAGGTTGAACTTCGCGATGAGGCTCAGATCTTTGAATTTCATTGGTATGTCCTCATAGGATGACGGTTGACGGGGTAAAGCGCCGCACCACGCATACGCCTAACAGCCGGGGAGACGCGCGAAGGCACGCGTGAAACCAATCAAACTGAAGGTCGCCGTTCGTAGACCCTTGCTCGGCCAGGTCGGCCAATAGCGCAGTCCTACGTCAGCCTTCAAGCCCGCCTTGAATTGACTGATGATGCTGGCGGCCGAGGACTCGAACACGGCGTTCTGATCGAGATAGGCCTTATCTGGTTTTATCAGCGCGCCGTCGTCGACACGCACGCCGACATCGGGATGGTTCAAATCGACATTCGATTCTGTCAACACCATCAACCCGCGCTCGTCCAGCCGCAAGTAAATCGTCGTCTCCTGGCGACCGTCGTCGATCACCTGGTGGCGCGACTCGGCGACACAGCGCGTCTCGTTGCGAAAGGGATCGAAGATGCGTTTGGCGGTCCAATTCTCGGCCGCATCGGGAGATTCACCAGCCGCATAGCTCACCCCGGCCGAGAAAAACCCTGTCGCGACAACCACTGTCTTCAGAATGCACACCGCCCGTGCTTGCACCATGCTGTTTCTCCCCCTCGCGCGTAGTATGGCTGTTTTGTTGTCAATGCTCGCTGGTCATGCTCTCGAGCTCACGCAGAAACGCCGCACGTTGATCGTCATCGCGCAACTCGGCCGCCAAGGCCTGGCGAAATGCTGCGGAATTCTTGTTACTGGTCGCGGCACGCTTGACCAGTACGCGCGCCACCGGTCCCAACTGCGCGGCCAACAAACGCTCCGCGGCGGCCATGAGTTGATCGTCGACCTCTGCTTGCCTGAGTTGACGCTTAACGGCGACTGGCTCCCTACCGCCCTGCGCCCCTGCTCGTCCCAACACATCGCCAGAGCTAAGGGCGCGCGTACTGGCGAAGAACTTCATGCGCGCCTCGTCATTGTCGATGAAGCGCGCCAGCAATTCTGTCAGCGCCTGGACATTCGCCGATCGACCCGCCGCCTTGTGTACCAAGACCTTCGACATGGGGCCGACGTGCTGCGCGAGACTCAACTCAATGGCGTGCAGGGTCTCCGGAGGAAGGCCTGGCGGTGCCAGCGGGTTCCCCGTCAAATCCGGACTATCGACAAGTACCGTATCGGGCAGCGATCCGACCGATACCGACGCGCGCGACGGCTCGGACACGCGCGCGCAGGCCTCAAGTGCGGGCAGCAACTCGTCGAGTGACTGTGGTCGATCCTTGGCCATCGGCTCCAACATCCACAACATGGCATCGACGAACTCCTTGCTCATTTTCCCTTTGAGCGTCGTCGCCACCTGGCGAATCGGATCAGGTTCTTTGTCGTGCACAGCCGCCACACGTTCGGTCGCGGCCATCGGCGCCACGCCGACCGCGCATTGGTACATCGTGGCCCCGATGGCGTAGATGTCCGACCACGGCCCTTGTTTGGTGTTCGCCAAGTACTGTTCAAACGGCGCGTAGCCCGGTGTGACCATGCGCGTCACAGTGCGGCTTTGCGTGCCGAGCGCTTCGCGTGCCGCGCCGAAATCGAGCAGCACCGGAGACCCGTCGCGCCGGACGTAGATGTTGAGCGGTTTGATGTCACGATGCAGGAAGTTCAGCGCGTGCACGACGCTCAAACCGCGCACGATCGGCAGCATGATCGCCAGGATCTCCTCGGCCGGAAGTGTGATGCGCACGCGTAGTCGCGCATCCAGGCATTCGCCGTCCTCGTAGTCCATGACGAAATAGGCCGTTCCGTGCGCCTCCATGTAAGAGATTACACGGACGATGCTGCGCTCGTTGAAACGCGCAAGCGTGCGCGCTTCGTCGAGGAAGCGACGCAAACCGTATTCGTAGTCCCGCGAGTCGCCTTCGGATTTGGGTACGACCGTCGTGCCGTCGACGGTGCGGACAGCTACGCCGGTCGGAAGGTATTCTTTGAGCGCAACATAGCGCTCCAGCGTACGATCGTACGCCTTGTAGGTAATGCCAAAGCCGCCAATACCGAGGACGCTTTTGACTTCGTACGATTGAATTCTGGTCCCGACTGGCAGCGCATGATGATACGTCGGTGCCAAAACGACGGCGCCCCTCACCCCACCCCTGCGGTCCTGCGCAGATCTCGGGATCTTATATACACCCCGGCCCCACCATTAACCAAGTGAAAAAGTCACAAATTCTTTGAGTTGATATGCTTTCTAAGGCAGCACGAGGCCCGACCCAGGCTCGGCGGTGCGCGGGGTCAGCCACCCCGCAGCGACAGCCACAGCGGCAAGGTCAGGATGGCAAAGAGAATATTGAGTGTAATCACCGAGGCGACCAGACGACCATCCCCTTTCATCTGCGTCGCCAAGATGTAGGCCGACGATGCCGTGGGTAGCGCGGCCAGCAC
>CP070641.1:365090-372926 GCA_020354085.1 Pseudomonadota bacterium
GTCGGTTAGTCCCGATTTCCGGCGCCACATACAACGCCAACAGTTGGCCGCCGGAGACGACTTCCGGATCGCCGAAGCGGTAATGCGCCTGCGAGGTAAAAAGAAACCAGCCCTCGCCGAGTACTTGCTCGGCGTCGATGATGCCGGAGGATTCTTCATCCTGGGTGAGAAAACTCGGCGAGCCGCGTTGAAAGAATTCCGGGCTATGCGCGGCGATCTCGATCAACTGCCTTCTGTCGATTCCGTATAACCAGATCTTCCCCAGGCGCTCGCTACTGCTCGGGTCTTCTTGCATCAGGATACGACCATGGCGGTCAATGGCAATGTTATCCAGCATCCGATGGCCTTCATCGCCCTGGAGCAACATCTCAATTGTGCCGCCGGCGTCGGGGCGCTCGACATCGTCGAAACGCAGCCGCCACAAGCGACTGTTGCGCGTGATGCTGGCCGTGGTAACAAAATAAAAGTCATTGCGCCGGTCGGCACGCGGATCCCAGGCGCCGTCTTCGATGCGCTGCATCCGCATGACGTCCGCGGCGATGGTTTCAAATTGCAGCTCGATGCCGCTCAGGCCCGCGGCGCTACCGATGCGATGCGGCTCAAAGCGGGCCGAGGCCAGGAAACCCGTCTTCTTGTTACCCAGGCCAAACAGATCGTCCTCCTGCGCGAGCAGGTCTTCGCCGCGGCGTATGCGTAGCCCGTACAGCTCGCCGTTGGTCAGCCCGGCGCGTTCGATCGGGTGGCCTTGGCGGGTCTTGGTGCCGACATAGAGATAGAGCTCGCTCGGCGAGACAGTCTTGTCCGGGTCGACTTCGCTATCGGCATCATCCATCAACATCACCACGGTCTTCTTCTGCGCATGGGGGCTCGCCACCACATTCTCGAATGCCATACGGCCCAGGCGCGGCAACTGCCAGGCCTCGCCGGCGTGCGCGCCACTCGCGACGAAGGCGAAGGCGCGGCCGTGATCGGGCTTGCCGACATTCACGGGGTAACGCTCGTCGTACTCCTCGCCGGTCAAGAACAGACGGTCGCGCGTACCGTCACCGTCATGAAAAAACGCGCTGACCGGCGCCAGATCCGCCGAACAAAAGCGACTCCACGTATCGGCGTCAGTTACATACTTTGCTGTTTCGCGATTCCAGGTGTGCACGGCAGCGGGCGAGCGCACCAGATCCTCGCCCGCGACCACGGCCAGATCGCTCTTGCGTATCGTCCAGCGCGAAACAAACGCTCCGGCGGCGCCGTGTGCGCGTTTGATACCGCGGTTGTGTCGCAGCTCATGGCCCATCAGCAAGGTGAACGAATCGTCGTCTGACGACCACGCGCCCAGGCCATCGGGAACACCCACCATGCGATAACCGTTGCCGGCGTGCTCCCCCGCACTCAGGATTGCCACGGTGCGAACCTTACCGGCAGGCAGCGTGGCGCTGGGAATGACGTAGGGATTGCTCTTAGTGCTCGCCCCGGTCGTTGTGGCAGCGGCGAGCGCCGCCCCGCTAAACACCATGAAGGCAATCGCGATAATTGCCGTGTACCAGCGGGCGATCATGAGAGAAAAAGCGAAAGCGCGTTGAGTGATGAGAAGGCAGGATCGTAGCCGATTGCTGATGGAACGACTACTCGCAGGCACCGCGTAAGGCCGGCGCGCACACGCACTTAGCCACCCAGTTTCTCTTCTACAGCTGAGCGCTGTCGGAACGAGCGCCATCGATGTTGGCGCCGCACCGGTTCGTGTGGCGCAAATCGCTGTCGACAAGGCTGGCTGCCACCCGGCGCACGATCTTGGTGATACGCACCCAGGCCTTGCCATCCGTGCTCACCTCGTCTTCCCCGGACAGGCGCCCGCGCGGCAGGAGGTCGGATACCCAGTTGCTCAGAAACGGGTCGCGCACCACGTTATCGCGACGCCTGTACCAGAGCTCGTACTGGCCGGGCTTGCCTTCCATCCCTGCGAGGCCGCCCTCGATCAAGGAAAAGAGCCTCCCTGCATTCAATACCATCCCAACGCGGCGG
This sequence comes from Pseudomonadota bacterium, assembly GCA_020354085.1. Taxonomy (GTDB): domain Bacteria; phylum Pseudomonadota; class Gammaproteobacteria; order Acidiferrobacterales; family Sulfurifustaceae. The sequence continues at coordinate 367,107 of CP070641.1, forward strand.
CCAGATAACCTTGCTGAGCGTCAGCCCCGGGTGGTTTAGAATGGTGGTCCACCGACCGCGAAACGCCGACTCCTAGACCATGCGCCTTGCCACCGTTCGATATGCCCAACAGCCGAGGCTGGTGTTGGTCGACGGCAATGAACTATGGCTGCCGGCGCCGCATTCGGGATGGCCCGAGTCGATGCTGGACCTGATCGCAGCGGGACCCGAGCGCTGGCGTGTCCTCGCCACCGAGCTATCGAAGATCAAGCGCGACGCGGTACGCCTGCCGCGCGACGGAACCGAGTGGCTCGCGCCGATCCCGCGCCCGAACAAGAATGTCATGTGTTTGGGCTGGAATTACGCCGAGCACGTGGCCGAGAGTGCGAGCGCGAGCGGCCGTAAACACGAGCCACCGAAGGACCCGATCGTCTTCACCAAAAATGTGACGAGCGTCAGTGGACCGTACGCCGACGTGCCGGCGCAGGCGAGCGTGACGCAACAACTCGATTGGGAAGTTGAGCTGGGGGTGGTCATCGGCGTCGGCGGCCGCGGGATCGCGCGTGAGCGCGCGCTCGAACACGTGTTCGGCTATACCGTAATTAATGACGTCTCCGCACGCGACCTGCAATTTCGGCATAAGCAGTATTTCCTCGGCAAGAGTCTGGATGGTAGTTGCCCGATGGGACCGGTCATCGTGACACGCGAAGAAGTCCTCGATCCGCAAGCGCTCGATCTAAAATGCTGGGTCAACGGCGAACTGAAGCAGTTGTCCAATACCCATCACATGATCTTCGATGTCGCCACCATCATCCACGTGCTGTCGCGCGGCATGGCGCTCGAGCCCGGCGATATCATCGCTACCGGCACACCGAGTGGGGTCGGCTTCGCGCGCACGCCGCCGGAGTTCCTGAAGGCCGGCGACCTTGTCGAATGCGAGATTCAGGGAATCGGACGGCTTCGCAACCGGGTCGTCTAGCCGTCCGCGGTTGCGGCGCCAGCTTTGCTCGTGAGCATGTCTCTCGAAGAATTCGAAACTTGGGCGGTGCTCATCGGCATCACCGGCTTGATCGGCTATATGCTGTTCATCATCTACCGCCTGGCGGTGGATTCGAAGGCGGGCCGGTTTGGGTTGTTTGTCTTGCTGCTCGCGCTCGGGCTCGGCTTCGTGGGGCTGATCGCGAAGGCCATCCTGGTGGAGTGGTTGGAGAAGTAACGACCGCGGCGCGAACGTCAACTATCCCGGAGAAGGCGCAATGACAGATCCGGCCAGTAGGTAATCAACAGCACGGCGACCAGCAAGATCATAAAGAAGGGAAAGCTCGCGCCCGCGAGCTCGCCCACCGAACGCTTGAAGCGGTAACTCGCAATAAATAGGTTCATGCCGACCGGCGGCGTGAAGTAACCAAGCTGCATATTCGCCAGAAACAAGATGCCAAGGTGCACGGGGTGAATGCCGTAGGACACGGCGATAGGAAGAATCAGCGGCACGATCAAGATGAGCGCGGAAAAGATATCCAGCACCATACCGACCACGATCAAGAAGCCTGTGAGCAGGATCAGGAACGTCAGCTTGTCATCGACGTGCATGCGCACGTAATCGAACAGCCGCATCGGCACTTCCGCGTCGATCAGAAAATTGGTGGACGCCAAGGCCATCCCGAGGATGATCAACACGCCGCCAACCACGGTCATCGATTCGCGCATGACGCGCGGCAGCTCGCGCAGCGGGATGTCGCGATAGATGAACACTTCGACGATCAGCACGTACACCACCGATACGGCGGCCGCCTCGGAGGCGGCAAAGAGGCCACTGTAGATGCCGCCCAATACGATAATCGGAAGCGGAATCTCCCAGATCGCTTCGCGCACCGCGCCGGCTGCCTCTCGCCAGGAAAACCCCTTCGTGGCGCTTTCCGCTCGCCATCCAACCAGGATTCCATATATAGATAACAACCCCACCATCAGTAGGCCCGGCAGCAAGCCGGCAAAAAACATGTCGTCAATCGATACCGGCTGACCCAGATTGAGCTGTTGGGCGATGACCGCGTAAATAATCAGCACGATCGACGGCGGGAATAGCAGGCCGAGACTCCCAGACGAAGTAAGCAGCCCGAGCGTGAAGCGCTCGCGATAACCGGCCTCGAGGAGCGCGGGCAGGAGCAGGCCGCCGATCGCGATAATGGTGACGCCGGATGCGCCCGTGAGCGCGGTAAAGACCGCGCAGGCCACGAGCGCGACGATTGCGTGCCCGCCCGGCAGCCAGCCCAAAAACGCATTGGTCAACCGCACCAGGCGATGCGAGGCCTGGCTTTCCGATAACAGATAGCCGACGAAGGTGAATAACGGGATGGCGACCAGCACCGGCGAATCGACGATCCGGTAGAGCTCGATGGCGACGACCGACAGGTCGACGTCATTGGAATAGAAACCGAGCAGGGCGACCGCGGCGATTACCGCGAACAGCGGCATCCCGAGCAGCGCCAGCCCGACGATAACGATCGCAGCGAGAATCATGCGTGGCGCTCGAACATCTGCCGAGCACGCTCGACCGCAAACAGGGTGTACCGACACGCCAACATCACGAACGCGACTGGAATGACGAGCTGGCAGACCCACGCCGGCACGGCAGCGAATGCGACAGTCGCCGCCTGGTACTCGGAATACACGAAGCGAACCGAAACGACCGCGACGATGAGGCATACGATCGCGGTCGCGCCGTCGGTGAGCAAACGACTGGCCGCCTTCCAACGCGGGGGCAGCAACTTGGCCAGCGCGCTGATAACTATGTGTTGATCAAGGCGTGCCGCCACCATGGCACCGATCAAACCAGCCCACAGCACCAGCACTCGCACCAGCGGATCGGCCCAGATGATGCCGATGCCGAAGAAATTGCGCAAAAAGATCTGCGCGACGGCGAACCCGATCATCGCGGCCAGCACGGCCACGAGAATCACGTCCTCGGCGATCACAATGACCCGACGGGTTCGCTCAAACACGGGAAGTCAACGCGCGCCGGTCTTAGCCTTTTGCCGGTACTCGGTCAGGTTGCCCTGCAACACCTCGAACACTGACGGCGTGAAGACACCGCTCTTGGCCAGGCGTTCGCGCGCGCCGCGGGCAGCCGCCTCCCAGCGCGCCTGGTTTTCCGGCGACACCGCCACGAATTCAATGCCTTCGCGCTTGAGCGCCGCACGCGCATCCGCATCGTCGGCGCGATTCTTGCGATCGAACTCCTTGAAAACATCGGTCAGGACCTCACGCACGACAGCTTGATCCGCAGCCGTCAGCTTATTGAAGGCACGCTGCTCCAACACCAAGGCGCCGTACAAGTACAACAACGGCGTATCGGTGACGTACTTGAGCCGCGTGTACCATTGCAGCGCAATAGCCCCGACCGGCGACACCGCCACGGTGTCGATCATACCGGTCTGCAGACCCGTCATGACATCGGCCAAGGGTAGAGTCACCGGTGCGAGACCGACGGTGTCGAACACGGATTTCGAAATGGGGTCGTTCGGCGGTACCCAGACCTTACGGCCGCGGACATCGTCGATGCCGCGCACGGGAGCGCTGGCAAACAGCAATGCGAAGCCGCCGTCGGCCAGGCCAAAGCTCACAAAACCGTTCTTCTCCAAACCTTGCTGAATGAGCGGATCGATGCGCGCGCGCACATAATCAACCTCCGCATACGAGTCGAACAATAACGGCAGGCTCAGGATCGACGCGTTCTGGTAGATCAGGTCGAGACCGCCGACCGACAACATGCCGCCGTGCAGCTGGCCGGCGCGGATCTTGCGCAACATGGCATCGTCGTTGCCCATCACGCCGCCCGGGTAGAACTTGAACTGCACCCGACCCTGCGTGCGCTGCTTGATGTCATCGCCAGCAGCGCGCATGCGCGTCATCCACTGCGTACCATCGGGCGTGATGGTGGCGATCTTGAAGGTCGTGGCAATAGCATCGGCCGCGGGGACCATTAACAACGCGAATGCGGTAACAACTGTGGCAAGGCGGTTCATTCGTGGTCCTCTGCTAGAAGTACTGCTCACCGCTGGCGAGCAGCTGGCGCGCCCGCTCCTGTGCCATCACGTTGCTCAACGTGAAACCGGAAACCCGCGGATTGGCCGCCAGCACTTCGCGCAGCAGGCGATCGTGCAGCTCGCGGTCGAATTGTGCCCGCGCATAGCGCTCGGCGTACAGCACTTTCGCCATCAGGTTATGATTGTTCGACAACATCAGTGCTTGCTCGAAATGCTTGCGCGCCTTCTCGGGCTGTCCACCCGCCACGGCGGGAAGCAGCGACTCAAGCACGCCGAGGTAGAGCTGCGCACCCCCCTTGTCATAGCCGGGGTCGAGCGCTGCGACGCGCTCGATGGCAAGTTTGACCTTGGGTAGTTCCGCGATCGCCTTCCAGTCGCCGCTGCGCACCTGAATCCAGCCGGCCCAGGCGCTCGCGTACCCGTACAAGAGCGGCAGGTCATCGCGGCCGAACTGCGGCAGCAGCTGCGCTAACGCATCAAAGCTGGCGCCACGCAACTTGCACGTCTGCTCGCCGTACGCGCACAGGGCCCGCTCGGCGTAGCCGCGCGCACGCGCCGTCAGTCGCTGAGCCCGATCCGGTGCGTCCGCGAAGGCGCCCGAGTACGCGGTGTAGAGCCTAGCGCCGGCCAGCAAGCGACCGACATCCTCCGGATCGTCATTGATAAGCCCGTCAATGAGCAACAAATACGCGGGTGCGCCCTGCGCGACGGTCTTCGGATCGTCTTGGTCGAGGACCGCCTCCGTCAGGCGCGCCATCAGCGTCTCGGTCGGGCTGGCGCAGCTTCCGACCAGGAGTGATCCGGCGAGGACCAGACCCGCCACACATCGGGAGCCGCAATCGCGAGGCCGGCGTGAAGAACGTGCGGTCCTGGCTGGCGTGCAGTCGCGGAAGTCGAAGTCAGCCATCCCGAGCGCAATCAAAACGGAATTGGCGCGTGTCGTCAATGACAACGCCGTGAAACAAGGCGATGGCGCAATGCGCGCGGCGGCTGGCTAACTGGCGGCGTAGCGCGGGACGCCCGCGCGGGATGCAGCCTGTGCGGGAAACACCGCGCCGACGTCAGAAAGCACCTTGGCAATGTACTCCGGCGCCACCGGCCGGCTCAGCAGATTGCCCTGCACTTCGTGGCAACCTTGTTGACCGAGGAAATCGAGCTGATGCGGTTCCTCGACGCCCTCGGCGACCACGCCAAGCTCGAGGTTGTGCGCGAGCGCCGCTATAGCGGCGACAATCGCGGCGTCACGGCGATTGTTGCCGAGATCGCGAATGAAAGTGCGATCGATCTTGAGAAAGTCAACGGGAAAGCGCTTGAGGTAGTTGAGCGAAGAGTATCCCGACCCGAAATCGTCGATGGCGAGCGACACACCGACCGCTTTGAGCTCGCTTAACAAGCCAATGGCACGCTCGGTGTTCTCCACCAGCAGGCTCTCGGTGATCTCGAGCTCGAGATAACGCGGATGGAGCCCCGAGGAGCGCAGGGCGCGCAACACCGAGGACACGAAGGCATCACCGCGGAACTGGCGCGAAGAGACATTCACCGACACGCGCATCGGCGGCAGTCCAGCCTTCTGCCACGCCATGTTCTGCCGACAGGCTTCGTTTAATACCCATTCACCCACGGGTATGATGAGACCGCTGTCTTCGAGCAGCGACAGAAACTTGTCCGGCGCCAGCAGCTCGTGGCCGCCACGAGCCCAACGCAGCAGCGCCTCGACCCCGACCACCGTACCTTGGGCCAGCGATGCGCGCGGCTGGTAATGCAGAACGAACTCCTCGTTCTCAAGCGCGCGCTTGAG
>CP070641.1:373026-380798 GCA_020354085.1 Pseudomonadota bacterium
TGCACGTGCACCAGTCGCTCGCGACGGACGGTAAGAACCTGTTCACGGGCAATGGCTATGGCGGCTTGTCGGATTTGGCGCTTTACTACATTGGTGGCATCATCAAGCACGCGCGTGCGGTGAACGCCTTCACCAACTCGCTCACCAACAGCTATAAGCGTCTGGTGCCGGGTTTCGAAGCGCCCGTCATGCTGGCCTACTCGGCGCGCAACCGCTCAGCCTCGATCCGTATCCCCTACGTGTCAAACCCGAAGGCGCGTCGAATTGAGGTGCGCTTCCCGGATGCCGGCTCCAATCCTTATTTCGCGTTCGCTGCGATGATGATGGCCGGTCTCGACGGTATCCAAAACAAGATTCATCCGGGCGAGGCCATGGACAAGGATCTGTATGACCTACCCCCGGAAGAGGAAAAGAAGATCCCGACCGTGTGTCACGCGCTCGACCAGGCGCTGGATGCCCTCGACAAGGACCGCGAGTTCCTCACCAAGGGCGGCGTGTTCACCAACGATCTGATCGACGCCTACATCGGCCTTAAGATGAGCGAGGTCACGCGCCTGCGCATGACGACTCATCCGGTCGAGTTCGACATGTACTACAGCGTCTAAGGAAGATGCTGAAACTGGCAGTCACACCAACGCCCCCGCAAGGGGGCGTTTGTTTTCGCGGAACAGTCGCTGATAGTGGCGTGCACCGTTCTGGTGCGGAACAACCCAACTCCACGTAATATTCCATGGCAAGGACTAAGCCGCTTATCCGTAAAGATTATTTGCGACCTACGGAGCCTCCCAACACCAAGAAGCCGCCGGTCGTGATCGCCGGCGCGACCACCGAGGGTATGGTACGGATACTTGAAAATCTCAGCACGACGGTCCTTACGCTTGACGCCGATCTGAGACTAACGTCGCTCAATCCAGCGGGCGAAATGTTGTTTGCGATAAGTGCGCGCAAGGTGCTCGGTCAACGCATCACAGAGTTGCTGCCGCAGAGTGAACGTTTCGTGCACGCGCTGTCCGATGCGCTGGCAAGCCGCCACCCTTTCACGGCCCACGGCGTGCGGCTTGCCTTGCCCGCGGGTCGCAGCATCATGGTCGATTGCACGGTTTCACCGCTACCGGACGGCACACACGGAGACGTGTTGTTGGTGGAGCTGACCCAAATTGATCGATTGTTGCGCCTGGCGCGCGAAGAAAGCCTACGTGAGCGCCAAGCAGCCAACCGCGCTGTCCTGCGCGGTCTCGCCCATGAGATAAAGAATCCACTCGGCGGCCTGCGCGGTGCCGCGCAGTTGCTCGAGCGCGAACTGAGTGATCGCACGCTCAAGGAATATACCCAGATCATCATTCACGAAGCCGACCGACTCCGGAATCTGGTCGACCGTATGATTGGCTCACATCAACCATTCACACGCCGCGCGCTCAACATCCATGAAATCCTGGAACATATACGCAAGCTGATACTGGTCGAAGTGCCGGTCGGGCTAAGTATCGAAACGGATTACGATCCAAGTCTGCCGGAGGTCGACGGCGATCCGGACCAGCTCACGCAGGCCATCCTCAACATTGTGCGCAATGCCGTGCAGGCCCTGGCGGGGCGCGGCACGATATGGCTGCGTACGCGTATCGAGCGTGGCCACACCATCGGTGCCAAACGTCATCGACTGGTGCTGCGCGCCGAGGTCGAAGACAACGGGCCGGGCGTAGCAGAGGAACTACTCGATCGCATTTTCTACCCGATGGTGACCGGGCGCGCCGACGGCATGGGCTTGGGGCTGTCGATCGCGCAGGAAATCGTCCAGCGTCACGGCGGACTGATCGAGTGCAGCAGCAGACCCCAGCGCACGGTTTTCACCATTCTCCTACCGCTGGAGCAAAACCATGACTAAGCAGGGCATCGTTTGGGTCATCGACGATGACCGTTCCATTCGCTGGGTCCTCGAGAAGGCCTTGGACCAGGCCGGGCTCTCCGTGAAAACCTTCGATTCCGGACACGGCATAATCGATATGCTGGAGCGCGTGCGACCCGACGTCATTGTCTCCGATATACGCATGCCGGGCGTAAGCGGGCTTGATCTCTTGGCCGAGCTGCACGATAAGGTCCCGGATATTCCAGTCATCATCATGACGGCACACACGGATCTCGACAGCGCGGTCGCCTCCTATCGCGGCGGCGCCTTCGAATACCTACCGAAACCGTTCGACGTGGATGACGCCGTGCGCCTGGTGCGCCGTGCGATCGAGCATCGTCGTCGCCAGCGCGCCGAGACCCCGAGCGCCGAGCCGGCGCCTGAAATCATCGGTTCAGCCGCCTCCATGCAAGAGGTGTTTCGCGCCATCGGGAGGCTGTCGGGCTCGAACTTGAGCGTATTGATCAACGGTGAATCGGGAACCGGCAAGGAATTGGTCGCACGCGCGTTGCACAATCACAGCCCACGCGCTGATAAACCGTTCATCGCCATCAACATCGCCGCTATTCCGAGCGAGCTTTTGGAGTCGGAACTGTTCGGGCATGAAAAGGGGGCGTTCACCGGCGCAACCACGCAACGCAAAGGCTGGTTCGAACAGGCGCACGGCGGTACGTTATTTCTCGACGAGATCGGTGACATGCCGGCAGAGCTGCAGACACGGTTGCTGCGGGTGTTGCAGGACGGGCGCTTCTATCGGGTGGGTGGCCACGACCAGATCAACAGCGACGTTCGCATCATTGCCGCCACCAATCAGGATCTCGAAGGCCGCGTCCGAGACGGCAAGTTCCGCGAAGACCTGTTTCACCGTCTCAATGTCATTCGCATCCACCTGCCGCCACTGCGCGAACGGCGCGAAGACATTCCGGCCTTGGCTCAGCATTTCCTCAAGAAATCTGCACAGGAATTGGGCGGTGAGCCCAAGCGCCTTGCCCCCGAGACGGACCAGTACTTTGGGGAGCTACCCTGGCCCGGCAACGTTCGGCAACTCGAAAACACCTGCCGTTGGCTAACGGTGATGGCACCCGGGCAGACAGTGCGCGTCGATGACCTGCCTCCGGAGCTACGCGCCACCGCGGCCGATCGTCAGTCGGGGCAGGACTGGGAGCAGGGACTGCGCGATTTGGTGGAAACGCAGCTGGCGCGGGGCGAATCGGAGATATTCAAGGACATCAATGCGCGCTTCGAGCGCGTCCTGATGGAAGCTGCCCTCAAACATACGGGGGGGCGCAAACAAGATGCCGCCAAACGGCTCGGGTGGGGCCGTAACACCCTGACGCGCAAGTTGCAGGAGCATGGAATGTAATAGTCCGACGCCGTTGTCGACACACTACAAATTTGCGCTCGGCGTTCTTCGGCAGCCGTGATCGTGAAGGAGTGTTACAGGACTGTTACTTCTGTCGCCACGAACTAGACAAGTCACGGTGCGCGGCGGGACAGCACGCACAATCTCTCAGTCCAGTCGTGTGGCAAAATCCGCCCTCTGTCGGGCGGCGCAATACAATTATCGTTCGTCTGAGTATCCTCACGCCTCGCGTGTACTTGCGGCGGTAGCGCGGTACATCGACGCGATGATGAAAGATTATCCGCCTCGTGCGCCGCATCCGAGCTGGCGGATGCTCGCGGAAGGAAGAAACGGAGACTTCTTATGTATTCCCATTTCAAATTTGCTGTTCTGCTCGCCGCGGCAGCGATCGTGGCGATCCCTTCGGCCAATAGTGAGACCCGCTCGGGTCCGGCAACCGCCTCGCCTGCCAAGCCAACCAACTTGCAACAAGCCTCGATGGCGGCGCGCGAGGCAACCACGCCGCCACCGGCCACGACCCTTGACGCAACCACACCGCTCACACTGGCAGCGCCACCCCGTGACAGTGCGGAAGCTGGACATCGGATATTCGATCCGGTGGCACGCTATCTGTCGACAGTCTTGGGTCGGACAGTCATCTACAAGCACCCAACTACCTGGGGCGGCTATCAGGCCGACATGCAAAACGGTGCATACGACATCGTGTTCGATGGGCCGCACTTCAATAGCTGGCGCGTTGCGAGCCGTGGTCACAACGTCCTGGTGAAGATCCCGGGCGACTTCATCTATACCGCAGTTGTGCGCAAAGACGATGTGCGTTTCGATCAGCTCAGGCAATTGGCTGGCTACAAGATATGTGCGCATGCGCCGCCCAATCTTGGCACGCTCATCATGTACGATGAGTTCAACAATCCTGCACGCCAGCCGGTAATCATCGTCGAACACGGATACAAGCATCTGTACACCAGTCTGCTCGAGGGCAAATGCGATGCCGCCATGTTGCCGCTCGGTCATCTCGAGAAGTTCGAGAAGGATCAAATGAAGACGCGTGTCATCTTTCGTACGCGCGCGTTGCCGCAACAGGCATTCTCTGCTGGCCCGCGCATCACGGCAGCCGAACAGAGCCAGATTGCCAGCGCGTTAATGTCTCCCACGGCGAGCGCGCTAGCGGAGTTTCGCAAGACCTATGGCTTTCATGGCAATTTCGTCCGCGCCACAAACGCAGAGTATGCTGACTTGGCGAAGTATCTGCGCGACATGTGGGGCTACAACTAGCGCGCTGCCGAATCGTTCCGGTAGCGACGGGTGCGCCGAACCGGTCACCGAGTGCGCATCTAGCACCGGCGCACGGCGTCAGGATACAGCTGGTCGCAGACCATGCCGCTCGTAGAGCGCGGCTATCTCGCTGCCACCAAGGAAATCGAACAGCGCTTCACCCCAGTTACCACCGTCGCCGACCAGGCCGACGCGGTAGTCGGTGGCGATATTCTCGGCGCTGGGTGTGGGCTCGGCTCGACCGCTACCGTCCAACGTGACTAGCTCGAAATCGCTTGGGAAAATGCGCGTGTAGCGCAGTGCAAAATGATAGTAGAGCACGGCGACGTCGGCACGATTGACGCAGAGTGCCTGCGGCGCCTCGCGATGGTGGACTCGCTCGCCGTATACCAGGCGCTCATATGGGCCTTCGAGGAAATCAAAGAAGAGAAAGGGCAGATGAGCTGTCCGGTCTCTGAACAAGAGCCGTAACGCACCCTTTACAAGGAATCTAGCGCAAGTAGCAGCTAATGTTCTGCCGCTTGGCTCGACGCCCTTCACTATTTGTCACCCGCTGACACTTTGTTGACGCATTCCCGGCATCCCGCAGCTTGATTTCGCCCTAAGAAACAAGCCGTCGGCCGAGTCGATCCTCGCGCCCGTCGGCAAAACCCGTTCTCGCCGCGACGGCCCCACAATTCTGGTATTCACTGTCTGATAAGTATCAGAACAATTACCTGCGGCCGATGCGTCATTGGACGACGAAGTGCTAACGCGCTGAGGAGGACATCGGACCGATGGATCCCAATATCGACAAGGAGAGTGCTATGCCTCAAAGAACATTCGTAGTTGTTCCCGTCCTGTTTACCCTCAGTCTTTTCACCTCGCCGCTCACCGCGGCCGACGCGCGCTCGGGTACTTACGTCACCGCGCAGGTGCGCGCCGACAGCCTGCGGCAAGCTTCCTTCGCGCCGCGTGAAGCACCGAACTCGGCCGCACAGGCGCTCACCGCCTCCGACGCACTGGTCTTCACGGCACCGCCGCGGGAGAGCGCGGAGGAAGGTGCGCGGCGCTTTGGCCCGGTCGCGGCCCACCTCTCTGAGGTGCTGGGACGCAAGGTCATCTACCGCCACCCGGGCACCTGGGGCGCCTACCAAGCCGAAATGTTAAAAGGCAATTACGACCTTGTCTTTGACGCGCCGCACTTCAACGGCTGGCGCATCGAGCGTCTGGGTCACAATGTTCTTGCCAAGGTACCGGGCGATTACACGTATACGATTTTCACGCGCAAGGACAATGCCCGTGTCCAGGACATCAAGCAGCTCGCAGGCCACAAGATCTGTGCGCATGCGCCGCCGCACCTCGGCACGCTCGTGATGTGGAACCAATTCGACAATCCTGCGCGTCAGCCAACGATCATCGTCACGAGCGGCTATAAGCAGGTCTACGAGGCGTTGATGGCGGGCCGCTGCGAGGCCGGCGTGCTGTCAGTGAAGCACTTGAAGAAGTACGACCCTGACAACATCCACACGCGCGTCGTCTTCAAGAACCGTCCGCTCCCGCAACAAGCGTTCTCGGCTGGGCCACGGCTGACCGCCGATGAGCAGGCCCGCGTCGGCAGTGCCCTGCTGGCACTGGCTGGCAAAGGCCCGTTGCAGGCAATGGGGGAGGCCTACGGCTTTAGTGCCGGCCTGGTCGGCGCGCGCAATGACGAATATGCGGGACTTGGCGCGTACCTCAAAAACGAGTGGGGCTACTACTAAGCAGTGAGGGCAGTTGATGGCCGGTCGCGGCGCGGGTCACCTCCCGGTCACACAGGTCCGTGACCGCGAGCGAAAGCCGTTGACCCCGACAGCCCAATAACGCTGGGACGCCGGCGCCCCGCGGATTTCGCTAGTGCGCGGCGCGCCGGGCGAGCGGCGGTAAGTCGCCGTCGAGCCCGCTGGCGCGGCGCATGATGAGATGCTTGATCGGTGCGGCGGCGTTAGTGAGCGTAAGCCCAAGGTTGCGCGCTTGCCTGAGGCCGGGCGACGCAGCACCGAATAGGTAGCGAAAGCCACCGGTTACTGAAACCATCACCAGGTTCTCGCCCTTGCGCCAGCGTTCATAGCGGCGCAAGACGCGAAGGCTACCGATATCCTGCTGCTTGCTCTGTGCGCTGGTAAGCACATCCGCGAGCGCGGCGGCGTCGAGAAAACCGAGGTTAACGCCCTGGCCGGCCAAGGGGTGCACGGTATGTGCGGCGTCGCCAACGAGGGCGATGTGCTCGGCGCAGTAATGGCGTGCATCGGACAGCGCCAAGGGAAAGGCGGCGCGGTTTCCGGCCAGCGAGAGCGCACCCAGCGCATCGCCGAATGCGGTTTGCAGCGCCTCGACGAAATCTTGGTCGGTCATCGCCATAAGCTCTTGCGCGCGCGCCGTGTCCGCTGACCAGACGATGGAGCAGTGGTGAGCGTCATCAAGCGGCAGGAAGGCGAGCGGCCCGGTTGAAAGAAATGCCTGGCGCGCAATCGCGCCATGCGGCCGCTCGCATTTCACGGTGGCCACGATGCTCTGCTGTCTCAAGTCACGCGCCGGCGCCTCAATGTGCGCGGCGCGGCGCACGGCGGACTGCGCCCCATCGGCGCCGACCAAAAGGCGCGCACGCAGCGTTCGACCGTCTTTCAACGCGATGCGCGCATGATCGTCTGCAAGCGTGATCTCGCTGATCTCGACGGGACACAGATGATGCAGGTTGGTGTGTTGGTGCAGACGCTCGAGCAGCGCCGCTTGGATCACCGAATTCTCAATGATGTAGGCGAGACACGGCTCGCCCATATCGGCGGCATTGAATTCAATGCGCCCGGTGCCGGCGGCGTCCCACACCTGCATCTCGCGCACCGGTGAGATGCGCCGCCGCTGCATGCCGGCCCATGCACCGACCGCCTCGAACATCGCCTGGGAGGCGAGCGAAATCGCGCTCACGCGCGTGTCATAGTCGGGTGCCGCAATCGCCCGCGCCGCTGCCTGATCGATGATCGCAACCTTGAACGGGCCACCGCCCAGCGCACAGGCAAGAAGACCGCCGACCATGCCGCCGCCGACGATTACGATGTCGTAGTTCGCCTGCATCAGCCGTCGTGCAACGCCAACCCGCGCGCCAGACGTGGCGCACGGCCTGCCAGCCCGCTCGTGACGCGAATGAATCTGCGCTTGATGGGCGGCAGCAAATCAACTGCGACGAGACCGAGATCGCGCGCCATAACGACGGGC
>CP070641.1:380898-388420 GCA_020354085.1 Pseudomonadota bacterium
CGATACGACGCGACTCGTGCCGCTCAGTCCCAACCACATGTAGTCCACCAGCGGCGATCACCTGGTCATGCCGTTGCTGCCAATCCCCGCGAATCTGTATGCGGCGCGATTCATCTTCACCGACTGCGGCCAGCTCGACCTCGAGATTTCCGCCCAACACGATGTCGGTGCCGCGCCCCGCCATGTTGGTGGCGATGGTGACGGCACCGGGACGACCTGCCTCGGCGACGATATGCGCTTCACGTTCGTGGTGCTTGGCATTGAGCACCTGGTGCGGAACCTTCTCTTTCTCGAGGATTCTTGAAAGCGTCTCAGACGATTCAATCGACGTCGTTCCTACGAGCACGGGCTGGCCGCGTTTATGGCAATCATGGATATCCGCAACGATTGCGCCATGTTTCTCACGTAAGGTGCGATAAACCTGATCGCCAAGATCCTGGCGAATCATGTTGCGGTGCGTCGGAATGACCACCACTTCCAATCCGTAGATCTGCTGAAACTCAAAGGCCTCCGTATCTGCCGTACCGGTCATGCCGGCTAACTTTCCGTAGAGGCGGAAGTAGTTCTGAAAGGTGATGGTAGCAAGGGTTTGATTCTCGTTTTGAACCGGCACACCCTCTTTGGCCTCCACCGCCTGGTGCAAGCCCTCGGACCAACGGCGACCCGCCATCATGCGGCCAGTAAACTCATCGATGATGATGACCTCGTTGTCGCGCACGATGTAGTCGACCTCGCGCCGATAAAGCGAGTGTGCACGCAATGCAGCATTGAGATGGTGCATCAGGATTAAGCTCGACACATCGTAGAGGCTCGCACCCTTCTCCAGGAGGCCAGCATCGGCCAGCAGTCGCTCGACCTTTTCATGGCCAGCCTCCGTCAAAAATGCCTGACGGGTCTTCTCGTCCACGCTATAGTCGCCGGGCTCGCCTTCCTTCGCTTGACGCGTTAACCGCGGAATGATGGCGTTGATCTTGTAGTAGAGCTCGGTACTCTCTTCGGCGGGACCGGAAATAATGAGCGGCGTGCGCGCCTCGTCGATCAGGATCGAGTCGACTTCATCGACAATGGCGAAGTTGAGCCCACGCTGCACGCGATCCTCCGCGCGGAACGCCATGTTGTCGCGCAAGTAGTCAAAGCCATACTCATTGTTGGTGCCGTAGGTGATGTCGGAGCCGTAGGCCTCGCGCTTAGCCTCGCGTTCCTGCCCCGACACTACCACGCCGACTGTCATGCCGAGAAATCGATAGATCTTTCCCATCCATTCGGCGTCGCGTCGTGCCAGGTAGTCGTTCACCGTAACGACATGTGCTCCGCGGCCAGTAAGGGCATTGAGATATACCGGCAAGGTCGCGACCAAGGTCTTGCCTTCGCCGGTACGCATTTCCGCGATCTTTCCCTGGTGCAGGATCATGCCGCCGATCAACTGCACATCGAAGTGCCGCATGTTGAGCGTACGCTTCGCCGCCTCCCGCACGACGGCGAATGCCTCATGCAACAACTGCTCAAGGACCTCGCCGTTTGACAACCGCGTCTTGAACTCCGCGGTCTTGGCTCTCAGCGCGTCGTCAGAAAGCGCCGCGATCGCCGGTTCCAGATCATTGATACGCGCGACATCCTTGCCCAGACGCCGCAATAAACGCGTATTGGCACTGCCAAAAATTTTGGTGAGGAGCCCTGTGATCATGGAAATATCGCTGCCGCCCCGGCAGACCGCCGACGGAGCGCGCGATTATGGAGGAAATCCGGAGAAACGTGAAGCTGAGACTGACCGCTCAGCGCTGTACTTTGACGTGCGAGAGGGACGCGCCCTGCTGCAGGTAACGCGAAGGATTAACTGAAGCGCCGTTGCGCACTACTTCGAAGTGTAGATGCGGGCCGGTCGAGCGACCGGAGGTCCCGACTAACGCGATCGGCTGGCCACGGGCCACGCGGTCGCCGACCTTTACCAGCGAGGCGCTGGTGTGTCCATAGCGGGTGACCAACCCTGACTCGTGCGTTACTTCAACCAGCAGGCCGTAGCCGACCTTCTCGCTGCTGTGACTGACTACACCGTCTCCCATGGCCAAGATCTGCGAGCCGAGTCGTGAAGCAATATCAACACCCTCGTGCATCGACTGTTGCCCCGTAAACGGGTCCGCACGCAAACCGAATCCGGAGGAAACCCAGCCGCCTTGCGTCGGCCACCCTGCCGGCGTCACCTGTGCACTGAGTTTGCGGTCGAGCAGCAATCCTTCCAAGGCGGCGAGTCGCTCGCGCTTGCGTTCGATCTCCGTCCCCAATCGGTCGAGCGCTGCGACCGCATCAACTGTCGCCGCGCCATTACCGGCTCGCTCCGGTCCGCCCATGGCCGGTTCGGCGCTGAAATCGAATTCGCGCGCATCAATGCCGGCCATGCGCGTCAAACGTTGGCCCAGGGCGTTGAGCCGCAGCACCTCGGCCTGCAACTGCCCCATGCGCCGCGCCAGGGCGTTCAAGTGTGTCTGCGCTTGGCGCTTAACGTTTTCAACTTCAGCGCGCTGGATCGCCAGCGCCCGATCCTGCGCGGCCAGGACCGCTGCATTGCCGCCGCTGTGGCGATCCATCAAGCCAGATATGCGATAGGTAAGAAAACCAACGAGCGCGGGCAGACCAATCAATCCGATAAGCCCAATTACCAGCAGGTGGCGCGCCGTCAACGTGGCGTTCTGCCCTTTACCAGTGCGACTTCCAGGTACAAGAATTACGTTCATGCTAGCCCTACTGCCGATCCTGCGAGACGTTTAGCAGTCTGCTGCCGCTAAAGTTACGCAACCGGTACCGTACGCATAAATGCGATCGGCGCCAACTGCGCATCGTCATACGTAATGAGCTCCCATGAGTCCGATTGTTCCATCAGCGTGCGCAGCAGCCGATTGTTTAGCGAATGCCCGGACTTGTGGGCGCTGAATGTTCCAATCAGCGGGTGACCGAGAAGATACAGATCCCCGATCGCATCCAACACCTTGTGCTTCACAAATTCGTCTTCATAACGCAAACCGTCATCGTTCAAGATGCGGTACTGATCGAGCACAATGGCGTTATCGAGACCACCGCCACGCGCCAAGCCCGCGGCACGCAGCGCCTCAAGATCCGCCATGAAACCAAATGTCCGCGCGCGGCTCACTTCCTTGACGAACGAAGTGGTAGAGAAATCGATCGTCGTCTGCTGTCGCGATCCGCGGAAGGTTGGATGATTGAAATCTATTTCGAAGGCGACTTTGAATCCTTCGAACGGCTCAAACTTCGCCCATTTGTCACCGTCTTCAACGATGATGGGCTCGCGAATTCGAATAAACCGCTTGGGCGCCGACTGCTCGGCGATGCCCGCTGACTGCACCAGAAACACGAACGGACCAGCGCTGCCGTCCATGATTGGCACCTCGGGTGCGGTTAGATCCACATAGGCATTGTCGATACCGAGACCCGCGAACGCAGACATCAGGTGCTCGACGGTTGAAACGCGCGCGCCGTCGGATTCGAGCGTGGTCGACAATCGCGTGTCCGCTACGTTTTCCGGACAGGCACGAATCTCCACAGGCTCGGCAAGGTCGATACGTCGAAACACGATTCCTGTATCGGCTGCCGCGGGGCGCAACGTTAGATAAACTTTCTCGCCAGTGTGCAGGCCAACACCGGTGGCGCGTATGACGTTCTTAAGGGTACGTTGCCGAATCATCCGATTGATTTGCCGTGGTTGTTGTCAATTTTCCCAGCTGCAACGTGCGCGACGCCACACACAAATGCGAAAGCCCACGCAAGGTCCGGTAGCCACACCGGAACACGGCGTGAAGCCAAAGGGCAGCTCCTGAGTTACGGCCTAATTTAAGGTCAAAAACCCTGACCTGTCTAGGGCATACGACACCCTCTGTACCTTCGCCCGTAGCCTCGCCGACGAGCGGTCGGCGTACTCTGCGCGCCCCTTGGCCTAGTCCGCCTGCTTGCGCAGGAACGCCGGAATGTCGAGGTACTCCACGCTGCCCTCGACTGCAATAGCCTTGGGCGCCCCGGTGCGCTGATTGCGAATCACGGTTGGCACCTCAAGCGTTTCATAATCCGTTGTTCCAGTTCCGGTTTTGATCACCTTATAGGGGTGCTTGCGCTTTTCCTGGCCCAACCCAGTAGCGACGATGGTCACGCGCAGCTCATCGCGCATTTCCGGCTCGATAACGGTCCCCATGACCACTGTCGCGTCCTCCGAGGCGAACTCCTTAATAGTGGTACCAACCTCCTCGAACTCCCCGATCGCCATGTCCATGCCCGCCGTAACGTTAACGAGCACACCCCGGGCACCGGAGATATTGACGTCCTCCAGCAACGGGCTGGAGATAGCCGCCATGGCCGCCTCGTGGGCACGGTTTTCGCCCTTGGCCACCGCCGAACCCATCATTGCCATACCCATCTCCGACATCACCGTACGCACGTCAGCAAAGTCGACGTTGATAAGACCGGGACGGGTAATGAGCTCAGCGATCCCTTGCACTGCATTCTGCAACACCTCGTTGGCCCGGCCGAAGGCCTCAAGCAGCGTGGCATTCTTGCCGAGCACGGTCAGCAGCTTCTCGTTCGGGATGGTGATGATCGAGTCCACATATTCGCTGAGCTCACGGATGCCCTGCTCGGCAATCCCCATTCGTTTCTTCCCCTCGAACGGAAACGGCTTGGTGACGACGCCCACGGTTAGGACGCCCAGGTCTTTCGCGACCTGTGCGACCACTGGCGCTGCTCCGGTACCGGTACCACCGCCCATACCGGCGGTGATGAACACCATGTCGGCGCCGTCGAGCACTTCGGCGATACGCTCGCGGTCCTCGACTGCGGCCTGACGGCCGACGGCCGGATCCGCGCCGCAACCGAGGCCTTTGGTGAGATTGGTTCCGAGTTGCAGGATGGTTTTCGCGCGTGTGCGCTTGAGCGCCTGCGAATCGGTATTGGCGCTAATGAATTCCACGCCATCCAGATTCGCGGTGACCATGTGGTCGATGGCATTACCGCCACCACCTCCCACACCGATCACTTTAATTACGGCCTGCTGGCCGTAGGTATCCATCAATTCGAACATAGTGGTGTCTCCTGTCGGTGAACTAGTTGTGTCACGGATTCCATCGACTGCTCAAAAGTTTCCTTCAAACCAACTCTTCATACGCTTAAGCACGCTCCTGACTCCTGCCGTCTTGCCTTCATGCGCGCGATACGGCTTTCCGTTCTGCAATCGCGCGCCGTACAGCACCAAGCCCACACCGGTGGCGTAGATCGGGTTCTGTACCACACCCTTGAGCCCGCCCACGTATTGCGGCAGGCCGAGCCGCACTGGCATGTGAAAGACTTCTTCCGCCAAATCGATCATTCCTTCCATCTTGGAACTTCCGCCTGTCAGCACGATGCCTGAGCCGAGCACGTCCTCGAAACCGCTGCGCCGCAGTTCCGCCTGCACCAATCCGAAAAGTTCTTCAATGCGCGGCTCGATGACTTCTGCGAGTGTTTGGCGTGACAGACTGCGCGGCGGCCGATCGCCTACGCTCGGCACCTCGATCGATTCGTCGCGACTGGCGAGCTGGGTGAGCGCGCAACCGTATTTCTTTTTGATCTCTTCGGCGTTTTGCGTCGGCGTGCGCAGGGCCACCGCGATGTCGTTGGTCACCTGATCGCCGGCGATCGGGATGACCGCTGTGTGTCGAATCGCGCCTTCAGTGAATACCGAGATGTCGGTGGTACCACCGCCGATATCGACGAGGCTCACGCCCAATTCCTTTTCGTCGTCCGTAAGCGTCGCCATGCTGGAGGCGAGCTGCTCGAGGATGATGTCATCGACCTCAAGCCCACAGCGGCGTACACACTTTACGATGTTCTGTGCCGCGGACACCGCGCCGGTGACGATATGCACCTTGGCTTCAAGCCGCACGCCGCTCATGCCGATCGGTTCGCGTATGCCCTCCTGCTTGTCGATGATGAATTCCTGCGGCAGCACGTGCAGCACCTTCTGATCGGCCGGAATGGCGAGCGCGCGCGCCGCCGCCATGACGCGATCGATGTCGCCGGGCCCGACTTCTTTGTCCTTGATGGCGACCACCCCATGCGAGTTGAAACTCTGGATGTGCGAACCCGCGATGCCGGCGAATACCGAATGAATCTGGCAGCCGGCCATCAGCTCTGCCTCCTCGATGGCGCGTTGAATCGACTGTACGGTCGACTCGATATTGACCACCACGCCCTTTTTCATGCCGCGCGCGGGATGGTGGCCGACGCCGATGACCTCGACCTCACCGGTGGGCGCAATCTCGCCCACGATTGCCAACACCTTGGAGGTGCCGATATCAAGCCCCACGATCAATCGGTCGTCATCTTTCTTCGCCATCTATCCTCCTTTCACCGATTGCGCGGTGTTGGCTGCGGGCCGCGTTGAACGCGAGGCAGCTTGCCCGCTGCGCCAGTCCACCGCGAATCCGTTGCTGTAACGCAAATCAATGCGCCGAATCCCGTGCGCGTCGCGGATGAGCGCCTGTGGGAACAAGGTGGCGAAGCGCTCGATCTTGCGCAGCGCCTCGTCTCGATCGAGCACGAGCTCGAACTGCACCGACTCGGCCTGACCGAGCTGCGCGGCAACGACCTGGACTTCCCAAGTACGACGCGCGGTCATGTTGAGGTGCTGCAATTCCAAACCGGCGAGCGCGAGCGGCTCGCGAAACTGCCGGTAGTGCTCGAGCACCACTGCCGACGTACCGGGTGGGCCCGATAGTTGCGGCGCATCGCTCGGGAGATCCGGGCCATCGACATGGACGACCTCGCCCAAATAATTGACCCAGGCATGTTGACCCCAACGCGCCACCGGCCGTTGCTCGCTGAACTGGACAGCGACATCACGCGGCCAAGCGCGGCGCACCGCCACACGATGTACCCAAGGCAAGGATTCGGCGCGCTCTTTGACCTCATCGAGATTGAGCAATAGAAAATTACCGCGTACCGAGTCGAGCACGGCACGCTCGAGGTCCTGCTGTGTCACGTGCCGAAACTCGCCTTCAAAGCGAAGATTGCGCACCGGCAGCGTGTCGGCGCGCAGCAACCAGTCGATCAATAGCAGCGCCATCAGCGTCACCAGCAGCGTCCCGAGCGCGAGGCTCGCCGCGCGCAGTAAATTAACGGTGCCGGCGTCCGATGTCGGTTCAGCGCGCCACATGAGATGTCTCCAGAATCCGTATCACCAGATCGTCGAACTCGATGCCGGCAGCGCGCGCCGCCATCGGCACGAGGCTGTGACTGGTCATACCGGGAGAGGTGTTGACCTCAAGAAAATAGGGCTCATTGCGCACCGTGAGCATAACGTCCACCCGGCCCCATCCTTCGCAACCCACGATGTCATACGCCACGCGTGCCTGCGTCTTGATCGCTTCCTCGATTTGGGGCGGTAGTCCGCTCGGACAGTGATAACGCGTGTCGTCGGAGAAGTACTTGGCCTGATAGTCGTACAAACCGCTTGGCACCTCGATGCGGACCAACGGCAACACCGACT
>CP070641.1:388520-396009 GCA_020354085.1 Pseudomonadota bacterium
ACCCTGCGCAAGAAGCTCAAGCAGTACAAGATTCACCTCTAAGCGCCCCCCGCCACGCCACGATCTCGTGGGCGAAGGAGCGTTCTCGCAAGGAAGCCACTGCGGCGGGGTGCGCGTGAGCCGCCGACTCCAGTATAGTAGTGCGCCTTTTCTGATCGTGGCCCTCGCATGGCAAACATAAAGCGCGCGCTCATCAGCGTGTCCGACAAGAGCGGTATCGTGGAATTCGCGCGCGCCCTGGCTGCACGCGGTGTAGAGATCCTCTCGACCGGTGGTACTGCCAGGCTCCTCGGCCAAAACGGCATCGTGGTCATTGAAGTTGCGGACTACACGGGTTTCCCGGAGATGCTCGATGGACGCGTCAAGACTCTGCACCCGAAGATTCACGGCGGACTGCTCGGCCGACGCGATCTGCCCGAGCACGTAGCCGCGATGCAGGCGCACGGCATTTCGCCGATTGATCTCCTGGTCGTCAATCTCTATCCCTTCGAGCAGACAGTTGCCAAAACTGACTGCACCTTGGAAGACGCGATCGAAAACATCGACATTGGCGGTCCGGCCATGTTGCGCGCCGCCGCCAAGAACCACGGCTCGGTCGCGGTCGTGGTCGATAGCAGCGACTATCCAAGAATTCTTGACGAGCTAGAGCGCAACGCCGGCATGCTCAGGCCTGCAACGCGCTTCGCGCTGGCGGTTAAGGTGTTCGAACACACCGCGCGCTATGACGGCGCCATCGCCAACTACCTGGGCACAGCACAAGACGATGGGGCGCGCGAGCGTTTTCCACGCAGCCTCTCCATGCAGTTCCGCAAGGCGCAGGCCATGCGTTACGGCGAGAACCCACATCAGCAGGCGGCGTTCTATGTCGAGCACGGCGCGACGGAGGCGAGCGTCGCAACCGCTCGCCAATTGCAGGGC
This sequence comes from Pseudomonadota bacterium, assembly GCA_020354085.1. Taxonomy (GTDB): domain Bacteria; phylum Pseudomonadota; class Gammaproteobacteria; order Acidiferrobacterales; family Sulfurifustaceae. The sequence continues at coordinate 389,439 of CP070641.1, forward strand.
AAGGAGCTGTCCTTCAACAACATCGCCGATACCGACGCCGCGTTGGAGTGCGTCAAGCAGTTCGACGAATCGCCGGCTTGCGTAATCGTCAAACATGCCAATCCCTGTGGTGTCGCACTCGGCGGCTCGTTACGCGAGGCCTACGAGCGTGCCTATGCGACCGATCCGGAATCAGCATTCGGCGGCATCATCGCGTTCAATGGCGAACTCGATAGCGACACCGCCAAGCTGATCGTCGAACGGCAGTTCGTCGAGGTCATCATCGCGCCCACCGTGAGTGCAGCGGCGAGTGCCGCGGTCGCCGCCAAGAAAAACGTGCGCCTGCTGGAATGTGGTCGCTGGCCCAAGCAAGCGGCCGCCCGTGTTGACTATAAGCGCGTCAACGGCGGCATCTTGGTGCAGGACAGTGATCTGGCGCTGCACGCCGAGCTCAAGGTGGTAACCGAGAAACAGCCGAGCCCCGAACAGATGTCCGACCTGCTGTTTACTTGGCGGGTCTGCAAATTCGTCAAGTCCAACGCCATCGTCTACGGCAAGGACAAGATGACCATCGGCGTCGGTGCCGGCCAGATGAGCCGGGTAAATTCCGCGCGCATCGCCGCCATCAAGGCCGAGCAGGCCGGGCTCAAGGTGAGCGGCGCGGTGATGGCGAGCGACGCCTTTTTTCCGTTTCGTGACGGCATCGACCAGGCCGCGGCGGCCGGCATCGCGGCGGTGATTCAGCCCGGCGGCTCCATGCGTGATGAGGACGTCATCGCCGCCGCCAACGAGCACGGCATGGCCATGGTATTCACCGGCATGCGCCATTTCCGCCATTAGATCGCGAATACGATGACCATGAAGATTCTAGTCATCGGTGGCGGCGGACGCGAGCACGCCCTGGCCTGGAAGATCGCGCAATCACCGCGCGTTGACGCCGTCTACGTGGCGCCGGGCAACGCCGGCACTGCGCGCGAGGCGAAGTGCCGCAATGTCGCCGTCCAGGCCGAAGATGTCACCGGCCTGCTGCAATTCGCCCACGACAATGCCATCGACCTTACCGTGGTCGGGCCCGAGGCGCCGTTGGTGCTCGGCGTGGTTGATCGCTTCCAAGCCGAGGGCCTGCCGATCTTCGGCCCGACGCAAGACGCGGCGCGCCTAGAGGGCTCGAAGGCATTTGCCAAGGACTTTCTCGCGCGCTACGACATTCCCACTGCCGCCTACGGGAATTTCACCGATGTTGCCGCTGCCGAGGCCTTTGTCCGCAGCCGCGGTGCGCCGATCGTGGTCAAGGCCGACGGGCTCGCCGCCGGTAAGGGCGTAATCATCGCGCAGTCAGTCGACGAGGCAATCGCCGCCGTGCATAGCATGTTGGCCGGCAATGCCTTCGGTGAAGCCGGTCACCGGGTGGTGGTCGAGGAATTCCTCGAAGGCGAGGAGGCGAGCTTCATCGTCATGGCCGATGGCGAGCACGTGCTGGCGCTCGCTAGCTCTCAAGACCACAAACGCGTGGGCGATGGCGACACCGGCCCTAATACCGGCGGCATGGGCGCCTACTCACCGGCACCGGTGGTGACACCCGCGATTCACGAACGCGCCATGCGCGAGGTGATCCTGCCCACCATTCGCGGCCTGCAGGCCGAAGGTAGCCCCTATACCGGATTTCTCTACGCCGGACTCATGATCGGTGCCGATGGCACGCCCAAGGTGCTCGAATTCAACTGCCGCTTTGGCGATCCCGAAACGCAGCCGGTGATGCTGCGTCTTAAGTCCGATCTGGTGGCCCTGATTGAAGCGGCGCTGGCCGGCGAACTCGATACCATGTTGGCCGAATGGGACGCGCGCCCGGCGCTCGGGGTGGTCATGGCGGCCGGCGGTTATCCGGGCTCCTATCGCAAGGGCGATGTCATTAGTGGACTGCCCGGCGAGGCGCCGGATGCCAAGGTGTTTCATGCCGGTACTGCATTGCGCGACGGAGCCACCGTCACCGCCGGCGGACGGGTACTGTGTGTGACGGCCCTGGGTCAGACCGTGGCCGCGGCGCAACAGCGCGCCTATGAAGTGGCGCGCACCATTAGCTGGGAAGGCGCACAGTACCGGCGTGACATCGGTTATCGCGCCATCGCTCGCGAAACGCGTTGACCACTAGCGCCATGTCGCCGCCCGATCTGCCAGCCGTCAAGCGCTACCTGCTCGACCTGCAGGATCGGATCTGCGCGACGCTCGCTGCCGTCGATGGCGAGCAGACTTTCCGCGAGGATGCCTGGGAACGCTCGGGCGGCGGGGGCGGGCGCACCCGCGTACTGGCTGACGGCGCCGTGTTTGAGCAAGCGGGCGTGAATTTTTCGCACGTCCATGGCAGCAATCTACCGCCGTCGGCCACGGCGCAACGCCCCGAGCTTGCTGGCCGCTCGTTTCAGGCGCTCGGCGTGTCGCTCGTTATCCATCCGCGTAATCCCCACGTACCCACCTCGCACATGAACGTGCGGTTTTTCTTAGCGGAGAAGCCCGGCGCGGAACCCGTTTGGTGGTTCGGGGGCGGTTTCGACCTAACACCTTATTATCCGTTCGAAGAAGATGTCATCGCGTGGCATCGCGTGGCCAAGGCGGCGTGCGATCCATTCGGCGACGATTACTACGCGCGTTTCAAGCGATGGTGCGATGAGTATTTCTTCTTGAAGCACCGCGGTGAGACGCGCGGTGTGGGCGGTCTGTTCTTCGATGACCTCAATGAACGCGGCTTCGAGCACAGCTTCGGCTTCATGCAGAGCGTCGGTAATGCCTATCTTGAGGCCTATCTGCCGATCGTCGAACGGCGCCGGGCAACAGCCCACGGCGAGCGCGAGCGCGACTTTCAACTCTACCGACGCGGGCGCTACGTCGAGTTCAACCTGGTCTACGACCGTGGAACCTTGTTTGGCCTGCAAAGCGGCGGGCGCACCGAGTCGATCTTGATGTCGTTACCGCCGCTGGTGAAGTGGCGCTACGACTGGCGGCCGGAACCGAATTCGCCCGAGGCACGGCTCTACGAGGAATTCCTCAAGCCGCGCGACTGGATAGGTTGAGCGTTACCCATACCCGTGCGCCTGTCGTCGGCCCCTTAGTCGATGCCGGCTTGGCGCAGATTGTCCTCGATTCGCTTGAACTCGCGCGCATCGATGACGGGCAGTGCGGACTCAATACTTGCTAGCGAAAAGCCGGGAACGTACGTGCGGAGCTGTTGCATCTCCCACCGGGCTTCCTCCAGTTCGCCGAGAGCCACGTAACTCAGAATGAGATAGAGATGTGGAGAAATGCGCCCGGGGTTGATCTCGAGGGCGTGGCGCAGGGTCTCGACGGCTTTCGAGTGCTGGCCGGCATAGTAGTAAGCGCGTCCAAGGACCGACGGATATTGCGATGGGTAGTGGGGGTTAAGGCGCATAGCCTTTTGCACCAGCGGAATGGCCTCTGTCGGACGCCTCTGGTAAACGCGGCCAAAAGCCAGAGTAGTATAGGCATCAGCGTTGTTCGGATCGAGCGCGATGGCGCGTTCAGCGGCGGATACTGCCTCGTCGTACTGGCGGTTGAATACGTATACGTAGCCGAGTGCCCAGTGCGTCTGCGGGATCGAGGCGTCCAGTTCTACTGCGCCGCGCGCGAACTCTACCGCCTTTCTCATTGAGGCGGCTGCGTCGGCGCTCCATCCGTAGCGTGAATCCTCGGTGTGGGTCAGGGCCACGGCTGCGTGAGCGCGCGCAAAGCGCGGATCAAGCTTGATGGCTTGCAAATACAACTGGCGGGCGCGGACATTGTCCTCGCGGTTGGAGCGCTGGTAGGACGACAGACCCTCAAGCAATAAGTCGTACGCCTCGACGCTGTGGGTATAACGCCGCGCCGCGGTCCGTTTCTCGTCATCCGTCAGATTCAGGGCCAACGCCCGGACAATGTTGCTGCGCACATCGTCTTGCACGCTGAAAATGTCCTGCAGCTTGCGGTGGTAGCGTTCGGCCCACAGGTGCGCGCCGGTCCCGGCATCGATCAGCTTGACGTTGATGCGCAGGTCGTCGCCGGCGCGCCGCACGCTGCCTTCCAGCACATAGCGCACGCCCAGTTTTTCCGCCACGCTTTTTAGGGACAACGGCTGGTCCTTGTAGGCAAACGCCGAATTGCGCGCGACCACCATGATGCCCGAGAGCTTGGACAGATCGGTAATGATGTCCTCGGTGATACCGTCGCTGAAGTATTCGAATTCCCGCTCGCTGCTCAGGTTGGTAAACGGCAGGATGGCGATGGACGGCACGGCCAGTGCGCGCGAGCCCAGCCGATCAACCGCGAATCCGAATGCAGCCAGCGCAAGCAGCGCCGTGACGGCGAGCGCGGCTCCGCGAAGGGTTCGCCGGGAGGTTGTTGCACGGGCAGCGTTTGACGCCACGTCCGGCGGGGCGTGATCTGCCACGGTCACTGACGCGATCAGCCGATAGCCCTTCTTGGAGACGGTTTCGATCAGCCACGGTTTCCGGGAACTGTCGCCGAGCGCCTTGCGCAGCTTGATGATGGCGGTGGTGAGCGCGTCGTAGCCCACCACGGTACCGGCCCATACGGCCTGCTCCAGATCCTCGCGTGACACCACTTGGCCCGGCTGCTGCGCTAAGTGGACCAGCAGGTCCATAACCTTGGGTTCGAGCTTAATGGTGTTGCCATTCCGGCTGACGCGTCCCTGCCCGGGTTCGACTAGCCAGTCGCCGATCCGCAAGGCGGAACGAGCACCCGGAGGTTGGAGGGAGTGCGGGCCGCTATCCATTCCGTCGAATCCCGGGCATCGCTGCCGCTTAGTTGGATTCCTGCGATTCTACGGTAGCCGCAAAGAAATCGAAAAAAGGACGCCTTTCCGCCATAACTCGCCGGCTGCCCCTTGCTAGGTTTCGGCGCGTACGGATCAGCGCGTGGTTGCTGCAACCCCGACGACGGCCCGGCACTCACCCAACCTGCATCGATGAAGGAGGATGTGATGAATACCAAATGCACGACGAATTGGCGGAGCGTTACCTGGCTTGCGGCAGTGATCGGTCTCCTCGCCACCGGCGTATCGCATGGCCACGGTGACGAGCCCGGCGGCGAACGGCTCGGCGATGTCAACTTCCCGGTCTCCTGTTCGGCGGCCGCACAAAAACAGTTCAACCGCGCGATGGCGCTTTATCACTCGTTCTACTGGAAGAAGGTCACGGAGGCATTCGATGCCGTGCTCGCCGCCGACCAGGATTGCGCAATGGCGCACTGGGGAAAGGCCATGGTCAAGATGGACAACCCGTTTCTCTGGCCGCTCACCGGCAAGGGGCTTGCGGAAGGCCTCGCCGCGGTGGAGCGCGCCAAGGCGCTCAAGCCGAAAACCAACCGCGAGCGCGACTACGTCGCCGCCGCCGAGCGCTTTTTCCGGGACCATGACCGGCTCGAACACAGGAAGCGGGTTGCGGCCTACGAGGAGGCGATGGCCAAGCTCGCGCGCGCCTATCCCGACGATGTCGAGGCGCGCATTCTCTACGCGTTGGCGCTGACGGCAAACGTCGATCCGAAGGACAAGACCTACGCCAAGCAGTTGCGCGCCGCCGAAATCCTCGAACCGATCTTCCAGTCCCAACCGAAGCACCCGGGCGTGGCGCATTACCTAATACACAGCTACGACTACCCGGCGCTCGCGAGCAAAGGGCTCGAGGCGGCCAGGCGTTACGCGGTGGTCGCGGCCTCCGCTCCGCATGCACAACACATGCCCTCGCACATCTTTACTCGCCTCGGCTATTGGCAGAATTCGATTGCCTCCAACCTCGCTTCCGCGGCGGCGGCCGGCGGCAAGGATCTGCGCCCTGTCCTGCACGCCTGGGATTACTTGGTCTATGCCTACCTGCAGAGCGGGCAGGAAGCCGAGGCCAAGGACATCGTCGAGAAGACGCGCGCCATCACCAAAGTGGAAAACGAGAATTTCGCGGCGGCCTTTGCGCTCGCGGCGATTCCGGCGCGCTACGCGCTTGAGCGAGGCCAATGGGCCGAGGCGGCGGAACTCCCGCTCCACCCTGATGAATTTTCCTTCGGCTGGGCGAGCTTCCCGCATGCCGAAGCGCTAAATGCCTTTGCACGTGCTGTCGGGGCGGCGCGCAGCGGTGATGCGCGCAAGGCACGCACGGAGATCGATCGCCTAAAGAAGCTGAGCGACGCGATAGCTACGGCCAAGCTGTCATACTGGCAAGGGCAGGCCGGAATCCAAATTGCCGCAGCCGAGGCGTGGGTCACCTGGGCCGAGGGCGACCGGCAAGGCGCAGTAAAGCAAATGCGCGCCGCGGCCGACAAGGAAGATGCAACCGAAAAGAGCGCCATCACCCCCGGGCCGCTCGCGCCGGCGCGCGAGATGCTCGGCGAGATGCTGCTTGAGCTCAAGCAAACGGCGGAAGCGCGCAAAGCCTTCGAGGCCGCCCAACTCAAGGAACCGAACCGGCGGCGCAGCGTGGAAGGCGCCCGTCGGGTCGCCGGGCAGTACCGCGACAAAGCGGCGTTGGCCACCCGCGAGGTGCAGCGCGCAGTCGCCGTGGCGAGATAAACCCCAATGCCGCTCACGTTTCATACT
>CP070641.1:396109-403473 GCA_020354085.1 Pseudomonadota bacterium
CGGGCTTGATGTCGAGATGCAGCATGCCGGCTTCGTGCACCGCGTTGAGGCCGTTCAAGATCGGAATGAAGATGCGCAACAGCGTTTGTTCATCGAGTCGCGGACCATGGCGCTTGAGGTACTCGCCGAGACTCGCTCCTTTCTCGTACTCCATCACCATGTAGGCCGTGCCGTTGGCCTCCAAGAAACGCAGCACGCGTACGATGTTCGGATGCTTGAAGTGCGCGAGCGCGCGCGCCTCTTTCACGAAGTTCTTGAGACCCCAGTGGTAGTCGCGCACCGCTTCGCGTGACGGGTGTGGCAGGATCTGGGTCTTGTCGCCACCACGGGTCGCGATCTCATGCGGCAAATATTCCTTGATCGCCACCAATGCCCCGAGCGCGGTGTCGCGCGCCAGGTAGGTGATACCAAAGCCGCCATGGCCAAGCACCGACTCGATCTGGTACTCCGCCAGCTCGTAGCCGGTCGAAAGCGCGTTACGTTGATATGCAGTCACTGTTGCTGGATTTCGGACGCGCCCCGCGGCGTTCCGCTCTATTATCCGTCCATGCACCGCTAGCGAGATTTGTCTCCCGATGGCTTAATTGAAGCACACCAGCGGGTCTCGTCCAGAAACTTTTTCCATTATTTTCATGCAATTAAACACGTTGCTTGACGCGCGACCTCGCTCGCGCAGGGCGCCGTGTGGCGCGACGGACAGCGCGTTTCGGCCGGTACGGATTGTCTTCCGCCCGGCATTCAATGCGCACCGGCGTGCCAACCAGACCAAACGCGCGCCGAAAGGCGTTGGCCAGGTAACGTCGGTAGGCATCCGAAAGCTCATCCACCAAGTTGCCGTGCACGATGATCGTCGGTGGTCGCCGCCCGCCCTGATGGGCATACTTCGGCCGGATACGGCGACCGCGCAGCATGGGCGGCGGCGTGGCCTGCACCGCCGCGCCGAGGATGCGATTGAGCCGCGCTGTACTCATGGCGACGCAGGCCGCCGCGTAGGCCTCACGAATCGAGTCGAAGAGCGGCGCCAAGCCGCTGCCACGCTTGGCGCTGATCTCATGTACACGCACGTAGTCCGCGAACGGCAGTTTGCGATTCACTTCACGCCTAACCCAAGCGCGCTGCGCAACATCGAGCAAGTCCCATTTGTTGATGGCCAGGACCAAGGCGCGTCCCTGCTCCAGGATATGGCCGGCGAGCGCGACGTCTTGATCGCCCACGCCAGCGTGGGCATCGATCACCAATATACATACATCCGACTCATCGATTGCTTGCAGCGTCTTGACCACCGAAAACTTCTCGATGGTCTCGCTTACCTTGGTGCGACGCCGCACACCGGCCGTGTCGATCAACACGTACTGCTGGGCGTTGCGCTCGAACGGTACGTGAATCGCGTCACGCGTGGTGCCGCCCTCATCGTAGACAATAACCCGCTCCTCGCCCAACAAGGCATTGACGAGGGTGGACTTGCCGACGTTTGGTCGGCCCACAATCGCGACTTTGGGCACGTCCGCCGGCGGACCCGATTCATCCACCACAGGCAAGCCGACGAGCACGCGCTCCATTAACCCCGCCACACCGTCGCCGTGGCGCGCCGATATTGCGCTCGGTGCACCGAGACCTAGCGCATGAAATTCAGCAATGGCCGTCTCCGGCTCACGTCCTTCGACCTTGTTGACAGCGACATAGATGGGCTTGCCGCTACGCCGTAGCTGAGCGCTAAGCTCGCGTTCGCTCGCCACCAATCCAGAGGCACCGTCAACGACGAAAAGCACCGCGTCCGCTTCCGCGATCGCCTGTTGCGTTTGCTTGGTCATGTCGTCACCGAGCGCCCCGGCAAGCCTGTCGGCGACACCGCCTGTGTCAACCACCAGATAGGGTCGGTCGCCAACGCGGCCATCGCCATACTGACGATCGCGCGTCAGGCCTGGGGCATCTGCCACCAGCGCCAAGCGGCTTCGAGTTAAGCGATTAAACAGCGTGGACTTGCCGACATTGGGCCGGCCCACGATAACGATCACGGGCTTCATGACTATATGAATTTGCGGCGCAATCAGCCGAAGACCGGCAGTTTTTGCGCTTGCGGGATTATTGCACGGTCACGGCCGCGAGTGCGCCACTCTGATCGCTGACAAAGAGCACACCGCGTTGTGCGACGGCGGTAGAAAGAATCGGGTCACCGCTTACCCGCAACCGCGCCACAAAACGCCCGTCATCGCGTGCCAACCAATGTACGTAGCCCTCAAAGTCGCCGACCGCGATGTTTTCGCCGACCCGCGTGGGTGCGGACACGCGCCGGCCGCGCAGTTTCTCCTGCCGCCAGACGCTGGTTCCGGTCTTTTGGTCGAGTGCCGTCACCATGCCCTTGTCATCGCTCAGATATATATACTGCGAGTCGGCGTCCATCGCGTTGAACACGGACGCATCGCGCGACCAGTTCAGTCGCCCGCTTTGCAGATCTACCGCTACGATCTTCCCTTGGTAGCTGGCGGCGTATAACGAACCGCCCACCACCAATAATGGGGCGTCGATATCAATGAGGCGCTCGATCTCATTGCGACCGCGTGGCTGTGCCACTGGCAACTCCCAGGCGAGCCGTCCGTCACTGATTTCAAGCGCGACGATCTTGCCGTTGGCAAAACCGGTGATGACATACTGCCCGAGAATCAGGGGGCTGCTCGTGCCGCGCAGCGACAAAGCCGGCTCGCTGCGCTCGAACGTCCACAACTTCTTGCCGCTCGACGCACTGAGTGCGACGACCTTGCCATCTCCCGTTTGTGCTACCACGACACCACGTTGTGCTGTCGCCGGTGCCAGTATCTCCGTCGGTAGCGTCGCCTCCCAGCGCCGTGCACCACTACGTTGCTCGAGCGCGATGAGCTTGCCTTTGTCCGTGCCAACCAATACCAGCCCATCCCCAAGGCCGACCGCCGCACTCACCGGGACGTCGAGTTCGATACGCCAGATCCGCTTGCCATCAGCCGCGCGCAGCGCACTCACCTGGCCCGCGCGGCCGGCAATGTAGATGACCTCACCGTCCAGACGGGGCCCAAGATGAAGGTAGGCCTTGCCTGCTCCCTCACCGATGCCGTGTTCCCACAGAAACATTGCCTTTCGCTCGGCCGTGAACTCAACCAGTTCGGCCGGCTTCTCGACCTCGATCGAACTGCGTGATGCGCAACCGAAGGACAGCGCTGCCACGCTCACGATCACTGCAATACGCATCGCGCGGCTAGTGGTTTTTCGGGTTGCTTGCTGAGAATTCATCGAGCTTGAGAGTGAGAGACGTCGCTGCGCGCCCCTGGCGCGCGTACTTTGCCGCCTCTTGATACGCCGCTGCCGCATCGGCGCGCTTGCCGAGCGCCGTCAGGGCATCGCCCTTGAGTTCAAGGTAGTCCGCCTCGAATCCTGCAACCTGTTTGCTTGGGATCAACGCCAACACCGAATCGGCTTCGCGCGCATCGAGCATGAGGCGCGCAAGCCGCAAGCGTGCAACATGTTCCACCGCGGTACCGCCACCGAGTTTTATAGCGGTGTCGAGCTGTGCCCGTGCCCCCGCCACGTCACCCGCCTCCACTGCGGTCCGCGCAAGCGTCAGTGCCGCGAGCGCGGCATAGGGCGTGCGACTGTAGTCTTGCTCGAGCTTGTTACCAGCGTCGCGCACCGCGCCAACGTCTTGACGACGTTGCGCGCTCAGCATGCGCTCGTAGAGCGCCGAGGCCTCCTGGCGCTGCTGTTCCTGATACGACTTCCAGAACTTGCCGCCGAACAGAAGCGCGACGCCGATCGCCACGCCTATGATTAGCGCCGTGCCGTACTCTTTCCACCAGGTCTTGAGTTTGTCTAGCTCTTCTTGGTCGGTATATGCGCTCACAATGACTCTCCGCGCGCGTTGGGTGCGCGCACTATATATCAAACTAGCCGCGATCGCAGATAGGCGGTGAGCTCCCCGCGTCCAATCTGCTCTTGCGCACCGCTCGCCAGCACCTTGACGCCGACTTCCCCGCGCGCAATCTCATCGCGTCCGATCAGGATTGCCAGCTTAGCGCCGCTGCGATCAGCGCGCTTGAGTTGGCTTTTGAGACTCCCGCCACCACAGTGGCACTCCACGCGGAAACCTTCCTCGCGCAGCGTCTCGGCCAACGCGAGTCCTTGCGTCGCTTCCTCGGTTTCGCCTGCAATCGCCACATACACTTGCGGCCGACTGGCGGCTTCGATCGCCCCTCCCTTCTGCTGGAGCAGTTCCACCAGGCGCTCGAGGCCAATGGCGAATCCCGCCGCCGCGGTATCCTGGCCACCGAGCATACTCACCAAGCCGTCGTAGCGGCCACCGGCACAAACTGCCGACTGCGCGCCGAGCCGATCGGTTGTCCACTCGAACACCGTGCGCGTGTAGTAGTCCAGCCCGCGTACTAGACGCGGATTGTGTACAAACTTGATGCCAGCCTGCGCAAGCATCTTACCGAGTGTCGCGAAGTGCTCGAGCGAGACGTCGTCGAGATACGCGGTGAGCTTCGGGGCATCGCCAATTACCGGTTGCATCGCCGGATTCTTGCTATCCAGTACGCGCAGCGGATTCTTGTGCAGGCGCTGCCGACTGTCTTCGTCGAGCTCATCGAGGCGCCCCTGCAAATACGCCACCAGCGCCTCTCGGTACGCAGCGCGTGCCTGCGATGTGCCGAGTGAATTGAGCTCGAGGGTGAGGCCGTCGACACCCAGTGCGCGCCACAGGCGCTGGCACAACAACAGGAGCTCGGTGTCCAGATCGGGCGTCGCCATGCCGAAGGCTTCAACGCCGATCTGGTGGAACTGACGGTAGCGGCCTTTCTGTGGTCGCTCATGGCGAAACATCGGGCCCAGATACCAAAGTCGCTGCACTTGATTATGGAGGATTCCGTTCTCGATGCCGGCGCGCACACAACCCGCGGTGCCCTCAGGCCGCAACGTCAGGCTTTCGCCGTTGCGGTCCTCGAAGGTGTACATCTCCTTCTCGACGATATCCGTGACCTCGCCGATCGAACGCCGATAGAGATCGGTCTTCTCGAGAACCGGGAAACGTATCTCACGATAACCATAGGCGTGCAGCACGCTACGCGCCTGTTCCTCGATGCGTTGCCACCAAACCAGATCGTCGGGCAACAGGTCATTCATGCCACGAATGGCCTGGATGTGCTTGCTCAATCCTCTGCCCTCAGCTGGCTTTCTTGGCGGCGACGTCGGTCGGCGCAACATCCGCCTGCTTGCGCCGGTCGACATGCTCGCGCACCGCGCGCTCGAGTTCCTCCACAAGTCTGGTGTTATCCACCTTGTGATCAGGCTTGCCGTCCACGTACAACAAGCTCGGCGACCCACCCGCCAAACCGATGTGTGCGGCGCGCGCTTCGCCGGGTCCGTTAACGCAGCAACCGATAACGGCAACGTCGATCGGCTCGCGTATGTCTTCAAGCCGTGCCTCAAGCGCATTGACGGTGGCGATTACATTAAACTCCTGCCGCGAGCACGACGGGCAAGCGATGAGGTTTATCCCCTTGCTCCGAATGTGTAACGCCTTGAGGATGTCGAAACCGACGCGCACTTCCTCGACCGGGTCGGCGGCGAGCGACACGCGTATGGTGTCGCCGATGCCCTCCGCGAGCAGCATGCCGAGCCCGATTGCCGATTTGACCGCGCCCGAACGAAGGCCGCCAGCCTCGGTGATCCCGAGATGTAGTGGCTGCTCGATCAAACGCGCCAGTTCCCGGTAGGCACCCGCCGCCAAGAACACATCGGAGGCCTTGACGCTTACTTTGAAATCTTTGAAGCCGAGACGTTCCAGAATCTCGACGTGGCGCATGGCCGACTCCACCAACGCTTCCGGCGTCGGCTCGCCATATTTCTTCTGCAAGTCCTTCTCGAGCGAACCCGCGTTGACACCGATACGGATCGGGATGCCGCGATCGCGTGCCGCGTCGACCACCGCACGCACCCGGTCTTCGCGCCCGATATTGCCCGGGTTGATGCGCAGGCAATCAGCCCCCAATTCGGCGACGCGCAGGGCGATCCGATAGTCGAAGTGGATATCCGTTACGAGCGGAACGGTGACCTGCGACTTGATCTGGCCAAATGCTTCCGCCGCCTCCATCGTTGGCACCGACACGCGCACGATGTCAGCGCCAGCGGCCTCGAGCGCACGAACCTGCGCGACTGTTGCCGCGACGTCCGTAGTCTCCGTATTGGTCATGCTCTGCACGCTGATCGGGGCGTCGCCACCAACCGCCACCGGGCCGACATGTATCTTCCGACTCTTGCGGCGATGAATATCGTTGGCGCAAAACACGTCAGCGTCCCTCGGTGCCGAGCGTGAAGCGAGCCGTGGGCCCGCGGCGGTACGGACTCGAATCGAAAACGCGTCCGTTGAAGTCTACGCGTACACCCTCGGCGTTGCCGAGGAATACCTGAAACGGCGCCACGCCCTCGAGCGTGACAGTACGACCCGCCGGTACGGTCTCATACAGCAGACGACTGTTCGCATCGCTCACATCGGCCCATGAATCCGCTTGCATCTGCAGCACCAACCGGGCCCGCGCCGGTTGCGCCGGTGTGGCTGCCGGCGGTTTGACGGGCGTCACCGGAGGTGTTGGCTGTGGCGTGGTCGCCGCAGCCGGCGTCATCGGTTTCGGCGGCTCGCCTGCGGCGGTCGGCGCCGGCGGTTTCGCGGGCATCGCCGGTACAACTGGTTGGGCTGTGGTCGCAGCAGTTGGCGCCTTCGGTTTCGGCGTCTCGCCTGTGGCGGTCGTCGCCGGCGGTGGCACGGCTCCCGGCGTGGCGGCAACACCCCCCGGCTCCACGCGTTCCCCACCGACGGCTGGCGTAGATTCAGAAGGCGACGGCGACACACTCGCCGGCGGCGGGATCTGCGGTTGGCGCTCAGGCGGCCGCCCAAACCACCAAGCGAACGCGAACCCCACGACCACCAAGGCGACTATCCAGCTCCCGAGTTTCACTTTGTGGTCGGAACTCGTCAGCTGCGGCGGGGGTTGCGCGACCGCAACCGCAGGCTCCGCTGGCCTGCGCACGGGCGCTGCGGCACGGTTGTAGGCGGCGATGACGTCGTCCGCCGGCAAACTCAGCAGTTGCGCATAGCTACGCAGGTAACCACGAATGTAGGTGGCGCCAGGCAGGCTGGCGTAGTCGTCATCCTCCAATGCGACGATCTGTTTCGGCGACAGTCGCAATTCCTTGGCGACGTCCTCCGGCGTGCGACGCTGTTCGAGGCGCGCCTGGCGCAGGCGCTGCCCGGGGCCCGCGGGGTTGGACGATGTAGATTCGGAATTGGGCATCGTTTACTGAGACCGTTGACCGATAAGTTCGCGCTTCAAGATTTCTGTTTC
>CP070641.1:403573-410827 GCA_020354085.1 Pseudomonadota bacterium
CGCCTTTAACCGCTCGCGGGCATGGAGCAAGGCGTCGCGTACGGTCTCCGCGCTAAGTTGATCCCGCACCTCCGCCAAACGCTGCGCAATCTCCTCGCGCAGTTTTGCGTGCGCCGCTAGCTCCCGTCGTTGCTGTTGCGGGTTGGGCAATATTCGATTGATCTCACGCTCGGCGCTCAACCAATCGTCGATCGGATCGCCATCTTTGAATCCACGCGCTTGCGCGCGGTAGTAGGCAGCTTCCGCGATCATGCGCCAACGTTGCTCATCGACCCCCAGATTCTCGGCGGGCTTCGCCAGCGCCGTTCTACGCCGCGTGCCCGCCTCTTTGCCTCTCTCCGGTGTCCTGGTTCGCCCCATATCGCCCCCCCATTTCCTTTGGTATCGGGTTGAATGTGTCGCCGCTGCCTCCGTCGGAGCAACTGGGCAATTATCCTACAAAATAAGTGATGGCGGAGGGGGTGAGATTCGAACTCACGAGGGACGTTAATCCCTGCCGGTTTTCAAGACCGGTGCCTTAAACCGCTCGGCCACCCCTCCCAACTGGGCTGCACGCCGCAATTGTGCCTGATCTGGCCAATTCACGCAGCACGCGTCCCGCTGCCATCCTAACCGGCCCTGAGACGTTTTCGAATCGCGCATGGAGTCCGCGCTGTTCGCTCAGATGCGCGGTCAACGATTACCCGTTTTTCCTGGCTAAAGTGCAACGCGATAGTCTGACTGCGCCGGAGCGCCCCCACACAAGCGGTCGCAAGCCCCATACTGCGCGCCATCTCGGCTTCGGATACATGACGGGGAATAACGGTGCGCCGGTTGCGCCGTCCGTAGCGCAACTGATTCCAGATCACCCAACCAGTTAATGCCACCCACATGGCGATGACCACTGCCGAATAGGTTGCGAGTTCGCGGGCAAACGCCTCATAGCCGCCGAGCACGATCATGCGATCGACGAACAGGTATACGCCACCGAACCACAGGAACAGGCTCAGCATCGGCGCCACCAAATACGCCCACAGGCCCCAGAATAGCGTGGTGAGCAGCACTTCCAATGCGCGCCGTGACCCCGCCACCAACACATTTTCGCCGAATGTATGGCGGTGCTCTTCGCCGCGCCGCACCCGCCGCGCCAATAGAAGATCACGAAGTCGGCGACCCGGGCTCTTCCAAGTGGCGAATCGGGTCTTGCCGCGCTGCAATAGTCCCTTGGGCACCGCCACCACGGTGGTCGCGGCATTGATCAGCCAGTACACAGCCGGATACCAAATCGCCCAATACAGATAGCGCAACAGACCACGGCGTTCGTAGTGACCGTCGATCAACAAGCCAACGGAAAACTGTGCAAGACAGGTGACGCCCAGCACGACACCCGTCCACCCCGGGACCAGCGTCGGCACCGCCAGCGCTGCCGGCCACACCCCACGCGGCAGAAAGTTCGTCGCCGCCCAGCACAAAACCGTAAAAGCGAACGCGTAACACCACGCCACACCGACCCAATATTCCACGTAAACTGTCCACATGCGACGCTTGGTCCAGATGCGCATCGCTTTGCCGAACTTCAGTGCTGCCTCCAGGCCGCCTTGCGCCCAGCGAAGCCGCTGCCGCCAGAGCGCGCGCACGCTCTCCGGCACCAAGATCCAGGTTAATGCCATGGGTTCATAGCGCACGTCCCAGTAGGCGAGCTGCAACTTCCAGCTGACGTCGATGTCCTCGGTTACCGTCTCCGGCGACCAGTAACCCACTTCATGCAACGCGGCGCGCCGGTAGCAGGCATTGACGCCCGATACCGTAAACACCCGCCCGAAGTCGCGTTGGGTGCGCTTGACCATCCCGACGATCGCCGAGAACTCGCCAATCTGAATACGCGCCAACAAGCTGGTGCGATTGATTACGCGTGGATTACCGGTAACCGCGCCCACGCGCGGACCATGCAGAAAATGCCACATCATCCAAAACAGCGCGTCTTTGTCGAGCAGCGCATCCGCATCAATGCACATCAAGAACTCCGCCGAGGCCGCTACCGCCCCAGCGCGTAGCGCCATCGCCTTGCCGTAGTTGCGCGTCAAGGTGACAACGCGCAGCCTGTCGAACTCCTTCGTCAGCTCCTGCAGGACCTCTGCCGTCCGGTCGCTGCTGCCATCGTCAATGGCAATGATTTCCAAGTTTGGATAATGGTTTTGCATCAACTGTGAGATCGTGTCGCGTATTACGATCTCCTCGTTGTGGCACGGGACTAAGATCGCCACTCGCGGGTGGACGCCGAGTGTCGGTGGGCGTCTCGGGCCACGCTCGCGGCGGACGAAGAACACCAGTGCTCCCATCATCCAAAGAATGGCCATGAACAGCGGATATAGAAACACGAACCAAAAAAGCGCGTTCATGATCCGCCCCGGCGCATGCCCTGCGTCGCGTCCGACTTGTCAATGATGGTGTGGGCGCGCAACTCCGTCACTACGCGCATCACATCGGGCACGTTCGAGAAAAAGTCATCACCGCCGTATCCATAGTGCGCGACACCTGCCGCGCGCAAGACACGCATGGCCGCTAGCAGCGCAGCCTCGCTCTCTCGGCGTACTGGAGAAAGCATGAAATGCACCGGCATACGCGCGCTTGCGAGTTCCTTGTGTGCACGGGCGGCAAGTGTCTCGCCGTCGAGATGCGTATCAAGTTCGACCAAGCGAAAGTCGAGCGTCAGATTCCGCGGCGCGTCCCCTATCCAACCGACCAACAACGCCGGCTGTTGATAGCGCAACGCATCGACGAGCGCGACCGTGTTTTTGTCTGGGGCACCGTCGAAGATCACTCCATTGAAACGGTTGAGCCGCGTGAGGTCCGAATAGACGCGTAGCGTGTCTTGTCCAATGATTTCGGTCGGCAGGCGCAGGTACAGATGGAAGATGCGATTGCGGGTCGTGATCTGATGCAGCAAGCGGCTGAGCACCTCGCCCGCCATTGGCATGGCCCGCGTATGAAACCAGGCCCTTTGCCGATCATGGCTTAGCGGATCAATGATGACGGTGTTGACACCAAGCAGGTCGAGGCGACGAACTAGCGCCGACAGCATTTGCTCCTGTTCGGCATCATCCTTTCTTGCCCAGGCATCTAGCTCAACCTCTATGAAACGTCGTTGCTCCGTGCGGTACTTGCGAAAACGCAGCATGTCATCGAGATCTGACAGTCGTCGATAACGATGAAAAGTCATGCGATTGATGCGCGGCAGGTCTGCGAGGGTTGCGGGCCTTTCATCCAGTGTCAGGTGCAGGCGCATGCCGGCGCGCGCTGCCTCCTCCACCCCGATCTGGTTATAGGCGCCATAGGGCCAGGCGATCGCCATTGGTGGGCGCTTTAGCTCCGCTACCAATCTTTCCCGTGATTTTTCCAGATCAGTCCGGAGCCTGCGGCGGAATTCTTGATCCGTCTCGTAGCCCAGATCCGGATCGAAAATGCGTACAACACCCGCCGCCAATTCGTTGCCCTGCGGATTGCCCACCAAGCCACGGTGCAACGCGTGCGAATGCGAGATGACTTCCACCCGGGGTAGCGCAGCCGCTGTGCGCAACTCCTCCCAACTCATAACCCGCCCGCGATAGGCGCGCGGCGTATCTTCGCCGTCTAGCCACCCCGTCACTACACTCAGCACCGATGCGAATTTGTGCTCTGCCAGCAGCGGAACAGCCTCTGTCAAGAAACTTCGAAGGCCATCATCAAAGGTCAATACCACCGGCTTGTCAGGGAGGGACGACTCCCCGCGCGCCGCGCCTTCGACTTGTGCGAGGCTCACCGCCTGATAGCCCTCGCGCTTGAGATAGGCGAGCTGCGCGCGAAATTGCTCACGCGTGACGGCGAAGGCATCGCCGTTTGGCCGCTCGACGATATCGTGGTAGGTGAGGACCGGTATTTCACCGCCGGCCAATATCAAGCCGGGACACAGCAAGAAGACCGCCAGCAAGGATGCGCGCCGCACTAGAACCTCCACAGCAGGCGCAGCTGCGCGTTCAACTCGTCCTCCTTGAGACCGTCGTAATAATTGCGTGCGTAACCGACACCCCAGTTCAGACTGCGAAATTCGTCAAAATCGTAGTCCTGCTCGTAACGCACCGCCCATTTAGGCTTGCCGTCGAAGCCTTCCTGGTCGTAGAGAGCAAGCGTCAAGAAAACACTGTCGACGTGGCGCTTAAAACGCGTGTCGAACACGAAGTCGGTGCGGTGCACGACACCTAGGCTGCGATCGCGGCTTGGATTGAAATAAGGCGCATCTTCCCGTGTATTGCGCGACTGGTAGTACTCGCCGTAGATGCGCTGCTCGCGATACGGCAGCATCTCGTAGGCGTAACCGATGGTGGCATAGACTGCGTCGCGCTGGTTGCCGTCAGTGAAATCGTACGAGCTCACGCTGGCGCGCCCATACCAGGCATAGTCCAAACTGTTGTACTCAGCGTCTCCCCACGCCCTATCGGATTCCACGCCCGCGGCCCGTGCACGCAACGGCAGATCTTCCGCAAAGGTCGCGTAGGCCGCGCGAAACAACCAAGTGTCGCGTGGCTCGAAGATCAATTCCGTTGTCGAGCCGTTCTGTCCACTGTTGCGCAGATCGGTGGAAAACTCCTGGGCGAATCGCCATTGCGCGTCGAAACGATGGCGGATGCCAATGCCGGCCCGGTGCAGATTGCCCGCATCGTATTGTCGATCGTCAGAACGCGTGACGAGGTAGCTCGCAAACAGTCGGGTACGCGCCGCAATACGCGTGCTGAGCTCCATGCGAGAACGCCATTCGAGCAGACCAGCATCATCCTGATCCGAACCGGTTTCCAATTCGAATGCGTGGCGTTCATCGTCAAAACGATCATCGACCCGCAACGCGACATTGGCCTTGAGCCACGCATGGTGGACCTTGGTGTCCTGGGGATAGCGCTGTAGAGATTCGACCAATAGCGCCGCGGCCTCTTTGCGCCGCCCCTGCTGTAACCAGCAATCTGACACTGCCAGCGCAAGATAGGGCTCGTAGCGGTTGTCGGCGCGGATACCTTCGAAGCGCACAAGCGCATCCTCGCATTTGTCTTGCCAAGCGAGGATAACGACCATATCCCGCTCCAGTGGATACGGGTCTGGGGCGTGCGGCAATAGCGAATCGAGCAGTTCGAGCGCAACGTCGAATTCGCCCTCCTGGGCGCGGCGCACGGCGCAGTTTGCCAGCGCCCTTACCAAGTAATTCTCCAGGCGGGTGGCACCGCGAATATGCTCATACCCGGCAAGGGCACGGTCACAATCGCCCTTCCACTCGCTGACCACGATATCGTCGCGCCGCAAGCCGTAGTCATCGGGGAAAACGGCGAGGAGACGCGCCAATATTTCAAGGCCGGCGTCATAGTCCCCGGCACGCGCCAGCTCGACAGCCCGTGTGTGCTCGGCGGCGCGTTCTTGCGAGGAAATTGGCTCCGCCCACGCCCCCCAAGGCAATGCAACCGTCGCGACTAGCATGATCGCGACTCGCCCTGGCATTCGCCTTCCCGATTCCCGTATCGACTTGAAACGACTCAACACAAACATCTTCCGCCGCGCGCGAACCGTCGGAGCCGGTGGGGCTCACGAGGGGAACGGTGGCGCATACCTAAAGTCACTGCGGCGCTAGCCACTCCAAGCCGCCCACATAGGGCCGCAATGCCTGCGGGATACGCACACGACCATCTTGTTCTTGATGATTCTCGAGAATCGCCACCAATGTCCGCCCCACCGCGAGACCCGATCCATTGAGGGTATGCACGAGCTCCGGCTTGCCGCTCTTGGGATTACGCCACCGCGCCTGCATGCGCCGCGCCTGGAAATCCTCGAAGTTGCTGCACGAGGAAATTTCGCGATACTTCTGCTGGCCCGGCAGCCACACCTCCAGGTCGTAGGTCTTGGCGGCGGCAAAACCCATGTCTCCGGTGCACAGCGTCACCACGCGATATGGGAGTTCGAGCGCCTGCAACACCTTCTCCGCATGGCTCGTCAGCTCCTCGTGGGCGCGGTAGGAATCCTCAGCTGCCACTACGTGCACTAGCTCGACCTTCTCAAATTGGTGCTGGCGGATCATGCCGCGCGTGTCTTTCCCGTAAGAACCGGCCTCACTGCGAAAGCACGGCGTGTGGCACACGTACTTGAGCGGCATACGTTCAGCCTCCACGATGGTGTCGCGCACGATATTGGTTACCGGTACCTCGGCAGTTGGAATCAGGAAGTAGCCCTGCTCGCCCTGAAGCGCGAACAGGTCCGCGGCGAATTTGGGCAACTGGCCGGTGCCGCGCAGGCTGGCGGCATTGGCCAGGTACGGCACATAGACCTCGGTATAACCGTGCTCGCGCGTATGCAGGTCGAGCATGAATTGAATCAACGCCCGGTGCAGGCGTGCCAGCGGGCCCTGCATAAACACGAAACGCGCCCCGGCGATCTTGGCTGCGATGTCAAAGTCCAGCATGCCGAGCCCTGCGCCGATATCGACGTGATCCTTGGGCGAAAAGGAAAACTTGCGCGGCTCGCCCCAACGTCGCACCTCCTGGTTCGCGCTCTCGTCACGGCCATCGGGCACGGTGCTATGCGGGATGTTCGGCAGCGTCAGGGCAATGGCCTCCACTTCCTGCTGCACGCCGGCCAGTTCGATCTCGAGCTGCTTGAGCCGCTCATTGATGCGCCCAGCTTCAGCCAGCAAGGGTGCGGCGTCATCGCCCCGAGCCTTGGCTTGGCCAACCGCCTTGGCGCTGGCGTTGCGAGCGGCTTGCAGCTCCTGCGTCTCGGTTTGGATGCGCTTGCGTTTCTCTTCGGTCGCGGTGATTGCCGCCGTATCCAAGGTCATGCCACGACGGGCCAATCCCTTGGCAATGCTCGCCAGATCGGTGCGCAGTAGTTTCGGATCCAGCATGTTTCCTTTTATCCCTCGTTCACCTCTGCCAACCACGTGACCACGTGTCCCGCAGGCAGCTGGCTCTCCAGGTGCTCGAGAATGCGGCGCGCCTTTTGCGGTTCATCGTAGAACTCGATCACCACGGGTAGGTCCATGGCGAGATCGAGCAATCGCGCGGAATGCACCACGCCGGAGCGACCGAAGCCCGCGATGCCGCGAAATACCGTCACACCGCGCACTTTTTCCTCGTCGTGCAGGCGACTGAACAGGGTCTTCATGAGCTTCTCGCCCTCGGACAAATAGATGCGCACCATCATGACTTCGACTTGTTTCATAGTGCCCTCGCTAACGCAACGCCGATCCAAGTCGCGGCCACGCAA
>CP070641.1:410927-418177 GCA_020354085.1 Pseudomonadota bacterium
AAATCTGAGGAGTGAAGCCATGAAATTCAACAAAGTGAGCGAGGGCCAATATCAGCTGGATGTGTGCGGCTACGTCTGCCCGCACCCCCAGCTCTATACCAAGAAGGCACTGGAGAAAATCAAGGACGGCGAGGTGATCGAGATCCTCTTCGACAACCCGTCCTCCGGCGAATCGATCGCCGCCATGCTCGACACCACCGGCGATGAGGTGATGGAGAAAACCCAGGGTGGAGGCAAATTCAACTGGAAAGTGCGCAAGCGGCGCGCCTAAGGGGCGATCATGAAATCGAGTCTGTGGTTGGTCATCGTGATCGTCGGGGTATGGCTCGGCTTTCTGTTCGGTTATGCCGTGTCGTCCCACACGGGTCCCTCACAGCGCGCCGCGGTGGTGGAGGCGGAGGCGCAGGCCGGTGCCGGCGGTTATGGGGGCGGCGGCGGAGGTGCGAGCGCCGGGGGCTACGGGCGGTAGCGTTGTTGAAGCGAGCGGCGGATGCCGCGCGGGGGGTGCAATGAATAAAGTATTGCTGGCGGTAGACGAGTCCAAGGGCGGTAACGCCTGCGTGAGCACCTGCCTGCGGTTGTTTGCCGCACGCCCGCCGCAGGAGGTCGTTCTGCTGCACGTCAATGAACTGGGCGGCAAGTCGCTGGTGCATGATCGTATCAGCGATGCCGAGCTCGCGACCTTGCACGAGGACCTGGAAGCGAGCGGCGTGATGAAAGAGTTGGCTAGCAAGTCGCGCGTCGTTTTGGAACATCACCGCAAGACCCTCGAACAAGGTGGCCTGACCAGGATCAAGACGCTCATCGGCTTCGGCCACGTGGCCGACGAGATCGTCAAGGCTGCCAAGAACGAAGGTGCGGAGCTGATCATCATCGGTGCCTGCCGCACGCTGATGCAGAAGCTGCTGATGGGCGACATCAGCAAAGCGGTGGCGAACATGGCCGACGTACCGGTGCTGTTGGCCAAGTAAGTGCCCGCCGCCCGTCAATTGCTTGAAGATAACGCAGTGATCACAGGATCCCGCGTGTGACGTCGGACAGAAACGAGACCATCGTTCTTGGCGCTGGCCTTGCCGGTCTCACGGCCGCTTACGCGCTCACGCGCGCCGGGCGCGGTGTGCAAGTTTTGGAAGGCGCGCGGCAGGTCGGCGGGCTCGCGCGCACCGTTACCCACGCTGATTTTCGCTTCGACCTCGGCGGTCACCGTTTTTTCACACACGATGCTGCCATCGAGGCGCTGGTGCGCGAGCTGCTGGGACCGGAGCTCCTCACGGTGCCGCGCTCGAGTCGCATCCGCTTGCGCGGTCGCTGGATCGAGTATCCGCTCAAAGCACGCAGCGCGCTGGCGGGCTTAGGTCTAGGTACGAGCGCCGGCATCCTCGCCGGTTACGCGCGCGCGCGCTTCGCGCAGCGCCTGCGCCCGAAGCCGCTGGTCTCGCTGCAAGACTGGGCCGTCGCGCACTTCGGTCGGCCATTGTTCGAGCTTTATTTCCGCGACTACAGCGAAAAGGTGTGGGGTATCGGCTGTAACGAGATAAGCGCGCAGTGGATGGCCGAGCGCGTCCAGGGCCTGTCACTCGGCGCCGCCGTGCGCCGTGCCTTGTGGAAGCAGGGTCGCGAGCTGCCGACGCTCATCGACCGTTTTCTTTATCCGCGCCTTGGCATCGGGCGCATCGCCGAACGCCTGCGCGAGGAGATCGAGCGGACGAGCACGGTGCTGACCGACACACGTATCGAGCGCGTGCACCACGACGGCCGGCGCATCTTGGGGGTTGGTGCGCGCCGGACGGCGGGCGAGATCGAACGTACGGGACTCGAGTTTCTTTCCACCATTCCGTTGACACGCCTGGTGCAGGCACTTCACCCACATGCGCCGGCGGAGGTGCGCGCGGTGGCGGCACAGATGCGGTTCCGCGATCTGCTGATTGTGACCGTGATGCTCAATCGCGCGCGCGCGACGGAGCAGACCTGGATTTATTTCCCGGAGAAAGACGTCCCGTTCGGACGGCTGCACGAGCCGACCAACTGGAGCACGGCCATGGCGCCGCCCGGCTACACACTGCTTGTCACCGAGCGCTTCTGTTTCCGCGGCGATACCACCTGGAATGCCTCGGACGCCGAGCTGATCGACGCGACGATGGCGAGTCTTGCGCGGCTCGGCTTCGCGCGGCGCGCGGAGCTGCACGACGCGCGTGTAGTGCGCGTGCCGGCCGCCTATCCGCTGTTCGATGTCGGTTTCGAGCAACGCAGCCGTGTGCTGCACGAGTACCTGGCACGTTTTCAAAACCTGCAACTTGCCGGCCGCGGCGGTCTGTTTCGCTACTACAACATGGATCATGTCATGGCCTCGGGGCTCGAGGCCGCACAGTCTATCCTGCGGCGGGGCGCGGACATCGACACCGTGGCACCGCTCGCCATGGAGGGCGCGTCATGAGATGCGCGCTCATCATTCCGGCGTGGCAGCGCGAGGAGATCTTCGCGCGCGAGACCAAGGGCTCGCAGATCAACTACTGGCAGCCGCTCGGCATCCTGTATGTGGCGGCGATGTTGCGCCAGGTCGGGCATGAAGTGCGCTTCTATAACGGTGCCTTTCTGACGCATGCCGAGATCATGCAGCAGATCGGTGAATTCAAACCGCGGTTCGCTGGCATCTACTCCACCACCTTTGGTTGGCCGAAGGCGCTCATGACCGCGACCGAGCTCAAGCGGCTCGATGCCGGGATGTTCACCTGTGCCGGTGGACCGTATCCGATTGCCATGCAGGAGCGCTGCCTCGCCGATTGCGTCGACGTCGATGCGGTTTGCACTGGCGAGGGCGAGCTGACCGTTCCGGAGCTGGTCGCTCACCTCGAATCGGGGCGTGCACTCGACGGCGTGCTGGGCATTGCGTTCCGGCGCGACGGCGAGATCCGGAAGAATCCACCGCGGCCGCTGATCGAGGACTTGGACACGCTGCCGTTCCCGGCACGCGACCTGTTGCACGATCCCTGGTCGTATCAGCCGCCGCCCGGCACCTACCGGCACCTGCCAGTCACGGTGCTCATGACCGCGCGCGGTTGTGACCGCAATTGCCTGTTCTGCTTTCAGATCGATCGCAAGCGTCGCGCTGGCACGCGCGGCGTGCGCTTCCGCTCGGTGGACAGCGTACTGGCCGAGATCGAGCATTGCCTCAAGCTTGGCTACCGTGAGATCAAGATTCTCGATGACACGCTCGCCGCCGACTACGACCGGGCGCTGGCAATCGCACGTGAAATCAAACGCCGCCGGCTCGATTTCACCTGGTTTGCCTCGGCCTGCGTCAATCAGGTGGACGAACCACTGCTCACGGCATTTCGCGAAGCGGGCTGCTGGGCGATCCTGCTCGGCGGCGAGAGCGGGGTGCAGAAGAATCTCAACACCCTACGCAAGGGCTCGACGCTCGAGCAAATCCGCGCCGCAGTGCGCGCCGCCAAGCGCGCGGGCTTGCGCGTGAGCATGCCGTTTCTATTCGGTATTCCGGGTGAGACCTACGAGGAGGGCCTGCAGACCATCGATTTTGCGCTGTCACTCGATCTCGATCTCGCCAACTTCCACGCCATCACGCCTTTTCCCGGCACCGATTTGTATGACCAGGCCGGAAAGTACGGCACGATCTCACGCGACAAACGCGACTTCACCTATCAGAGTGCGGCGTTTGTGCCGTATAGCATGTCGCGCCAGCAGCTCCACGAGCTTCGCCAGCTCGCGTTCCGGCGTTTCTACTCGCGGCCGGTCTATCTCCTGCGCCAATTGTTGCGGCTGCGCACGGTCGGCGACGTGCGCGCGGCCGCCTTCGGGGTCAGGAGCCTGTTCTGGCTGTGGGCACGTCGTGGCCTGTTTCGGCGCTCGCGCGACCGGCGGATGGCGACGCCGGCTGCGCACGGGGCAGCGCCAGATACTCCCTCGCCAACGCCGGGTAGAGCAGCGGGTTGAAGAGAATATTGGTGATGAAGTAGCACTCGTGCGTGCAGTGGCACTCGCCGTGGCCGATGGAGTGCAGCGTCTCGCGCGCCGCGGCCGTGCGCAGCACGGCGTTGAGATCGTAGCCATGGCCGCGCACGTTGCCGAATGAACGCGTGCGTGTCTCGCACGGGTAGACCTCGCCGCTTTCGCTCAGCACCAGATTAAGCCGCCCGGCGTGGCAGGCGATGACCTGCCGCCGCTCGCGCGCCGCGCGCAGGATCAGTCGCCGCTGCAAGATATCCTGCGCAGCCTTGAGGCCGCCGCCGGAAAAACGATATAGCGGCGCGCTGCCGTTGCGCAGCTCGCGCGCCAGCCGCTCGCTCATGCGTTGGTACTTTTGGAGATCAACCTGTTTGTGGTGCGGGTCGCTGAGATCGCCGCGCACCAGCGATACCGTATGCGTGCGGATGTGCTTCAAGCGCGCGACGAAGTCGGCGATCGCGTCCATCTCGTTCTCGTTCGCGCGGCAGAGCACGGTGTTCACGCCAAGCTCGAAGTTGGGATAGCGCGCGAGCAGCGGGGCGAGACGCTCGTAGGTCTCGATCACCTTGGCGAAACCACCGGGCGTACCGCGCAGCCGATCGTGCGAATCACCGACGCCATCGAGCGAGAGCTTCACCGCCACAACGCTCTTTGGGCAATCGCGCAGGATCTCCTCGGTGTGCGTGCGAATCAGTTCGGGCATGAGGCCGTTGGTGGGTAGCAGCATGATCGCCGGGCGATTGTGTCGATAAAAAGAGCGGCTGATCGCCGGCAGGTCGCGGCGCAGGAACGGTTCGCCGCCGGAGAAGGCGAGCCACAGCAGGCTCTTGAGCGAGCGCGCGACGCGCTCGATCTCATCGAGCGTCAGTTCGGGGGTCGTCGGCGGTGGGCTGGTCGAGGCGAGGTAAAAGCAAAACGGACAATGGGCGTTGCAACGGCGCGTGACAAAAAATGTGAGCTGGATCGGCCGGTGTTTCCACAGCACCGACGGCAGGTGGCGAAATGGCGAATACCTCACGCACGCACCCCATGCCGCGCTTCCCACAGCGGGTACCGAGCGAGGCCGGCAAGCACACCGGCGCCCACGGCCAGGGGATAGACGCAGGCGTAATAGATCGTGGCGGCGAGCGCGAATCTCGCCCCCTTGGCTGTTGCGCAGGCAGCGAGCAGTCGCCGGTTGAAGCCGAGATTCCCGGTCTGCACGGCGAGTAACAATCCGAACCAGTGGGCGTCACCGGTCGCGAGGCCGGCGAGCGCGAGAAGCAGACACATGAACCATGCCGCGACGTTCGCCTTGAGGCCGTGCGAGGCGGTGCCCGAGTCGGCCAGCCAGTCACGGTTGGCGAGTGAATACATGGTCCAGTAGCGTGCTTTGGTAAAGGCGTTGGCGAGCGAACGCCGGAGTGTGAAATTAAAGATGTGCCGCACCGCGACTGTCGGATCGAGCACCAAATGGTAGTCGGCACGCTTCAACTGGTGACTGAAGGCAACGTCTTCCAGGATCGGCAATGGCCCCTCGGGTAGGCCGCCACTGCGGCGGAAGGTCTCGGCGTAAATCGCGAGCGCATGGGTCGCGAGATAGTCGGCGGCGGGCGCACGCTTGGTCTCCGCCTCGCGCACGAAGATTGACTGAAAATCGCTAAAAAAGGAGCGGTCGTGCGCGAGCCAGGTGTAGGTGCCGCCCACCACCGCGCGCGGGCCGGCGGCGGCAAGGGCGCGGCAGGCCAGTGCCAACGCGTCCGGCTGCATCAGGCAGTCGGCATCGGTGAAGAACAGGATCTCGCCGCCCGCGTGAGCGGCGCCGACGTTGCGCGCCCGTGCCGCACCACCATGGTATGCCAGTCGCACCAACCTGCACGGGTAGCGCTGGACCACTGCTACCGATTCGTCGGTTGAGCAGTCATCCACCACGATGACTTCGAAAGCGTCATAACGCGAGGCGAGTGCGGCCTCAAGACAACGGCCGATTGTCCCCGCACCGTTGCGGTTGGGGATGATGATTGAGACAAACGTCGCTTTGCTCCCGGCATTCAATGCGGCTGACCTCGACCGTCGACGAGTACCCAAAGAATAACCCCGCCGCAGTCGATTGCCGCGACGTCGGGCCCGGACACCCGAAAAGCATACCCCATGAGGCACGGGAGCAAATGATGCAAACGCATCATTTTCTCCGATTTGTGCCCAGCGTAACGTTCGTGGCACGCGGTGGCGAGGCGGACGGCGGGAAGGGGTCAAACCCTACGCAGGGGCGAAGGGGGCGCATGCGGCGGTGCAGGAGCACAGGAGCTATCTGACACGGGGCGAGGTCGCGCGCTTGTTCGAAGTGGCACCCAATACCGTAAGTCGCTGGGTGCGCAAGGGCAAGCTACCGAGCGTCTGCACCCCCGGCGGGCGGCGACGCTATCCGGTGGAACCGATCATGCAGCTGGTCCAGCAGTTTCGCGAAGGGTTGGATGTCAGCGAAGCGTCTTCGCAGCGAGGTGGCGAGCGACCGGCGCTCGAAACCGATGCCGGTCGCGCTGAACGTAGTTAATTGGCACAGGAGGAGGTGATCTATGTTGGCAAAGAAATGGATGGTCAATGTTTGCAGTGCGAGTGCGTTAGCTGTTGTGTTCGGGTTCGGTGCAGTCGGGACGGCATTCGGCGGTTCGGTGATCGTCGATACGGCCTACGTGGAGAAAAACAAGGACAAGCCGGGTGTCGTGCTGATCGATGCGCGCGCGGAGAAGGATTTCAGGAAGGGCCTGATTCCGGGCGCGATCGCGTTGGGCGAAAAAGGTGGGGACAAGGCGCTGCGTGATGTAAACAATCGCGTCCTGCCGGTTGCTAAGATGGAAAAGGTGTTGAGTGAAGCAGGCGTAACGCGCGAAAACGAAATCATTGTCTACGACGACAAGGGCGACAATGCGCCATATGTTGTCTTCTGGATCCTGGAGTACCTGGGCGCGGAGAAGGCCAAGGTCTATCATGGTGGAATAGACGATTGGATGGCTGCCAAGAAGCCCATTACGAACCAGGTGAAGAAATTGCCGGCCGCGAAGTTTACTGCCAAGGTGCAGCAGGATCGTATCGCCACCACGGACTATGTGAAGGGCAATCTCAAGAACAAGGATATCCAATTCATCGATGCGCGCACCAAGAAGGAACACTCGGGCGATGATATCCGCTCGGTGCGCGGCGGCAACATCGCGGCCGTGAACCAGGTGAACATCCCCTATGAGGAGAACTGGAAGGATCCGGAGACCGCGAAAAAGCTGAAAGAGAAAAAGGTCAAGGATCGCGACGGC
>CP070641.1:418277-425390 GCA_020354085.1 Pseudomonadota bacterium
CTTCTCAAGCACGAACAAATCGAGCAGCCGCACGGCCGCGTCCCAGGATCCGAGCAGCTCGCTGCCGCGCAGGTTCTCGGCGTAGGCATCGAGGAAGGCGCGGCGGGTTTCCGTCTCCCACGCCTCGGCGTGCGCGACGAGCGCGTCGCGCTCTTCGTCGCGATCGACGTCGATCTGGCCCAAGGCGGTGGCGCGCGCGTAACTGAAAGAGCGCAACATGCCGGCGACGTCGCGCAGAGGCGAATGCTTGCGGCGGCGCTCTTCGAGCGGCCGCGCCGGCTCGCCCTCGAAGTCGATGATGACGAAGTCGTTGCGCGCGAGCAGCACCTGCCCCAGGTGGTAGTCACCGTGGTAGCGCGTTTTCTTCGCGTCCAGCGACTCCGGCACGCACGAATCGATATAGCGAAGGAGCTTGTCGCGCTGCCTGAGCAACGCTTCGATTTCTTCCACAGCGCTTGCTGGCAACTTGGTGCGCCGTTCCGCCACGAGCGCCAAGGTTTCGAGCGCCTCTTGCCGCACGTTGTCGCGCCACATACCGAGGTCGTCGGGCGTGATCGCCTCCGGGGCGAACGACGGATCGGCGTCGCTGCTGGCTAGCGCCTTGTGCAGCTCCGCCGTGCGCTGACCGAGTGTGCGCATGAGGCCGAGAGATCCGCCGTGTTCATCCGCCGCGTTTTCGGATGCGCGCTTGTTGGCCCGCTTTTCTTCAAGAAACCGCCCCAAATACTCGACCGTGTATCGCCAACCGTCGCCCTGGTTGATGACATAGCCTTGGAGTATGCCGAGCGTCCGCGTCTCACCGTTGCTGCCGTGATACTCGATCGCACCGGCCACTGGCACGGTGTGTGGGAAGCGTGCGACCTCCGTGAGGAAGCGGCCGACCTCGAGCTCGGGATTGACGCCGACCCGCACGTGGCGATAGACCTTGAGGAAGAGCTTCTCGCCCAGGCGCACCGCGGTGTTGCTGCCTTGCCCGGCCGGCTGGCGCACGGTCAACAGCGTATCGGAGGCCGCCAGCTCGGCGAACGCTTGCGTCGCGCTAAAGCGCACCGCACCGCTTGCGCAAGCAAGCTCACGATTCTCACCCATGGCCTGCACGACGAAACGGCAGAACTCCTCGTCGGCCAACGCATCGACGACCACCCCAAGCCGCGCCTGCTGGCGGGCCTTGGCGATGGTCAAGGCCGCAGCGCCACGCAACCGCTCCTCCTCGCCATCCTCCCACAACAGTGACAACGGCATAAAATAGGTGGCGGACGCCATGCCCGGCGCTTCGATCTGGAACATCGACACCAACCAGCTGGTGTGCGAGTCGCTCCAGACCGCGTTGTCTGCGAGACGTACGCGTTCGATGGGCGCACCCTTGGCCGCGTACCAGCGCTGGGTCGCCACAAAGCGCGGCAATATATCCTGCTCCAGCTGTGCGCGTACCTTTTCCGCCATGCCGATGCGCCACGGAACGACACGCTCGGGGAAGAAGCTCATCCAGCCGTCGAACAATACCAAGACCGGCAACTCTTCGGGCGCCAGATGCTCTTCGTGCCAGGATGGTACTTCGCCGCCTTTGACCAGACGGAACCAGAAAAAGCTATGGCGGTGAAGCGTCAGTAGATAAGGCAACTCACCGATCGGCGGGAACGACACGCGCCCAAGGAGCTCCACCGGTACGTAGCCCTTGAAGCGCGAGAGATTCAGCTCGACCGGCTGCGCGGAACGTGCCAGATTGGCCACACACAGGATTGCCTCGTCGCCGTATTCGCGCAGGTAGGCGAGGATCTTGCGGTTCCCGGGGTGCAAAAAGGTAAGACGTCCACGCCCGAACGCCTTCACGGTCTTGCGCACCGCGAGCATGCGCCGCGTCCAATTGAGCAATGAACTCGGATCGCGCGCCTGCGCCTCGACATTGACCGCCTCATAGCCATAGACGGGGTCCATGATTGGCGGCAGGAACAGGCGCTGCGGATCGACACGCGAAAAGCCACCGTTGCGATCCGGGCTCCACTGCATTGGCGTACGCACGCCGTTGCGGTCGCCCAGATAGATGTTATCGCCCATGCCGATCTCGTCGCCGTAGTAGAGAATCGGCGAGCCGGGCATCGATAGCAGCAGGCTTTTCATCAGCGTGATGCGCGCTGCGTCGTTTTCAAGCAGCGGCGCCAAGCGCCGGCGAATACCGATATTGATGCGCGCTCGCGGATCGGCGGCGTACATCTGATACATGTAATCGCGCTCGCGGCTGGTCACCATCTCGAGCGTGAGCTCATCGTGGTTGCGCAGGAAAATGGCCCACTGGCACGACTCCGGAATATCGGGCGTCTGCGCCATGATCTCCGTGATCGGATGGCGATCCTCCTGCGCGATCGCCATGTACATGCGTGGCATGAGCGGGAAATGGTAGGCCACATGGCATTCGTCGGCCTGCCCGAAGTAGTCGCGCACGTCCTCCGGCCATTGATTGGCCTCGGCCAGGAACATGCGGTTCCTGTAGTGCGCATCAATGACCTTGCGCATTTCCTTGATCACGGCATGCGTCTCGGGCAGGTTCTCGTTGTTGGTGCCCTCACGCACGCACAGGTACGGGATGGCGTCGAGCCGCAACCCGTCCACGCCCTGGTCAAGCCAGAAGCGCATGACTTTGGTTACGGCCCTCACCACCTGCGGATTGTTGTGATTGAGGTCCGGTTGGTGCGAGAAGAAACGGTGCCAGTAGTAGGCCTTGGCCTCCTCGTCCCAGGCCCAGTTCGACTTCTCGGCATCGGTGAAGATGATGCGCGTCTCGGGGAACTTCTTGTCGTCGTCGTTCCACACGTAGAAGTCGCGCTTCGGCGAGCCGGGTGGCGCGCGGCGCGCGGCCTGAAACCAGGGATGTTGATCCGACGTATGGTTGACGACGAGTTCGGTGATGATGCGCAGGCCGCGACGATGTGCCTCGCGCACGAACTGCTGGAAATCGCGGCGTGTGCCGTAGTGCGGATGAATGTTGCGGTAGTCGGCGATGTCGTAGCCGTCATCGCGCATTGGCGACGGGTAAAACGGCAATACCCAAATGGTGTTGACCCCGAGGTCCTGGATGTAGTCGAGCTTGGCCGTTAGCCCCGCGAAATCTCCATAGCCGTCACCATTACTGTCGAAGAACGCCTTGACGTGCACCTCATAGATGACCGCATCCTTGTACCACAAGGGATCGTCGGCCAGCACCGCGGCCTTGGGATCGCGCTTCTCGGTTACCATGCGGTTCACAGGAAGTAATCGAAATCGTGCTCGCGTCGCACCCGCCGCCGCAAGCGGAAGATATGCGCCGGACCGGACTGGGGATCGAGTTCGACGTAATTGCGCGCTCCGTACCAGAGATAGCGCGCACCGGTCAGCAGATCGTGCATCTGGTAGGGGCGCTCGGTACCGATATTAAAGGTATCGAGCGGCAGCTCCACCCAACCGCTCTGACGATGGTGCGGATCGAGATTCACCACGACCAGCACGATGTCCTCGAGATCCTCGGCGGTCTTGCTGAAGCAGATGATCTTGTCGTTATCGACGGCGTGAAAGCGCAAGTCCCAATCGGATTGCAAAGCCGGATTCTCGCGCCGGATACGATTCACGAGGGCGACGAAGTCGTGCAGGCTGTCGGCGCGCGTCAGCTGCCATCGGCGTACCTGGTACTTCTCCGAATCGAGATACTCCTCGCTACCCGGCTCACGCGCCGCGCCCTCGGCAAGCTCGAAGGCGGGGCCGTAGATGCCGTAGCTCGCGGCGAGTGTCGCCGCCAGTGTCAGACGGATCATGAAGGCCGCGCGGCCGCCGAATTGCAGGTACTCGTTGAGAATGTCGGGCGTATTGGGCCAGACGTTTGGTCGGAAATACTCGCGCCCCTGGCCGCGTGTTAGCTCGGTGAAGTAATCGATCAGCTCGCCCTTGCTGTTACGCCAGGTGAAATAGGTATACGACTGGGTAAACCCAAGTTTGGCCAAGCGGTGCATGATCTTCGGGCGAGTGAAGGCCTCGGCCAAGAACAAAACATCCGGATAAGCACGTTTGACGTCGTCGATCAGCCATGCCCAGAAGGGAAAGGGCTTGGTGTGCGGATTGTCGACGCGAAAGATACGCACACCCTGCTCGATCCAGAACTCGACGATGCTCTTCAGCTCCGTCCAAAGACTCTCCCAGGCCTCGCATTCGAAGTCGAACGGGTAGATGTCCTGGTACTTCTTCGGCGGGTTCTCGGCGTACTGAATGGAGCCATCCGGGCGATGCCGGAACCACTGGGGATGCTCGTGCACGTACGGATGGTCCGGCGAACATTGATAGGCGATGTCGAGCGCGACCTCGAGACCGCGCGCCCGTGCGCTTGCGACGAAGCGGCGGAAGTCCTCGAGCGTGCCGAGCTCGGGATGCACCGCCTTGTGCCCGCCCTCCGGTCCGCCAATCGCCCACGGACTGCCGACGTCATGCGATTCGGGAGTCAGGACGTTGTTGCGCCCCTTGCGGAACTTGTGCCCGATCGGATGGATCGGCGGCAAATAGACGACATCAAACCCCATGCCGGCAATGTAATCGAGCATGGGCTCGCAATCGGCGAACCGCCCGTGGCTCCCCTCACCGCAGGAACGCGGAAAGAATTCGTACCACGCCGAGAAGCGCGCCAATTCGCGATCCACCACGACCGTGAGTTCGCGCTCGTAACCGGCGATGAAGCGCCGCTCGGCATAGCGATGCATTAGGCGCGCGTTCTCATCGTCCCCGGCCACATGGCGCTTTTCAACGAGCGGTGCCTCGCCGGTCAGCGCCTCGGCTGCCGCTTGCAGGCGGCGCGCCTCGAGACCGCGTGCGCGATGTGCGGCCGCCTCGATGAGCGCCGCGCCCATCTGTAACACCATCGGCAAATCGCGATCCGTATCCGGTCGACGCTCCAGATCGTGCCGCCAGGTTTCGTAGTGATCGACCCAGGCGCTTACGCTGTAACGGTAGCGCCCGATCTCAGCGACGCGAAATTCGGCCCGCCAGCGATCGTTGCCGAGCAGCCGCATGGGCAGCTCCTGCCAGTCTTGATCTTGTTCGCGCCGGTACAGCAGCACACAACTAATACGGTCGTGTCCATCGCCAAAGGCATCGGCCTCGACCACGACCCGCTCGCCCACCACGCGCTTGATCGGAAAGCGGCCATCGTCGATCTGTGGTCGAACGTTTTCGATGACAACGCGCCGCCGTCCACCGGTCGAACCGGTCACAGCACTCTCGGTTGCGGCGCGCGTCTTCTTGCTGGTCGCGGTATTGGCCATGGCGCCGCCTAGCGCCCTTCCTGGGCGGTCGGCGGCTTGAACACCATTACCGACAACGGCGGCAATGTGAGGTTGAGGGAGTAAAAACGGCCTTGCGCCGGTACGGGCGCGGCCTCCACCCCGCCGTAGTTGCCAACGCCGCTGCCGCCGTAAAGCGGCGCATCGCTGTTGAGTCGCTCCTGCCAATATCCGCCGCGCGGCACGCCGACGCGATAGTTCTCCCGCGGTACCGGCGTGAAGTTGCACACCACGAGCAGACAGTTCTCTGGGTTCGCGCCCTTGCGCAGGAAACTGACCACGCTCGCTTCCCAGTCGTGCAGATCGATCCATTCGAAGCCTTCGTTGCCGAAATCGCGCTCGTAGAGCGCGCCTTCGGAGCGATAGAGGCGATTGACGTCCTCCATCCAGCGCTTGAGCCCTTGGTGCGGGGCGAATTCGAGCAAATGCCAGTCGAGGCTGGAATCGTGGTTCCACTCGCGCCACTGACCGAACTCGCATCCCATGAACAGCAGCTTCTTGCCCGGGTGTGTCCACATGTAACCGAGTAGCGCGCGCAGATTGGCGAACTTCTGCCAATCGTCGCCCGGCATCTTGCCGATCAGCGATCCCTTGCCATGCACGACCTCGTCGTGCGACAGGGGCAACACGAAGTTCTCGTTGAACGCGTACCAAATGCTGAAGGTGAGCTGATCGTGGCTGTACTTGCGGTACACCGGATCGTTCGACATGTAATTAAGCGTGTCGTGCATCCAACCCATGTTCCATTTCATCCCGAAGCCGAGACCGCCCAAATAGGTCGGGCGCGACACCATCGGCCACGCGGTCGACTCCTCCGCAATCGTCTGGGTGCCCGGGTGCTCGCGGTACACGGCCTCATTGAGCTCGCGCAAAAAATGCACGGCCTCCAGGTCCTCCTTGCCGCCATAGGCATTGGGAATCCACTCGCCCGCCTTGCGCCCGTAGTCGAGATACAACATGGACGCGACGGCGTCGACACGCAGACCGTCGGCGTGGTAACGCTCGAGCCAGCACTGCGCGCTCGATATGAGAAACGAGCGCACCTCATGACGTCCGTAGTTGAAAATGCTCGAGTTCCACTCCGGATGGTAGCCGCGCTTTGGGTCGGCATGTTCGAACAGGTGCGTGCCATCGAAGAACGCCAGTCCGTGCTCATCGGTCGGGAAATGCGACGGCACCCAATCAAGTATCACGCCAATGCCGGCCTGGTGCATACTGTCGACGAGATACATGAACTCCTGCGGCGTACCGTAACGCGCACTGGGCGTGAAATAGCCCGTGCTTTGGTATCCCCAGGAACCGAAGAACGGATGCTCCATCACCGGCAGGAACTCCACGTGCGTGAAACCTACCTCGCGCACATAGTTGGTCAGGCGCTGGGCCAGCTCGCTATAGTGCAGTGACCGGCCACCGTCCTCTGGCACGCGTTGCCACGAACCGAGGTGCACCTCGTAAATGCTCATTGGCGACGACAGTTTGTTGACTTGCTCTCGCCGCGCCATCCAGTCGCGATCACCCCATTCATAGTCGAGCGTCCAGACAACAGAAGCGGTGCTCGGCGGGCACTCGCTGCGACACGCAAAAGGGTCGGCCTTGTCGACGCGATAGCCCTGGTGACGCGACATCAAATGATATTTATAGAGAGCGCCCGGCCCGACACCCGCGACGAACCCCTCCCAAATGCCGGTGCCATCGGGGCGTGGATGCAGCTTATGCTCACGGGCACGCCAGTCGTTGAAGTCACCGATGACGGAAACTTCCTCGGCGTTGGGCGCCCACAGCGCGAACAGCGTGCCGCGCACACCATTGTGCTCTACGA
>CP070641.1:425490-432594 GCA_020354085.1 Pseudomonadota bacterium
TGTTCACGCATTGGTTTTTCATCGACTCGCGCATCGTTTGTGGCGCTGGCGCTTGCGATGGCTGGGGCGGGTTGTTTCGCAAATCGCGCGCTGGCTGACGGGGATCGAGATTCATCCGGGCGCCAAGATTGGTCGTCGCTTCTTCATCGACCACGGCATGGGTGTGGTGATCGGTGAGACTGCTGAGATCGGTGACGACTGCACTCTGTACCACGGCGTAACCTTGGGCGGTACGACGTGGCGCAAGGAAAAACGTCATCCGACCTTGGGCAACAATGTGGTCATTGGCGCCGGCGCCAAGGTGCTCGGTCCGATTACCGTCGGGGACGGTGCGCGGGTGGGTTCCAATTCTGTCGTGGTCAAAGACGTACCGCCTGGCGCCACGGTGGTGGGCATCCCCGGACATGTCGTTCGGCCGCGCGATGATTCCCGAAGCGCGCAACGCAAGGCGATGGCAGAACGAATCGGCTTTGACGCCTACGGGCAAACGCCGGGCATGTCTGACCCGATCGCTCACGCGATCGACTGCATGCTGGATCATATGCACCAGGTCGATAAGCGATTGAGAGTCTTGTCGACGGCGTTGGACAAGGCGGGAATCAAGGTGGATTTGGATATTCCGGAACTGGACGTGGCGAATCTGGAGGACCAGCGGACAGAACGAACGAAATAATAGTTGACTGATCTAATAAGGTATGAGAATATGGGGGAATTATCTCAACCCTATTCAAGCCGAGTACCGAGCCATGAAACTGACTACCAAGGGACGTTACGCCGTAACAGCGATGCTGGATCTGGCGCTGCACTACGATAAAGGCGCCACGACATTGGCTGATATCGCCCGTCGTCAGGGCATCTCCCTGTCTTACCTGGAACAGCTGTTCGCCAAACTGCGTCGCAGCGGTCTGGTCGATAGCGTGCGTGGTCCAGGCGGCGGTTACAACCTCGCGATGGACCCGGCAAAGATCTCGGTAGCCGAGATCATCGTAGCCATCAACGAAAACATCGATGCGCGCCGCTGTGGAGGCGACAAGAATTGCGATGGCGATGACGAGTGCTTGACGCACCAGTTGTGGGAAGACCTGAGCAATCGCATCTACGAGTTCCTGAGCGGAATTTCGTTGGCCGACCTGGTTGCGCGCCCACACGTGCAGGAAGTGGCAAATCGCCAGCGCGGGCGCTTGCAGGCGGCCGCCCACTAAGTCTTTCGCGCGCTTCGCCAAGCGGTTTCCGGATCACGGTTGCAGCCCTCACCTATGCCCGTGTATTTCGATCACAACGCGACCACGCCGCTCGATCCGCGCGTCCTCGAGACCATGCTGCCGTTTCTGCGCGAGCAATTCGGCAACCCGTCGAGTATCCATCGCTTGGGCCGCGCGGCGCGTAGCGCCATCGACACGGCGCGCGAGCAGGTCGCCGACTTGCTCGATGCGCATCCACAGGAGGTCGTCTTCACCAGCGGAGGCACTGAAGCCAATAACCTGGCAATCCGTGGTTTCGCTGCGCGCTGTGAACCCGCTCGAATGTTACTCGGGGCGACCGAGCATGCTTCCGTGAGCAACGCAGCCGAGTCATTGGTTGCGGACGGTTGGCGGGTGGAGCGTGTTCCAGTTGACGGTGAGGGACGGATACAAGGCGAGGCCTTGGCGCGACTGTTGGCCGGGCCGGTCGCGCTGGTCTCCATCATGGCCGCCAATAACGAGACCGGCGTCGTGCAAGACATCCGCGCAGTCGCGGAAAAGGCGCGCGCCGTTGGGGCGGTGGCGCACACAGATGCGGTTCAGGCGGCCGGGAAAATAGCGGTCAGTTTCCGCGCCTCGGGTGTTCAGCTTATGTCGGTGTCCGCCCATAAAATAAACGGTCCCAAGGGTGTCGGCGCCTTGATCGCGGACAAGGCAGTCGATTTGGAACCGGCCTTGTATGGTGGTGGTCAAGAACAGGGTCGCCGGTCGGGAACTGAAAATGTCGCCGGTATCGTGGGTTTCGGGGCCGCGGCCGCGTTGGCAAAGGCGGCGCTCGCTGACTATGCGGCGGCCACCGCGCAACTGCGGGCGCGTTTGGAATCGAGTCTACGGGCAATTGGCGGTATCGAGGTGTTTTCGGCACGCGCCGAGCGTCTGCCCAATACGATTTGCTTTGCCGCCCACGGTGTCGATGGTGAGACCTTGCTCTTGCAGCTGGATCGGGCTGCATTCGCGGCATCCAGCGGATCGGCCTGTGGCAGCGGTAGAGCGGAGCCGAACCCGGTGCTTCTCAGCATGGGAGTGGCAGCGGAACTGGCCCGCGGATCGATGCGTGTGAGTCTTGGGGCAGGAAATACGGTGGCCCAGGTGGACGCATTTGTCGCCGCTTTGGTTCAGGCGTTACACAAATTGCGCCCTGCGGTGCGAAGAGCCATGGCATGATGGACCCGGGGAGAGAGCGCAAGTCACACTGGATGTAGGACGAGAAGATGACAAAACCGATTTATCTGGACTATTCAGCGACCACACCGGTCGATCCGCGTGTGGCGGAAAAGCTCTGTAGCCACTTGACCACCGACGGCGAGTTTGGCAACCCCGCCTCGCGTTCCCACAGTTTCGGCTGGAAGGCGGAAGCCGCGGTCGAAGAAGCGCGCGCCCATGTGGCAGCGCTAATTGGCGCCGATCCAAAGGAAATCGTCTGGACCTCCGGGGCGACCGAGGCCGACAATCTTGCCATCAAAGGCGTAGCGGAATTCTATGGCAAGAAAGGCAAACACATCGTTACTTGTAAGACCGAGCATAAGGCGGTACTGGATACCTGCCGGCAGCTGGAACGCAAGGGCTTTGAGGTGACCTATCTCGACCCGGCGCCCAATGGGCTGTTGGATATCAAGACAATTGAGGCGGCGATTCGTCCCGATACCGTGCTGGTGTCGGTGATGCACGTCAATAACGAAATCGGTGTGATCCAAGATATCGGCGCCATCGGCAAACTGACGCGCGCCAAGGGCGTATTGTTTCATAGCGACGCGGCACAAAGCGCGGGTAAGGTCCCGATCGACGTCAACACGATGAACATCGACCTGTTGTCCCTGTCGGCGCACAAGATCTACGGCCCCAAAGGGATCGGGGCGCTCTATGTGCGGCGTAAACCGCGCGTGCGCATCGAGGCGCAGATGCATGGCGGCGGGCACGAGCGCGGGATGCGCTCCGGCACGCTCGCAACGCATCAATGCGTCGGAATGGGCGAGGCCTATCGGATTGCCAAGCTCGAGATGGCCGCTGAAAATGAGCGCATCCGCATGTTGCGTGACCGCCTCCTTGCCGAGTTGCGTGACATGGAAGAGGTTTACATCAACGGGGATATGGAGCAGCGTGTCGCCGGTAATCTGAACGTGAGCTTCAATTTCGTCGAAGGCGAGTCGCTAATCATGGCGCTCAAGGACATCGCCGTATCGTCCGGTTCGGCCTGCACTTCAGCAAGCCTTGAGCCGTCTTACGTGTTGCGGGCACTGGGACGCAATGATGAATTGGCGCACAGCTCCATTCGTTTCACGATCGGGCGTTTTACCACGCAAGAGGACATCGACTACACCGCCAAGCTGGTGAAGAACAAAGTGGCGAAGCTGCGCGAACTGTCGCCGTTGTGGGAAATGTATAAAGAGGGTGTGGACTTGAATAAGGTTCAATGGGCCGCACATTAGGTTGGAACAGAAAAGGTATTAGCGAGTTAGGAGAAACGCCATGGCATACAGTGACAAAGTTCTGGATCACTACGAGAATCCGCGCAACGTTGGGTCGCTGGACAAGAGCGATCCGAACGTGGGTACCGGCATGGTCGGCGCGCCGGCGTGCGGCGACGTGATGAAACTGCAGATCCGTGTCAATGAGCAAGGCGTCATTCAGGACGCCAAATTCAAGACCTACGGTTGTGGCAGTGCAATCGCGTCGAGCTCCTTGCTTACCGAGTGGGTGAAGGGTAAGACCCTTGACGAAGCGGCGCAGATCAAGAACACGCAGATCGCCGAAGAGCTCGCGCTACCGCCGGTAAAGATTCACTGCTCGGTATTGGCAGAGGACGCGATCAAGGCCGCGATCAGTGACCTGCAAAGCAAGAAGAAACAGGACGCCGACGCGGCGTAAATCTCGCAACAGGTTTTTGGAACAAGAGGTGTTGTGATGGCTGTAACGTTAACCGCGAATGCTGCCGAGCGCGTGCGGGCGTCGCTCGCCAAGCGCGGGCGGGGAGAGGGCTTGCGCCTGGGCGTGCGGAATTCCGGCTGCTCCGGGAAGGCCTATGTGGTCGAGTACGCCGACCGCATCGAGCCGGAGGATCAGGTATACGAGTCGCACGGCGTCAAGCTGATCGTCGATCCCAAGAGTCTGGTCTTTCTCGACGGGACCGAACTCGACTACACGCGCGAAGGACTCAACGAGGGGTTTAAGTTCAGTAACCCCAATGTCAAGAACAGCTGCGGGTGCGGCGAAAGCTTTAACGTCTGACGCGGGCCGCCGCGGTGTTGGGGCCCGCTAGCCACAAGAACTATTTCGAGCTGTTCGAGTTACCGATCGGCTTCGCCATCGATACCATGGTGCTCGGGGCGCGCTATCGTGAGCTCGCGCGCCGAGTCCACCCCGATCGTTTCGCGCATGCGTCTGACCAAGAGCGTCGTCTAGCAATGCAGTGGACCACGTTGCTAAACGAGGCCTTCCAAACGCTGCAGGACCCCATACGCCGTGGCCAGTATCTGCTGTCGCTCAGCGGCGTCGCGACCCTCGACGACACCGATACCCAGATGGATCCTGACTTCCTGATGGAGCAAATGGAGCTACGGGAGCAACTGGAGGCCGCGCGCTCTGACACGGCGTGGCGTGAGCGTCTCGCAGCGCTGAGCGCGGAAACGAGGCAGCGCATGCAAAGCAAGACGCAGGAATTTCAGCAAGCGCTCGAGCAGGGCGAGCCCGGACGCGCGCGGGCCACGAATGCCATCA
Organism: Pseudomonadota bacterium; assembly: GCA_020354085.1. GTDB lineage: Bacteria > Pseudomonadota > Gammaproteobacteria > Acidiferrobacterales > Sulfurifustaceae. The sequence goes on from CP070641.1 coordinate 430,446, forward strand.
GGGAGATGCAGTTTCTGGCTAAGATGGAACGCGAAATTGGCGAATTGGAAGAGGAACTCGAATAACATTTCGCGCCGCCGCCCGCCGAGGCAGGCGTGACGCAGGTTTCAAGCACGAGCAATGGCGCTCTTACAAATCAGTGAACCCGGCCAAACGCCAGCGCCGCACGAGCGACGGCTGGCGGTCGGCATCGACCTTGGGACGACCAATTCGTTGGTTGCTTCCATGCGTCACGGTGCGCCCGAAACGCTGCCAGACGAGCAGGGGCACCATCTGTTGCCTTCCGTGGTGCGTTACCAAGCATCGGGGAATGTGACTGTTGGCGCCGATGCGCTGGCGGCGGCGCATGACGATCCCCTCAATACTATCGCGTCGGTGAAGCGCTTCATGGGGCGAGGAATTGAGGACGTCAAGCGGCTTGGAAAGTCGATGCCCTATCGATTCGCCGCCGGTGATTCGAATGTGCCGCGCATCGAAACGGTCGGCGGGGCAGTGAGTGCGGTCGAAGTATCGGCAGAGATTCTCAGGGTTCTCAAGCATCGTGCTGAGGCGACGTTTGCGGGCGAGGTGCGCGATGCGGTGATTACCGTGCCAGCCTATTTCGACGAGGCGCAACGGCAAGCGACCAAGGATGCCGCGCGCATTGCCGGCCTCAATGTGATGCGCCTTCTGAGTGAACCGACGGCCGCGGCGGTCGCGTATGGCCTCGATCAGAGCCCGGAAGGCGTCTATGCGATCTATGATCTCGGCGGTGGCACCTTCGACATATCAATTTTGCGGCTGCACAAAGGTGTCTTTGAGGTACTAGCCACCGGGGGCAATTCGGCGCTCGGGGGTGACGACATGGACCATGCGATCGCCGAATGGATGATGCGTGAAGCGCGCGTGCCTGATGACGCCGATCATAAGACGTTGCGGCGCCTATTGCGCGATGCGCGCGCGGCCAAAGAGGCACTGAGTGCGAACGACGGCGTACGCGTAGTGGTGGATCTGCCCAACCAAGGCGCGTGGGAAGCCACATTGGACAGGATGCAGCTGCATGCTTTGATCGACCCCCTGATCGAGCAAACCATTGCGCCCTGTCGACGCGCCTTGCGCGACGCCGGTGTGCGGCGTGAGCAGGTTGACGGCGTAGTCTTGGTCGGAGGCGCCACGCGCATTCCACGCGTGCGCGACAAGATCGCGGAATTTTTCGGACGGGAGCCGCTGAGTGACATTGACCCGGATAAGGTCGTTGCGATCGGCGCGGCGATTCAAGCGGATGTGCTGGCGGGTAACCGGCGGGGTGAGGAAATGTTGCTACTTGACGTGATCCCCTTGTCGCTTGGCATTGAGATCATGGGTGGAATGGTGGAGAAGATCATTCCCCGCAACACCACCATACCCGCCGCGAAGGCGCAGGATTTTACGACTTACAAAGACGGGCAGACGGCGCTATTGGCGCACGTCGTACAAGGCGAGCGCGAGATGGTCAGCGATTGTCGCTCGCTGGCGCGCTTCGAGCTGCGCGGTATTCCACCGATGGCGGCAGGCGCGGCGCGCATTCGTGTGAGTTTTCAAGTCGATGCGGATGGACTGCTCAACGTGTCAGCGCGCGAACAGACCACGGGCGTGGAGAGCCAGGTCACGGTTAAGCCGTCGTACGGGTTGACCGACCAGGAGATTGAACAGATGTTACGCGATTCGTTCACGCACGCGCACGAGGACGAGGCCGCACGCAGTCTGCGCGAGGTGCAGGTCGACGCCGATCGCCTGATCGAGGCCGTGCAAGGCGCGGTGGCCGCCGACGCACGGCTGCTTGATGAAAAGGAGCGCGCCGAGATCGAGGTCGCGACCAACGCGCTACGCGTTGCGCGCAATGGCACTGATGTGCAGGGTATTCGTCAGGCGATCAGTGTGCTTGAAGTGGCGACACGCGAGTTCGCCCAGCGGCGCATGGATGCAAGTGTCCGCAAGGCTTTGAGCGGCCACCGTGTCGATGAGTTCGACACCTCCGCTTGACGCGGGGTGTGCACGTATGACAAAGCTGATCTTTCTCCCTCACCCCGAAATCTGCCCGCAAGGCAAGACCGTGGAGGCCGCGCCCGGCACAAGTATCTGTGACGTCGCGCTGGGCGCCGGCATTGCCATCGAGCATGCGTGCGAGAAA
>CP070641.1:432694-439717 GCA_020354085.1 Pseudomonadota bacterium
GCGTGACTACCGGGCGGTGTCCGGGGAAGCGTACGTAGGCAAGCAGGAAGGCGAGCAACAGCGCCACCGGGCTCGCGATCAAGATGGCGGTGAGCGAGACGCGAAACGAAACGCCAACAATGTTCCATAGTTCCGCATCGCCTGACAGCAGCAACACGAAGGCGTAGCGGCTAGCCTCGCCGATGCTGTCCATGGGATCAAGGCGGCGCTTGGCGCGCCTGCTGTGCCATGGGAAAGAACAGACTGTTGCCGTTCACTTGGTACGCACTGATGCGATCCTGGCCGGCGCGCGAGGTCAGCCATTCGATAAACGCCAAAGCGCCGCGGTAGTTGGCGTCCGGAAAGCGCGCGGGATTAACGGCGATGACGCCGTAGGGATTGAATAGACGTGTGTCGCCTTGTACAAGCACCGAAAGGTCAAGCCGCTTGCGAAGAAATTGCCAGGTGCCGCGATCCGTAAGCACATAGGCCTGAAGCTCGTCGGCCATCTGCAATGCCTGTTCCATGCCTTGGCCGATCGAATGGTACCAGCGCCCCTTCGGCTGCTGGCCGGCGGTTTGCCACAACGCTTGTTCCTTTCGATGGGTGCCCGATTCGTCGCCACGCGAGATGAACGGGGCGCCGCGCTCGGCGATGCGTGCCAGTGCCAGCGAGGCATCGGCCATGCCGACGATGCCGGCTGGGTCGCTCGCTGGCCCCAGTATCACGAAGTCGTTGTACATCACGTCGCGACGCTCCACTCCGTATCCGGCGGCGACGAATTTCTCCTCGTCGGCACGCGCGTGCACCAGGACGATGTCAACGTCTCCGTCGCGCCCCATGCGTAGCGCACGGCCCGTGCCCACGGCAATCACATGTACGCGATAGCCGGTTTCCGCTTCGAACGTCGGCAAGATCTCGCGCAACAGGCCAGAGTTTTCCGTACTGGTGGTAGTGGCCAAGCGCAAGATTGGTTTCTCGGCCGCGCGCAACACTGGCGCCGCCAACACCATGGCGAGTACGGTTATTGACCATACGACGCGCAAATGCACCGCGCGCATCTCTATCCCTCGTGTGGCGTCGTTACTCGCCGACTGCAACTCCGGTGCCAGTAGATTCTGCGGAAATTCTTAGGTGTATTTTCGGAATGCGGCATTAGGGTTCGTTGACACCCGGGTCAAATTGACGCATCGTGCCTCACCCGTGTGTCGAAATGACACATGGGATCGTGGGTTGAAAGCCCCGGCTCTTTGCAGACATATGCGCACGGTATCCGGGCGCGTGCGGCGAACAGACCGACACGCCAAGAACAGTCGTTCGGTATAACCAGTCAGGAGGAGGCAGCGCCATGAGCAATGTGGCGAGCGCTAAATCCGTCGATGACGTTCGTGATTCCCGCGTCGACGCGCAACGGAAGCGCTGCAGTGCAGTTTTGATCGTGGACGATGAACCGGGCGTGCGCAATTTTCTGCAGCGCGCGCTCGCCAAAGAGTATGGCCTGGTCGAGGCGGTCGATTGCGTCGACGCCGCCGAGGAGTTGCGGCGGCGCTGTCGCTTCGATGTCCTCGTGGTCGATATCAGCCTGCCGGGTTGTTCGGGGCTCGATTGGATCAACCGTTTGCGGGCCGCCGGCGACGATACCGCGACGATCTTCGTCACCGCCTACGCGGATCTCAACGCGACCATCGGCGCGTTGCGAGTCGGGGCCGCGGATTTCATCTTGAAACCGTTTCGCATCGAGCAATTGACGCGCGCCGTGGAGCGCTGTCTGGCGACCGGTCGTGCGCGCAATGGCGGGAGCGAAGGCGCGTTACTGCACCAACCAGGCGGGCACGAGATCATCGGCCAATCGGCGGCGATGCAGGAGGTCGATCGCATCATCCAGCGTGTCGCGCCGACACCGAGCACGGTTCTGATCGAGGGTGAAACCGGCACGGGTAAAGAGTTAGTGGCGGCGGCGTTGCATCAGTTCAGTGGTCGGCGTGGGCCGTTCGTCGCGCTCAACTGTGTGGCGATCGCGCCGGAACTCTTCGAAAGCGAGCTGTTCGGCCACATCAAGGGGGCGTTCACCGGCGCGCACCAGGCGCGCGAAGGACTGTTCAGCGCGGCACGCGGCGGGACCTTGTTCCTCGACGAGATCTCCGAGATGCCGTTGGCGATGCAGGCCAAGCTATTACGCGCGCTCGAAAGCCGGCGCGTGCGTCCAGTTGGGGCGGATCGCGAGCTACCGATCGACGTACGCCTCGTCACCGCTACCAACCGCGATTTGGCGAAGGTGGTGCATGCCAACGAGTTTCGCGAGGATCTTTACTTTCGTTTGAACGTGGTGCGGCTGCGCATGCCAGCGCTGCGCGAGCGGCTCGAAGATTTGCCTCCGCTCGTCGACTATTTCAGCCGTACGCTGTCGGCGGAGCTTGATGTTGCACCCTATGCATTCAGCGGCGATGAACTCTCGCGTCTGGCGGACTACGCCTGGCCCGGCAATGTGCGTGAGCTCAAGAACGTGATCGAGCGCACCCTGCTGTTGGGGCGGCCGCCGTGGGACGCATTGGGTGGCGACAGTGAAAAGGCGGTGGCAGTAACTGCCGGCGGTCCGCCGGTCGAGTGGACGCTCGATCAGGTGGAGAAACACCATACCCTGCGCGTACTCGACGCCGCGCACGGCAACAAGTCCGAGGCGGCACGGCGTCTCGGCATCTCGCGCAAGACGCTCGAGCGCAAGCTGTCAGCCTGGCCGGAGACCGCGCGGCCGGAGTAGGCGGGCGCACGGCACCACCAGACGGAGACGCACCCGTGTGGCAGGCCCTGCAACAGCGTTACCGGTCGGCACTGCGTTACAAACTGCTGGTGTTGGTGCTTTTGCCGCTGTTGTTGGCGATGGCCGCATCACTCGCCTATACGCTTTACTGGCTCAACAATTACACGCTGGAGACCCTGCACTTCACCGTGCGTCATGATTTGGCGCTTGCGCGCCGCGCGATGCACGCCGTGCAAGAGGAGTATCAATCCGAGCTGCGCCGTCTGGCGGAGTCTGTCGAGTTTCGGGCCGTGCTGCAGCGCGCCGACGCCGCCGGCATCGAGCGGCTGGTGCGGCGGACGCGCGAGACCAAAGGTTTCGTGTTCTTGCACGTCACGGGTGTGGCGGGCGACTGGCTGTTTGAAGCGGGCGGCGGGCACAAACGCAGCAGCAAGCCGAGCCCGCTGACCGATCGCGGCGCCCGCGGAATTGCTGGCGCTGCACTCGAAGTCTTTCGCGCGGAGGATCTGCTGCGCGAGAGCCCGGTGCTGGCGAAGCACGCCCTGTCGCCCCAGGGCGGCGAGGCGGCGGAGACGGAGCCGGGCGCTTTGATGTTGCGCTTCGTGCAGCCGATCCATGACGCGCAAGGTCGTGTGACCATGGCCTTGGATGGCGCGGTGATGCTCAATCACAATCGCACGCTGCTCGACGCGATTCGCCAGCACGTGTTTGGCGCTGGTGCCCGCCACGCCGGATCGGTTCCGGTCGTGTCGCTGGTGCTGGAAAACAAGCGCATCGCGGCCGCAACATCCGAAATCGGCGACCTCGATTTCGGGGCGGTATCCGCTGCCGTGCGTCCGGCACCGGGCGCAGACTCCTGGGTCGGGCGTGATCAGCTCGAACATGCCACCTTGATTTCGGCCTACGGTCCGCTGTACGACGTCGATGGCCAACGCATTGGATTACTACATGTCGCGTTCGCCGAGCAACCCTTCCTGGAGGCGCGCTGGAAGGCGGCGGCCTGGCTGCTGGCCTTGTTCTTGTTCGCCACTGGTTTGGCCGCGTGGATCGCCGTGCGCGGCGTACGGACAGTGTTCAAGCCGATCGAGCGCATGACCGCCGTGGTGCGCGCCACCGCCGACGGCGCAGACCGCCGCATTGGCAAGATTGATTCGCAAGACGAGATCGGCGAGCTGGCGCGCCAGTTCGACGCCATGCTCGATCATTTGCAGGAACATCATCGCGAGATTGAGCAGGCGGCAACCGTGCTGGAGCGTAAGGTCGCGGCGCGTACCCAGCAGCTCGCCAAGAAAAATGTGAAGCTTCAGGAGACCGTCGAGCTGCTCGAACGCACGCGCGAACAGCTGATCCTCGCGGAGAAACTATCGGCGCTTGGGCAAATGGCAGCCGGCATTGCGCATGAAATCAATAATCCGGCCGCGGTGATCCTGGGTAATCTTGAGCTGTTGGCGGCCGAACTCGGTGAGGCGGCGCGGCCGGTGGGGCATGAGATCGACCTCATCGCGCAACAGGTCGAGCGCATACGTCATATTGTCACCGGTCTGCTTCAGTTCGCGCGCGCGGGCCCTGCCGACGGCAGCGTCGAAGAGGTCGACGCCAACCGACTGGTGAAAGAAGTACTGCCGTTGGTCGAGTATGGTCTTCGCCCGCGCGGCATTCACGTCGCGACCGCGCTCACGGCGCAACGGATCGTGACCTGCAATCTGTTCGATTTGCAGCAAGTGCTGATCAACCTCATTGTCAACGCGGGCAATGCGGTGGCCGACGGCGGACACATCGACGTGCGCACGCGCGACGCGGAAGAGGGCGGTGTCGTGATCGAGGTGCAAGACGATGGCGCCGGGATACCGGAGGACCAACTCCAGAAGATCTTCGATCCGTTCTTCACCCGCAATCCGCAGCGTGGCGTCGGGCTGGGATTGTCGGTGAGCTACGGTTTGGTGCGCCGCCACGGTGGGCGCATCACGGTGGCATCGCGCGTGGGCGTCGGCACCACCTTCGAAGTCTGGCTACCGGAACGTGCGACCCATCAACCCGCGATCGACAAGAAACAGAATCTCACCATACAGGAGATGAGCTATGACGACCACTTCGCTTGACGAAGAAACACTGAACGTGGAGATCCGCAAGTTTCTCAAGAAGGTCGGTATCACCTCGCAGCGCGAGATCGAGCGCGCGGTACGCGGGGCCATTGACGCCGGCCGCATCAAGGGCAACGAGACGTTGAAAGCGCAGATGACACTGACAATCGAGGGGCTCCAGCTCTCGCATCGCATCGACGGCGAAATCGCCCTCGGCGGATGACGGTGCTCACCCGCTCCAGATTACCTTGCCGGCATCGCTGAAGTCGTAGCCGCCCAGGAGCTGGGCCCAGCGCTGGCATTCGGTGCCGCGCAGCTGCTCGATCAGCTTGCGAAACAGGGTACGGAAGTAGACGCCGCGCATCAGTACCAAATCGAACGCCTCCCAGCCGATCGGGAAGAACTCCAGACCGAATTCGGTCGCAGCCGCGCGCGCTCCGGGGGCAACATCGGCCTGGCCGGTCGCAACCAGGGCGGCGGCTTCGCGCTCGGAATAGGCGCGCGCGCTGACGCGGAGGCTAGCCGGATCGACACCGTGATGGGCGAGCGCTTCGCGCAGGAATCGTTGCGAGCCGGCGCCCTCCTGGCGCATCGCCCAGCGTACGCCTTCGGCGAAGAGCGGCGCTGGATCCTGCCCCGCGGGACGTAGGCCAGGCCCCAGAATCAAACCCTGCTCACGGTAGAAGGCGCGCTCCATTACCCAATCGCGTTGTTGCGGGTAGGGGCGAATCACGGCCAGGTGCCGTTGCTGACTTTCCGCCGCCGGTCCCCAATGGATCGCGCACACATCCGCGCGCCGGCGCGCGAGCAGGGACAAGCCGAGCTGCGTACCGGTGCTGTTGTAGCTGACGAGCCCATGGGCCTGAATCTCGTTGGCAAGCTGCATGATGGCGCGATAGAGCAGCGGGTCGTCGCTACCGGCGACGATCAGCCGATCGGTGAGTACGCCACCGTGCGCCGATTCCATGATCCATTGATCGATGAGATCGCGCGGGAACAGCCACTTGCCCGTCACCTTGGTGGCGGGCAAAGCGCCTTCGGCCGCGAGCGCGTAGACCTTCTTCTCGTGGATATCGAGATACTCGGCGACCTGTTTGACGCTCAAGAAGCGCGCCGCGGCACTCGCCGGTTCGGTATGCGGCGCGCGCGCGGAATCATTGGGCGTCGCGACGGTATCGTAATCGAGCGCGCGCGAGTTCATGCGGTCTGGACCTCGATAGCGGGTGTCACCGCGCGCGCAACGGGAGCGGCGTCGAGCACCACGTCTTGCGCCCCGTGGTAGACGAGAAAATGGCTGCCCTTGGCGCGCGCGATCATAACGATGCCAAGCTCTTGCGCGAGCTCCAACCCCATGTGTGTGATGCCGGAGCGCGACAGCAGTACGGGAATGCCCATGTGCGCGGCCTTCATGACGATCTCGGAGGTGAGTCGGCCGGTGGTGTAGAAGATCTTGTCCGCGCCCGGGATGCGGTCGAGCCACATGCGCCCGGCGATGGCATCCGCCGCGTTGTGGCGCCCGACGTCCTCGACGAAATGCAACACGGCGATGTCCTGACACAGGGCACAGCCGTGCACCGCGCCAGCCGAGCGGTAGATTTCGTTTTCGGCCGACAGCGCGCGCAGCAGGCCGTAGATACGTGACTGACGTACCTGCACGCGCGGCAGGTGCAGCTCGTAGAGCTTGTCGAGCGTGCAGGAAAACACCGTGCCCTGGCCGCAGCCGGTGGTGATGGTGCGGTTGGCGAGCTTGCGTTCCCAGTCGATGATGCCCTGACCGTGGGTGGTTTCGATCTGCACCACGCCGCGGTCCCAGTCGACCACGACCGACTTGATGTCCTCGATGCGCTCGATCAGGCGTTGGTTGTGCAGGTAGCCGAGCGCGAGTTCCTCGGGGTTGGTACCGAGCGTCATGAGGGTGACGACCTCGCGCTGATCGACCTTGAGCGTAAGCGGAAACTCCCCGGCGATGCGCAGATCGCGCGTAGCACCGTATTCGTCCATCGCTGTGACTGGATGAGTGGGTGCAAGCCCGGCTTGCGACATCTTCGGCTGGTAGAGCTGATTAACCATTTCACCCACCCGTCACGTTCATATGGCGCAGGATCACGGGCGGCTGCGCCAACAGGAACTCATGGCCCTTGGGCTTGATGGCCATGGCGGCGACCATCACCTGTTTGAGTTGGGTATCGTCGCCGGGCGTAGCGC
>CP070641.1:439817-446754 GCA_020354085.1 Pseudomonadota bacterium
TGCGACAGGCACATTAGCGCATCGGGATTGCGCAGCACGCTTTCAACCATGATGCCGACGGCTCGCTTGACCGCGGGCGTGTCGATGAGGCGTCCGCGACGCAGATCCGAAAACAGTGAATTGACCAGCACGCGCGCCGCCCCGTACGTGGCACCGATGGCCTCAAGCTCCTCTTCCAGCGTGGTCTGGTCGTTGTAAGGCGAACGCGCGCCGGGATGATTGGTGATCTTGAGCAGGTCTTGTTCGATACGCACGGCGTGGTGGCTTGGTGCGGCGTTGGCGCGCGTGGTGGGCTGGTGCATGGCCACGGAATTGTCTTTCACTTCTATTGATACGAACTGGCAGTAGCGGGCCAGCTCGTCTATATCCTGCTTCGAGCGCACGCGGATGCCGGAGGCGAGGAACGGCGTCTCCGACCACGGACGGTCGAGTTCGAGTACGTGCATCCCCGGTCGCAACTCGGCGACCTTGATACGTCTGCGCAGCGGCATGTCTTTCCACCGTCCCGACCGCGGCAGCTGCCGAGCGGGGCTGTTCTTTGTCTCTAAACTGTTGATTTCTGTGCAAGAAGGGTGCCGTTCTGCGCCTGGTCGCAACCCCTAGATACGGCAAGGAAAAACCGGACGACGAGCGGCACAGGAGACGGTTGCTACGGGCGCTGGGCGACGCATGTGCCGCGATGCGACGGACCGGTCGTATCCGCCTGAACACCCCCATACGGCGGGGTTGAACCGGCGGGTCGGCAACGCTAGCGTACGGGCCCGGCCCAGGGGAGACATCATGGCACTGTCGCGTCCAGCACCACAGCGTTACCAGCTCGTCGAAACTCGCCTGCAAGAACGTGTCGGCGACGGCAAGACACGCTGTCATCTCTGTCTCTGGCGCTGCGGTTTAAAGCATGGGCAACGCGGCTTCTGTCAGGCGCACGTCAACCGTTATGGCACGCTCTACAACCTATCCTACGGAATTCTGTCGGCGATCGACGTCGGCCCGATTGAGGCCAAACCGGTACGTCACTTCCGGCCCGGCACGCAGGTCATGTCGGTGGGTAGCTACGGCTGCAGCTTTCGCTGCGGCGGGTGCCACAACTTGGAGATCTCGTGGGGTGTCACCGCACTCGATGATCTGGCGCGCGGAGAATCCACTGCTGCCTACGTTACTCCGGCAGAACTCGTGGCTGCCGCGCAGCGCCATGGCGCACAAGGCATTGCGTTTACCTATTCCGAGCCGGCCGTTTGGCTGGAGTATGTGCTCGACGTCGCGGATGCCGCCCATGCCGCTGGCCTCTATACCGTCTACGTGTCGAACAGCTTCGTGACGCACGAAGCCTTGGCGTTGTTGCCCGGCAAGATCGATGTGCTGTGTTCTGACATCAAGAGTTTGGACGACGCCTTCTACAAAGACATCTGCCAGGCTGCGCGTGTATCGCAGGTATTGGATGCGATCGCCGAGGCCCACCGCCTCGGGATTCATGTCGAGACGCGCACCAACGTTATTCCCGGTCGCAACGACGATCCGGACATGCTGCGCGCGATTGCCACTTGGGTGCGCGACCATCTGGGCGCAGACAGCCCGTGGCACATCACACGCTTTTTCCCTGCCTACAAGCTTGTGCATTTGCCAGCGACCGACGGTGCGACGTTGTGGCGGGCGCATGATGTGGCGCGCGCGGTGGGGTTGACCAACGTCTACGTATACGACGACAAAGGTTGCGACTGCGCGCAACACAATCTTCCCATTGCGATGTATCTCGATCAGGATCCGTCCGCCGTCCACGCGGTGAAGAAGTGCGCCGAAAGTTGTTGCGGGGACGAGGGCATCCTCCTCAAGAAATACGAGACGCCGCGCAGTTAACGGTGCGCGCTGTCAGGCGCGCAGCTGGTTCCACGCGTCAAGTGCGGCGATCTTGTAGGCCTCCGCCAGCGTCGGATAATTAAAGGCACGCTCAATGAAGTATTCGAGCGTGCCACCAAGTTCCAAGACAGCCTGGCCAATATGGACAAGCTCGGTGGCGCCTTCGCCGACGATGTGCACGCCGAGCAGGCGTCGATCGCTGCGCGCTACGAGCAACTTAAGCAGACCCTCCTGCAGTCCGAGAATTTGGCCGCGCGCGGTTTCGCGCAGACGTGCGCGTCCGGTGACGTGGTCGATAGCCTCGCGCTGCAAATCTTGTTCATTGCGTCCCACCGTGCTGATCTCTGGGACGGTATAAATGCCGTACGGGAACACGGGTGAGGTCTCGCCGCAACGCGCACCGAAAGCGTGCAGTGCCGCAATCCGTCCCTGTTCAAAGGAGACAGCGGCAAGGCTGGGAAAACCAATGACGTCGCCGGCCGCGTAGATGTGCGGGACCGACGTTTGAAAGTGGGCATTGACGGCAATAAGGCCGCGCGCGTTGGCCGTAAGCCCCGCGTTAGCAAGTTGCAGGTCGTCCACGCAGCCACTGCGTCCGGCGGTAAACAACAGCAAGTCACCGGAGATATGTTCGCCATTGGCAAGGATCACGTCTACATTGCGGCCGCGGCGCGCGATCTCGGCGATGTTGACGCCGAGGCGCAGGTGCATGCCGCTCGCCTGCAACTGGTGTATGAACTCATCGATGATCTCGTAATCGATGAATTCGAGCACGCGGGGCTTACCGTGGATCAGTGTGACGTCTAGACCCAGCGCCCGGCACATGGTCGCGTACTCGAGGCCAATGACCCCGGCGCCCACTACAACGGCGCGCCGCGGTAAGGCGGGGATGCGTAGGAGGCTATCACTGTCGACGATGCAATCGTCATCAAACGGCACTGTTCCGGGACGGCGCGGACGCGTACCGGTGGCGATCAAGACGTAGTCGGTGGAGTGGTCGGATACGGTGCCGTCGCCATGGGCGACAGCGATATGGTGGGCATCGACGAAGGACGCGGTGCCATGGACGATAGCGACGTGGTTGCGCGCGAGCTGGTCGTGAGTAATGGCGACTTCGTGGTCGATGGTGATCGCCAGGCGCTCGCGCAGGTCGGCCAGCGTGACATCGGTCTTGACGCAATAGTCCGGTCCGTAAATACCGCGTTGCTGCTGCCCCGTCAGGTAGAGGATGGCCTCGCGCAGCGTCTTGCTGGGCAGCGTACCGGTGTGGGCGGACACGCCGCCAACCTGCGCGGCACGCTCGACGAGCAAGACGCGCTTTCCAAGTTTGGCTGCTTGAATGGCGCCACGCTGACCCGCTGGACCGCTACCGATGACCACCATGTCATAGTGCGGCATCCGGACTCTCTGTTATATCCGTGTGCTCAGCTCGGCTTCCGCCTGAACCTTGGCGCGCAGCAATTCATCGGCGATCGACTCCCAAGGCTCGAGCGGAGTGGAAATCATTTGCGAAACGCGACGCGAGAATTTGTAGTACACATCTAGCTCTTCGTCGCGGAGCGGTTCGACGATGGCTTCGAGAAACGGGATCAAGGCCTCGATCAGGCGCAGTCTCTCGCGCTTGCTGAGGAGGTCCGCGTCTTCTTCCTTGGCTTCGAAATACGCGTTGGCGTCTTCCACCATGGTCTCAGCGGCACGGCCTAGATGTTCGAAATCGAGGCTCAGCATGCCGTAGGCGCGCTGGTACATGCGGAAGAGTTCGACCACCTGCGTCTTGAGATCATCGAGACGCGGATAGCGCTGCACGGCGTCGGCGAAGCGCGTGAAGATGTCGTCGTAACCGGCGTCCTTCTCGTCGAACCGGTTTTCCATGCGCTCGCGCATGCGCGGATTCATGGCCATTTGCGAAAGGCGCTTGAGCGTTAAGAGCTGCTCGCGCAACTCGGCCTCGCGGTTGCGTGATTCGCGACGCGCGAATTTGAGATTTACCTCGGCTTCACTGAAATCGAAGGACGCGACCACCTCGCGCTTGATCTGTGCCTCGAAGGCGCCGTGCATCTCGCTGCCGAGTTGACCGGCCAGGCGGCGCTTGAGTTGGTCGCGCGCCGTGCGCGCGATCCGGAACACGTCCAGGCTGCGCGATTCGTTTTCCTTGGCGGTGAGATACTCCTGCATGCCGCGGTGCAGGGCCTCGATGCGTGAGACGAATTCATGTGAGAACGCCAGGAACGGTCCGACAAAGACCTCGTTTTCCTGAGCCGAAACCGGTTCGATCTCGAGTTGTTCACGCAGCAGCTTGATCTTGCCGCCGAGCGAGACGGCGCATTTGGAGACACCGGCAATTGTACCGGCGATGGCGGTAAAGGATTGGTGGATGCGGCGCGTCGCCTTGAGCGTTTCGATAAGCTTGCGCAGCATTGTTTCCTCGCCGCTGGTGCGGAGAAACAATGCCTGCAGGCTTTGGCGCGCATCGTCGAGTTGCTCGCGTCGCAGCAGCGCGTGGTCTTCGATGAAATAAAGCGCCGTCAACGACACCAGGGCCTCGCGTTGCGAGGCATCGAGCAAAGTATTGGATAGATCAATCGTCATGTCGCACTGGCGATAATCCGACGCGCCACACGCTTTCAGACCGTACGCGGAGCCGACCAACTATAGCATCCTCGGCCGTGCGCTATTTTCCTGACCGCGACCGCTCCGGCGAGCGGTCAGGGGCAGGCAGAATCGGCGGGATTTCGCCTGGCTTGACCTAAGCTATTCATTTGTAGGCTACAATACGTCGGTCTTGGTCGGTGCCGGTATTGAACCGAGCGGCTGAAGCCCCTATCTAAGGTGACAACCTAAACCCCTGAACGAGGTGGAGACCTTACGCGTATGTTCAAACGTGTTGCGCTGTTCCTAGTCACTAACCTAGCGATCCTGGTCGTGCTGAGCATCACCATCGCCGTGCTCGAGCGCGTGTTCGGTGTGAACCTGAACCAGCTTGATCCCTCAGGCGGCATCAACATGCAGGCGCTATTGATCTTCGCGGCTATCCTCGGTTTCGGCGGGTCGTTCATTTCGCTCGCCATGTCCAAGTTCATGGCCAAGCGCATGACCGGCGCGGTGGTGATCGAACAGCCGCGCAACAGCACCGAGCAGTGGCTGGTCGAGACCGTGCGTCGTCAGGCCAAACAAGCTGGCATTGGCATGCCGGAGGTGGCAGTCTACGACGCGCCTGACATCAACGCGTTTGCCACAGGCATGAACCGCAACAACGCCCTGGTCGCGGTCAGTACCGGCCTGCTCAACAACATGAGCCAGGCTGAGGCCGAGGCGGTGCTCGGGCATGAGGTCTCGCACGTCGCCAACGGCGACATGGTGACGCTCACGCTTATTCAGGGCGTGGTCAATACATTCGTCATCGTGCTGTCGCGCGTGATCGGCCACCTGGTCGACAAGGTCGTGTTCAAAACCGAGCGCGGCTACGGGCCGGCCTATTACGTCACCTGGATTATCGCCGAGATCGTGCTCGGCATCCTGGCCAGCATGATCGTGATGTGGTTCTCGCGCCAGCGCGAGTTCCGCGCCGATGCCGGCGGGGCGCGCTTGGCGAGCCGCGACAAGATGGTGGCCGCGCTGGAGGCGCTGCGCCGAGCGCATGAGCCGTCCGCGTTGCCCAATCAAATGGCGGCGTTCGGTATCAACGGTGGTTTGGGCAGCGGCATTAAGAAGCTGTTCATGTCGCACCCGCCGCTTGAGGAGCGCATCGCCGCGCTCAAGGCGCGTGGCTAACGCCGAACGGCAAGACTAGGTACGCATGTCGTAACAAAACGCGCCGCTCTGCGGCGCGTTTTTATTTGTGCCCTCCCGGGATGGAGTAATGCCGCCTGAGCACAGGGATGTGCGGAGCGGCGGCCCTCCCGGGATGGAGTAATGCCGGCCGCTCTCGGCATCTTGCCTCCCGCGGCATTGGTACGTCCCTGTACGGCACGAGAATACAGGCGACCGCTATGGATGGCGGGAGGTAGAGCGATGTGCAGGGATGCACAAATCCCGCGCCGCGCGGGAGCGCGCTGGGCGCATGGGCGATGCGGGCCGCTTCGGGCTCCTGCCCTCACGCGGCATTCGCACGTCCATGTGCGTCAGAGCAATTGCCGGGACGTGTGGAGCGGCGGCCTATTTGCAGGTCGGCAAGTCGAGCGCTTGCAGCACCTCGCCGCTCACGAGGCTTTGTACAAAGGCGACTAAGCCCAAATCCGCAGGCTTCCAGTCCTTGCCGACATCAATCATGCCCTCTATCCCCATGAGCAAATCGTCATTGGGATGTGCCGGGCCGAGGAGTACGCGCGCGACGTAGTCGTGGCGCAGTCGCTTGCCGCTGTTCTCACCGGCACCGATGTCGCGTGTGATTTTCCGTTCATAGATCGCTACGTATAGCCCTGCGGCATTGTCTGAACCGGCGCCGTCCAGTTGCGCGTGTGCGGATATTCTTAGCTTCCCGGTCGTGTCCGGTTCGAGTCTGGCGCGGAGGGTAGCGCGTGCGGTTTCTTTGTTAATTGGCACAAGCTCTTTGCCAAGGCCGCCGCGATGCCAGGTGACGAAGTTGCGCCCGCCCAGGATTAGCTGCGGCGTGTAGACCGTAGATAACTTCAACTGGCGCCCGTAGCGGTATTGGCGCTGGGTAAACGCCGGCTGCGCGAAGGGGTCCTCCCAGCCGAGGTAATTCCAGTAGTCAACGTGCAGCGCAAGCGGCACTACGCGGTCCGTGTGAAACCCCTGTGCCTGCAACCCGGCGAGCCAGCGATCGGCGGGCGGACAGCTGCTGCAGCCCTCGGAAGTGTAGAGCTCGAGCAGTGCGACGCGGTGCGCCGGACTATGCGCTTGGCAAGTCATAGGCGCAGCGTTCGCCGTGGCCGCGAAAACCAGTGCGCCAACAGCTAGGGTCAGCGGCCGCAAAATTCTTGGGGGCATATGTGAGCCGACAACTATCGACAAAGGGCCGTGGAAGTGTCAGTTTGTCGTCCTTCAGCCGACCAACCTTACGAACCGTGGGCGCAACCTTCGACAGGGCGCCGGGTCACAATCACTGAGCACGACCAACCGC
>CP070641.1:446854-453739 GCA_020354085.1 Pseudomonadota bacterium
CGTATGCGTCACACGCCCGCGGAACGACCAGCCGAGGAACGGGCTGTTGCGGCCACGCGACACGAAATCCTCCGCGTTGAAGGTCCAGTCGGCGCTCGGATCGAAGATGCAGATATCGGCGGTGGATCCGACGCCGAGATCACCGGCGTCGATGCCGAGGATCTCCGCTGGTCGGTGGGTTAGCGACGCGATCGCTTCCGACAGCGTCAGTATCTGCTCGTCGACCAGCTTCAATGTAAGGGGTAGTAAAGTTTCCAATCCCGAAATGCCGGGCTCGGCATCGCTGAACGGTGCGAGCTTGGCATCAGGTTCGTGCGGTTGGTGATCTGAGCAAATCGCGCCGATCACGCCACCTTTGAGTGCCGCGCGCAGCCCTTCGCGGTCACGGCGCGCGCGCAGCGGCGGCAACACGTGGCATTGGGTGTTGAACTCGCCGACATCGTGCTCGGTCAGGTGCAGGTGATGCGCCGTGACATCGGCGCTCACGGCCAGGCCGCGATTGCGCGCTTCCGCAATCATGGTTACGGCTCGCGCGCTCGACAGCCCGCAGAAGTGCGCGCGAACGCCAGTTTGCTCGATGAGCGCGAGATCGCGCGCCACGCCGACGGTCTCGGCTGCTTCCGGGATGCCGGGGAGCCCAAGGCGAGTGCCGACCTCGCCTTCGTGCACGCAGCCATTGCCGGCGAGCCACGGATCCTGGGCGTGCAGGAACACGGTGAGATCAAAGCTCGCGGCATACTCCATGGCGCGGCGCATGACGAGCGTATCGGTCACCGGTACAAGCGCGTTGGTGAGCCCGACACAACCGGCCTCATCGAGCGCCTCCATGTCGGTCAGGAGCTTGCCCTCCAAGTTTTGCGTGAGCGCACCCAAGGGGTGAATGAAGGCGAGCCCGAAGCGCCAGGCGCGCGATTGGATCATCTGCGCCATGGCCGGCGTGTCGATCACCGGTTGGGTGTCGGGTGGGCAGCAAAGCGTGGTGATGCCGGCGGCGACTGCCGCACGCGTTTCCGATTCGATCGTGGCCTTGTATTCGAGGCCCGGTTCGCGCAGGCGCGCGCGCAGATCGACAATTCCCGGGCACACCACATGCCCGCTCGCGTCGAGCGTGCGTTTAGCCTTGAAGCCATCGGGCGCCTGGCCCACGCCGACGATGAAGCCCTTGTCGTCGATGAACAGGTCTTGCTGTGCATCGACGCCATTAGCCGGGTCGATCAGGCGACCGCCTTGAATGCGAAGACTCATCCGCGTCGGCCCTCATCGGCAGGTGATCCGCCGAGGATCAGGGCCATGACCGCCATACGCACGGCGATGCCATTGGTCACCTGCGGCAGAATCACCGATTGCGGGCCATCGGCGATGGCCGAGTCGATTTCGAGGCCACGGTTCATCGGCCCCGGGTGCATGACAATGGCGTCGGGCTTGGCGTGCGCGAGCTTGTCGGGCGTGAGGCCGAAGAGGTTGAAGTATTCCTGCTCGCTCGGGATGAGCGCGCCGCGCATGCGTTCGCGTTGCAGGCGCAACATGACCACGACGTCCACGCCATTCAGTCCGGCCTCCATGTCGCTGTAAGGGCGCACCCCGAGCGTTTCGACCGCCGTCGGCAACAGCGTTTTGGGCGCCACCACGCGAATATCCGGTGCGCCCAGGATGCGCAGGGCGTGAATCAGCGAACGCGCCACGCGCGAGTGCAGGATGTCGCCGACGATCGCCACCGATAGCTTGTCGAACCCGCCCTTGAGTTGACGAATGGTGAAGCAGTCGAGAAGCGCCTGTGTTGGATGGGCGTGTGCGCCATCGCCGGCGTTGATCAGGTGCACATGCGCCGGCAAGTAGCGCGCGATCAGGTAGGCCGCACCGCTTAAGCTGTGGCGCACCACGAACAGATCGGTGTGCATCGCCTCGAGGTTGCGGATGGTATCGAGCACCGTCTCGCCCTTCGAGGTGCTGGAAGTCGAGACGGCGATGTTGATGACGTCGGCCGACAGGCGCTTGGCCGCGATCTCAAACGTCGTGCGCGTGCGGGTGCTCGACTCGAAGAACAGGTTGACGACGGTCTTGCCGCGCAGCAGCGGGACCTTCTTGATCTCGCGTTCGCGGAAGCTGATGAACGATTCGGCGGTATCGAGGATGTCTACGAGGGTTTGGCGGGGGAGTCCTTCAATGGTCAACAGGTGCCGAAGCCGGCCGTGACCATCGAACTGTATGTCGCCCGTCAACTGTTCCCCTCTTGGATCTTGAGCTCGAGCTTCTCTGGCCCGGTGAGTTTAACATGCTGGCGGCGCGTGAGCTTGAGGTGACCGCCGACCACCTGGGCCTCAATCGGCAACTCGCGGCCGTCGCGTTCGATCAGCACGGCCAGTGTCACGGAGGCCGGGCGGCCGTAGTCGAAGATCTCGTTTAAGGCTGCACGGATGGTGCGACCGGTATGCAGCACATCATCGACCAGGATGATATGGCGGTCCTCGATGTCGACCGGCAAGTTCGAGGCGCGCACCTGCGGATTCATGCCGATGCGGGTGAAGTCGTCGCGGTAGAAGGAGATGTCGAGCGTGCCAAGCGGCTCGGCGAGACCGAGCAGGCGATGCAGCCGGTCGGCCACCCATACGCCGCCGGTGCGGATGCCGATCATGAGCGGCGTGCGTTCGAGATGCGGGCGCAGCCCTTCGGCCATCTGCGCCAGCGTCGTGTCGACATCAATCGCCGGACGGGTCATTGGTCGTAGGCACCTGATCGTTAAGAAACGCCTGTAGTATTGTCTGGGCGGCGAGTTTGTCGAGTCGCCGCTTGTGGCGCGTTCCGGGGATGCCGGCTTCGTATAAGACCGTCTTCGCGCTGCGGGTCGACAGCCGCTCGTCGACATAGTGTACCGGCAAATGGTAACGGGCCTGCAACTCACCGCCAAAGCGTCGCGCCGCCCGCGTCATGACGTTGGGGGTGCCATCCATATTAAGGGGCAGGCCGACCACCAGGGCAGCGGGTCGCCACTCCTCTATCAGGCGCGTGATCTGGATCCAATCGGGACCACGCTTGCTGGCCGCGACCGTCGACAGCGGCTCGGCCAGGCGCGAGTGGGTTCCGCCGACGGCCACGCCGATCAGTTTCTCGCCAAAATCGAAGCCGAGGTAGCTGCGCGGTGCGGCAGCGGCGGTCATGGTCGAGGAAATGGCGGCTCCGCGCCGGCGCGCGGCCGGTCAGGCATGGCCGGCTTCACCCGACAGGCTCGTGAGATTGGCCCCCGTGAGTTGCACGGCCGTCTGCCAGCGCAGCTCGAGCGCGGTATGAAAAAGGATCTCACCGCTCGCCTGGGCGTGCAGCCAGGAGTTCTCCGAAATCTCTCGTTCCAGCTGGCCTGGCCCCCAACCAGCATAGCCAAGCGCGACCAGGTAGCTGCCCGGACCGCGGCTGGCGCCGATCGCCTCCAGGATATCGCGCGAAGTGGATACGCCGATCGAGTCGGTCACGGCGAGCGTCGAGCCCCATTGGCCGAGCGGCTCGTGCAGCACGAAGCCGCGGTTGTTTTGTACCGGCCCGCCGAAATAGACCGGTGCGGCAGCGTGATCGGCGGCGGGGTTCTCAATGCCCAGCTGTTCGAAGACGTCACGTAACTTCAGGTCGGTGAGACGATTGATGATGATGCCCATGGCGCCGTCGGCATTGTGCTCGCACACATATGTCACGCTGCGCGCGAAGTTCGGATCGGCCAGGCTCGGCATGGCGATCAGGAGCTTATTAGCGAGCGAGGTAGTTTCGACCATAGACCTAAGTATCCAGCAGGGCACCGCATCGAACAAGCTTGACGGTCTGTTTCTAGTTCTCGCTCGTTAACCGTTCATTGAACTTCCAGGTGCGCGTGATGTGTAGCTCGTCGGTATCCGCGCGGATGTCCGGGGGGAAGGGCGAGAACGGTGCCGATAGCTCGACAATTCGTGTGGCCGCATCATCGAGGAGTTTGTACCCGGAAGAACGACGCACAGCGATAGAGCCGACCGATCCGTCGGCGCGCACCGTGACATCGAGCACGAGACTGCCTTGCAGGCCGCGACGCTTGGCTTCTTCCGGATAATTCAGGTTACCGATGCGCTCGACTTTGGCGCGCCACGCGTCCATGTAGGCGGCATACTTGTACTCTTGCGTGCGCGCGTTGAGGTATTTCTTGCGTGGGCGGTTTTGAAATTCCTGCCAGGTGCGGCTGATCTCGGCATTGAGCCGCGCGCGCTCCGCGACCAGATCCGGTCGCTCGATGATGCCGGGTACCGGCGGGGCGGCTTGCAGTGGCTTGTCCTGCGGTTTTGGATCGAGGCTGCGGACTTTGGTGTCGGAGCGCAACGTGAACAGATCCACCACTTCACGCTGCGACGGCTGCCGTTCCTGTGGTGCGGGACGGCTCACCGGAACATTGCGGTTGCGATCAGCAATCTCGCGTACCGGCAGGGGGCTGCGCGCGATGTCGGCGCGGTTGCCTTCGCCCCCGCCGTCTTGATTTGCTTGGGCCAGGAACTCCGGTTTGTCCGGGGCTTTGGCGCTTTGGGTCTGGACGAGTGTGATTTCGAGCGTCGGAAGCCCCTGAAGATCGCGTAGCTTCGGCAAGCTGAAACCGATCCCGAGGATGACGATGATATGGACGAGGGTTGAGCCGAACAGGCTCACCCGCATGCGTTCGTGCGCCGGAAGCGCTGAGAACGCGGTGCCCACCGCGGACAAGGTCGTCAGAGTCAGACCTAGCTTCATGTCTGGTTTTCAGTATAACGCAGCCGCCCGCGCACTAACCTAGCGCGCCGCGGCCAGTTTGCTAGCGATGGCATCGAGCAACTGCCCAGCGATATTGATGCCATAAAGTGCATCAAGTTCCCGCGCGCAAGTTGGGCTGGTCACGTTGATTTCCGTCACGAACTCACCGATGACATCGATCCCGACGAACAATAGGCCCTTGCTGCGTAGGCTAGGCGCCAGTTGCGCGCACAGCCAGCGGTCCCGGACCGAGAGTTCGACTCCCGAATAGGTTCCGCCCACCGCTAGGTTGGCGCGGGTCTCGCCCGGTTTCGGGTGACGCGCGAGTGCGTACGGGACCGGTTCGCCATCTATCAGCAGGATGCGTTTGTCACCGTGCGCAATCTCGGGCAAGAAGCGTTGCGCCATGATATGGCGCGCGCCGCGCTGCGTGAGCATCTCGATGGTTACATTGACATTCGGATCCGCCCTTCGGAGGCGAAACACCGAGCTGCCGCCCATGGCGTCGAGCGGTTTTAATAGGATGTCCTGGTGCTCGTCGAGAAATTCAATCAGTCGCGCGTGGGCGCTCGTTACCAGAAGCGGCGGCGCGCAATCCGGGAATTGGGCGAGGTATAGCTTCTCGTTGGCGTCGCGCAGCGCCTGCGGTCGGTTGACGATTAAGGCGCCTTCGGTCTCGGCGAACTCCAGAATGTAAGTGGCATAGAGATATTCCTGGTCGAATGGCGGGTCCTTGCGCATCAGGATCACGTCGAAGGCCGCAAGCGCCTGTTCCTGAGCGGGGTTTGTCCAGTCAAACCAATGCGCAGGGTCGCGACGTACGACGAGGGAGCGTCCTCGCCCATAAGCTCGGCCATCGCGCACGTAGAGATCGGGGACCTCGAAGTAATGGATCTGCCACCCGCGTGCCTGGGCCTCCCATAACATGGCGAGGGTGGTGTCCTTGTGATAATGGATGGACCCGATAGGGTCCATTACGACAGCCAGGCGCACGGTCATGGGTGTTTGCAGCCCGCGCGTTCGGCCGCGGCGCGTGACTGGCGGCGCGATCGGCCACCCCACCATACCCCATGGGCCTTCCCGGGTTGACACGCGCTGGCGCTTCGCCCCCGCCTGTCTCGCGATGGCCTAAGTTCGACACTGGCCAGCGATGTGTTGCCGCCCGTATTTCGACGGGTCCTATGCGGACCCCGCGGGGCACCCATGCCGGGCGTAGCACTTGGTCTGTGGGTCGGGTACGAGACCGGAACCAGGCTGACACCCCCAGATTTGCGCGATTTTATAGTACAAGCTGGCATATTCATTGCAGGTCTACTTTGTCTTTTGCAGCGCGACCGGGGGAGCCCCGTTGGCTATGGAAATGGCGAGACTTTGGTCCGGCGCGCGCGAATGCTTGGACTATATTGATGGAGTATGCGCCAGTCGATGGGCCTGTATAGTTTGGCGGTACACGGGAATTTGTGCTAACCAATCATTAGCGTAGGAAAAACTCCGAACAAATCACTTAATAAATAATGGCCGCGCTTTGGCCATTGTTCCGCTCGGGGTGCCGCGGATGCAATCACTATCTTTGAACGTTTCGAGTATCGGGTACAAGCGCGTGGCCATCAAAGTCATGATCATCGACGACAGCAATACGATACGCCGTACGGCCGAGGCCCTGCTCAAGAAGGCCGGCTACGAGGTGTTTACCGCCTCAGACGGTTTCGAGGCCATGTCGCTCATTACCGACCACCTGCCGGACATCATTTTTGTCGACATCATGATGCCGCGGCTCGACGGCTACCAGACCTGCCAGTTGATCAAGAACAACAAGCGCTTCAAGAACACCCCAGTCATCATGCTGTCGAGCAAGGACGGGCTGTTCGATCGCGCGCGCGGTCGCATCGCCGGCTCGGAAGAGCATGTCAACAAGCCTTTCACTCAGGAAGAGCTCATCGACGTCATCACGAAGTATGTGCACTGACGCCGGTTGGTGAACGTGACGCAAGCAAGTTAACTGAAGCGGAGAGAAGTTAAGTATGGCAATCAAGAAGGTTCTGGTCGTTGATGATTCACCGACCGATACGCATTTGCTGACCGAGATGCTGAAGAAGCACGGCATCAGTGTCGTCACGGCGACCAACGGAGAAGAAGGCATCGCCAAAGCGAAAA
>CP070641.1:453839-460594 GCA_020354085.1 Pseudomonadota bacterium
AAGGAGTGGATGGACGAAAACGAGACCGGCGGCAAGCGTTTCCCCGAGATGCGCGCCAAGGCCGCCAAGCACCCGATCGAGGAAGTGGGCGAGCGCTTGCGCGAGATGATGCCTTGGATCAAGGCTCATCGGATCGTCGACAAATCAAAGAACTAGCCCGGTATCGTTGGATCGAGGCGCGGTTGACGACCGCGCCTTCGTGTTCCGTTCAACGCCTCTGAGTATTTATTCGATGGAATCCGTAAGCCGTTACCCTATCCTCGCCCGCGAAGGTTGGGGCCACTGTGCCGTCGTCGCTGTGCCGGCCGTGCTCGTGACCTGGATGTGGGGTTGGGTTTGGGCGGCACCGCTGTGGTTGGCAACGATCTTTGTGGTTCAGTTCTTTCGCGACCCGGTGCGCAGCATTCCATCGGCACCGGGCACGGTCGTGTGTCCGGCGGACGGTCGAGTGATCGTGGTCGACGAGGTCGACGATCCGTACCTCAAACGGCGCGCCAAGCGCGTCAGCATTTTCATGAACGTGTTTAACGTGCATTCCAATCGCATGCCGGTGGGAGGCGTGGTCAAAGAGCGCTGGTATCACGCCGGCAGCTATTTCAATGCGGCGCTCGACAAGGCCGCGCACGAGAATGAGCGCAACGCGTTGTGGGTACAGACCACCGACCAGCACGATATCGTGGTTGTCCAGGTTGCCGGATTGATTGCACGACGTATACTTTGTTACGTCGCGCCGGGGCGGGGCGTGGAGCGCGGCGAACGCTACGGCTTCATCCGCTTCGGTTCGCGCGTCGATGTCTACTTGCCGCTCACTGCGACGGTGAAGGTTGCGTTGGGCGACAAGGTACACGGCGCATCCGGGGTTTTGGCGGAACTACACAGCTGATCGTCATCGAGTCGAACTGCCGCAAGGACTAGAGAGTGACCGAAGACAAGCCCGGGAAGACCAAGCTACGGCGCAAGGGCATCTACATCCTGCCGAGCCTATTCACGACCGCAAGCCTGTTCGCCGGTTTTTACGCCATCATCCAGGCCATGAATGGCACCTTCGAGAACGCGCCGTTGGCCATTTTTATCGCCATGGTGCTCGATGCCCTTGATGGACGCGTGGCGCGTCTCACTCATACGGAAAGTGAATTCGGCACTCAGTACGACAGTCTGGTCGACATGGTGTCGTTCGGCGTGGCCCCGGCCCTAATCATCTACGAGTGGGCACTGACCGGCATGGGCAAGCTTGGCTGGATGGCGGCCTTTATCTTCGCCGCCGGCGCCGGATTACGCCTGGCACGTTTCAACGTTCAGGTCGGCGTCGCTGACAAGCGCTATTTTCGCGGCCTGCCGAGCCCGGCTGCTGCTGCGCTCGTGATGGGCTTCATTTGGGTGCTGAACAGTTACGGTATTCCCGGTCGTGAGATCAGCATCCTGGCTTTGATCGTAACGGTGGCGGGCGGCGTGTTGATGGTAAGCAATGTGCGCTTCCGCAGCTTCAAGGACCTCGATCTGCGCGGGCGCATGCCGTTCGTGGCGGTTTTGGCCGTGCCTCTGGTGTTCGTTCTGGTCTTTCTCGATCCGCCGCAGGTTCTATTTGCCGGTTTCCTGGTGTACGCCTTGTCGGGGCCGGTCGGTTACCTCTGGCGCTTGGTAACGCGCCTGGCCGAATCCGGCGAGGGCCGCAAGTCGCACAAGTCCTGAAGTGCTGCCATTGAGGATTGGCGTTTCGCGCCGATTCGTTTAGACTCAGTTCATGTTCGCAAGTATCACAGCGCATTTTTCCCCTGCCGCCGGGCGTCGTCCGGCGTCGCTGTTGCTTGCCCTCCTGCTGCTGCGCCGCTAGGCGCACACCCCTGCAGACCCTCCTGGCGAGGAGCAACAATACGCAACCAGACCCAGTTTCCCGAACCCGAGCGCCGCGCCGCGCGTGCGGCGACCGACCAATGAGAAGGCGTCCATGAACGATCGTTTAATCATTTTCGATACCACGCTCCGTGACGGCGAGCAGAGTCCCGGCGCGTCCATGACCAAGGACGAAAAGGTGCGCATCGCGAAGCAGCTCGAGCGTATGCGAGTAGACATCATCGAGGCCGGTTTTCCGGCCGCGAGCAACGGCGATTTCGATGCTGTTCAGGCCGTCGCGCGCGAAGTGAAGGACAGCACTGTATGCGGGCTGGCGCGCGCGGTTGAGCGCGACATCGACCGCGCGGCGGAGGCCATCAAGCCCGCGGCGCGCGGGCGCATTCATACCTTCATCGCCACCAGCCCCATTCACATGCAGAACAAGCTGCGCATGACGCCGGAACAGGTGTTGGAGCGTGCGGTGTGGGCGGTTAAGCGTGCGCGCCAGTACACCGACGACGTCGAGTTTTCTCCCGAGGACGCGGGTCGCTCCGAGGCCGACTTTCTCTGCCGCGTGCTCGAGGCGGTCATCGCCGCGGGTGCCGGCACCGTCAATATTCCCGACACCGTCGGCTATAACTTGCCGCACCAGTTCGGCGGCTTGATCAAGACCCTTCGCGAGCGTATCCCCAACTCCAACAAGGCGATCTTCTCGGTGCATTGTCACAACGATTTGGGGTTGGCCGTGGCGAATTCCTTGTCCGCCGTGCTCAACGGCGCGCGCCAAGTCGAGTGCACGATCAATGGTCTGGGCGAGCGTGCCGGCAACGCCGCGTTGGAAGAAATTGTCATGACCGTGCGCACGCGCCGCGACCTCTTTACCTGCGACACGCGCATCGACACCACGCAAATCGTACCGGCCTCGCGCCTGGTGTCGAATATCACGGGTTTCCCGGTGCAGCCCAACAAGGCGATCGTCGGGGCCAATGCATTCGCGCATGAATCCGGCATTCATCAGGACGGCGTGATCAAGAAGCGCGAGACCTACGAGATCATGCGCGCCGAGGACGTGGGCTGGACCGCCAACCGCATGGTGCTCGGCAAGCACTCCGGGCGCAACGCCTTCAAGCAGCGGTTGAAGGAGATTGGCATCGAGTTCAAGACCGAGCAGGAGCTCAACTCGGCGTTCGAGCGTTTCAAGGACCTGGCCGACAAGAAACATGAGATCTTCGATGAAGACCTGCAGGCCCTGGTGACGGAGGAAAACATCGAGCAGGAAAACGAGCATTATCGTCTAGTGTCGCTCAAGGTCTGCTCGCAGACCGGTGAGACGCCGTTTGCCAATGTGACGGTCGCGGTCAACGGTAGTGAGAAGCAGGGGTCCGCGCCGGGCGGTGGGCCGGTCGATGCGTCCTTCAGGGCGATCGACAGTATCGTCGGGTCAGGCGGGCAACTGCTGCTCTATTCGGTCAGCAACATCACTACCGGCACGGACTCGCAGGGCGAGGTGACAGTGCGCCTGGAGAAGGGCGGACGCATCGTCAACGGCCACGGCGCCGACACCGATATCGTGATCGCCTCGGCCAAGGCTTACGTGAACGCGCTCAACAAGCTGGTGGTCCCGGTCGAGCGCACTCATCCGCAGGTCGGCACACCCATCTAGTCAGACGCGCCCGTCGGCGATAGCCGTGGCCGGCCGACGGGTTGCGCGTCGGGCTACTTGCCGGATTTTTCCGGCGCCGTCAGTTCGTGAATCTTCTCGCGTCCGCTTTCGACGGCGCCGCGCGCCTTTTCCTGCACTGCGCGGCTCATGTCGAGACCCTCATAGGGGTTGCTCAGCAAATTACGGCCGCGCGCGTAGTTCATGCCCAAATGGAAGGCAACGACACCACCCACGATCAGCCCAAAGATAAACGCCCTCAGGAACGCCTTCATCGTCACTATCTCCCGGACCGGAAAATTTGGAATAATGATAACGACAACGCGGCGAATTCACACGCATGCGGGAGCCAAAAGGGGGAGGCTTGCTCACGAACGCCAAGAGTTGGACGGTGGCTGTGCTATTGGGTGCCTGCGCAAGTCAAATGACGTTCGCCAGCCCTGCGGGCGGCGACGTTAAGGTGGCTTACGGTTGGCGTTTCGAGGTCTATGCCAACAACATACCGGCAGTAGACAACGTCGCCGTGGCGTTCGACGGAGAGGTCTACGCGACACAAGGGCTTACCGACGGGCGCGGCACCGTCGTGCGCGTCGAGAAGGGTGGGCCATTCGAAGTCGTGCTCGCCGATTTGAACCATGCCAATGGTTTGTACGTGCGCGGACGCTACTTGTATGTGAGCGAAGAGATCCCGGACGGCCGCGTGCTGCAATTCGACCTGTGTGGCGGCGGCAGGCACCTGTTGGCGACATTGCGCAATCCTGAAGGCGTCGACATGTTGCCGGACGGCGACCTTATCGTCTCTGAAGACAGCGTGAGCGGGCGCGTCGTGCGCATCCAGCGCAATGGCACGGTCGAGACGCTGCTCGCAGGACTCAACCGGCCGGAGGGCATCGCGGTGGCAAAAAACGGTACCGTTTTTGTCGCGGAGACGGCGACCGGGCGTATCCTGGCCTATCGGCGCGGAGAAATCGAGGTTATCGTGCATGACCTGGATGAGCCGGATCACGTCGCCGTGGCGGCCGATGGCGCATTGTGGATTACGGAGGACACGCCGAGTGGACGGCTGCTGCGTTTTCACAACGGGATGCTTGAGACCGTGCTGTCTGGTCTCAAAGCGCCACAGGGGATAGCATTCTTGGGGGATGGAACGGTTCTTGTGGCAGAACAAGATCGGAGTCGAATCCTGGCTGTCATGCGCAAGCCGTCCCCGTAAAGGTTTTGTTGCACCCGTGACCACACGCGATCAGCTCCGCAACCAGTATCTTGATGCCATCGGCGTGCAACGCTGGCGTCCGCGTGAACCACGCGTGGATGAAGACAGCAAGACTGGTTCTGCCTGGTCGCCGATCGATGTGACTGACGCTGCAGTTGCGTCCACTCCGAATGCGGCAGCACGACTGGACTGGGAATCGCTGCAAACTGCGGTTGCTGGTTGTACGCGCTGTGCGTTACACACGACACGTACGCAGACGGTATTCGGTGTGGGCAGCCGCAGCGCACGGTGGATGTTCGTGGGCGAGGCGCCGGGTGCGGATGAGGACGCGCAAGGCGAGCCGTTTGTGGGGCGCGCCGGGCAGCTGCTCAATGCGATGCTATTTGCGATGGGGTTGAAGCGTGAGGAGGTATTCATCGCCAACGTGCTCAAATGCCGCCCGCCTGGAAACCGCGATCCCCAGCCCGATGAGGTTGAACAGTGTGAGCCGTATTTGATCCGGCAGATCGAGCTGATTCAACCCAAGCTGATCGTCGCGCTCGGCCGCCACGCAGCGCACAGCCTGCTCAAGACCGACTTGCCGCTCGCTAAGCTCCGTGGTCAGACGCTGAACTATCATGGCACCGCGTTGATCGTTACCTATCACCCCGCCTATCTGCTGCGTAGCCCGGGCGAGAAGCGCAAGGCTTGGCAGGATCTGTGTCTCGCCAAGGCCATCATGGAATCGCCATGAGCGCGGTCGTTTCACTGCCGCAACCGTCGATCCGCCCGATGCGCGAGGCCGACATGTCCATTGCCTTGGCAAACGAGAAAGCGGCGTACGAATTTCCGTGGACGCTGGGTATCTTTCGCGATTGTCTGCGCGTGGGTTACCAGTGCCACGCGTTGGAACTGGCGGGGTCCGTGATCGGCCACGGCATCATGTCCATCGCGGCGCAGGAATGCCATTTGCTTAATATCTGCGTGCATCCCGACTATCAGCGCCGCGGCTATGGGCGCGCGTTGGTGTTGCACTTGCTCGACATCGCGCGCCGCAAACGTGCGGTGATGGCCCTGCTCGAGGTGCGTGTCAGTAATGACGCCGCCTATCGTCTCTATACGAGCCTCGGGTTCGACGAAGTCGGCATGCGCAAAAACTATTATCCAGCAAAGCGCGGACGCGAAGACGCTATTATTCTCGCCTTCGATCTATGATCGTCTGCCGAAGATCCATGGCAGGCTCACCACGGGCGAATTGAACGCCGCGCGCTACAAGGACAAGCTGCCAGCGACTGTGTTGCAATAATCCGGGTGACATCTGAGATAACCATTGTCGGGTGCGGTTACGTCGGCGCGCGGGTAGCCGCGCAAGAACGCGCGCGCGGAGCGCACGTGCGCGCACTCAGCCGCTTCGTCGATCATTCTGAAGCGGTCCAGCAGTTGGGTGCTACGGCGATAACCGCTGATTTGGACGATGCACAGTCGCTGCATGGACTCGATGTTAGCGATCAGGCGGTCTACTATTTAGCGCCCCCACCAGCGAGCGGTGTGAGCGATTCGCGCATGCGGACATTTCTTGCAGCGGTCGCGCGTCGCCCACCGCGACGTATCGTCTATATCAGCACGACCGGGGTCTACGGCGATTGCGGTGGCGAATGGGTGAACGAAACGCGGCCGGTACTGCCGGCGGCGGATCGAGCCAAGCGTCGCGTCGATGCTGAGCGTGAGTTGCTGGCGTTCGCGAATACCTCCGGCGCGCAAGTCGTTATTTTGCGTGTGCCGGGTATCTACGGTCCTGACCGCCTGCCGCGTGAACGGCTGGAAAAGCGTCTGCCCGTGCTGCGCGAGGACCAAGCACCGTGGAGCAATCGTATTCATGTCGATGACCTGGTGGCCGCGTGTTTAGCGGCCATGGATCGCGGCGCCAATGGCGCGATCTACAACGTCTCGGACGGTAATCCCACCACCATGACGGATTACTTCCGGCGCGTCGCAACGGCATTGGCGCTGCCGCCGCCACCAGAGATCAGTCGGGTCGAGGCGCAAGACCAGATCGACCCCGGCATGCTGTCG
>CP070641.1:460694-467427 GCA_020354085.1 Pseudomonadota bacterium
GCCTTGCGAAGATCGCGGCAAACCTTCATCGCGTCTTGAAACTTCGCGAAACTTTCAATCAACTGCGGCTGCTGGTTCGGTGCAAGGCGAAATACGTAGTAAGGCATGTGGAGGCTCTCAGCAATCTTAGGAATGGTGGTATGGCTGTCAGTCGCGCGGCAATTATGCCCAGCATGTCCTCGATTCGCTACTCGCCCACGTGCAACAACTGACCGCGCACGCGTGCATTCCGAAAGAACGCCAGGAAGGTTGCCGTACCGACGGCGAGGAAACACAGATTGAGCACGACAGAATTGAGTAGCAGGTCCAAACGGAACTCACGCTCGAACAACACCGCGCGCATGCCCTCGAACACATGGCTGGACGGCAAGAACCACGCGACGGACTGCAGCCACTCGGGCAATGTGGCGATCGGATAGTAGACACCGCTGATGGGTTGGACGGCAAAGATCGCGATCCACGCCATGCTCTCTGCCCCAAGACCATAGCGCAGTACAACGCCGGATACAGCCAAACCGATCGCCCACCCCATGACGATGAGATTCAGAAAAAATCCAATGAGGGGGAGACCCAGATCGAACACAGAAAATTGAAAGAGCGGTATCGCCACCAGCGCCGCACCGCCTACTCCAATGAGCGTGCGAATCAGGCTCATCGCAAGCAGCGCCACGGCGAGTTCCCCGGGACGCAAGGGGCTGACGAACAGGTGTCCGAGGTTGCGTGACCAAAGCTCTTCCATGAACACCAGCGAGACACCGAGCTGGCCGCGAAACAGCACGTCCCATAGCAGCACCGCCGACAACAACACACCGGAGGCCTGCGCGATCCACGAGCTGTGCTCCAACAGAAACAGCGTGATGAATCCCCACAGCACCATCTGCACGGTGGGCCAGTACATGAGCTCCAAAATCCTCGGCCCTGATCCGCGCAACAAATATACATGACGCATGACCACCGCGGCCACGCGCCGCAGTGCCGCCGTCCATCCGGTAAAACATTCCATTTCCTCGCTCATCGGGCGCTCTGCTCTCCCGCTAGATCCAGCGCAATCTCCCGTTCGCGCGCGATGTCGATGAACACCTCTTCCATGTTGCGGCGCCCGTAACGACGCAGCAAATCCTGCGGAGTACCCTGGTCGACGAGCACGCCGGATCGTAGCATCAACACATCATCACAAAGCCGCTCCACTTCGGACATGTTGTGGGACGCAAGCAGAATGGTCGCCCCCTGCCGTCGTTGATAGTCTTCCAGTAGGCCACGCACGTAGTCAGCGGTATCCGGGTCTAAGGAGGCGGTGGGCTCGTCCAGCAACAACAACTCGGGATCATTGAGCAGCGCCTTTGCCAACACGACGCGCGTTCGTTGTCCGGCGGAGAGTTGTCCATAGGGGCGGTGCATCAAATCGGCAATTTGCAGCTCGTCGGCCAGCGTGCCGAGCCGCGCAGCCACGCGCCGAAGCCCGTACAAGCGCGCATAGACCGTCAGGTTTTCGCGCACCGTAAGTCGACGCGGCAGGTCGACGTAGGGCGAGGAAAAATTCATGCGCGGTAGCGCCTCATAACGCCGCCGCAGCATATCCACTCCGAAGATGGTGATTCGCCCGGCGCTTGGCAGCAGCAACCCGAGCAACATCGACAGGGTCGTGGTCTTACCCGCGCCGTTGCCACCCAATAGCGCCGTGGTGGAGGCGCGCCGGACCTCAAAGTTCAGGTTGTCGACCGCAACGATTTTCTCAAAGCGCTTGCTAACGGCTTCGAGACACACAACCGGTTCAGACATCTCGGGAGCTTAGCGAATCGAGCTTGACCTGTCAGCCGCGGCCAACGATGGCCGCCGCGCACGAACGCGGTTCACGCATCCGGCAATGTTTTCCACAAACAACAACCCTTGCTGCGCTTGTCGATCTCGTCTAACCAGCTGGCGTGCGCCGCGAGCTCATCGGCGCTGGGGGCGATAATCGGCAAGCGCGGACGATTCGGATCGGCACGGCGGATCTCCGTTTCGGCTTGGACTTGTATGGCAGCGCGCATATCTTCAAACAATCCCGTTTGCCCACCCGTCATGGCGAGATAAACGTCAGCCAATATCTCAGCGTCCAGCAGCGCGCCGTGCAAGCTGCGCTGACTATTGTCGATGCTGTAGCGCTTGCACAGGGAGTCCAAATCATTCTTCTGGCCCGGATGCATGCGGCGCGCCATTACCAAGCTATCAATCACGGTGCACGCCTCGTCGATCCGGCGCGTGGTGCAACCGTTTCCGCTCGCGATTAGCCCGAACTCGTGATTGAGAAAGCCGACGTCGAATGGCGCGTTATGAATAATCAGCTCGGCGCCGGTCACATAAGCGAGAAAGTCCTCCGCGATATCGGCAAACCGCGGCTTATCCGCGAGCGATTCGTTGGTAATGCCATGGATTTCAATCGCGGCGGCGTCGATCTCGCGCTCCGGATTGATGTACTGATGATAGTTGTTGCCGGTCGGCCGCCGATTGATCAGTTCCACACAGCCGATTTCGATGACCCGATGGCCTTCGGACGGCTCGAGGCCCGTTGTTTCCGTATCGAGTACCAGTTGGCGCATTCGCTCCCTCGCTACATCCGAAAAATGAGCAACATACTAATCGCAGCACTGCAAAGCCAAGCGCAACCCTAGCAGCCGACCGTATGGCGAACAAGCTTGGGTATCACCAGGACTAGGACAAGAGCTCATCGATGGCGAGATTGGCCAGCCGGTCGGCACGCTCGTTTTCCGGGTGACCGCTGTGCCCCTTGATCCATTGCCACGTAATTCGATGGCGCTGTGCGGCGTGATCGAGCGCCTCCCACAGATCCTGGTTCTTGACCGGTTTCTTGTCGGCCGTCTTCCAGCCGCGCGCCTTCCACGACGCGAGCCACTCAGTAATGCCCTTGCGCAGGTATTCCGAATCCGTGCAAAGCGTCACGTCACAAGGACGTTTCAAGGCGGTGAGCGCGTGGATGGCGGCGCTGAGTTCCATCCGGTTGTTGGTCGTGTCCGCCTCGGATCCGTATAGCTCTTTTTCGTGCTCATTGAATCGAAGAACTGCGCCCCAACCGCCCGGTCCAGGGTTTCCGCGGCAAGCCCCGTCCGTGTAGATAGAGACTTTGTCCACTACTTGACGCGGCGCAAGCGCGAACGGCGCATCACTACCCGCGCCGCAGGCTCAGTAATCGCCGCACCATTGATGCGCGTCGTTTTCCACGCTAGTGGCAGCGGCGTGACACCGTGCACGCGCTTCTTCGCCACCACCAGGTACACGGCCGCCATCATTGGCCACCAGCGGTCGCCCATCCTGTCGAGAAAGAACAGGCGATCGAGTACGCTGCCGCGTGCGACCGGCGGTCGATAAAACAGCATCTGGCCGTGGGTCAACTCGAAATCGAGCAGCTTGAGCCAATCCTTGACACGCGCCAAGCGGTAGAAGCTGCCGCACCAGGGTGCGGAGCGCGGTCGGCGAGCGAACAAGCGCCGTAGTCCCCACAGGCTCATGGGATTGAAACCGATCACAACGATATGGCCCTCGGGTCGCAGGACGCGCGCGGCTTCGCGAAGGACCTGGTGAGCATCGCCACAGAAATCCAGACTATGCGGCAGGATCACGACATCCGCCGACTTGGCATCGAGCGGCAATTCCTCAAGATCAGCGCGCACGCGGCACGATCCCCGGCCGTCATCGGGGTCTATGAGGACGCGGGTAGGAGCGATGCACGCATCCATGAGGTCGAATTCACCGATGCGGCCAAGCTGCACGGCGACCGTGCCGTAGAGATTGGGCAGCACCGCGCGCAAGTGTTGTGATTCCGCGGCGAGCAGCGAGCGGCCCAACGCCGAACCGAACCAGGTTCGCAGGCGAATGCGGCGACTGGCGGGGTGAGAAACCTGCATTGACGTGTTTGGCTTACCGTCCCAAACTGCCCGACATGGTCGACGTTTTACACGTGCCGGCGTTCAAGGACAACTATATATGGTTGATCCGTGGGACCGCACCGAACAAAGTCGCGGTGGTCGATCCCGGCGACGCCGAGCCGGTATTGGCCTTTTGCGCCACACACGGGCTCGAACCCGGCGCCATTCTCTGTACCCACCACCATCACGATCACGTAGGCGGTATTGAAGACCTGCACGCCCGCTTTAGGCTGCCGGTGTACGGCCCGACAGCAGAACGCATCCCCGCCTGCTCGCATCCGGTGTCCGGCGACGACGTGGTCGACCTGCCAGGGCTCGGGCTTATGTTCCGAGTGCTCGCGGTGCCGGGGCATACGCGCGGCCATATTGCATATTATGGTCACGGGCTGCTGTTCTGCGGCGATACCCTGTTCTCCGCCGGCTGCGGTAGGTTATTCGAAGGGACGGCGGAGCAGATGCACTCATCGCTCGGCAAGCTCCTGGCTCTGCCGCCCGACACTGCGGTTTATTGCGCCCATGAGTACACCGCCGACGGCTTGCGGTTTGCCGCTGCGGTCGAGCCCCAGAATTCCGATGTCCGTGCCCATCAACGCCAGGTGGCTACCTGGCGCGCGATGAATCGACCCAGCCTGCCGTCTACCATCGGGCTCGAACGCCGCATCAACCCGTTCCTGCGCTGTGATCAACCGGACGTGCGCGCTGCGGCGACGCGCATCGCCGGTCAGCCGCTCGATTCGGAGGCTTCAGTTTTCGCGGTGATCCGCCGATGGAAGGATGGATTCCGAGGTTGATTATTGTTGACCACCTGCCATCTAGCACCTACCATTTGCCTTGAATGGATTGGAAAAACAGCCAACAAGCCATCCTGTCCGTTTCTCTTGGTCTGACCCTCGTCGGATGCGCCACCACCCCCTCTACATCGGTCTCCGGGAAATCGATCCCGGAACAGGCGACCGCGCCTGCCGTAGCTACCGTCTCCTCAGAGCCGATACCTGCGCCGACTAGTTCTCCTGATCCAGCGCCGGCGGTTGACGCAGCGGCTACCGAGACCGTCCCGACCACGCTGGAACTGATCGCAGCAACACCGCAAGAATACCCGGACATCTGGGCGCGCATTCGCGCCGGTTTCGCCATGAAACCGCTCGAGGGCCATCTGGTCCAGGTGCACGAACGTTGGGTGGTGAATAACCCCGACTACCTGGCGCGCATGATGGACCGCTCGCGCCTGTACCTGCACTTCATCGTCGAAGAGATTGAAAAGCGCGGCCTGCCGACCGAACTTGCCTTGCTTCCCGCCATCGAGAGCGCCTATCAGCCGCTGGCCCATTCTCGGGCGCGTGCGGTGGGGCTGTGGCAATTCATCGCGCCCACCGGTCGCACCTACGGTCTCAAGATGAACTGGTGGTACGACGGCCGGCGCGATGTGATGGAATCGACGCGTGCCGCGCTCGACT
The DNA here is from genome assembly GCA_020354085.1 of Pseudomonadota bacterium. Classification (GTDB taxonomy): domain Bacteria; phylum Pseudomonadota; class Gammaproteobacteria; order Acidiferrobacterales; family Sulfurifustaceae. Next base: position 466,072 of record CP070641.1, read on the forward strand.
ACTTGGAGAAGCTTTACAACGAGTTTGACGGCGATTGGCATCTGGCGCTCGCTGCCTACAACGCGGGCGAGAACAAGATCCACCGCATGCAGGCCTATAACCGCGGTCGGGGCAAGCCAACCGATTATCAGAGCCTCAAGCTCAAGGCCGAAACCATTAACTATGTGCCGAAGCTGCAGGCGATGGTCAACATCGTGGCCACTCCGGACCGATTTGGTGTGAAACTCGCCAATATCCCGGACGAGCCCTACTTCGCGCGCGTACAGACCGACGGGCAGATCGATCTTGGCGTCGTCGCCAAGCTGGCCGAGACGCCGATCCATGAACTCTATAGCATCAACCCTGGCTACCAGCGTTTCGCGACCGACCCGGACGGTCCGCACACGCTTCTCGTGCCGGTCGACAAGAAAGACACACTGCTCAACGGCCTGAGCACACTCGCAAAAGAAGACCGCGTGCAGTACCGCCATCATCTGGTACGGCGCGGCGATACGCTGCATGAGATCAGTAGGCGCTATGGCGTTACCGTGGAGGCGATTCGCACAGCTAACCACTTGAGTTCGAACTTGCTGCGTGCCGGGCAGGACCTGATTATTCCGGTATCGGCACGACCGATTGCTCCCGCGGTATTGGCGGCGACCCCGCGCCCGACCGCGGTTGCCGCGCGCTCGGGTCCGCAGCCGGTCGTGCATCACGTGCGCTCGGGTGACACCTTGTCATCCATCGCGCGTCGCTATGGTGTGCTGGTGCGGCAGCTAACTGAGTGGAATCTCATCGAGGCCGACGACATTCTGCGTCTCGGCCAGCGCATTAAAGTCTGGCCCGGCAGCGCGTCGTAAGCTGCGCGGTTCCCTGCCGCTCAAATCTCTCCGTTTCCGCTAGCTGAGCAGGTGGCAGCGGGCCTCATGCCCCTGGCCGATTGGCGTCGCAGCCGGATAGCGCTCGCGACAGGCAGGCACGGCTTGCGGGCAGCGCGGATGGAAGTGACAACCGATTGGCGGGTTAGCCGGGGATGGAATATCCCCCGGCAGGCGAATGACCGCGCGTCGACTGGCTGGGTCGAGTGAGGGCACCGCCGACAGCAATGCCTGCGTATAAGGATGGCTAGGCGCATGTAGCACCGCCTCGACCGGGCCGCGCTCCACGATGCGACCCAAATACATCACCGCGACGTCGTGCGCGAGATACTCCACCACGCCCAGGTTGTGGGTGATGAACAGATAGCTCAACCCCAAATCATCCTGCAAGCGCTTCAGGAGATTCAGTATCTGCGCCTGCACCGACACATCGAGCGCGCTGGTCGGCTCGTCGCACACAATCATTTCCGGACCCATGGCCAAGGCGCGCGCGATCGAT
>CP070641.1:467527-474256 GCA_020354085.1 Pseudomonadota bacterium
TGATGGGCGCGCCGGAGGATCTCTATTTGCTTGCCAGTGACGCGGGCTACGGCTTTATCGGAAAACTGGGTGACCTTCTGACGGATCGGCGTGCGGGCAAGGCCTTGCTCAAGGTTCCGAAGGGCGCCAAAGCACTGCCGCCGCAGCGCGTACTGGACAAAGACAATGACTGGCTCGCAGCCGTCACCAACAAGGGCAATATTCTGGTGTTCATGGTGGGCGAGTTGCCGGCCATGGAGAAGGGCAAGGGCGAGAGAATCCTAAACATCCCGAGTGCCAAGGTGGCCAAGCGCGAGGAATACCTGGCTGGCGTGGCGGTATTCAAGGAGGGACAGCGCCTGCTACTACGTACCGGCAAGGGCGATCTGCTGCTGCGTTCCGGGAATGACATTGATCAGTACGTGTCCGAACGTGCGCTGCGCGGCTCCAAGCTGCCGCGCGGGCACCAGGATGTAAGGGAAATCGAAACCGTCGAGAAGTAACCTGTGAAGGCGCGTTATTTGGCTGCGTCGTTCGCCGGGATCGCACCTGCCGAGTTCCCGGCGTTACAGGGCTCAAGCAAGCAGCCAAATGGCTTGGGCGGATTTCGGTATCATGCGACTCATGTTCGATATCCCCATCGCTGACGTCCTTGGTCTCACCTGGTTTATGGCACTTTGGGTGGGCTATACGCAATATGCCGATCGCTACGCACATCGCACACGCTCGTTGCGCTCGGTCATGCACGCCCACCGTCTGGAGTGGATGCAACGGATGCTGACGCGCGAGAACCGCATGGTCGATGCCGGAATCGTCGGCAGTCTGCAGCAGAGCGTGTCGTTCTTTGCCTCTGCGACGCTGTTGATACTGGCGGGGCTGATGACGCTGCTTGGCGCGAGCGAGAAGGCAATCGTGCTGATTCACGAATTGTCGTTCGCGGTGCAGCCGACGCTCTTGCTTTGGGAGCTAAAGCTGCTCGTCTTGATCGTGATCTTCGTGCACGCGTTCTTCAAGTTCACCTGGGCGCTGCGCCAATTCAACTACTGCTCGGTGTTGATCGGTGCCGCGCCGTCACCGGCCGCCGCGGCAGATTCGGACGCCTACGCCCGGCGCGCGGCGGAGGTCAGCACGCGCGCTTCCAAGGATTTCAATCAAGGCCTGCGGGCGTATTACCTTAGCCTCGCGGCGCTCGCCTGGTTCGTGAATCCGTGGGCGTTCATGCTTGCCACGACGCTGGTAATTGGGATTCTGTATTGGCGCGAATACTACTCGGCAGCGCTCGCGACCTTGGAGTCGCGCTTCTAGGCTGGCGTGGTGCACGACTTGTGCGGTTGACGGCGTTGGGCGAAGCTTTCGGCATCGACAGCCGCGGGGAAGGGGGCTCCAATGACGTACTACGTCATTAAGATCGCGATATCGGCCATTCTGATTGCGCTTATCTCCGAAGTCGCCAAGCGCAGCTCGTTCTTGGGCGGGCTGATCGCCTCGCTGCCCATCATCTCGTTGCTCGCGTTTGCATGGCTTTATGTCGACACCCGAAGCGTGGATAAAGTGGCGAGCCTGTCGACCAGCATCTTCTGGCTGGTGTTGCCATCGCTATCGCTTTTCATTGCACTGCCGCTGTTGCTCAGAAAGACCGAGAACTTCTACCTGAGCCTAGGCGTGTCGCTCGGTATCATGTTGTTGTGCTACGGCGCGATGGTATTTGTCTTGAAGAGGTTCGACGTGGCGCTCTAGTGCCCGTGGCACTCCTGAACGTACTCCGCGCGCGTTTCGGGATTGACAGATTGAAGGCGCATGGCGAAGCCGCACAGACGCACGACCGCACGCCTATGTCAATGACCGTGGCTGAAGGGAGCGCTGGACTTGTTGTATAGAATGGCGACCCCATGCGTGTTGCTTCGATACTCGAATATGACGGTTCCCGCTTTTCCGGCTGGCAACGCCAGGATGCGGTCACGACCGTGCAGGGCTGTCTGGAGGAGGCCTTATCTAAGGTCGCGAACGAGACCGTCTCGGTCACGGTGGCTGGCCGCACCGACGCGGGTGTGCACGCCTCCGGACAGGTAGTCCATTTTGATACGTCGTCTCAGCGCAGCGACTATGGCTGGCTGCGCGGGACGAATAGCAATCTGCCCAACGAAATCGCCGTGCGCTGGGTGGGGCAAGTCGATAGCGAGTTCCATGCCCGCTACGCCGCGACCGGGCGCGTCTATCGCTATGTGATTCTTAACCGGCCGGTGCGGCCGACCTACCTCGCCGGGCGCGTGACTCACGACTACCGTCCGCTTGAGGTCGCGCGCATGCAGGCGGGCGCACAGTACTTGGTCGGCACGTATGACTTCAGCTCCTTCCGCGCCGCCGAATGCCAGGCCAGGCAGCCGGTTCGCGAACTGCGCCGCCTCGACATTACCCGGCAAGGCGAGTTTGTGTTCATCGACGCCGAGGCCAATGCCTTTCTCCATCATATGGTGCGTAATATTGCGGGCGTGTTGATGGGGATCGGCGCCGGTGAGCGCGAGCCGGATTGGGCCAAAGAAGTGCTGGAGGCGCGGGACCGCACCGTCGGTGGCATCACCGCGCCGCCCGACGGGCTTTATCTCACCGTCGTGCACTATCCCGCGAAGTTCGGGGTACCGGTCTTATCGGCGGCGCTTGGTCTTTGGTGACGCTCAGCGCGATGCCTAAAGCGCGCCGTCGGCGGGGCCGGCAGGAGTGAAGACGCGGCAACGTTTGCCCAGCAGCTCGCCCAGTGTGGCACTTTGCATGACGCAGTCGTAGTCCGCGCGCGTGATGTGCTTGCGGCACTGTTCGACATAGCCACTGCGTGCGGTGTCACGCAGGAAACCCAACATCGCTATCGGCGCAAGCACCTGTGCGCCGGGTGCGACTTCCGCGAGCATCTGTTCAGCCAGACGCCACTGCTGGTCGAACATGTCGCGACACATCTCCTCAGGCGACTTCTCGACCAGTGTCGTGCAGCCGGTTGCAGTCAATACCGTCGCTGCTAGCAGGATGTTACGCAAACCTGATTGAGAGGCGATCGACAACAAAGCTTGCATCACGAGTATCCTTGCCATCTCTCTCGCCTCATCATTTCTGCGCCCGACCGGTGAGCGGTACAAAACGTACCGGCAACACCTTGCGCGTCGTGGTGCGACCTGCGGTATCCTTGCGCACGATCAAGAGTTGTTGTGCGCCGAACGGATTGCCGAGCGGGATAACCAGACGCCCGTCGGGCTTGAGTTGCTCAAGGAGCGGCGGTGGAATGTGATTGGAGGCCGCGGTGACGATGATGGCGTCGAATGGCGCGTGCTCCGGCCAACCGTCGTAGCCGTCGCCTACGCGTGATGCGATATTGTCGTACCCCAGGCGCTTGAAGCGCGTGCGCGCCGCTTCGCCCAGTTCGGGAATGATTTCGATGGTGAATACCTTGGCATCGAGCGCAGCGAGAATTGCCGCTTGATAGCCAGAACCGGTGCCGATCTCTAGCACGCGCTCGCCGGGCCGCACCTCAAGCAACTCGGTCATGGCCGCGACGATGAACGGCTGCGAGATGGTTTGCCCGAAACCGATTGGAAGCGGGCGATCTTCGTAGGCGCGCCGCGACAGATCATCCGGCACGAAAGCATGGCGCGGCACCGCGCTGAACGCTGTGCGCACGCGCGCATCGAGCTGGCCGCGCCCGAGCTCGCTACGCGTCGCGGCCATGTGTTGCTCGATGACGCGCACCATGGCAGCGCGCGATTTGGCGTAGGGATCGTCTTCCTCGGCGGCCCCGGCAACGCTCGAAATTGCCAGCGCGTTCACGGCAGCCAGCAATAGCCTCAGCACATGCCGCCAGCGAGTCGACGGCCGATAGCTACGGATCATGAGCCGATGGTAACGCAGATTGCTGCCGGCGCGCCCTGAGGTCGTGCAGGGCGGTCACCGCATTCCCCGGCGTATCGGCGCCTGTTAAGCTCACCCGCCTGCCATGCGCACGCGCGTAAAAATTTGTGGTGTTACTCGCATCGAGGATGCTCTGGCGGCGGCGCGCGCCGGGGCCGATGCCATCGGTCTCGTGTTCGTCGAGAAAAGCCCACGCCATGTGTCGCTCGACCTGGCTGCGGCCATACGCCGCGAACTGCCACCATTCGTGAGCGTGGTCGGCCTGTTTGTAAACGCGACCGCGGCTGCGGTAACGGACGTTTTGGGGCGGGTGGCGCTCGATCTGTTACAATTCCATGGCGCTGAAGCCCCCGATTTCTGCCGGCAATTCCACCGACCCTACATCAAAGCCATTGCCATGCGCGAGGAAGTCAATCTCCACGCCGCCGCCCGCGACTATGCTGACGCAGCTGGCCTTCTGCTTGACACGCACAGCGCGGACGTTGCCGGCGGAAGCGGCAGCAGCTTCGACTGGGCACGAGTGCCGCATAATCTGGAGCGGCCCATTGTGTTGGCGGGTGGTCTCACGCCGCACAACGTCGCGCAAGCCGTGCGAATGGTTCGCCCCTATGCGGTCGACGTGTCGAGCGGTGTGGAGCAGACCAAGGGCATCAAAGATGCCGGCAAAATCTCCGCCTTCATCGAAGCGGTGAATCAGACATGAAGGCGTATCAATTACCCGATGTACACGGACACTTCGGTCCTTACGGTGGGTTATTCGTGTCCGAGACGCTCATGCAGCCGCTCACCGAGCTGCGCGAGGCCTATGAGCGCTTGCGCGATGACGCCATGTTCCAGGAAGAATTCGCCGAGGACCTGCGTTTGTACGTCGGTCGGCCGAGCCCGCTCTATCCCGCCAAGCGATTGACCACGCAGTGGGGCGGGGCACGCGTGTACCTGAAGCGCGAGGATTTGAACCACACCGGCGCGCACAAAGTGAACAACACCATCGGTCAGGCGCTGCTCGCACGTCACATGGGCAAGCGGCGGGTGATCGCAGAGACCGGCGCCGGTCAGCACGGTGTCGCGACCGCCACGGTGGCCGCGCGCTTCGGTATGCAGTGCGTGGTGTACATGGGCTCCGAGGACATTAAGCGTCAGGCGATCAACGTCTACCGGATGAAGCTGCTCGGCGCCGAGGTCGTACCGGTCGAGTCGGGCTCGAAGACGCTCAAGGACGCGCTCAATGAGGCAATGCGCGATTGGGTGACCAATGTCGAGAATACCTTTTATATTATCGGCACGGTCGCCGGTCCTCATCCCTATCCGATGCTGGTGCGCGATTTTCAGAGCGTGATTGGTCGTGAGGTCCGTTACCAGATCATGGAGTTCGAAGGTCGCTTGCCCGATGCGCTGGTCGCCTGCGTCGGCGGCGGGTCAAATGCAATGGGCCTGTTTTATCCGTTTTTGAATGACGACGAGGTTGCGCTCTACGGGGTCGAAGCAGCGGGTGAGGGCATCGAGACCGGTCATCATGCCGCGACCCTGTGCGCCGGGCGCCCCGGTGTGTTGCATGGCAACCGCACCTATCTGTTGGAAACCGATGACGGGCAGATCGTGGAGACGCATTCGGTATCGGCGGGTCTCGACTATCCTGGCGTCGGCCCGGAGCATGCCTATCTGAAAGACGCGGGACGCGCGAAGTACGCGGCGATTGCTGATCACGAGGCGCTAGACGCCTTTCACGAACTTACGCGCGTGGAGGGCATCATGCCGGCGCTTGAGTCGAGTCACGCACTCGCCTATGCAAAAAAGCTTGCGCGCGAACTCGGCCGTGACAAGGTGATCGTCGTGAATCTCTCCGGGCGCGGCGACAAAGACATTCACACCGTCGCTACTCTCGAAGGAATCCGTTTTTAGTCATGTCGCGCATTGAACAGCGCTTTGCGGCGTTGCGCAGTCAGGGTCGCTGCGCGCTCATCCCCTACATCGCCGCCGGCGATCCCGAGCCCAACATCACGGTGCCGTTGATGCACGCGCTGGTACGGGCCGGCGCCGACATCATCGAGCTCGGCGTGCCGTTCTCCGACCCGATGGCCGACGGCCCGGTGATCCAGCGCGCTGCCGAACGTGCGCTTGAGCATGGCATCAGCCTGCATCAGGTGCTCGACATGGTGCGCGCATTTCGCACGCAAGACGTGACCACGCCCATTGTTCTCATGGGCTATCTCAATCCGGTCGAAGTCATGGGCTACGAGCCGTTCGCTGCTGCCGCGGCCGCGGCTGGCGTCGATGGCGTGTTGACAGTCGACCTTCCACCGGAGGAGGCGGGATCGCTTAAGGCCACGCTCGCGAAACACAAGCTCGACGCCATTTATCTCTTGGCCCCGACCAGCCCGCCGGCACGCATGCGGCTGATCGCCGGGGCCGCGAGCGGGTTTATCTACTATGTCTCGCTGCGCGGCGTGACTGGCGCCAGCCACCTGAACGTGGAGGAGGTCGCCGAGCGCCTCGCCGCGATACGGACACACACACGCTTGCCCTTGGGCGTCGGTTTCGGCATCGGCACGCCCGAGGCTGCTGCCGCCATGGCCAAAATCGCCGATGCCGTCATCGTGGGTAGCGCAATCGTGCGGCGTATGGAAGACTTGGTCACCCAAGCCGACCGAATCCTGACCGAAGTACCGGGTTTTTTGAGCGGGCTGCGTGCGGCCATGGACCAAGCTACGGTCGTGGCCCAGGCATCACGTGGAGCCAATCGATGAGCTGGTACGACAAGCTGTTACCACCCAAGATCAAGAGCACCGGCGCCAAACGCGCCTCGGTGCCCGAGGGCCTGTGGCGCAAGTGCCCGGCCTGCGGCGCGGTGCTGTACAGCGC
>CP070641.1:474356-481025 GCA_020354085.1 Pseudomonadota bacterium
GGTTTCACCGACTGCGCGCGAGATGCCGAGGATATAGGCGGCGGCGATACCGGAGAGCGCTGAGGGCACGACCACGCGTACCGACGTCTGCAAGCGTGTGGCGCCCATGGCATAGGAACCCTCGCGGATGTGCATGGGCACCGCGCGGATCGCGTCTTCCGACAGCGAGCTCACATAGGGGATAATCATGATGCCCATGACCAGGCCGGCGGACAGCATGTTGAAGCCGGGCAGCTCAGGAAAGAACTGCTTGAGCAAGGGCGTGACAAAGAGCAGCGCGAAGTAGCCGTACACCACCGTCGGTACCGCGCTCAAGAGCTCCATGATCGGCTTGATGATCTCGCGCGCCCGATGCGAGGCGTACTCGCTTAAGTAGATAGCCGTAATTGTCCCGATCGGTATGGCTACCAAGAGCGCAATCGCCGTGGTTACGAGCGTTCCGGAAAGCAGCGGCAGGATGCCGTAGTGCGCGTCGTCGAAAAGAGGCGTCCACTGTGTGTCGGTCAGGAAGTCCCAGATCGACACGTGGCGAAAGAATCCGGTCGATTCGTACAACAGTATGCCGACGATCCCCAGTGTCACCGCGACCGAGGAGGCGGCGGCCAGGAATAGCAGTGCCTCGACAACGCGTTCCTTGATGTAGCGAATGCGCGAGCGGCGGGCGATTGTCTTCGACGATAAGACGGCAGACATTGGTGTGGGACGTACGTGACCCTCGGGGCGCGAACAATGAACGAGCGGCGGCACGCTACCAGCCCAATATGACAGCTGTGTGACAGCGGGCACGCGCATGTAGTACGCATTTGCCCCTACAGAAACTGCCTTGGCGGTTAGAGTTTGGCTTCGCGCGCGAGCAGTTCTTCGATCTTGAGTCCGACCTGCGCCTCTCCACCGAACACCGTGCCGACCTTGCCTTTCTGGAAATTGCTGAGCGCGGTGGTATAGGCGTTCGTCGGCAGCGGTACGTACTTAACCTCGCGGGTTAGCGGGGCCGCATTCTTCAGGTAAAACTCGACAAACTCCTTGATCTCGGGTTTGGCCGCCGCTTTCTTGCTGACGTAAATAAAAATAGGTCGTGATAGCGGCTCGTACGTGCCGTTTTCAACGGTTTGCGCGGACGGCATAATTGGACCCTTGCCGCCGTCAATCGGCACCGCCTTCAACTTATTCGGATTCTCAGCGTAGTACGCGAACCCGAAGTAGCCGAAAGCATTCTTGTCGGTCGCCACACCTTGCACCAGGACGTTGTCATCCTCGCTCGCGGTGAAATCGCCGCGGCTTGACTTGGCCTTGCCCACCACCGCTTCGGTGAAGTAGTCGAAGGTGCCGGAATCCGCGCCGGGACCGTAGAGGTTTAGCGGCGCGTCCGGCCACTTCGGGTTCACCTGGTTCCATTTGGTGATTTTTCCCTGTGCGCCCGGTTCCCAGATCTTCTTGAGTTCGGCCACCGTCATGGATTTTATCCAATCGTTCTTCGGATTGATCATGACAGTCAGCGCGTCATAGGCCACTGGCAGCTCGAAATACTCGATGCCGGCCTTCTTGCAGGCTTCCATTTCCTTTTTTTGGATCGGCCGCGAGGCGTTCGAGACATCAGTTTCGCCGCGGCAGAATTTCTTGAACCCGCCGCCAGTGCCAGAGATGCCGACCGTCACGCGTACCTTGCCGCGCTTGGCCTTCTGGAATTCCTCGGCGACTGCCTCGGTGATCGGGAAGACGGTGCTGGAGCCGTCAATCTTGATCGTGGGAGCAGCGAATACTTGTTGTGTTGTCGTGGCACCCGCGATACCGATCAGCAGCGCCACAGCTGCTGCGATACTGAACTTGGAAGATGCGTCGGCTATTTGCATTGTCGAAAAACCTCCAAAAATGTCTTCTTCAAACTATCGAAGTTGCTGGATTCTCAGGCGCACATCCTGGCAGCCACATATGACAGTTTTGTGAATCCTTCGTGACGCTGGGATGTCATGCGTCGCTCAGGTTCTCGAGCAGAGCCGCGACGCGCACCTTCACCTCATCACGCGTCGCACGAAAGACGCCCATGATCTCGCTCTCATTGCCCGTTGCCCTCGCCGGATCACTTAGGGGCCAGTGAGTTTTCCGCTTGCCCGGGGGCAAAACCGGGCAATGCTGGTCAGCATGCCCGCACACCGTAACGACGAGATCGGCGCGCCGAATCATGTCGTCTGTCAGGCGCGTCGATTCCTGGTCAGAAATGTCTACACCGGCCTCGGCCATGACCGCAATGGCGCGTAGATTCTTGCCGTGCGCCTCGATCCCCGCTGATTCGACTTCGATGGCATCGCCGCCGAGATGTCTGGCCCAGCCCTCCGCCATTTGCGAACGACAAGAATTGCCAGTGCAAAGAAACAGAATCCGCTGCCTTATTGGCATCGTGTCATTTCGCTGGCACTGCGCTAGGCGGCCGGTACCGCCGAAGGCAAGTGATCCGGGTCGCGCACGGTGAAAACTGGCGCGAAGCCGCCGCCGGGGGTGCGGAAGTTTGTCGTCTGCCCTTGGTAGAGTCGCGCGGACATGAGTTGCGCCTCGCCGCGATACGCGAGGCAACGGATGTCGAGCTTGAGCGCCACCGCCTGCTCGCCGACCCGCACGTGCCGTTCGCTCGGCGGCGCGATCGCCTGGGCGATGTACTCGCCCTTCAAAATCTCGGCAAACACGCGCCGCGTCAGCTTGTCGCCGCGATACGCGGCGCGGCTTCCATAGCCGATGGCGGGCTTAAAGAACAGGCCACCGCGTTCTTGCCAGAGTGAGTCGGCGTGCACGGGATCGACATGCCGCGCTTTCGGTACGCCCGCTTGCAGGGTATCGATCACGTCGCTCGGCAGGCCCCATGCAGCCAGTTGCTCGGCATCGCTGAAAATTGGAAGGTTGCGTTTGTCGGCATAGAGCGCATACGCGTGGGGGTTGGGTGTAAGCACCACTTGATCGGCTAGATAGGCAGTGCGCAGCACCTGGTGTGCTTCTGCTTGCAGATAAAAATCCGTGAGCCGGTTGTAGATGAGATCGATCTCCACATCGGCGTGCATCACGCGACCCGTGTTAACGCGTAGATCGCCGGGATCGCAGATGATGGTCTGCCAACCGGCGCGCGCAAACAGATGGGCGTAAAGCTGAAATTCCGGGTAGAGGTACTGCTCGTGAGGGTGTGCATCAACAATCGCTATCGTGCGCAACGGCTGCGTGCCGCGTTGTGCGCGCCACTCGGTCGCGAACATGTCCAAAAATGATTGTTCGATCTTCTCGATCGGGCTAATGTCGATGGCGAGCGCCTGGGCCTCGCGACAGCAGGCCTGTTGAGCGGCGCGCAGAATAACGTTGAGCAAGGCCCCGCCCGGGTTGGTGTTGATCTCGATGAGCTTGGGACCGTCGTCATCAAGATGAAAGTCAAAGCCCAGAAACGCGCCATGCGCGCCTGGACGCTGAGCGCTACCGACCGGCGCGCGCGCAAAGGCGTGCGCGGCATAGGCAGCGTTGTCGGAAAGCGTTTCGACCGCGCGCACGATCGCGTGCATGCGCTCGGCCTGTTGCGCCGTGATGTAGACCGTGGTGGGCGCAAACAGGTTGGGACGCGAGGCGACGATCGATTCGTACATGCCATGCGCCTGCCATTCGCTTTCCAGGGCCATGCGCAGACGTGCGGCATCGAGACTGACGCACAGGCAGTCGCGATGCAGGCGTGTAATCAGCTCGCGAGCGGAAATGGGCGTGTTCAGCGAGGAGGGTGGTGGAGACATACGGCGCAACGGCGGCCGGTCAGATAGGTGATGGCGACTATATGCCGGGTCGCCGCGGGCGTTCAAGCAATGACTTCGACCAAGATTGCGGCGCGCATCCCGACGCCTTGCCACATATCAGGCGCGCGCGCTGGATGCCTCCGCGCGCACTACGCGTGCCGCGGGGAACACGCAGGTAAAGGTGCTGCCCTTGCCCGGTTCGCTGTCGATGGTGAGCTGGGCGTCGTGGCGCAACAGCACGTGTTTGACGATCGACAAACCCAAGCCCGTGCCACCGGAGGCGCGTGAGCGTGCCGAGTCGACACGGTAAAAGCGCTCCGTTAGGTACGGCAGGTGTTCGCGCGCAATGCCCTCGCCCGTGTCGGTCACCGCGAAATACGCGCTGTTGTCCTGTTGCCACCACAGCAGGCGAATGTCCCCGCCGCTCGGTGTGTAGCGCACCGCATTGTTGACGAGATTGGAAAAGGCGCTTTGTAGCTCCTCGCGGCTGCCGAGTAGTTTGAGGCCGACGTCGGCCTCCAGGGTGATGCGGTGCTTGTTGTCACCGGAAATGATTTCCGCTTGTTCCTTGATCGCGTTGAGCAGCGCCGGCACGTCGATCGTTTCTTCACGGCGGTGCGGCGGGGCGGTTTCCAGCTTCGACAGCGTGAGCAGATCATCGACTAGACGCTGCATGCGTAGGGACTGGTTCTGCATGGTGGTCAGGTGTTTGCGTAGCTCCTCGGCGCGAACTTGCGGTTGACTGAGCAGGGTCTCGACGAATCCGGACAAGACGGTGATCGGCGTGCGCAACTCGTGCGACACGTTGGCGACGAAGTGTCGGCGCATCTGCTCAAGGCGTTGTAGGCGAGTGATGTCGCGCGCGAGAATGAGTTTCTGGCGCGCGCCGAACGGGATGATTTGAATGGCTACAGTGCTGTCAGGCTGGTTCGGGGAAGCCATCTCAAGCGGTTCCGCATATTCGGCGATCGCGAGATAGCGGGCGAATTCCGGATCGCGTAGCAAATTCCCGAGGCGCATACCGTGATCGCTCGGGTAGTGGATGCCGAACAGGCGACCGGCGGCACGATTTGCCCATTCGATCTCATCACGCTCGGTGACGATCACGACAGCATCGGGCATGGCCGAGGCCGCGCTTTGGAAGCGCTCGACCATGCCGGCGAGCTGGTCTTGGCGGCGCTCGGTTTGTTTCATGAGCTTGCGGATCTCGTTGAATACGTCACCCCATAAGCCTTCGGCCTCGGGAATCTCGACCTGCGTGCGATTGAGCAACCAGCGATGCAGGCTGTTGAGGTGGCGTATCTGGACGGCGATATAGATGCCGAATCCTATGGCCGCGGCGATGAAGTAGCGGTCGCTGATCAGACCAAACAGCAAACTCGCCAGCGCGATCCAAAAAAGAATCCAGATTTCGCGCCAGAAGCTCGGGTGCATGGTCTAGCCCTGCGCCGAAAAACGATAACCGGCGCCGCGTACGGTTTGGATAAAGCGGTCATGGCCGCTGGCGGTGAGCGCCTTGCGCAGCCGGCGGATGTGTACGTCCACGGTGCGCTCCTCGACGTACACGTTGCCGCCCCAGACATCGTTCAGGAGTCGCTCACGCGAATGCACGCGCTCCGGATGGGTCATGAAGAAATGCAGCAGCCGGAACTCGGTGGGGCCGAGATCAAGGATACCGCCTTTCGCGGTTACCCGATGGGTGCTCGGGTCAAGCGTCAATCCGTCAACCTCCACGGTCTGTTCGGTGGCATGGGGTGCCGTGCGGCGCAGCTGAGCCTTGATGCGCGCGATCAGCTCGCCGGTCGAAAACGGCTTGGTGATGTAGTCATCGGCGCCACTGTCGAGCCCCTTGATCTTGTCGTCTTCCTCGCTGCGCGCGGTCAGCATGATAATCGGGACGTGCTCGGTGAGCTTTTGCCGGCGCAGCCGCCGGGCGTAGTCGACGCCGCTGATACCCGGCAGCATCCAGTCCAGCAGGACCAGGTCCGGCACTTGGGCGAGGATGCGCGCGTTGGCGGCATCGGCATCGGCGGCCTCCATGCAGTCGTAACCGGCCTGGCTCAGGGCAAGACCGAGCATCTCACGGATAGCAGCCTCGTCCTCGACGATAAGTATCTTGCCTCGCATTGGGGAGTAGCCACCTACCATTTCGGTCGCAGGCCGTCCATTTCATACCACATTTGTGACATTTTGGTTAACATGGCGGACCCATGACAGTAAGCGCTGCTTGCCCGACGCGGCGCGTGTGTTTAGTCGAATTGAAGGAATTGTGTTAGCACCCATGCGCCAGAATGTCGTCCGCCCCACCGATATCAAGCTGCACCAAAAGTCGCGCGTGCTGGAAATCAGTTTCGACGACGGCAGCCATTTCAAACTGTCTTGCGAATTCCTGCGGGTATATTCGCCGTCCGCCGAGGTTCGCGGTCATGGTCCTGGACAAGAGGTTCTCCAGGTCGGCAAGGAAAACGTCAACATCACCGCGATCGAACCGGTCGGCAACTATGCGATCTGCCTGCACTTCGACGACGGTCATAGCACCGGTATTTATTCGTGGGATTGGTTGCACCACTTGGGCGCCGATCATGAGAAGCTTTGGAAGACCTATCTCGACAAACTCGCTGCGGCGGGACATAAGCGCCGGACCTGAAGAGAGCATCATGGCGGAGCAGCAGGGAAACTCGACCACGCACTTCGGTTACCGCGATGTACCGGAAGCGGACAAGTCGCGTTTGGTCGGCGAGGTCTTCGATTCGGTCGCGACCAAATACGATCTCATGAACGACCTCATGTCGTTCGGCATCCATCGGCTATGGAAAAAGTTCGCGATCGCGCAGAGCGGTGTACGGCGCGGTCAGCGGGTGCTGGACGTGGCTGGTGGTTCCGGCGATCTCAGCGCGCGTTTCGCGGAGTTGGT
>CP070641.1:481125-487732 GCA_020354085.1 Pseudomonadota bacterium
CGGGTGATCTCGTCGAACATAACGCGGATGTACTGCGCACGAATCGGTAGTTGCACACCGAGCAGTTTCTCGATCGCCATCACATAAGCGTGCTCGTTGCACATCATCGACACGTAGTCGAGCCGGTCCATATAGCCGATCGACTGGTTGTAGGGTTTCGACTCGGCCAGTTTTTCGGTGCCGCGGTGCAGCAATCCTATATGCGGGTCCGCGCGCTGAATCACCTCACCATCAAGCTCGAGCACCAGGCGCAGCACACCGTGTGCCGCCGGGTGCTGCGGACCAAAGTTCATGGTGTAGTTGCGGATCTCAGCCACGCGCGAACCCTTCGTCGCGAATCACGCGCGGTACCAGCACACGCGACTCGATCGACACCGGCTGGTAGATGACACGGCCCTTCTCCGGGTCGTAGCGCATCTCGACATGGCCGATGAGGGGAAAATCCTTGCGAAACGGATGGCCAATGAAGCCATAGTCGGTGAGAATCCGTCGCAGATCAGGATGCCCTTCGAACACGATCCCGTACAGATCAAAAGCCTCGCGTTCGTACCAGTCCGCCGAGCGCCAAATCTCGATGACGGACGCCACGATTGGCATGTCGTCGTCCATGAACACGCGCAGACGCAGTCGACGGTTGTGCTTCAGCGACAGCAGATGATAGACCACGGCATAGCGAGGGCCGCCACGCGCGCCCATGGGCGATTCGCGCTGGTAGTCGAGGTAGTCGACGCCGCACAAGTCGATCAGCTGCTCGAAATGAAAACGCGGGTCGTCGCGCAGCGACTGACAAGACCTGATGAGATCAGTACGCCGCAATTCCAGCGTCAACTCGCCAAGCCGGTCATGTGCGTTGATGATCGCGGAACCGAGGACCTCTTGGAGATGGGCAAGCATGATGTGTGACGGCGTTGGTCGAGTGGCGCCGCGTCAGCGGGCAATGGTCGACGTGCGACGGATCTTGTTCTGCAGCTGGATGATGCCGTAGAGCAGCGCCTCGGCCGTGGGCGGACAACCGGGAACGTACACGTCCACCGGCACGATGCGGTCGCAGCCGCGCACCACGGAATAGGAATAGTGATAGTAACCGCCGCCGTTCGCACACGAGCCCATGGAGATTACCCAGCGCGGCTCGGCCATCTGGTCATAGACCTTGCGTAGCGCCGGCGCCATCTTGTTCACCAGCGTACCGGCCACGATCATCACGTCCGATTGGCGGGGGCTCGGACGAAATACAATACCGAAACGATCCATATCGTAGCGCGCGGCCGCGGCGTGCATCATTTCGATAGCACAACAGGCCAACCCGAAAGTCATCGGCCATAATGAGCCGGTACGCGCGGCATTGATCAGCTTGTCGGCGGTCGTGGTGACGAAACCGCGCTCAAGTACACCTTCTATTCCCACTCAAGCGCTCCCTTCTTCCACTCGTAGACAAAACCGACCACCAGTACGAGCAGAAAGATCATCATGGAGACGAAACCGAACATGCCGATCTCGTCGAGCGCGACCGCCCAGGGAAACAGGAAGGCGATTTCGAGATCGAACAGAATGAAAAGAATCGCTACCAGGTAATAGCGCACGTCGAACTTCATGCGCGAATCTTCGAACGCCTCGAATCCGCACTCGTAGGGCGAGAGCTTTTCGGCGTCGGGCCGATTCGGTCCGAGCGCACGACCGGCCAAAAGAATCACCACGCCCATGACCAGCGCGATGCCCATAAATATCAGTATTGGAACGTAATTCTGCAGCATGCGCGCCCGACGATGTGCTTGTAGTGATGGGGAACTGCGCTACGGCAAGCGTCGCGAGTCTAGGCGCTGGCGCGCGCGACTGTCAAGCCAACAACTGCCACACAAAGTGTTTGCATTCAGCGCGTTGCGCGGGTTTGTGCAGGCATAAATTATTCCAGTGCGGCGTGCAACGTTGACGCCATCGCACGCGATGCCACACGCAAAGGCGAGAAGAAAAAGTTGGTGCCGACGGGGAGACTCGAACTCCCACGGCTTTCGCCACTACCACCTCAAGGTAGCGTGTATACCAATTTCACCACGTCGGCAGGTTCAGGACTTGCGCCGGGATGCACGTTCCGACCCGGAACCGTCATTCTACTACAGCGCTCGGCGCGACGAACGCGCGCCAACCGCGGGCGCGCCTTACTTCGGCACGGCGGGCACGGCCGGCGGCTCGGACACGGGCGGCACTGCCGGCACAGGTGCTGGCGCCTGTTCGATTGCCGCAGGAACCGCAGGGGCCTTGGGGCCCGACTGCTGCGCAGCGAAGTACGCGAGTGCGATGTTGGCCAGGAAAAATATCGTCGCCAGGATGGCCGTTGCGCGCGTCAAGAAGTTCGATGAGCCGCGTGAGCCAAACAAGGTTGCCGACGCGCCGGCGCCGAACGCGGCACCCATGTCGGCGCCCTTGCCCTGCTGCAAGAGCACCAAGGCCACCACGGCGATCGCCACCAAGATATCAATAACAAGTATGACTTCGATCATCGCTGTACTCCGTCGTCAGTCGGCGGCGCGGCAGATGGTCAAGAACTCTTCGGCTTGCAGCGAAGCGCCGCCGATCAAGCCGCCATCGATGTCCGGTTGGCCGATCAATTCTTTGGCATTCGAGCCTTTCATACTACCGCCGTAAAGAATGCGCACACCCTCGGCAATGTGGCGGTCGAGCTTGGCGAGCTTGTCGCGGATAAATTTATGCACGGCCTGCGCCTGCTCGGGCGTTGCGGTCTTGCCCGTACCAATGGCCCAGACTGGCTCGTAGGCGATTACCGCGCTCCCTAGCGCGCTAATGCCGGACTTCTCGAGCACCGCATCGAGCTGCCGCGCCACCACTTGCTCGGTCTGTCCGCGCTCGCGCTCGGCAAGCGTCTCGCCAATACACAGTATCGGTACGAGCCCATGCGACTGGGCAGCGGCGAACTTCTCGGCAACCAGGTTGTCGTCTTCACCATAATAGGTTCGACGCTCGGAATGGCCGACGATCGCGTAGGTGCAAGCGTAGTCTTTCAACATCGGGCCCGATACCTCGCCGGTATAGGCGCCCGACTTGTGCACGCTAAGATTCTGACCGCCCCACACCACCGCAGAGCCCGCCAGCCGTTCGGCCACGAGGGGAACCAAAATGAACGGCGGACATACGGCCACTTCAGCCTTCGACGCACTGCTCACACCGTTCTTAATACCATCGACCAACGCCGCGGCCTCGGCGCGCGTGCCGTTCATTTTCCAATTGCCCGCCACCAGCGGCCGACGCTTTGACATACTGCCTCCCAATGCTGAAAAACGCGCGCGATGTTACCGGCCACCCCCGCAGATTGCAATTGCGATCCTGGAAATTTACCAGGGGAATTCGTTTGCTCGAGCGCTAGAATGCGACGCTTGCCCCTAAGAACACGCCGCGCACGCTGGCATTGACCTTATTGCCGGCATCGTCTTCCGTCTTGGCCGACAATGCCTTGTATTCGGCATACAGGCCCAATTGGCGCCAACGCATCTCCACGCCCGCCATGCCCTGGAAGGCCAGACCGGAAGTGTTACCGGAGATCGCCGACCCACTGAAATCAGTCGCCGCGCCACCGATACCAGCACCGATGAAGGGATAGAACAAACTGCTTGCGGCGAAGTATTTCTTGGCATTGAACAAGACGGCCGTCACGTCCATGTCGCTCTGCAAACTGGTACCGACAGCGGTGAGTTTGTTGCTGTAGCTCACCAACTCACCGCCAAGCGCGAACCCGTTTGTCATGCGCCACTCGACTTCCAATCCGAACGGGCTCTTGGACTTGTCATCGAACGAGACGGGGACAGTCACTGTACTGGTAAGGATGTTCTGGTTGGGCTCGTTAAGTTTTACGCTCCCGAGCTTCAGAATTGCCGCAACGCCTTGGCGCTGCGTGGCTTCGGCCGCCGCGGGCTTGGCGACAGGCTTCGCTACCTTTGGCACCGGTTTACCGAGTGCGATCGCCGCCGGCGCTGACCGGTCCTGCAGTAATTTGCAGCTATTCACGCCGACGCGGCCTTGCGCATAAGACACGTGCCGCAAACTTACACGCTCGCTGCCCTCGTCGACGCCGTGTTCGATGAAATAGTTGCGTCCGGCTTGCACAGTAATCGGCAATGCCACACGCTGATCGGGTTTGGCGGCGACCGTATGACGCCCGGGATCAACCGCCCAAAGATAATACGAACGCGGCACCGTTGTTCCGATGCGCTGTCCATCCAAGAACAACGGCACGTCGGTTCGGTCCGCGGCGCCCTCTTTGCGAAACACGTAGATTAATGCCTTGCCGGTAGGCGGCAACGCTTGCTTGGCGCGGCGGTCGTCGGCCGCGGGGGCGAAGCTCGCGCCATGACTCAGTGCCGGCGCAGTGACCATGAACAAACACAGCAGACAGCCGACCACTCGCCTCATTCCTTGATCTCCCTGCTTCGTAACGATGAACTGCACGTCGGCCGCCGCGCCCAACTAGGCCGCCTGGCCGGCGACCCGCCGCACCACGTCGGCCAGCTGATGAGCCAGGCGCTCAATTTGCTGTGCGTCACGCCCCTCGATCATGACGCGTACCACAGGCTCGGTACCCGAGGGACGCAACACGACGCGCCCCGCTTGACCCAGCTCGCGCTCGACCTCACTCACTGCTTGGCGCACCATCGCCGAGCCGTTGACGTCTACGCGCTGTGACATGCGCACGTTGATCATGGTCTGCGGAAAGATCGTAAGCCCGGACTTGAGCTCGGCCAAGCTCTTGCCCGATTGCACGACGGCCGCCAACACCTCGAGTACCGCAATGATGCCGTCACCGGTCGTGCTCTTGTCGAGAAAGATCAAATGTCCGGAGGTCTCGCCGCCGACCTCCCAGCCTTCCTGTTGCAGCATACTCAGGACATAGCGATCGCCAACGGAGGCGCGCTTAAACGGTATCTTGCGCGCACTCAGCGCTTGCTCTAATCCGAGGTTGGTCATGAGCGTCCCGGCCACACCGCCGTGCAGGCGTCCGGCCGCGTGCCGCGCCAACGCGGCAATGTAGAGCAACATATCGCCGTCCAAAACCTGACCGAAGCTGTCGACCATAATGCAACGATCGCCGTCGCCATCGAGCGCGATGCCCAGATCGGCATTTTTTTCGACCACACTCTTCTGCAGGTGCTTGGGATGGGTCGAGCCACATTCCCGATTGATGTTGAACCCGTCCGGATCGTTGGCAATAGCCGTCACAATGGCGCCGAGCTCACTGAACACCGCGGGCGCGACATGATAGGCGGCGCCGTTGGCACAATCGACCACGATACGCAGGCCCTCCAAATTGAGGCGGTGCGGAAACGTGCTCTTGCAGAATTCGATGTAGCGGCCGGCGGCGTCGTCGTAACGTTTGGCCTTACCCAGTTCCGCCGGCGGCACGGTACGCAACGGTTCAGCCATTGCTTCTTCGATCGCGAGCTCGGTCGCATCCGGCAGCTTCATCCCGTCGGGCCCGAAGAACTTAATGCCGTTGTCCTCGTACGGATTGTGCGAAGCGCTGATGACCACACCAGCGCGCGCCCGGGCAGTGCGCGTGAGATAGGCGATGCCGGGGGTGGGCATCGGCCCCAGCAGACGGATATCAACGCCCGCGGCGGACAGCCCCGCTTCCAGCGCCGACTCCAGCAGGTAACCGGAAACGCGCGTGTCCTTGCCGATAAGCACCTTGGCGTGATCGCCGCCACGCTTGCCCAGCACTCGCCCGGCCGCCCAACCGAGCTTGAGCATCGTCTCGGGCGTGATCGGCTCATCGCCCATTTTGCCGCGCACGCCATCGGTACCGAAAAATCGCTTGGCCATCTCAACTCTCCCCGGCGGCGCCGACCGCCTCATACATACGTATAGCATCGCGCGTCGCACGCACATCGTGCACGCGCACGATGCGTGCGCCATTCTGCACGGCGGCGAGGGCCAGGGCCAGGCTCGCATAGAGCCGTTCCCCGACCGGCAGGCCGAGTACTTTTTCGATCATCGATTTGCGCGACAGCCCAACCAATACTGGCGCGCCGAGCTGTCGCAAACTGTCCATATGACGCAACAGTTCCATGTTGTGCGCGAGCGTCTTGCCGAAGCCAAAGCCCGGATCGATCACGATCTGGTCCATCGAGATGCCGGCTGCGACACAAGCATCGATGCGTTCTCGTAGAAAGCGGCTCACGTCGTGCACCACATCAGCGTAGCGCGGATCGGCTTGCATGGTGCGCGGCTTGCCCTGCATGTGCATAAGGCAAACTGGCACCTTAAGCGACGCCGCAGCGCTTATTGCTCCCTCGGCACGCAACGCATATACGTCATTGATGAATCCGGCACCGGCCGCAACCGCCATCCTCATCACTTCTGGCTTGCTGGTGTCGATCGAAATCGGAACTGCGATTCCCTGCGCCAGCACTTCGATGACTGGAATGACGCGATCGAGCTCCTCTTGTGTCGACACCGGCTGTGCACCGGGCCGCGTCGACTCCCCGCCCACGTCGATAATGTCTGCGCCCTCCTCAACCATGCGCACAGCCTGCGCGAGGGCCTGATCGCGCGACAGAAACAATCCCCCATCCGAGAACGAATCGGGGGTGACGTTGAGGAT
>CP070641.1:487832-494392 GCA_020354085.1 Pseudomonadota bacterium
ATCTGTTCGTTGATCTTCCAGACCTTGGGCCAGTGCCAGGGCGTGCTAAGAAAGCGGCTGGCAATGTCCCACAGCGTGTCGCCGACTTGCACCGTGTAGCGCTCGGGTCGATCGGGCTTGAGCGCAACCACATCCGAGAGCGCGACCGGGGCGGCGAGTCCGAGCGCCGTCACAACCATAATAAGGGTGGCGGTAAGGCGGTGGCGCAGTGACGACATGGTGTTGTATTCCGTGTAAGCTTGGCCGTCAGTGTAGTCCAAGTTATCCGCGAGTGCCACGCGCACGGCTGCCAAATAGTCTTGATATTCAGTGCGATCGGACCCAATAGTTAAGCAGTTTGACACCTAGTCCCGATACCGCCATGGCGCTGCTCACGATCCTCCACTATCCAGACCCGCGCCTGCGGCGCAAAGCACAACGCGTGGAACGGGTGACGCCGGAGATTGAGCAGCTGATCGATGACATGGCCGAGACCATGTATGCGGCGCCCGGCATTGGGCTGGCCGCCATTCAGGTCAGCGAGGCCAAGCGAATCGTGGTGATCGACGTTTCCGAAACGCGCGATCAACTGCAAGTCTTCATCAATCCCGAAGTGCTCGAAACCGCGGGCGAACAAACGCTCGAGGAGGGTTGCCTGTCTGTGCCAGGCATCTTCGATGAAGTGACACGCCCTGCGCGCGTGCGCGTGCGCGCCCTCGATCGAAACGGCGAGCCCTTCGAGCTCGCCGCCGAAGGGTTGCTGGCCACCTGCATACAGCATGAAATCGATCACCTCGACGGCAAGGTGTTCGTCGATTACCTCTCCCGCCTGAAACAGTCGCGCATTCGCAAGAAGCTCGAGAAGCAGCAGCGGCTGGCGATGTAACGGCCGCTGCGCCGAGACAGGCCGCGCATGAATCTCGTTTTCGCCGGCACCCCGCGTTTCGCGGTACCTGCGCTTGAGGCGCTACTGGCCGCCGGTCATACGATCTGCGCCGTCTATTGTCAACCAGATCGGCCGGCCGGCCGTGGCCGCAAGCTTGTCGCCGGACCGGTCAAATCCTTGGCGCTTGCACACGGCATCGTGGTGCGCCAGCCAACGACTCTGACGGGCCAGGTAAACGATCTCGCGGCACTCGCGCCGGACGCGATGATCGTGATCGCCTACGGCCTGCTCCTGCCGCCCGCGATTCTTGCGGTTCCGCGTCACGGCTGTATTAACGTGCACGCCTCGTTGCTTCCGCGCTGGCGCGGCGCCGCACCGATCGCGCGCGCCATCGAGGCCGGTGATCCCACCACGGGTGTCTGCACGATGCGAATGGAAGCCGGGCTAGACACCGGACCCATCTTCGGTTGCCGCTCAACGGCAATCGGCGAAACTGAGACTGCCGCTACCCTACACGACGGATTGGCCGCATTGGGCGCCTCTTTGTTGCTCGATACCCTGGTGGGATTGGCGGAGGGCGTCTTACGCCCGCAAGCTCAGGATGCGGCGCTGGCTTGTTACGCGCGCAAACTCACTAAGGAAGAGGCGGTGATCGACTGGCAGGAACCGGCGACACACATTCACCGCAAGATTCGCGCGCTCAACCCATGGCCGGTGGCGCAGACGCGGTTTCGCGATCGCACACTGCGCCTATGGGAGGTTAGCCGCATGATGCCGGCCGAGGCCAGCAGCGAAGTGCCCGGTACTATTCTGCGCGCCAATGCGAGCGGCATCGTCATCCGCGCGGGTGATGGTCCATTGGGCGTAACCCGGCTGCAATTGGAAGGCGGCAAAGTGGTGTCGGCGGCCGACTTTGCCAACGGCCAGCGGGTAGTCGCAGGCGAGCGGTTTGGCTGATGGGCAACGCGCCGCGCGGTGTGCACCAGGTCGGGCTCTGGAATCCGCGCGCCCATGCCGCGCGCACCGTGGTCGACGTCGTCGTGCGCGGTCGCTACATCGACACCGCGCTCGCGCACGTCTTCACCATTGCTCCCGCGGATGCCGCGCGCGACAAGGCCTTGGTGCAAGAGTTGGTGTATGGATGCCTGCGCTGGTATCACCAGCTTGCGGGTCTGGCGCGCCATTGGCTGCGTAAGCCCCTGCGCGCACGTGACGCCGATGTCCACGCCCTGCTATTAATTGGCCTCTATCAGTTGCGAGAGCTAAACATTCCGGCCCACGTCGTGGTGAAAGAAACCGTGGCAGCAGCGGAAGCGCTCGGCAAAGATTGGGCGAAACAACTGATCAACGCCTGTCTGCGAGGCTACCTGCGCGAGCCACATCGCGCCGATACCGTGCACGACGCTGAACTGCGCTGGAGTCATCCGCGTTGGCTGCTCAAGGAACTGGAACGTGATTATCCGGATCACTGGCAGACTATCGTGCACGCTAACAATGCACGCCCGCCGATGGCTTTGCGTGTGAACCTGGCACAGTCGTCGCGCGCCGACTACCTTACCGAACTTAACGCTGCCGCCCTCACTGCAACACCTAGCCCATGGTGTGAGAGTGCGCTCGTGCTGGATCAGCCCTGCCGCGTCGAGTCACTACCAGGTTTCGCGCAGGGTCGCGTGTCCGTACAGGACACCGCCGCCCAATTCGCCGCCCCGCTGCTCGATCCACAGCCCGGGGATCGCGTGCTCGATGCCTGCGCGGCGCCGGGCGGCAAGACTGTGCATTTGCTCGAACATGCGCGCGGCCGGGCGCAAGTGCTCGCGCTCGATCACGATGCCGCGCGCGTGGTGCGCATCCGCGAGAATCTGGTACGTGCCGGTCTAACGGCCGACGTGGTAATCGGCGATGCCACCCGGCCGCGGGATTGGTGGGATGGCTGCGCGTTCGCGCGTATCCTGCTCGATGCACCGTGCTCGGCGAGCGGCGTCATCCGCCGTCACCCCGACATTAAGCTGCGACGCAGACCTGAGGACCTGGCGCGGCTCACAGCAACCCAGAGTATGCTGCTTGATCGTCTGTGGCCCTTGCTAGAGCCGGGAGGTAAGCTCTTGTACGTGACTTGTTCGGTGCTCGCGTGTGAAAACGTGGAACAAATCGAGGCCTTCTTGGCGCGCACGCCGCAGGCGGGTGTTTGGCCGATCATCTTACCAGTTGGCCGCGCCTGCCGCGTCGGATGGCAGGTCTTACCGGGTGAGGAGAACATGGACGGCTTTTACTATGCCGGCGTCACCAAGTATTAGATCCCGCACGTTGTCGGCGCTGGCGCTGGCGACGACACTGGGAACGGCGCACGCCGACTTCTTGGTCTCAGAAATCGAGGCCACATTGCACGATGGCAGCCTCCGGCTCAGCGGGGCGCTCGATTTAATTCTTACCCCCAAGGTTGAAGAGGCGCTGGCCAAGGGCATACCGCTCGATGTCGTTATCGGCGTGCGCTTGGATCGAGTGCGTTCGCTGCTGTGGAATGAACGTGCCGGCGCCTGGACCATGAAGCGTCGCATACGCTTTCATGCCCTATCCGGCCAGTACTTGGTGTCCACGACGGACAAGAGCGCAGAAGCGGTCGAGTCGTTTACCGTGGCCGCACAAGCCCTCCGTCAGTTGGGGGCCTTGGATGGCATCGCGTTTGCGCTCACCGAGCCGCTACCCAGTGAAGAGCAGTACGAGGTGCAAGTGCGCGTGTACTTGGACATCGAGTCATTGCCCACCCCCTTGCAGCCGGTGGCCTACACCTCGCTCGCCTGGCACCTCAACAGCGGATGGAGCACATGGAAAGTCGCTCGCTAAGACGCTATCTCACCGGCGTGATACCGCTGCTCGCGTTGTCGGTGTTGCTGCTCGCTGCGCTGCTCATGACCAACGCGGCGACGCAGAACTCGGCGTTGTTCGGCCGCCTCTACTCGGTATTGCTCGTGGTCAACATCGCCGGCATCGGCCTGCTGATCGCGCTGATCGTGCTCAATCTCTTTCGCCTCATCGCCCAGTATCGGCAGAAAGTCCCGGGCTCACGACTTACCGCGCGGCTGCTCGTTATTCTGGTGGTGCTGTCGGTAGTGCCAGTATCGATCGTGTTCGTATTCTCGGCGCAGACGCTTAATCGAGGCATCGACAATTGGTTCGACGTGCGCATCGAGCGCGCGCTCGACGACGCTTTGCTGTTGGGGCGGGCGGCGCTCGATGCGCTCAAGCAGGACCTGGCCAAGGGCGCGCAGGAGATGGCGGCGGAGCTGGAAAGCCTGTCTTACCTCGATCGTGCCGATCGCGGCAGACCACTCATCACGACACTCAACTACCTGCGCGAACGGCATGAGGTGAGCGAGATTACGCTTTTCAGCCACGACGCCAAGATCCTCGGTACCAGTATCGACACCGGCCCGGAGGCCGGGAACTTCGTGCCGGAACGGCCCAATGACGCCGTGTTTGCCCAGGTGCGTCAGGGACAGACCTACGCCGCGGTCGAGGTGGCGGGTCGCAGCGGGTTGCGCATTCGCGTGGCAGTACCGGTATACACGCGCGATGTCGGCACGGTGCGCGTGCTCCAAGTCATGGAAGTCTTGCCGCCGCGTTACACCAAACTTGGCGAGAGCGTGCAGAGCGCCTTCGCCGAATATGAAAAGCTCATCTATCTGCGGGGGCCGCTCAAGTTTGGCTTCACTCTCACACTCGGACTCGTCGCACTGGTCACGATGTTGATTGCGGTGTGGGCTGCGATGGTCTTGGCGCGGCGCGTCACCGCCCCGATCCGCGAACTGGCCGAAGGCACACGCGCGGTGGCCGACGGCGACTACCGCAAGCAAGTACCGGTCACCAGCCACGACGAGCTCGGCATGCTGGCGGCGTCTTTCAACGACATGACGCGGCGCATCCATCGCGCCCAAACCCAGTCGAAACGCAGCCAGCGCGAGGCCGAGACCCAACGCGCCTACCTGGAAACCGTGTTAACGCACCTGTCGTCCGGCGTGTTGTCCGTCGATCGGCGCCAAGTCCTACGTACCCACAATGCCGCCGCCGAGCAGATCTTGGGGGTGGAGCTGAAACAGGCCGTCGGCAAGCCGCTACGCGCCATCGGCACGCAGCATCCGCTGCTCGCCGGAGTGGTGGATACGATTCAGGGCGCGCTGGCGCGCGCCCAACCCGAGTGGCGCACCGAGGTCGATCTGCTGAACAACGGCAACACCCGGACGCTCATTCTGCGTGGCACCCTGCTGCCGGGTTCGAGCGCGCGGCGCGGCGGCTACGTCATCGTGTTCGATGACGTCACTGCACTCATTCAGGCGCAACGCGACGCGGCCTGGGCCGAAGTCGCGCGGCGCATGGCGCACGAGATCAAGAACCCGCTCACACCGATTCAGCTATCCGCCGAGCGCATCCGCCATAAGTTCCTGCGCCAGTTGCCGGAGGCCGAGCGCGCTACCTTGGATCGCTCGACGCGCACCATTGTCGAGCAGGTTGAGTCGCTCAAGTCGCTGGTCAATGCGTTTTCCGACTACGCGCGCGGCGCACAGATGCAGACCCAGCCGGTCGACCTCAATCGTTTGATCCGCGACGTCGCCGAGCTTTATTCGGCCGATACCGCTGCCGGTTTCGAGCGCAGCGGCGGACGCGGCGCGGAGATCATCCCCTTGCGTCCGGCGGACGCGGCGCGGCCGGTAGCGCTCGAGTTCGCCTTAGCCGAGGACCTACCGAATGTCAGCGTTGACCCGGGCGCTTTGCGTCAAGTGCTGCACAACCTGCTCATCAATGCACGCGATGCGCTCGGGGCTTCGGCCAGCCCCAAGATCTACATTGCCACGCGCCCACTCACGGTCGGCGATCAGGATTGGGTCGAGCTCAGTGTGCGCGACAATGGGCCGGGTATCCCCGAGGAATTTTTAGCGCGGCTGTTCGAGCCGTACGTGACCAGCAAAGAACGCGGCACGGGGCTTGGGCTCGCCATCGTCAAACGCATCGTCGATGAGCACGGCGGCCAGATCGAGGCGTTCAACGTCGCGGACGGCGGTGCCTGCGTTGTCATCCGCCTGCCGATCAAATCGCCGCGCACGCGCGAAACGCCGGCAGCCGGCGCCGCACGGCGCACGGGAGGCCGCGCGTGAACCCTGGCTACATTCTGGTCGTCGACGACGAGCCGGAGATTCGCCGTTTGGTGCGCGAAGTGCTCGAAGACGAACACTACCGGGTCGAGACCGCGGAGAACGCCGCGAGCGCCCGCGATCAGTATCGGCGACAGCGGCCGGATCTGGTACTGCTAGACATCTGGATGCCTGACACCGACGGGATCAGCTTGCTCAAAGAATGGTCACACTCCGGAATGCTGGAGATGCCGGTCGTAATGATTTCTGGCCACGGTACCGTCGAGACAGCGGTCGAGGCCACGCGGCTTGGCGCGTACGATTTCATCGAAAAGCCGGTATCGATGGGCAAACTGCTCGTTACCGTCGAGCGTGCCCTGCAAAGCCAGAAGCTCAAACGCGAGAATCTGCGGCTCAAGCGTGAGGTCGAACCCGCCACGTTTCTAACCGGTAAGAGCACCGCGATGCGCGAGTTGCGCGAGGCGCTCGAGCGCGTCGCGGCGACCGATTCCTGGGTGCTGATCAGTGGTGAGCCCGGCAGCGGCAAGGCCGTGGCCGCCCGCTACCTGCAC
>CP070641.1:494492-500973 GCA_020354085.1 Pseudomonadota bacterium
TCGGTGGCGATCACGCGCGAGCGCGGGCGCTCCTTGGCCAGTGCAAGCGCTATCGCCCCCGATCCCGTCCCGATATCCGCTATCGTCCATTCGGCATTCGCCGGTATGTGTACCAGCGCGCGTTCGACCAGCAATTCCGTCTCCGGCCGCGGGATCAGCACCGCGGGCGTGATCAGCAACTCAAGCGACCAGAATTCGCGCTTACCCGTGATATAGGCGATCGGCTCGCCCGCGAGGCGTCGCTGCAAGAATTCATCTAGACGCACGCACGCGGTTTGGCAGAGCGGTGTGTCAGCCCGGGTGATGAGCTCGGCGCGGTTTAGACCACACGCGTGCATAACGAGGACTTCGGCGTCGAGGCGCGGCGAACTCGCAGACGGGGCTGATCCTATGACAGGACGAACGAGCGCAGCGAGCTTGGCCGCCGCGGCGCGCGTGAACTCGCCGACGGTAGGAAGCGTGTTCATTGGATCAAGCCGCGCCGGCGAGGGCGGCGAGCTGTTCGGCCTGATCGGCGGCGGTGAGCGCTTGGACGAACTCGTCGATCTTGCCTTCCATCACCTGATCGAGCTTGTACAGTGTCACGTTGACGCGATGGTCGGTGACGCGCCCCTGTGGATAGTTGTAGGTGCGAATGCGCTCGGACCGATCGCCTGTCCCCACCTGGGATTTGCGGTTCGCGGCCTCGGCCTCGCGCTGCTTGCGCTGTTCCATCTCCAACAGGCGGGCGGACAGGATCGACATGGCGCGCGAGCGGTTCTTGTGCTGCGAACGCTCGTCCTGGCACTCGACCACGATGCCGGTCGGAAGATGCGTGATGCGAATCGCGGAATCGGTTTTGTTGACGTGCTGGCCACCGGCCCCGCTCGCGCGGAAGGTATCGACCTTGAGGTCGGAGGGATTGAGATTGATGTCGTCAATCTCATCGGCCTCCGGCAACACGGCAACCGTTACCGTTGAGGTGTGAATACGGCCCTGTGCCTCGGTGGCCGGCACGCGCTGCACGCGGTGCACGCCCGATTCGAACTTCATCTTGGAATACACGCCCTGGCCCGCGATGCGCGCAATAATTTCCTTGTAGCCGCCGTGCTCGCCGGGGTTTTGCGACACGATTTCCACGTCCCAACGGTTCATTTGCGCGAAGTAGTTGTACATGCGAAACAGGTCGCCGACGAAGATCGCAGCCTCATCGCCCCCGGTGCCGGCCCGAATCTCGAGAAAAACATTGCGCTGGTCGTTCGGGTCCTTTGGCAACAACAGGGTCTGGAGCTGCTGCTCGACTTCCGCAAGCTCCGCTTCGGTGCGCGCAAGCTCTTCTTCCGCCATGGCGCGCATCTCGGCATCCGGGTCTTGCAGCATCTTGCGCGCCGCTTCTTGCTCGGCCTGCGATTTTTGAAGAGCGCGATAGTGACCAACGATAGCGTTGAGCTCAGCGTATTCCTGGGAAAGCTTGCGGAACTGTTCCTGGTTGCCGATGACGCTCGGTTCGGACAAGAGAGCCGTGACCTCGTCAAAGCGTTGCGTGAGGCGGTCGAGCCTCATGAGGAGCGACGCGTGCATCGTTACTTCTCGCGCAGGTTGAACAGACGGCGCGCGGCGTCGTTGAGTTGCAGACTTTCTTCCAGCTCGGCTTGGGTAAGCGCCGCTGAGGGCGCATGCGTGAACTTGTTGGTAAGCGCGCGCGCCAACTGCTCGATGACCTTCTGCGGATCTTCACCGCGCGCAAGCCGGCGGCGTGCGCGCTTGAGTTCGAGTTCGCGTAGTTCGTTGGCGGAGTCACGAAGTGCGCGAATGGTGGGAACCACGTCCAGGGTAGCGACCCAGCGCATGAAATCGGTGACCTGGATCTCGATGATGCGCTCGGCCTCGCGCGCCGCCTCAAGCCGGGACAGCTTGTTCTCCTGCACCACCTGGCTCAGGTCATCGACAGTGTAAAGATATACGTCGTCGAGCTCGGCGACCTCGGCTTCGATGTCGCGCGGCACGGCAATATCGACCATGTACATGGGGCGGTGTTTGCGCGCTTTGAGCGCACGCTCGACCGCGCCCTTGCCGAGAATCGGCAGCTGGCTAGCCGTGGAAGAGATGACGATATCGGCGTCGGCCAGGCGATTGGGCAGCTCGGCGAGCGCGATGGCCTCGGCGTGGAACTCGGCCGCGACCGCCTCGGCGCGCTCGAGCGTGCGATTGGCAACGATCATGTGGCCGATGCCGTTTTGTTTGAGGTGGCGGCCAGCCAATTCGATCGTCTCGCCCGCGCCGATCAGGAGCACGGTCTTGTCAGCCAGGGTATCGAAGATGCGCTTGGCGAGCTGCACCGCGGTCGAGGCTACCGATACCGGGCTCGCACCGATGGCGGTGTCGGTGCGAACCTGCTTGGCGACGGAGAAGGTCTGCTGGAACAGGTGATTCAGAATCTTGCCGGTCGCACCGCTCTTGTGGGCGATGGCGAAGGCGTCTTTCATTTGCCCCAAGATCTGAGGCTCGCCCACCACCAGCGAATCGAGCCCGGCGGCGACGCGAAAGGCGTGACGGACCGCCGCTTCGTCGATGTGTTGGTAGACATAGGGCCGGATGTCGTCGCTCTTCAGCCGGTGGTAGTCGCAGAACCACTCGATTAGCAGGTCTTCGCGTTCCGGATCGAGGTCGCAATAGACCTCGGTGCGGTTGCAGGTCGACAGAATCGTCGCCTCGTTCGCCGCGCCGCTGTGGGTCACTTCGTGCAGCGCCCGGGTCAAATGCTCCGGCGCAAACGCCGCCTTTTCACGGACATTGACCGGAGCGGTATGGTGATTGATTCCGAAGGCCAGGAGCTGCATTGGGTGTGCCGGGCAACCGATTGGGGCGGAATTTGCGCCCAACAGGGTAGTGTGTCAAGCCAAGCGGGCGCGGAATAGCGAGAAAAACCAAGAAGTTCCGGATGCTGTGCCAGCCCGCGCGGCGACCTGGTGTTTCGGCCGCAGCCGCCACGGCTGTATTATACTTTTTGAATCTTGAGCGCTTGGGCGCCGTGGTGGGAAGGGGCTCACGCGGGGCAATGGGCGAGGCAAGCGGCACGTGCACCGCGCAGAGCGTGAAACTCACCGGAGAGACGTAATGATGCATATCCCCACCCGGTTCGCGATCTTTTCACTGTTCCTCCTTCTAAGTGCCTGCGCGAGCGTGGCACCGACGCCCGCGCCTGCGCCGGCTGCAAGCGAAGCGACACCGCCGCCCGCGGCGAGCAAAGACGCCGATCTGCCGAAGATCGATCTCGAACCGAGCGTTATGTTCGACTTTCTGGTCGGCGAGTTGGCTGGCCAGCGTGGTCAGATGAACGTCGCGGCTATTGCCCTCAATCGTGCCGCCAGGGAGACGCGCGACCCGCGCCTGGCCGAGCGCGCGACGCTAGCCGCGCTGTACGCCAAGCACTATGGCGACGCCCTCAAGTCTGCGGAGCTGTGGGTGGAGTTGCGACCGCAGGACGCCGACGCGCGCGAGGCGCTCGCCACCGTTTATATGGAGCTCGAACGCCCGGTAGAGGCGCGCGCCCAGTTCGACGAGATCCTCGCAATCGAGGAGGGGCGGAACAATCTCGAGCAGGCCTATATGCGCGTCGCCGCGGTGTTGTCGCGCCAAAGCAATCGCAACATGGCGTTGGACGTGATGCAGCAGCTGGTGCGCACGCATCCGTTGTCGCCGGCGGCGCATATCGCCATGGCACACCTCGCGGTGCGTGCCGGCAACCTGGATGATGCGTTGGCCGCTTCCGATCAGGCGCTGGGGCTCAAGCCCGACTGGGAAGCGGCGGCGCTGTTCAAGGCACGTATTCTGATTTCACAGAAAGACGTGCCGGCCGCCGATGCGTTTTTCGAGACTTACCTCAGGCAATTTCCGGGCGCGACCAATCTGCGCATGAGCTATGCGCGTCATTTGATCGATCAGAAACAATGGGAGCGCGCCAACGAGCAATTCAAGCGCGTCATCGCGGCCCAGCCGGACGACGCCGATGCGATGTATGCGGTTGGGTTGCTTTCGCTGCAAACCAATCGTCTGGAGGAAGCGGATAAGTACCTGAGGAAGGCGCTCGAACTGCGTCCGGAGAACGACCAAGCGCGCGTCTACCTGGGTCAAGTCGCCGAGCAGCGCAAGCGCTACAGCGAGGCCATCTTGTGGTACGAGCAGGTCGGTCCGGGGGAGTTCTATTTTGAGGCCCAGGCGCGCATCGGCATTATGATCGCGCGTGAGGGCGATCTGCCGCGCGCCCGCGCACACTTGCAGGCTATCCATGCTGCCAGCACCGCTCAGAAGGTGCAGCGCGCGTTGGCCGAAGAGCAAATCCTGCGCGAGGCGAAGAAGTTCGATCTCGCCTACGCCGTGCTCAATCGCGCGATTGCCGAGATCCCGAACGAAAAGGACCTGCTGTATGCGCGTGCCCTGGTAGCGGAAAAGCTCGGTTTGCTCGATGTGGTCGAGGCAGACCTGCGCGAGGTCATCAAGCGGGATCCGAAAAATGCCCACGCGTTGAATGCGCTCGGCTACACATTGGCGGATCGCACCACCCGTTACGAGGAGGCGAAGGAGTATTTGTCCCAGGCCCTCGCGATCAAACCCGACGACGCCTTCATCTTGGACAGCATGGGCTGGTTACAGTACAAACTTGGCAACCACGCCGAATCCATCAAGCTCTTGCGCCGCGCGCTTGAAGTGCGCAACGACGCCGAGATCTCCGCGCACTTGGGCGAAGTGCTGTGGGTGATGGGCAATCGCAACGAGGCCGAGTCGGTTTGGAATCGCGCCCTCAAGGACACGCCGGACAACGAAGCACTGCTCGACGTGATGAAGAAGTTCAAGCGGTGATCGCGCGCCTCGCGGCTGCCGCCGCGCTGGCGTTGCTTGCGGGTTGCGCCACCGTCACCGATCGTCCGCCCGTGTCCGACGTGAATGCGGCGTTTCGCGCACGGCAGGCGGATCTCGCTGCACTCAATCGTTGGGACTTGCACGGACGCGTGGCGCTGCGCAGCGAAAGCGAGGGCTGGAACGCTTCACTCGTGTGGTGGCGCCGATCCGATCGGCACCGCATCGATCTCGCCGGCCCCCTGGGTAGCGGGCGCGTCCGCCTGAAGCAGGACGCCGACGGCGCGGAGCTGCACGACAGCGAGCAAAACGTATTGCACGATAGCAGCGCCGAAGCGCTGCTCGCGCGTGCGACCGGGTGGCAACTGCCGGTCAACGGGCTGAACTATTGGGTGTTGGGTTTGCCTGCGCCCGGTTCACCCAATTCGGTCGCTCTCGATCCCTGGGGGAGGCCCGCTACGCTCGAGCAGCAGGGCTGGCAGGTCGAGTACCTCGACTACGCCAAGTTCAGCGGACGCGAGCTGCCCAGTCGGCTATTCCTCAAGCGCCGGTCTGATGCACCCGCCGTGGCGCCGGATGCGCCGGCGACGCTTGAGGTTCGTCTGGTGATTGAGCGCTGGGTGTTCGGCGACTAATCATCTGTCCACGGGGCGCTGCTAGAATCGCAGGCCATGAAGACCTGGCCGGCGCCGGCGAAACTGAACCTGTTCTTGCACGTCGTCGGTCGGCGCCCCGACGGCTATCATCTGCTTCAAACGGTGTTCCAGTTTCTCGATTTCGCCGACACGTTGCGTTTCAAGGTAACTAATGACGGGCGAATTCGACGAGCGGTCGAATTGCCGGGCGTGCCAGAGGAGACAGATCTCACTGTGCGTGCGGCCCGCCTGTTGCAACAGGCCGGTGCGAACAAGCAGGGCGCCGTCATCCATATCGACAAACGCATTCCGGCCGGTGGCGGATTGGGAGGCGGAAGCTCGGATGCCGCCACGACCTTGCTCGCGCTCAATGAGCTTTGGGGCCTACGTCTTCCGCGCGCCGAATTGGCCCGGCTCGGGCTCACGCTCGGGGCCGATGTCCCGGTTTTCATATTTGGCCAGGCCGCCTGGGCTGAGGGTGTCGGCGAGGTCCTTTCGCCGGTCAAACTGCCGGAACCGTGGTACGTGGTGCTGGTTCCCCCTATTAATGTCGTGACCGCGGCGGTGTTCGAGGACTACGCCGCTCGGCGTGACGCGGCCCCCAGTCATGAGGATCAGGCCGCGCCCCAGGCGCAATTGACACCCTATACCCCCGCCATCACAATACGCGACTTTTTTGCGGGCCAGGGGCGCAACGATCTCGAAAACGTGACGCGGTGCCTGTATCCGGTGGTGGGAGAGGCGCTCGATTGGCTCGGTCGATTCGGCCGCGCACGTATGACGGGCTCCGGCGGCTGTGTGTTCCTGGACGTTGCCGACCAAGACGCGGCGCAGCAGATCCTGTCCCAGGTACCGGCACCCCTGACCGGGTTCGTCGCGCGCGGCATGAACCGTCATCCCTTATAATGCGCGCGCCCGGGATGTGGGGAGCGACCCAGGTTCGGAAGTTCAGATTTTGGGGCGTCGCCAAGCGGTAAGGCACCGGATTTTGTTCTGACGTATAGGGATGT
>CP070641.1:501073-507541 GCA_020354085.1 Pseudomonadota bacterium
TACTACTTCCTCGATGGCGGCGCCGAAGGTTACTTTGAGGCGCGCTATGGCAAGCTCAAGGTCTCTATGCCCGACGCGTAACCAGTCACTGAGAATCCAGTGTAAGGACAACGGGGGCCATCGGCCCCCGTTGTCTGTTTGCAACCCTAAGTTCTTGGTCGTAGCCCGAGCGGGTCGCTCGGGTCGATGCCGTATTTAAACGGGCGTTTGCGGTCGAGGTCCGTGAGTTGGTAGACCTTGCCGATCCAATTGTCGATGACCGCCTCCGCGGTGTCGTGCCAGGTATTATCGAGAGCCGGGACGATCATGGACTCTGGCACTTCCGGACCTCCATCGCCGCGCGTACCCGCGACCAGCATCCGGTCACGGTGCTCGAGGAGGATCGCCTGGGATTTGTCCGAGAAGTAGTTCTCCACGAGCGGCGGGTAGTCGGAACGCTCACGGTGCGCGAAACGCATTACTTCGCGTTTGTATTCCTTGAACAGACTCACTGTGTCGTACTCGGGATGCCCCTGGAAGAACACGATGCGAAAACCATCCTCACTCGTGGCCAGGTGTACACCAGCCACTTCGCTTTCTACTAACACCCTCAGCCCGGCAGATTCGAACTGCTGGCGTGAGATGTCGTTGAAGCGTGAATGCGGTACGTCGAAGCGCGTGTTGACGTCAGCGACCAGCGGATGGCGTCGATCGATAACCCGGTGGGGATATACGCCCCACCGCTTGAACCCCATATGCCGGCGCTTCTGTCCGTAGCGGAATTCCATGACCGCGTGGGTCGCCAGGCACGAACACAGCGTGGACGTGACGTTCTCGAACGCCCAGTCGACTACCTCGTCGAGCGGCTTCCAAAACGGTTCTTTGGACAGATCGGGTTGGGTCACATTAGCACCAGTAATGATCAGCGCATCGAGCCCGCGCTCTCGTATTTGATCGAAGGTTTCGTAATAACGATCGACATGCGCTTGCCCCTCGGCGCTGCGCTTGAGCTCGCGCAGCGTGAACGGGTGAACGTAGAACTGCGCGATCGCGTTCGACTCTCCAATCAGGCGAAAGAACTGGCGCTCGGTTGCCGCGAGGGCCGCATCCGGCATCATGTTAAGGAGCCCGACGTGCAGCTCGCGGATGTCCTGTTCGAGTGCAGCATCGCGCGCGAGCACGGTCTCTCCTTCGCTTCGAAGGCGGTCGAACGTGGGCAGGTCGGTGCTGGCAACGAGCGGCATGGCGTAACGTACCGCGGCTACCCACCGCGCTCCAAAACCCTCTCGATCAAGCGCAGAAATCCCGACTCGTCCTTGGCCTGCGCCAACTCATCGGTAGTGAGGGTGTAACCGTACTTGCCGGCGATAGCTTCATAGCGCGGAACGCGCGAATAGAAAAGACGGGGAAACATCCAGCGCACGAATTCATCCGGATCGATTTCAGCCACGTACGCCGCGCCGGTCTCGCGCAGATAAACGGCGAGCTGCTCGTCGAGAAACTGCTCTCGATAGTAGAGCGGCTTAGGGTCTTCCTCGGCGCGCTTGATCAGTTCCTGCTCGTCGTGCTCCGTGGCCTTGATGTAGAGAATCAGCGTGTGCTCCTCGAGCAGCCGCAGCACTTCCGGATCGTCAAGCTCGCACAGCGAACCACCGGCGTCGTTGACGAAGTGCCGGTAACCGTAGATGACATGCGCCTTATCGATGAACTCGGGTACGTCTTTCATTGCCGCGATCTCGGCGGCGCGGTGCAGGGCCTGGCGGCGCTTGAACTCGGCGAGCCCCAAGCCGCCCTTTTCCGGATTGCCGAGCTTGCCGAGAAAGCTTGATACCGGCTGCAGATTGTCCACCGAAATGTTGTTGCGAATGTATATCGAATCGGTGCGCAGCAGCTCGCGCAAGAACGGCACCTGCATGGCCTGCACTTTGATGTTGTCCAGAATCGGCTCGTCGAGGTAGCGCGTGCCGATGCGGTAGTCGCCGGAATAATGAAACCAATTGCGCCGGCGCAGGCGCACGGCCAAGCGCGTCTTCCCGACCCCGGACATGCCGAGGAGGGTGATCGACTTGTTGTGCCAGGCCTTGAAATCCTTAGCGCTAAGTTTCACAAGGATAGCGGTGCGGTTGATGGCCGCCTATTCTATGCCAGAAAATCGATATAATCGCCCGCAATTGCCAAAGGCTGACGATCGATATCGAGACCAAGCGGCCGTCAGGACAAGACACCCCGAGGATTCCCGTCATGACCGCTGTTATACCGATTCAACCCGCCATCACGCCCGAGAACAAATGCAGCTTCTGCCACGGTTCGACCTGCTGTACCTACCTCACCCAGAAGATCAGCACGCCTCGCACCATGCAGGACTTCGATCTGCTGCTGTGGCAGCTATCGCACGTCAACACGCAGTTATATAAGGATGATGATGGATGGTTCTTGTTGGTGAACAACCGCTGCCAGCACTTGGAAAGCGACAGTCGTTGCGCCATCTACGAAACGCGACCCCAAGTTTGCCGCGATCACGACAACGACGACTGCGAGTTCGCGGGGCCCTGCGGTGCGGACGACTTCAAGGAGTTCTTCCCGGACTACGAATCACTGCTCGAATACTGCCGCAAGCGGTTTAAAAGCTGGGACCGGCGGTTTGCCTGACCCGTCTAGGAGTACGGCGTTTGTCGCGCCACCCGCGGGTGCGGCTACGAAAGCGGGGCAGGCACTTTGCGCGTACCAGCAGCCGACCCGCGGAGTGCGGTCAGTTGTCGTAATACGACACTGCCCCGTACGGTCGAACGCGAAAACGCTTGTATAGCCACTGGTATTGCTCGGGGCAGGAGCGCACACACTTCTCGATCATGGCGTTAATGGCCTGAAGTGACTTCTGCAGATCGTCGCTCCGCACCTCATCCGGCGCGCGCAGGAAGTGCAGGTGAAAGCCTTGTCCCTTCGGCAGGCGCTCCGCATAGACAAAAAATACAGGGGCCTTCGATTTGGCGGCCAACCGCGACAGCAGTGTCATGGTGAACGCCGGAATGCCAAAAAATGGGGCAAATTCGCCGCCGCGCGTTTCGGCGGGAACCTGGTCTGGGAGTATGGCGATGAGTTCACCGCGCCGAAGCGCGTGCAGAAGCGCACGCACACCACCGTGCTTGGTGGCGACAAGCTGTGCGCCAAAACGCTCGCGGGCGCGCCGCATAAAATCCCCAAGCGCCGTAAGCGGCGGGGAGCGGAACAGCGAGGTCATCGGTGAATAAATCGAGCCATAGATCCCAACCATTTCCCAAGATCCGAGGTGCGGGATCGCGAGTATTACCCCCTTGCCACGCGAGAGAGCGCGATTGAACTCATCGGCACCGCTAATCTCGCGCACTAGGCCAAGAATCTCATGGCGTTCGCGCGTCCACAGAACGCCAACTTCGACGACCCCCTTCATGTACTCAATCAATGAAGCGCGCACGAGTTGGGCCTGCTGTTCCTTCCGCATAGCCGGAAAACAAAGCGCAACATTGACGCGCGCAGTCGCGCGACGGCGATTGGGAATCCACGCGAGCAGCTTACCGAGCAGGGCACCAAGCGCATGGGCATAGTGCAACGGTAGCGTTGCGAAAAAACGAAATAACAGCTTGACGGCTTGCGCCTTCATGCGCGACGGTTCAGAAACGGGCGCGAAGTGTAACATGTTATGCGGACGGGCCATTCGATCGATGTCCGCGTTAGAATGGCCGAGATGCGGATCTTAACGCAGGATCAATTGGCCAAGCTTAGCGCCGAGGCGGCGTCGAGCGCCCGCCGGCGTAAGAACCTGAATCTGCATCCGCAGCTCTCCGATCCCATTCAGCGACTCTGTAACGCCTTTGAGCCAGGGACGTATGTCCGGCCTCACCGACATGCTGGTTCCGATCGGTGGGAGCTGTTTATGGCGCTAATGGGTGCAGCGGTGGTTTTGACTTTTGACGATGCAGGGGTGGTACGCGAGCGCGTCGTGATTGCCGCCAACGGCGCGAATCGGGGTATCGAGATCCCCGCCGGGGCCTGGCACGCGCTGGCCGCGCTTACGGTTGGCACGGTGCTGTTCGAAGTGAAGCCGGGACCCTATTCGCCGCTCACCGACAAGGATTTCGCGCCATGGGCGCCGCCGGAGAACGAGGCAAGCTGCTCACAATTCGAGCGCTGGTACCGGAACGCACAGCCCGGTGACCGGCCGCCAGCCATGTAGTGATCCTACTTGGCGATGGTGAGCGACAGGACCTCACCCAGCGCCTGGCGCATGGCATTGATGCTCAAATGCTCTGCGGAACTCTTGCCGGGGTAGTCCCAGTGCCCGCATCCCAAGCGAAACACATGCGGCTGGCGCTCGCTTCGCAGGTAAAGATAGGTGGCGTAGGTTATTACGGTGGGCCTGCTGTCGGATCCGCCGACTCGCATGGCGAGCCCCATACTGGCGACCTGTATTCGCTCGAATCCCACCATATGGACTTCGTCGCGTACGACACGCGTGACAATGAACTCATCGGGCGACACGGTCTGTTTCGTCGCTAAGCGTTCGTACACTTCGAACTTGCAGTGTGGCCGTTGAGGATTGATCTGGGACCACGGATGCACCTCGCCGTTTTGCAGGTACACCGCAACCTCCTCCGGCGCAATGGTTAGCTCACGCTTGAGGACGACACGCGATCCGCTCGGCACGTCATAGAACGGTGAGCTCTCATCGCCCATGTATTGCGCGGTGCTACAACCAGTAAGCATTAACACCGCAGCGACAAACGAGATGGATTGGCAAGCGATTCGAGGACTGACTTCTTTCATGGCATGATCTCCTGAAAACTGCGGATTGATCGAAACTCCCCCACGTCTTTCTCGGGCAGCTTCGAATCCGGTTTGCGGATAGCAAGTAGGTGCCCGATGCCGTGCTCGCGCGCGGCGCGCAGCACGGCGAGACTGTCATCGATCAAGAGGGCGCGGGCCTGATCGAATGGGTGCGCGGCCTGGAGCTTGTGCCAGAAGCCGGCACGCTCCTTCGGCACCCGCAAGTCATGCGAACACACCACGCTATCGAAGTGCCCGCCCAGTTGCGTGCGCCGGAACTTCAAATCAATCGCCTTGCCGTGGGCGTTCGTTACCAGCAAGGTTCGCTTCTTTATCGAGCGGACCGCGCGCAGAAAATCGAGTACATGCGGATGGATGGCAATAAGATGATCGACTTCTTGTTTGAGCAGCGGAATGTCGAGCCCCAGCTCACGAGTCCAATAGTCCACGCAATACCAGTCGAGCGTGCCTTCCACCTTCTTGTAGCGGCCGAGCAACTCATCACGCGCTGCCTCATAGCCGAGCCCGCGGGCCTCGGCATAGCGCCGCGGTACGTGTTCGAGCCAGAAATGATTGTCGTAGTGCAGATCGAGCAAGGTGCCGTCCATATCCAGCAAAAGCGTATCGATCTGGTCCCAGGCGATCATGGCGGCATGAACTATAGTGAACGTGTTCTGTCATTATAACGTCAGCACCAGGTCCACCTGCCGTCGGAGATCCTATGTTTGTGAGAAGTTTCACTTTTTTCGTGTTTTTAGCAATTGCCGGTTTTAGCCTGCCGGCAGCGGCGGTAGCGCCGTTCGTGGAAGGACGTTGGCTGGAAAAGCATTTGAACGACGCGCGCTTGGCCATCGTCGATATGAGCGACGAGGGCCAGTATCAGCGTTTCCATCTGCCGGGGGCGATACGGCTGCCGTATCAAGCGCTCGTCAAACGTCGGCTGATCGCCGCGACCGATGAAAAGACGAAGAACGGCGCCGGC
The DNA here is from genome assembly GCA_020354085.1 of Pseudomonadota bacterium. Classification (GTDB taxonomy): domain Bacteria; phylum Pseudomonadota; class Gammaproteobacteria; order Acidiferrobacterales; family Sulfurifustaceae. The sequence continues at coordinate 506,835 of CP070641.1, forward strand.
AAGATGAAATCTGCATCAACCGCCGCTCCCGTCGACAAGCCGGCAATTCCCGTGCGCCTCGACAATGCCGAGCTTGCCAAGTTGCTAGGCCAGCTCGGCATCACCCGCGACAAGTACGTCGTTATATACGACGATGTTGGCGGGCTCAATGCCGGGCGTCTGTTCTGGGAATTGGAGCGCATTGGCCATCCCAAGGTATCCGTCCTCGAAGGTGGCTTGGTCAAGTGGATCCTTGAAGGGCGCAAGGTAGTGAACAATGCTCCGCTGCCGAGGCCCACGGCGTATACCCTGGGCGAAGGCGGCCGCGACAACGAAGCGCAGATCGACGATGTGCAGCGCGCCGCCGCCACGCGCGATGCGCTATTGCTCGATGTGCGCACGCCAGAGGAGTACCTGGGCGCGCCCAACAAGCCACGCACTGGGCATGTCGTAGGCGCCCAGTTTTGGCCATGGGAGCAGGCGCTCAACATTCCAAAGGGATTCACGCGCGCCGATGAATCGGCCTTGCGCCAGTCGTTAGCGCGTGTCGGCGTGAGAGAGCGCGAGCGGCCGGTTATTCTCTATTGCCAATCCGGCCATCGCGCTGCGCAAACTTACCTCACCCTCCGCAGCCTAGGGTTTGACAACGTACGCCTGTACGCTAACTCGATGAACGAATACGCCCTGCTCCCGGATCGCCCACTCAAGCAAGGCGCCAAACCGTGAGT
>CP070641.1:507641-514072 GCA_020354085.1 Pseudomonadota bacterium
CGGCGGCTCGGTGTTAGCGTTGTTCGGCGCGGTGTACTACTGGCTGCCGAAGTGGACCGGCCACCTGTACAACGAGAGCCTGGGTAAGTGGCACTTCTGGCTCACCATGATTGGTTTCCATCTGACGTTCTTCCCGCAGCACTTCCTGGGGCTGGCCGGTATGCCGCGCCGCATCCCGGACTACGCGCTGCAGTTCACGGAGTTCAATCAATGGTCGACCGTCGGTGCATTCCTGACCATCGGCGCGCAGTTGATCTTCTTCTATGTCGCGATCCAGGCGATGCGTGGCGGTGCCAAGGCCACGAACCAGGTTTGGGAAGGTGCCGAGGGTCTGGAGTGGACCGTACCGTCGCCGGCCCCGTACCACACCTTCGCCACGCCGCCCAAGATCAAGTAATCCGCAGGCGATATTGACGGAAAGGTGAACCGATGCAGTCGCCTCAGCCAACGGCAAGACCGATGACGCCCGAGCAGCGCAGGCGCGTTGTGTGGACTGTTGTGGTGCTCGTGGTGCTGGCGCTGGGTTTCTACGTGTCGGCGTTCTTTAAGCCATGGCAATGACCGACGACGCGCGAATCGCCAGGGCCAACAAGCGCGTTGCGTTGAAGCTCGCGCTCGTTGTGGTCGGTATGTTCGGCTTCGGATTCGCGATGTGGCCGTTGTATATCGTCTTGTGCGACGTCACCGGCCTCAATGGCAAGACCGGTCAAGTCGGCAGCGACGCCGTTGCCGCCATTAAGGTCGATGCCGCGCGTACGGTGACCGTCAGCTTTGCGGGTTTGGCGACAACGGGCTTGCCGTGGGAGTTTCGCCCGCTAACCAAGAAACTCGACGTGCATCCGGGGCAGCTCACGGAGGTGAGCTACGTGGTGCACAATCGGTCGAATGAAACCATCGTTGGGCAGGCGATTCCGAGTGTTGCGCCCAGCCGATCCGCCGAGCATTTCAAGAAGATAGAGTGCTTTTGCTTCACGCAGCAGACCCTGAAGCCGGGCGAGACGCGCGAGATGCCAGTGCGCTTCGTGGTCGAGCCGGCACTGGCGCAGGACGTCAAAGAGATTACGTTGTCATACACGTTTTTTAATACAGACAAGGAATCCGCGAGCAAGTACGGTGGCGCGGCCATCGAGCAATCCCAGGGGCAGCACGACCATTCCCAGCACCAGTCGGGCGCCCGTGCGGGAGGATAACCCCCGGTACGTCGGGTAACCAAGAACGAAGGCGACAGCCAATAGAGGAGCAACCATGGCAAGCAGCAACGGTCACTACTATCTGCCGAACCCGAGCCCCTGGCCGATTATCACATCGGCCGGATTGTTCCTGCTCGCGCTCGGCACGGTGCTTACCATCAACAGCGTCGGTATCGGCAAGTGGATTCTGATGGCCGGCGCCGCCGTCATCATCTTCATCCTGTTCCGTTGGTTCGGTCAGGTCATCGGCGAAAGTGAGGGCGGCCTCTACAACAAGCAGGTCGACGTCTCGTTCCGCTGGGGCATGTTCTGGTTCATCGTGTCCGAAGTGATGTTCTTCGCGGCCTTCTTCGGCGCGCTGTTCTACGTGCGTCAGTTCGCGGTGCCGTGGATCGGTGACACCGAACTGCTGTGGCCGGGCTACGATGCCGGTTGGCCGACCGCCGGCCCTAAGGGCGCGGTGCCGATCACGCCGGACACCATTGCCGGCGCCAATCAGTTCTCGCCGATGGGCGCCTGGGGTATCCCCGCTATCAACACCTTGATCCTGTTGTCCTCGGGTGCGACCGTGACCTGGGCGCATTGGGGGTTGCTCAAGAACAACCGCGCGCAGCTCATCACCGGCCTGTTTATGACGGTGGCGCTGGGCCTGACCTTCTTGTCTTTGCAGGCTTACGAGTACATTCACGCCTATACCGAGCTAGGGCTCACACTCAAGACCGGCGTCTACGGGGCGACGTTCTTCATGTTGACCGGCTTTCACGGTCTGCACGTCACGCTGGGCACCATCATGCTGATCGTGATCTTGGGTCGCTCCATGAAGGGCCACTTCCGCCCCGACCATCACTTCGGCTTTGAAGCGGTGGCCTGGTATTGGCACTTCGTCGACGTGGTGTGGCTTGGCTTGTTCGTGTTTGTCTACTGGCTGTAGCGCGGATTCGGCGGCCAGGTTGAACCCAAGGCGCTGCTCGCGAGGGCAGCGCCTTTTTGTTTTTGGTAGTGAACGCGGGCTATTGGCCGGGCGCCGACAGACCTTGCGGCGGAATGATGCCAAAGTAAAACCCTGCCATGAGCAGCACGAACAGGGTAATGGACAAACCGATACGCCACGTTAAGGCGCGCGCGGTGCGCTCACCGCGTCCCTGGTCGCGAAAGAGGAACACCAAGGCCGAGAACAGGCTCGCGAGGATCGCGACCAGCATGAGAATGACAACCACTTTGATCAACATCGGTTTCTCCGGCTGTTTGCCTCGCCGCATTATACTCGACAGCCCGTCCCACGCCGGAGGCGGTCGTCCGATTTAGTTCGCATGGCTCTGCGTTTTCGCCCACCGCTCGCTGCCACCCTGGCTGTCGTCTTACTCGTGCCGAGCATGATCGCGCTCGGTTTGTGGCAATTGCAGCGCGCGGAGGAGAAGCGCGTGCTGCAAACCGCCTATGATCAGCGCGCGAACGAGGAACCCATCGGCTTGGCCACCTACGTGCAAGAGGCTTCCGATCTGCGGTTCCGCAAGATACGCGCGCGCGGCAGCTACGAGGATCGCTATCAGTTGCTGCTCGACAACCGCGTGCACCATGGCCGTCCTGGCTATCATGTGATCTCGCCATTTCGCGTGGAAGGCAGCGAGGTGCGCGTGTTGGTCAATCGTGGATGGATCGCAATGGGCCCGAGCCGCCAGCAGCTGCCGGCCGTTGACACGCCGACCGGAACGGTCGAGATCGTGGGCACTGCGATGGTACCGACGGAGCGGCCCTTTGTTCTCGGCAAGCTCGAAACCCTGCGCGAGCGTAACCTCACAGTGTGGCAACAGCTCGATATGCAACGCTACGCCCAATCCGCGCCCTTTGCCGTGCAACCGGCGGTACTGCTGCTCGATCCGGTGAGCCCGGCTGGCGGCTTTACCCGTGAATGGACCCGCTTGGATAGCGGCATCGCCGTGCACCAGGGCTATGCTTTTCAGTGGTTTGCCCTCGCGGCGGTTCTGGTCGTGCTATATGTCTATTTCGGCCGGCGCGCAGGGCGCGGGCCGAAAAGCGCGCCCGATACGCTCCAGTCATGACCGCCGCCGATCGTTCCAAACGACGTCGCGCCCGCCTGCAGCTTCTGCTCCTGGCGCTGGTCGCGGCAGTGCCGATGATCGTTGCCTATGTGCTTTATTTCACGGATTGGCGGCCGGGCACTCGCCACTTTGGCGAGTTGGTACAGCCACCGCGGCCGGTGCAGGATGTGGCGCTGACCGATTTGAATGGTGCTGCGCTTAAGCTCAGTAGCCTGCGCGGCAAGTGGTTGTATGTGTATTTCGGTTCGAAGCGTTGTGGCGAGCCCTGTCGGCAGAATCTCTACAAGACGCGCCAAGTGATCTTGGCACAGCAGAAGAACATGGATCGTGTGCAGAGGTTGTTTATCGTTACCGACGCGGAAGGTTTCGCCGACTTGCCCGCACTTCTCGCGGACCATCCCGGACTGCTCGTGGCGCGGGCTGACGACAGGGCCGTACCGATGTTGCGCCGCGATTTCGCGCTACCTGGGGGTGGGCCGTTCGAAAATCTCGAGCGTGTTTATCTTCTCGATCCGCTGGGCAATCTGATGATGACTTATCCGGCCGACGCCGATCCCAACGGCTTGCGCAAGGACTTGGCGCGCCTGCTGCGTGTATCGAGGATCGGCTAATGCTCGGCAAGAGCCAATCCGCCAAGTTCATGCGCATGGCCCTGTGGGCCACGCTGTTGGCGTTGGCCGCTGTTGTGTTCAACGCCTACGCGCGCCTGTCGGAGGCCGGGCTCGGCTGTCCCGATTGGCCGGGCTGCTACGGCATGCTGTTCGCACCGGTCACCGCGCAAGACCTGCCGTCGGCTACGGCGCCGGAAGAAGAGCGCCGGCTCGCCAAGAAACGTGCCGCGCAGGAGACGATGCAACGATTCATCGCCGGCGCCTTGGGCTTGGTGTTGATACGTCTGTTCGTGCTCGGCTGGAAGCTCAAGAAACGCAAACGCAGCCAACAAGTGCTGATTCCGTTGGCGACCATGGTGCTCACCTTTGCGCTGGCGTTTATCGGCTTCCTCACTTTCGAGCACCGCTATATGCCGGTGGTGTTGATGATGCAGATCCTGGGCGGCTTCGCGACCGTGGCGCTGCTGTGGTGGATCGTATTGCGCGAGCAACGCTTCTGGCGCGCATTGCCCGCGAGCCCGGTCACGCGCCGGGTCTGGCCGCGTGCAGTATTCGCGTTGGGCCTGGTCGCCGGTCAGATCGCGTTGGGCGGTTGGAGCATGGTCAATTACGCGGGCCTTGCCTGCCCGGATTTCCCGACCTGTCAGGCGACCTGGTGGCCGGAGATGGATTTCGCCGTGGCCTTCACGCTCTGGCAAGAGATGGGGCTCAACTACGAAGGCCGGATGCTCAATCTCCCCGCCGCCACCGCTATCCACATGGCTCATCGTGCCGGCGCGCTCATTACGCTGCTTTATGTCGGCTGGCTGGCGTTTTATGTGGTCCGGGTCGGGGGCGAAGATCGGCTTTGTCGCTATGGCCTGCTGGTGCTGTTGGTGCTATCGTTCGCCGCCGTCCTGGGGGTCATGCAGGTGCTTATGCGCCTGCCGCTCGCGGTGGCGGTGGCGCACAGCCTGGCGGCGGTCCTGCTCCTATTGAGCGTGGTCACGCTGATCCATGTGGTCCGCGCCCCGGCTCTGGCGCGCTGATACCAACGAACAAGTAACGATGAAGCCGGAAATCGAAACTGTCACGCCGCCCGAAATCGCGGCAATCGCCGCCGCGCCGCCGCGCAGCTTGCGTCTTCTGGCGCGCGAGTACTTCGCGCTCACCAAGCCGCGTGTGGTGGCGCTCATCGTGTTCACCGCCGTGGTCGGCATGTTCTTGTCGACCCCAGGCGCGTTGCCGCTTATTCCGTTCCTCGCCGGCACGCTCGGCATCGCGCTTGCGGCCGGTGCCGCTGCCGCGCTCAATCAAGTGATCGACCAGCGTGCCGATGCCGTCATGGCGCGCACCCGCTGGCGCCCGTTGCCGACCGGCCAGCTCACGGCGCTTGAGGCCATTACCTTCGCTATCGTGTTGGGCACGATTGCCATGGCCGTTCTGATGGCGCTGGTCAACACACTCACGGCCGTGCTCACCTTCGCGTCGCTGATCGGCTACTCAATTGTTTATACCGTGTGGCTCAAGCGTGCCACGCCGCAGAACATCGTAATCGGCGGCGCTGCGGGTGCTGCACCACCCGTGCTGGGGTGGGCCGCGATCACGGGCGAGGTGAGCAGCGATGCGCTGCTCATGTTCCTGATTATCTTCGTCTGGACGCCGCCGCACTTCTGGGCGTTGGCGCTTTACCGCGAGAAGGAATATGCCAAGGTCGGCATCCCCATGTTGCCGGTGACGCACGGCAATGCCTACACACGCCTGCAGATCTTGCTCTATACGATCATGTTGAGTGCCGTGACCATCATGCCGTTTGCCTCGCGCATGGCCGGGTGGCTATATCTGCTTGGTGCATTGGTCTTGAACGCCGGATTCCTGTACTACGCGTGGCGCCTGTATCGCGCGTACAGCGATGCGCTCGCGCGCCGCACCTTTGCGTACTCGATCCAGTATCTAGCCCTGCTGTTCGCGCTGCTGTTGATCGACCACTACGGCGTCTATATTCACGGGGCCTTACAGTCCGCGCTGTACTGATGTCTCTACGATTGCGCGTTGTTGGATTGGCTATGTGCGCCGTCGTCTTGGCGCTGGCGGCGTGCTCGCCCAAGCCTGCCAAATTCAAGGGCACCGATATCAGCCAGGTCGATTGGGGCGGTGAGTTCGAGCTGACCGCGCACACGGGTCAACGCGCCAAGAGCGCGGACTACCGCGGCAAGGTGATGGTGCTGTTCTTCGGTTATACGCACTGCCCGGATATCTGCGCGCCGACGCTGTCCAAGCTCGCGGAGTCGGTCAAGGCACTCGGGCCGGACGCCGGGCGCGTGCAAGTGTTGTTCGTGACCGTCGATCCGAAGCACGACACGCCAGCGCAGCTCGCGGGTTTCATCCCGAAGTTCCATCCCTCGTTCATCGGCCTAACCGGGAATGAGGATGAGGTCAAAGCCGTCGCGCGCGACTATAAAGTCGCCTTCTATACCAACCCGCAGTCGAGCGCCGAACGCACCCTGATAGACCACTTCGGTGGCCTGATGGTGAAGGATGCCAAGGGTAAGCTCCGCCTCGCACTGAAGAACGACGCTGCAGTCGCCGAC
>CP070641.1:514172-520586 GCA_020354085.1 Pseudomonadota bacterium
GTCGTTGTCGGAGAAAGTGGACCAGCTCGTGGTCGGTGGCGGCATCGCCAACACCTTCCTCGCGGCGGCCGGCAAGAAGATCGGCAAGTCGCTCGCCGAGGCGGATCTGATCCCGACCGCGAAGAGTCTGATGGAAAAAATGCAGAAGCGTGGCGCGACGATCCCGATCGCAGTCGACGTGGTGGTCGGCAAGAAGTTCGACGCCAACGAGAAGGCCGTGCTCAAGGATGCGGGCGCCGTAGCCGATGACGAAATGATCTTCGACATCGGTCCCAAGAGCGCCCAAGAGCTGGCCGACATCATCATGAAGGCCGGCACCGTAGTGTGGAACGGACCCGTGGGTGTGTTCGAGTTCGACCAGTTCGGCGAGGGCACCAAGATGATCGCCGACGCCATCGCCAAGACCAATGCGTTTACCCTGGCGGGCGGCGGTGACACAATCGCCGCGATCCAGAAGTACAACATCTACGACAAGGTGTCGTACATCTCGACCGCCGGTGGTGCCTTCCTTGAGTTCCTCGAAGGCAAGAAGCTGCCGGCCGTGGAAATCCTCGAGCAGCGCGCGAAGAAATGATGGGTTTCAGGTTTCAAGTTGAAGGTCTCAAGTTGATTTCGTGACCCGCGCTGTTGGCATTAGACCTTAAACCTGAAACATCAAACCTGAAACCTGAATCTATGCTGCGTAGAACAAAAATCGTTGCAACACTTGGCCCGGCGACCGACGCGCTGGGCGTACTCGACAAGTTGATCGAAGCCGGCCTCGACGTGGCACGGCTCAACTTCTCGCACGATCGACACGAGGTTCACCGCAAGCGCGCCGAAGTCGTGCGCGAGCGCGCCAAGGCCTACGACCGCGAGGTCGGTGTCCTGGTCGATTTGCAGGGCCCCAAGATTCGCATCGGCAAGTTCAAGGACGGCCCAATTGAGCTTACCGCCGGCGCGAACTTCATTCTCGATGCGGATCTCGGGCTCGACGCCGGAACGCGTGAGCGGGTCGGAGTGACTTACAAGCAACTGCCCACTGACGTGAGCCGCGGCAGCACGTTGTTGCTGGACGACGGGCGTATTGTGCTGTGGGTCGAGAAAGTCGAGGGTAACGCCATCACCTGCCGTGTCGTGGTAGGTGGATTGCTTTCGAATAACAAGGGCATCAACCGTCAGGGTGGCGGTCTCTCGGCGAAGGCGCTCACTGACAAGGACCGCGAGGACATCAAGATTGCGGCAGAAATTCGCGCCGACTATATCGCCATCTCTTTTCCGCGCAGTGCCGAGGACGTGAACGAGGCGCGGCAATTGTTGCGCGCCGCCGGTGGCAAGGGCGGGGTTATCGCCAAGATCGAGCGCGCGGAGGCGGTGGAAAACATCGAGGCCATCGTTCAGGCGGCGGACGCAATCATGATCGCGCGCGGTGACCTGGCGGTGGAAATCGGCGATGCCGCCGTACCGCCGATCCAAAAGCGACTGATTCGCCAGGCGCGCGAGGCCAACAGGGTTGTGATTACCGCCACGCAGATGATGGAATCGATGATTGAGAATGCGATTCCGACGCGCGCGGAGGTGTCAGATGTGGCCAATGCGGTGATCGACGGCACCGACGCGGTGATGTTGTCGGCCGAAACCGCCGCCGGCAAGCATCCGATTGCGGCTGTCTCTGCCATGGATCGCGTGTGCAAGGTGGCCGAACAGGAACTCGAAGTGAAACGCTCGCGGCATCGCCTCGAGGATGTGTTCAGTCGGGTGGATGAGGCCATTGCCATGGCCACCATGTTTACCGCCAATCACTTGCCGGTACGTGCCATCGCCGCCCTTACGGAATCCGGGTCTACGCCATTGTGGATGTCGCGCATCAGTTCGGGCGTGCCGATCTACGCCTTGACGAGCCATGTGGAGACGCGTAGAAAGGTCACGCTTTATCGCGGTGTCTATCCGGTCGCATTCGAGATCACCACGTCTGATCATGCGACCGTCAATCGCGAAGCGATGGATGAGTTGCGCCGGCGCGGGACGGTGCGCGACGGCGATCTGGTGATTATCACCAAGGGCGATCTCACCGGCGTCATGGGTGGTACCAACGCCATGAAGATCGCCGTGGTGAAGTAGGCGCGCGGCGCTACCAACGATTTCGTTTTCTTAAGACCAAACTTCCCGAGGAGGACAATATGGCACTGGTTACTCTGCGCCAACTGCTGGATCACGCCGCCGAGCACAAATACGGCGTCCCGGCGTTCAACGTCAATAACCTCGAGCAGATGCGCGCCATCATGGAAGCGGCTGCCGAGACCGACAGCCCGGTGATCGTGCAGGCCTCGGCCGGCGCGCGCAAGTACGCCGGCGCGCCGTTCCTGCGTCACCTGATCCTGGCGGCGATTGAGGAGTTCCCCCACATCCCGGTGTGCATGCACCAGGACCATGGCACCAGCCCGGCCGTCTGCCAGCGTTCGATTCAGCTTGGCTTCAGCTCGGTGATGATGGACGGTTCGCTCAAGGAAGACGGCAAGACCCCGTCGTCCTATGAATACAACGTCGACGTCACCAAGCGTGTGGTCGACATGGCGCATGCCTGCGGCGTGTCGGTCGAGGGTGAGCTTGGCTGTCTCGGTTCGCTGGAAAGCGGCATGGCTGGCGAGGAAGACGGCGTCGGCGCCGAGGGCAAGCTCGATCACAGCCAGCTGCTGACCGACCCGAACGAGGCCGCAGACTTCGTGAAGAAGACCGGCGTCGACGCGCTCGCGATCGCCATCGGCACTTCGCACGGCGCCTACAAGTTCACCCGTCCGCCGACGGGCGACATTCTCGCCATCGACCGGATTAAGGAGATCCACAAGCGCATCCCGAACGTGCACCTCGTCATGCATGGTTCGAGCTCGGTGCCGCAGGAGTGGCTGAAGATCATCAACAGCTACGGCGGCGACATGGGCCAGACCTATGGCGTGCCGGTGGAAGAGATTGTGCAGGGCATCAAGAGCGGTGTGCGCAAAGTGAATATTGACACCGACCTCCGCATGGCCTCGACCGGCGCGGTGCGCAAGTTCCTGGCCGAGAACAAGAAGGAATTCGACCCGCGCAAGTGGCTCACCGCCGCCACCAAGGGCATGAAGGACATCTGCAAGGCCCGCTACGAGGCCTTCGGCTGCGCCGGCAACGCCTCGAAGATCAAGGTGCTATCGCTCGAAGCCATGACCAATCGTTACGCCAAGGGCGAGCTCGCTCCGAAGGTCAATTGATCTGGCCAGTTGTTGAAGCAAGAAATGGGGGCGGGTAACCGCCCCCATTTTTTTGGCGGGGGCGGGTGCTGTACAGGGACGTACGAATGTCGCGAGAGACAGGAAGTCGAAAGCGACGAACCGCCCCCTTTCTTTTTTCTTCGCGCAACGGGCGTGCGAATGGCAACGCTGTGCGGGATGCATTTGCATTTCTTGTTCGACGGGTTGATATTTTGTCCATGCTCCTCGCGTCCAAGAAGTTCCCCTGTCCGTGTTGCGGTTACCTGGTATTCGACCGGCAGCCCGGCTCGAACAAGCAGTGCCCGATTTGTCTGTGGGAAGACGATCTCGCGCAGCTGCGTTTTCCACGCATGCCCGGCAGTGCCAATCACGTCTCGCTCGAGCAGGCGCAACACAACTTCATCGACTTCGGGACCGCCGAGCGACGCCGTCAGGGCGAGGGTCGCGACCCGTTCGACATCGAGGGGCGCGAGGCCGATTGGCGTCTCCTCGATCCGGAACGGGACAATATCGAGGAACCGCAACGTGGCGTCGACTACGGCGACACCTATCCGCTGGGCGATACTACCGTGCTTTATTATTGGCGTGAGACCTACTGGCGCCGTCTTGCAAGTTAGTCGCTAAGACTCGCTCGTCTCCGGTCACGTCAGAGCCAATTGCTGCGGTTGCTGCGCGCGCCGTTGCCAGAAAGCCCACGGCCGCGCATCATGGCGGCTAGCAAACTGAGGGAGGATCGCTGGTGAACCGTGAAAAGGTTGTCTTCGCCTTTTTTATCGTTTTGGCGCTCACACTGAACTTCGGCTTTGTCATCGGTGAGATCGACAATCCGCATCATCACAACGTCTACGAGCTGTACGCGGCGTTGGTGGTGAGCCTGATCGCCACGGTGCTTAAGTTCGGCGATCGCACGCACTTGGGTTCCGTGCTGCTCGCCACCAGCTTGGTCGCGGACCTGCAGCTCATCGCCGCCGCGTTGGTTTGGGGGTGGGCCGAGAACACGGCGCCTGCTGGCCTGACACCCTCGACCATGGCAGCAATCGTGTCGCTCGCCGCGGGGGCAGTGCTCGCCAACGTCACCTCCGTGGTAATGCTTGTTGCCGAGACCTTGACCATCCGACGCTGAGCGCGCCGCGATGCCGAACGTTATTTACATCCTGCTGCGGCGGTTGCATACGCCGCTGCTGTTGCTGATCGGCGTCTATGCGGTGTCGGTCTTGGGCTTTACGCTCATTCCGGGAGTCGCGTCCGGCGGCGAACCGTACTACATGGATTTCTTTCATGCCTTCTATGTCGTGAGTTACACGGCTACGACGATTGGTTTCGGCGAATTACCGCATCCCTTTAGCCCGGCCCAACGCTTATGGGCGACCGGCAGCATCTACGCCACCGTGGTCGCCTGGATTTACGCCATCGGTTCGCTTATCGCAACCTTCCAAGATCCGGCCTTCCGGGCGCTGATCGCCCAGAATCGCGTGCGCCGCGCGGTGCAGCACATGGGCGAGTCTTTTTATCTGGTGTGCGGCTATGGGGATACCGGCAGTGCCTTGGTGCGTGCTTTGACCGACTATGGGCTTCGGGCCGTGGTGGTCGACATCGACCCGAATCGTGTGAGCGCTTTGGAGCTTGAGGACTTACGCAGCTATGCCCCGGGCTTGTGCGCGGATGCCGTTGAGCCGCAGACCTTGATCGAGGCTGGTTTGCAGCATCCGCGCTGTGCTGGCGTCATCGCCGTAACGAACTTCGATATGGTCAACCTGCAAATCGCAATAACCGCCAAGCTCTTGCGGCCGCGGTTGCGCGTGGTTTGTCGAGCGGAGAGCCGCGATGTCGGGGCCAACATGGCATCGTTCGGCACCGATCACATCATTAATCCGTTCGACATCTTCGCCGAGCGTCTGGCCCTGGCGCTGCACGCACCCGGCATGTTCCTGGTGCACGAGTGGGTGACGAGTGTCCCGCACGAGCCACTGCGTGAACCGTTGTTCCCGCCGCACGGCCGCTGGATCGTGTGCGGCTACGGCCGCTTCGGCAAGGCGCTGCACGAACGTCTCGCCGTCGAAGACATTTCCATCACCGTAATCGAGGCCAATCCCGCTGGCACGCAGCCGCCACCGGGCTCAGTCATCGGGCGCGGCACGGAGGCGCACACGCTGCGCGAGGCGCATGTCGAGACTGCCGTGGGTATCGTCGCGGGTACCGACGTCGACGCCAACAATCTCTCTATCATCATGACGGCGCGCGAGCTTAACCCTAAGTTGTTTATGGTCGCCCGGCAGAATCGGTTAACCAACCAGGCAATCTTCGCTGCCGCCGACTTACATCTGACCATGCAACGTTCGAGCATCATCGCGCACAAGATTTTCGCGCTGATTCGCTCGCCGCTGTTGGCCGATTTTCTAACCCTGGCTGGCACGCAAACCAATGAATGGGCCAACGAACTGGCAGCGCGCATCAGTGCGGTGACGCAGGAGAAGGCGCCGCATATCTGGGCGGTGCGCCTGAACGCGCAAGATGCCCCCGCGCTGTGGCAAGCACTGATGGACGGCGAAACGGTCACGCTTGGCGATTTGTTTCGCGACCCACATGACCGTGAGCAAACGCTCGGGTGCATCGCCTTGCTGGTCAAACACGAGGAGAAGGAACCATTGCTCCCGACCGACGATTACGAGCTAACAGCCGGCGATGAGTTGCTGTTCTGTGGGCGTTACCGCGCGAGCCAATGGATGGATTGGACTCTAAAGAACGAGAACGTACTCAAGTACCTCTTGCATGGTGAAGCGCCGCGCGGGACGGCGAGCGTGCGGGAGCCAGCGCCGAGTGAAAGGATGTAGTCGTTTGGGTTACCAAGATCTCCGCGCGCAATGCATATGCTTTCCCGAAACGTGTCGCGGGTTTCAGCTCGTACTGTCAGTCAGCACAACGAGGGAACCATGAATAGAATCTCCATCGTGAGGTTTCTTATTGTCCTCCTTATATTGATCGGGCCAGTTTCTTGCGGCGATGGCTCCGACGGCGAAAGTGCGCCGCCGTCAGGGCCCGGGAATGTCAACGAGGCTGAACCGAACAACGCACCACCCGGACAAGGGCTCGTTCGGCCGGTTGTCGTAGCGGGCACCACGGTTGGTGGGACGGGGACGATCATTGCCGACGACGACTACTTCAGTTTCATGGTCACGTCGCCGACCAATAT
>CP070641.1:520686-527051 GCA_020354085.1 Pseudomonadota bacterium
CCCGCACGCAACCGCCCACCAACAGCGCCGCATAACCGGCGTCGCGAAGGCGGTGCAGGACTTTCAGTGCGTTTTCGCTGATCAGCGTGCGCGAGATCGGATGTCCGTCGCGCGGAATGATTACCGGGGCGTTAATCTTGAAGTGCCTTTGTTGTGCAAATCAGTTTGATAAGAAGCTTCGGTTGTCTAAACAATAGCCGGCCGTATAATACACCTCGCTCGCCGTCCCGCGCAGCAGCCTTCTGCTCCCTTCGTCTAGTGGCCCAGGACGTCGCCCTCTCACGGCGAAAACAGGGGTTCGAGTCCCCTAGGGAGCGCCAACCTCCAATCGAAGTTGAGTTTTCGCACTCGCGGCCCCATTGCATCGAGCGGTGCCGTAACGATCGCCTCCTCGTCCATGAGCCAGTCTCCGCACATCGCTGACGTTTCGCAATCCGACTTCGCGCAACAAGTCATCGATCGCTCGAATAGCCAACCGGTCCTCGTGGATTTCTGGGCGTCTTGGTGTGGGCCGTGCCAAATGCTCATGCCGCTGCTTGCCAAGCTTGCCGACGCCTACGGTGGCAAATTTTTTCTGGCCAAGATTAATACCGACGTCGAGCAACACCTAGCTTCGCAATATAATGTCCGCAGCCTACCAACCGTCAAGCTGTTCAAAAATGGTGCAGTGGTCGACGAGTTCATGGGCGTACAGCCCGAGCGCGTCGTCCGCGACCTGCTCGACCGGCATCTCCCGCGTCCCTCGGACGCACTGATAGATCGGGCGATTGCCGCCATTGGCACCGGCGATCACGCAAGTGCCGCCAAACAGTTAGCCAGCGTGATTGCAGCTGAGCCCAGCAACGACCGCGCCAAGCTCGAACTTGCCACGCTTTATCTCGCGCAACGGCAGTTTGAGCAAGCGACCACCCTCGTTGAATCCCTTTCCAGCGAGGCGAATGCACTGCCCAGAACGGCCGCGCTGCGCGGGCAACTCGACTTTGCTCGTGCACTTGTCGGTGCACCGCCTGAGTCGGAACTCGAAATACTCCTAATGGGCGACCCGGCAAATAGCGCCGCGCGTTACCAGTTAGGGGCCGGCGCCGCGCTTAGCGGTCGCCATGAGCACGCTCTCGAACATTTCCTGGCCGTGGTTCGGCAGGACCGCAAATTCGGCGACGACGCCGCGCGCAAGGCGATGCTAACGGTGTTCGCGGTGCTCGACAACCACGGCGACATCGTTAAGAAGTATCGCGCCCTGCTGTCCAGCGCGCTCAACTAAATCGCGTTAAGCCTGTGCGCCAGACTTGGTGAGCAACTCGACGATACGCGTAAAACCGGCACGTGCGGCGATCTTCACAGCCGTATCCCCGCGCGCATCGCGCATGTTGACATCGGCACCGTTGTCGATGAGCAGCTGAACAACGTCCCCGTAACCTTTATACGCGGCGGCCATCAGCGGCGTCTTGCCGCTTACGGTCTTGACGTTGACGTTGACACCCTGCTGCAGCAACGACTGGACGACGGCAATGCGGCCCTTGAGAATCGCAGTGAACAGTGCCGCCGCACCGTGTGCACTCTTGGAGCGCCCAGTCCTCTCGAGACCAGTCGGCAGCTTCATCACGCGGTTGGACAACGAGATCACGATCATCGCCACCAAGGCAAGCATCATGATCTGCGGATCAATGTTGAATTCCTTGGCCAGATCTTCCGGCAGATTTGCGCCCATCGCCAAAATCGCGATAACCAGTATCAGCGTGAACTTGAGATAGCGCACCAATGCCACGCCCACCACGCCAAGCAATCCGGCGAGGAGCACGCGCCGATCGATGCTTAGCGTTTCCTGCAGTTCCGGCGGCAGATTGGCTGCGATCGCCAGCAGGACAACCAGGGCCACTAGTACCCAGTCACGTTTCGATTCCCTTAGGAGTACCACTCGACTTTCCTCAAATTGTGCTTTATTGCTTGCGCGGCCTTGCGCCCGGCGTGGGCGATGCCCGGCTCTCCCCGACCCTTCCCCGACCGAGCAAATTCACGAAGCCTGCCCTGCGGGGCATACTGTCTCGGAGTATAGACCACCGATTCTGGCCGGCTGAGCCTATTTCAGGGGCAGAATTCGACCCAACCAGGCTGAAATATCAGCGAGTTCTTCCAGGCAAACCGAGTGGTCCATGGGATAAACATGCCACTCTGCCGGTATCCCCTGGCCGGACAGTTTCTGGTGTGCCTGCTCGCCGATGGCGATCGGTACCCGCGCATCATGCAGGCCATGCCCGAGAAACACCGGCGTGCTTGCATTGGCCGCCGAGACCGACCGGGCAAGCCGATCGGCTGCCATGAGCGGCGCGGACAGTGCGATGATTCCAGCGAGACGCTCCGGAAAACGCAAACCGGTCATCAGCGCCACCACCCCACCTTGTGAGAACCCGGCCAGCACGATGTGTTCGCTCGCTGTGCCACGAGCGTTTTCCAGCTCGACCAACGCGGCGACTGTGCGCGCAGACTGTTCGATATGCTCGGCGTTCTGCCAAAGGCCACTGGGTCCCGACCCGAGATCGTACCAAGCGCGCATCGTGTACCCACCGTTGATGGTCACCGGGCGGTAAGGCGCGTGTGGGAACACGAAACGCCACGTGCCCGAAAGTGCGAGCTGCGGGACGACTGGCTCAAAGTCATGGCCGTCGGCGCCCAGGCCGTGCAGCCAGATTACGGTTGCGCGCGGATTTGGAGCGGTCTCCACCTCGACCGGCGACATTTCGCCGAGGTTCAAGGCTCGCCTCGGTAGACGCAGCCGGAGGTACAGGTCTCCCGGATCACGATATGGGACAACAGCGGCAGGGCTGGCTTGAGGCGTTGCCAGATCCAGCGTGCCAAAACTTCGCTGGTTGGGTTCTCCAATCCCGTGATGTCATTGAGATAGCGATGGTCCAGCTGCTCGTAGAGCGGTGCGAAGGCGCGCGAGATATCAGCGAAGTCCTGCACCCACCCCGCGTGCGGGTCGACAGGGCCCTCGATGTGAACTTCGACGTTAAAGGAATGGCCATGAAGGCGGCGGCACTTATGTCCCTCCGGGACATGGGGTAGATGATGCGCCGCTTCAATGGTAAAAACTTTAAATAGCTCCACCGCTACAACTTGCCTTGCAAAGAGGTCACTAGTCTACCGCATCTGTTCGCGGCGCGAGTCAGGAAGACTACTTAATGGTCGACACTGCCAAACCGGCGCCCGGTGATGCGCTGCCACTCCTTGTTGACCGAGGGGCGCTGCAAGTCATGCTAGGAACGCCCGGACTCGTGGTGGTCGATGTGGGCCGCGCCGAAACCTACGCGCAAGCGCATGTACCCGGTGCCGTGCACCTCGACTATGGCCAGATCGTTGCCACCCAACCGCCCGCCATGGGTCTGTTGCCAAGCGCGGAGCAGTTGGGCGCCGTGTTGTCGCGACTCGGACTACAGCAGACCGATCATGTCGTCGCTTACGATGACGAGGGTGGCGGCCGTGCGGCCCGCTTCTTATGGACGCTGGATGTCGTTGGCCACTCGCGTTCCTCGCTATTGGACGGCGGAATTCAAGCCTGGTTGGAGGAAGGCGGTCCGGTGACCCGAACGCCTGCCTCGCGTATCGCCACCAGCTACCCGACAACGCTCCACGGCGAACCGGTTGCGGACAAACGCTACGTGTTGGAGCATCTCGGCGATGCCACAATAGCAATCGTCGATACGCGCACTCACGCAGAGTATGCGGGCGCCACCAAGCGCGCGGAGCGCATCGGTCACATTCCTGGGGCGATCAATTTCGATTGGGTGAACGCGATGACCGATCCGCCGCGCAATCTTCGGCTACGCTCAAAGAGCGAGCTGTCGGCGACACTGGTCGAGCTTGGGATTACACCAGACAAGGAAGTCATCGCGTACTGCCAGACCCACCACCGCTCGGCGCATACCTATTGGGTCCTGAAGTATCTGGGCTATCCAAGAATTCGCGGCTACCCGGGCTCGTGGTCCGAGTGGGGAAACGACGCGGGCACGCCTATCGAATAAATGGCCAGACCGAGTCGTGCGGGATCGGCGTCGCCGCCGAGGTAGTTGATGTAATCAACTGCACCGCGGCGCTTACTACTTGTACCGCATAGATGTCACCGCCGTAGACCATGGCGGTGATCTCGTCCACGTCTGACGGCGTTGATTCCGAGCCGCTTTCGGGCAGATGTACTGCGTTCGCCAGATTCATGTTGCACCCCCTCTGACATAGGTATCGGCTCTTGCGGCCGCCCACTTGAGCAAATCGCAGCAAGTACCATGCCATGGTCAGGTCACCGGGCGCTCGAGCACCCGGTTGCGAAACGCTCCTTGCGCTCGAATAAACGTTGCTTCCCTGCCGATCGACACAACCCGCCAAACCCGAGTGAATCACTCGTTTCCGTTTGATCATGGGGTGCAGTGCGAGAATTGTCGCGGTACTATTTCGCATATCCGCAGTGAGATTCGGCCAGAAGGGACAACGCAGATGAACGGGAGGACCTGGATACTGGTTGCCCATCGTGCGGGTGGGCGGTTATTCGAAAATCCCGGTCCAGGCAAGGGCCTAACCCTAGTACAAGACATTCCCCACCCAGAGGGTCGGCTGCGCGATCAAGATATCAATGCCGATCGCCACGGCGGATCAGCCGACACGCGCGGTGCCGGGCGACACTCCTACGAAGCCTCGCAGACGCCGACCGAACACGTCGCGGTGCAATTCGCCAAACAACTCGCCGAAATCCTCGATAGCGGTCGTAGCCAGCAGCGCTACGCCCAGCTGGTGCTCGTGGCCGAACCACGCTTTCTCGGCAATTTGCGGGCGGCCATGAGCCCTCAAACCGCCTCGTTGGTTAGCGCCACGATCGACAAGGATCTGGGCAGCGTCGAAGCGCGCGATTTGCCGCGCTTTTTGGGCGGCACGGTTCGCGTATAAGACGTTTCAGCGCTGCAGGTGGGCGGCAATGCGTCGCACGCCTTCCCGCAGGTTTGCAAGTTCGGTTGCGTACGAGAATCGAACGTGTTGTTCCGGTTTGTGAACACCGAAATCAATGCCCGGTGTCAGGGCAACCCCGCTCACGTCCAAAAGCTCTCGCGCAAAGGCCTCACTATCCGTCGTAAACGCCGAACAATTGGCGTATAGGTAGAATGCGCCTCGCGGCGTAACCGGTATACCAAATCCGAGCGCGCGCAATGCCGGCAGCAGATAGTCGCGACGTTCGGCAAAGATTGCGCGCCGACGTTCCAGCTCTTTGTGTACTTCCGGGTCGAACGCCAGCAACGCCGCATGTTGTGCGGGTGTGCTGGGCGCGAGAAAAACATTCTGCGCCAGGCGGTCGACCGCGTCGACATAGGGTTCGGGAACCACCAACCAACCCAAACGCCAGCCTGTCATTCCGTAGTACTTCGAGAAACTGTTGACGATAAACACATCCGGCGAATGCGCCAACGCGCTACGCGCGTCCACCCCATAGGTCAGACCGTGGTAAATCTCATCGACAATCAGCGTGCCGCCCAACTCCGAAACCGTATGCACAATGCGTGCGAGCTCGACATCGCTCACTAGTGTCCCGGTTGGATTCGATGGTGAAGCAAGTAACACAGCCACCGTGCGCGGCGACCAGTGCATCCGAATCATTTCCGCGGTGAGCTGGTAATCGCTCGCGGCATCCACTGGAACCGATCGCGCCACACCACCAAACAGATGGACCAACTGCCGATTACAAGGGTAGCCAGGATCTGCGAGCAGCACTTCCGCGCCGGGATCGAGCAAGGCCGCGAACGTGAGCGCGAGCGCCCCGGAGGCGCCGGGGGTTACGATCACGCGATGTGCTGATGGGCGCGCGACCGACGAATAGCTTTCGGCGATCGCCTGGCGCAGCGCGGGTAATCCGGTAGCCTGTGTGTAATGCGTATGCCCAGACTTGAGCGCGGCAATACCTGCCTCGACGATAGCCGGCGGCGTCGGAAAATCAGGCTCGCCGATTTCCATGTGAATGACGCGTCGCCCTTGCGACTCCAGCGCCCGTGCGCGCGCCAAGATATCCATCACGTGAAACGGCTCAATGCCCGCAACACGCTGCGCCAGCTTCGCTTGCCTCATGCCAACACTCGTCTCCGGTTCCACAGTACCCCGACTGCCATGGTGTACGCGGGTTTGGTGATGCTCTCCATTAGCCGGCACGCTGGGTCTCGCGGTGCCCCGAGGCGTACCGACCTCTACGTTGCATGGATCGACCGCGCCAACGCCAGATTGAAATAGCCAACGCCATTTAGCGTTCTGCGGGTGGCCAACAGGTGAAACGGCTGCGTGGGCTCACCGAAGCCATCAAGCACGATTTCGGCGCCGGTGAAATCGTGATCCTTTGT
>CP070641.1:527151-533445 GCA_020354085.1 Pseudomonadota bacterium
CCTTGGATCTGAAAGGACCCGTTGGTGGCCACCGGCCGGCCGCCCTCCCATTCACTCCATACCTCGGTTGTCACGCGCCCACGCAAAGCGGCGGGAAGTTTCTCGCGCAGGACGCGTGGCAGCGTCTGCGTGTCGACCCCGGCAAGCTTGAGGTAGATCTTTCCCGACCAATCGGCGTCAACAAGCGGATTGCCCACGACGTCGAATGCCGCCGCACAGCGCGTGCAGATGTCCGGCGGAAATTCGGCATCGACACGCAGACGATGAAGATTGCCATCATTGCGCAGACTGGCATTGACATGCTTGAGGACCAGCGGGTGTTCGGGATCAAGCTGATCGAACCAGCGCAACTCGCCATCCTCGATCACCACGTGGTGTTGGCGAAACAACCAGGCGAGAAATACTTCGCCACCGCCGCCCTCCGTCCCCGGTGTCACGGGATCCATGCCGGTGACGCGGTAGCGCTGATCTTTCAGGCGCTCGAAGGCGAGCCGTGGGGCCGTGAGCCGTAGCGTCTTGATTCGCACTTCTCCCCAAAGCAACGGCACAATGGCGAGGCTTACATGCACAGCGTCGAGGCGCACCACTGGCTGCTCGCGACCCGGCACGAGTACGGCGACATCGCCTAACGCGAGGCCAGGCGACAGTCCATCCCAATAGGTACCAAGCGTGGCGATGCGTACCGCACGACCGGAGACCTCGGTCAAGCGCTGTTCAAACTCCCCCTTGCGCTCGGCCAAGTCGGGAAGGAGCACACGCGCGACGGTAAACAGCACCGCCAGCGCCACCACCAGCACGGCGCCTCCGTACCAAAAAATGCGTACGCCCTGGTGCAATACGCGCCGCACGATCCGTCGCCAGCGCCGGATCACCTCCGTTTCCCAGGCAACACGTGCCCGCCGCCATCCTTGTTGCAGTGACTGCTTAACGCTCATTGGAGGCTCGTTTGCTCTGGCGCCGTGGTGGAGTGCTGGTGCATCCCGTTAGTCCATTGGACGCCGGTACGGCGACGGAGTTTCCCCGCTCACATTAGCACGACGTCGTACTGCTCCTGGTGATACTGGGGATCGACCTTGAGTTGGATCGGCTTGCCGATGAATTCCTGCAGCGCCAACAGGCTCGGCGCTTCCTCATCGAGTAGCAGATCGACCACCAGTTGCGAGGCCAGCACCAGGTACTGGGCAGCACCGTAGGCGCGCGCCTCACGCAGGATCTCGCGGAAGATTTCATAGCAAATGGTCTGCGGGCTCTTGAGCATGCCGCGCCCGCTGCACACCGGGCACGGCTGGCACAGGACATTGGCCAAGCTCTCGCGCGTGCGCTTGCGCGTGAGTTCCACCAGGCCGAGCGTCGACATCTCGGTCATGTACACCTTGGTGCGATCGCGCGCCAAGGCGCGCTCGAGCGCGCGCAACACTTGGCGGCGATGCTCGGCGTCGGCCATGTCGATGAAATCGATGATAATCATGCCACCGAGGTTGCGCAGTCGCAGTTGCCGCGCGATCGACTGCGCGGCCTCAAGGTTGGTCTTAAATAGCGTCTCTTCCAGGTTCTTGCGCCCGACATAGGCACCGGTGTTGACGTCGATGGTGGTCATGGCCTCGGTCTGATCGATGACCAGGTAACCACCGCTCTTTAGCAGGACCTTCGGGTCGAGCGCCTTCTCGATTTCGTCTTCCACCGAGTACAGATCGAAGATCGGCCGCTCGCCGGGATAGTACTCGACGCGTTCGGCGATCTCGGGAATAAAATTGATGGCGAAGTCGCGCGCCTTCACGAACGTCTCGCGCGAATCGATGCGCAGCTTCTCCACATTGGCCCGAACCAAATCACGCATCGCGCGCAGTGCGAGCGGCAGGTCCTCGTGAATCAACGTGCCGGCGCGGGCGTCGCGGATCTCCGCCTGACAGGCCTGCCACACGCGACGCAAGTAGCGAATGTCGGTCTCGATCTCGTCCTCGGTCGCGCCTTCGGCCAGGGTGCGCAATATGTAGCCACCGACATCATCGGCGCCGAGCGTATCGCGCACCATGGCGCGCAAGCGCTCGCGGGTGGCGTCGTCACCGATCTTCTGCGAGATCCCGATGTGCGAACTGAACGGAAGGTAAACCAGATAACGCGCTGGCAAGGTGATCTCGGTGGTAAGCCGCGCACCCTTGGTACCGAGCGGATCTTTGATTACCTGCACGACGACTTCCTGTCCCTCATGCAAGAGCGAGTGAATTTCAGCGCCATTGGCGCCACCATTCCCGTTGCCATTGCCGTTACTCCCCGCGCCCGCTTCAACCAGCATGTTCGTGCGGCGGGTTACGTTTTGGCGCTCGTGAATATCGGAAGCGTGTAAAAAAGCGGCCCGTTCCAGCCCGATGTCGACGAAGGCAGCCTGCATGCCCGGCAGGATACGCACGACCCTACCCTTGTAGATATTGCCGACGATTCCGCGGTTGCGCGTGCGCTCGATGTGGACTTCTTGCAGAACACCATTCTCGATGATGGCGACCCGGGTCTCCTGCGGGGTAACGTTAATAAGTATTTCTTCGCTCATATGTGAGCAAACCTTGAGGTTCTGCTCGCCGTCCATGGCGCAACATCTGAGCATGTCGCGCCCCCGGCCCGACCATCCATGGCCGGGCGCTCACCGGCGCGAATGCATGTTAGATGCATTCGCGAAGTCCCCGGTTCGCCCTGAGGCGTTACATTCATGAGTATCTCTTCGCTCATGCGCGTCGATAGCCGATTTGCGTGAGGAGTTGCGTCAATTCGAACAACGGCAATCCAACGATACCCGAATAGCTGCCTTCGATACGTGCGACAAAGGCGGCGGCGCGACCCTGGATCGCATAAGCACCGGCCTTGTCACTCGGTTCGCCGCTGTCCCAGTACTTCGCGATATCCTCCTGCCCAATCGCCCCAAAAGTGACGGTCGAACGACTGAGAGCGGTAAGTTCTTGGGACTCGTGCACCAGCGCTACCGCACTCAAGACCTCGTGGGTGCGCCCGGCGAGACGTGCGAGCATGTCCTTGCCATGGTTGGCATCGCGCGGCTTGCCCAGCACCTCTTCATCCAGCACCACCTCGGTATCGGCGCCGAGAACGGGATGCGTAGCCAATCCGCGTGCACGCAGCGTGCGCGCCACGGCACGCGCCTTGTCGAGCGCCACGCGCAGTACGTAGTCCTGCGGTCGCTCGTCTCGAGCGCGTGACTCTTCGACGTCGGAAGGCAGAGCCTCGAATGCGACACCGATCTGGCGCAGTAACTCCTGTCGGCGCGGCGAGGCGGAAGCTAAATAAAGCACGGTGTTGAGTGAAAAGTGTTAAGTGGTAAGTGTGTGGGATTGGGTCTGGTGCCCTGGATCGCCACTTAACACTGAACACTGAGCGCTGAACACTGACTTACCGATGATATGGCCGTTCATTAATAATACTCCACGCCCGGTAGAGCTGCTCGGCAAGCACCACGCGAACCACGGGATGGGCGAGGGTCAACGCGGACAAGGACCAAACCGCCTGCGCCCGCGATAGGGCCTCTGGGGCAAGACCCTCAGGGCCACCGACCAGCAGCGCCAGATCCTGGCCGTTTTGCATGTGATTGGCGAGCTCGGCGGCGACCCCGACCGTATCCATGGTGCGTCCGGCGCGTTCGAGCGCCACAATGCGCGCACCATTTGGCACGGCGGCGAGCAAACGCAAGCCCTCCTCCCGCGCTATCCGTGCCAAATTAGCGCCCTTCCCGCGCTTGATGGCCGGTACCTCGCGCAATACCAGCCGACAGCTGGCTGGTAGGCGTTTAGCGTACTCGTGAAAACCCGCGGCCACCCAGGCCGGCATGCGTGTTCCGACCGCAACCAGGTGAATCTGCATAGTCGAGGGTAACGACGCGCTAGGCGCCCTTGGTGCCTGCGGCGGTCTTGCGCGCCGCGACTCGGCTGGCACGCGGCTTGACCAATTTGCCCTCGCTCCAAAGTTTCTCGAGATTGTAGAAATCGCGGGTGGCTTGGCGCATGACGTGTACGACGATCTCGCCGAAATCGATCAGCACCCAGTCGCCCAGCGCTTCGCCCTCCACGCCGATCGGCTTGCGGCCGGCCGCGCGCAACTGATCGATGAGCTTGTCGGCAACCGACTGCACGTGGCGGTTGGAGGTGCCGGTACAAACCACCATGTAGTCGGTGAAGTCGGCGACACCGCGCACGTCGAGCATGACGACGTCGAGCGCCTTGGCGTCAGCGAGCGCTTCCTGCACGAGGTCGCGTAGTTTACGGGGTCCGGGGGTCTTGGCTTTCTTGCTAGGCATCAGTTCGAGACACGACGATAAAGTTGGTGAGATTGGATAAATTTCCAGACGGCCGACGGCAGAGCATTGCTGACGTCTTCGCCGGCGGCAATGGCAGCACGGATACGCGTGGCAGAGATGTCCTGCGGCACGACGGCTTGAAACAGGATGCGCCCGGCCGGTGTTTGCGCAAGATCAGTTGGCACGCTTGTCACCCGCAACGTCGCCCAGGCCGGCGCGCGATCCGCGTCTGAGAACGGTGGTCGCGTCATGACCACCAAATGCGCGAGCTCCGGCAACTGCTGCCACTGGTGCCAAGTTTCAATTTCGTGAAACGCATCGACACCCATCAGCAGACACAGGGGCGTCGCACCCAACTCGGCACGCAGCGACTCCAGGGTGAGCACAGTGTACGACGGCCCCGCACGATGAAACTCCCGATCATCGACACGGAAGCCCGGCCAATCCGCGACCGCCAACTCGACCATACGCAGCCGTTGCTCCGCGCTCGCCTGCGGTACGCCACGATGCGGCGGCCTTGGCGCCGGTACAAGGCGAACCTCGCGCAGCCCGAGCGCCCGTCGCACCTCGTCGGTCGTACGCAGGTGGCCGTAGTGGATGGGGTCAAAAGTGCCGCCGAGGATACCGATTGGCTGCGCGTGCGTTTCAGGTTTCGGGTTCAATGTATCAGGTTCAAAACCAGAAACTTGGAACCAGAAACCTGCGACCCGGGTTCACTTGCGTACGTGCCCATCCCCCAACACGATGAACTTCTGCGAGGTCAACCCTTCGAGACCGACCGGCCCGCGTGCATGGATCTTGTCGGTCGAAATGCCGATCTCGGCACCGAGCCCGTACTCGAAGCCGTCGGCGAAACGCGTGGAGGCGTTGACCATCACCGAGCTCGAATCGACCTCGCGCAGAAAGCGGCGGGCATGCGTCACATTCTCCGTGACGATTGATTCGGTATGCTGCGAGCCGTACTTCGCAATGTGTTCGATCGCCTCGTCCAGGTCGCTCACCACCCTCACCGCGAGGATCGGCGCGAGATACTCCGCGTACCAATCCTCCTCGGTCGCGGCCTTGATGCCGGGTAAGAGCTTGCGCGTACGCTCGCAGCCGCGCAGCTCCACGCCCTCTTCGCGGAAACGCGCCCCCAAGGTCGGCAGGATCTTGTCCGCCACCGCACGCGAAACGAGCAACGTTTCCATCGTGTTGCAGGTTCCGTAACGCTGGCACTTGGCATTGACGGCGATGGCCGCGGCCTTGTCGAGGTCGGCGGTATCGTCGATATACACGTGACACACGCCGTGCAGGTGCTTGATGACCGGCACGCGCGCCTCCGCGCTCACCCGCTCGATCAGCCCCTTGCCGCCGCGCGGCACGATCACGTCGACATATTCCTTCATGCGCACCAGCTCCGATACCGCGGCGCGATCGGTGGTCTCGACCACTTGCACCGCTTCGGCCGGAATGCCGGCTTGCGCGAGTCCCGCTTGAATGCAGGCGGCAATCGCGCGATTGGAATGAATCGCCTCGCTGCCGCCACGCAAAATCGCGGCATTGCCGCTTTTCAGGCACAGCCCCGCGGCATCGGCCGTGACATTGGGGCGCGATTCATAAATGATGCCGACGACACCGAGCGGCACGCGCATGCGCCCAACCTGGATACCGGAGGGCCGGTAGTTGAGGTCGGTGATTTCGCCGACCGGGTCGGGCAACTGGGCGATCTGGCGCAGGCCCTCGGCCATCGCCTCGATGCGCGCATCGTTGAGCGCCAGCCGATCGAGCATGGCTTCGTCCAGTCCCTGGCTGCGGCCAGCCTCCATATCCTTGCCATTTGCGGCGATCAGCTCTTCGGCGCGCGCTTCAATAGCGGTCGCCATCGCCAAGAGCGCCGCATTCTTACCAGCCGTCTCGGTGCGCGCCAATACACGCGCAGCCGCGCGCGCCTGCCTGCCGAGATCGTGCATGTAGGTGGCGATATCAGGAATCGCGGGCGTGGCAGCGGGCTTCATCGG
>CP070641.1:533545-539768 GCA_020354085.1 Pseudomonadota bacterium
GCCCCAGGCGATGGAGCGTTCGCTCGCCACACCCACTATCAATGCGCGCTTGCCGGCGAGAAATCCCATGTGGCCTCTCGTGAGATGATGAAGAAGGAGTGGGCGCTACAGTAGCGAAAATCACCTACGGGCGAAAGAGGGTGCGCCCGCGTCCTTCTTGGTATAGTGCGTCGGCACACGCGCACTCGCCTATCGATTCGGCAGAACCCCATGCCATTGCCTCTCTCCGTCGATAACGTCATGGCAGGCATTCTCAAATTCGTTCAAGCCGCAATCGCCGGCGACCGCCGAACTCGGAGGCGGGGCGGCGTTTACTGGCTGAGCCTGCTCATTGTCGGATGGCTGATCGTCCCGCCTGGCATGGCGGCCTGGAATAATCCGTATCGGGCGGCGGACGCGGAGAAGAATATTCTTTACAACGCATTCCGCGAGCGCCCCAAGCATCTCGATCCGGCGCGCTCGTACAGCTCCAACGAATACGAGTTTATTGCGCAGATCTACGAGCCGCCGTTTCAGTACCACTACCTCGAGCGTCCCTACCAGCTCATTCCACTCACGGCAGAGACCGTGCCCAAACCGCGCTTCTTGGACGCGGCCGCACGACCGTTGGCGGCCGACGTGCCCATCGCGGCTATCCACTACAGCGTCTACGAAATCCGCATTCGCCCCGGCATCTTGTACCAACCGCATCCTGCCTTCGCGCGCGACGCGCAGGGCAAGTTGCTCTACCACGGTCTAGATAGCGTGCAGTTGCGACCGCGCAATACGATCGGGGATTTCGCCGAGAGCGGGACACGCGAGCTCACGGCGGCGGACTACGTCTACCAGATAAAACGCCTTGCGCATCCGCGCTTGCACTCGCCGATTCTGAGCGTCATGCAGGATTACATCGTGGGGTTGAAGGACTACGCGACGCTTTTGAAAGAGGAGCATACGCGGCTCACAGCGGACGGCGACCGTGCCGTCTACATGGATCTCAACCGCTACCCGTTGGCTGGAGTTAAAGAGGTCGATCGTTACACCTATCGCGTCACGATCCATGGCAAGTATCCGCAGTTCCTCTATTGGATGGCGATGCCGTTTTTTGCGCCAATGGCGCCGGAGGTAGAGCAGTTCTTTGCGCAACCGGAGATGGCCGCGAAAAACCTGACGCTCGATTGGTATCCGGTCGGCACCGGTCCCTACATGCTCACGGAGAACGATCCGAATCGACGCATGATGTTGGCGCGCAATCCGAACTATCGCGCGGACTATTATCCTGGCGAAGGGGAGGCCAGCGATGCGGCGGCGGGACTGCTGCGTGACGCGGGCAAACCGATGCCATTTATCGACAAGGTCATCTACAGTCTGGAGAAGGAGAGCATCCCGTACTGGAACAAGTTCTTGCAAGGCTACTACGACCGCTCCGGTGTGTTGAGCGAGTCCTTCGATCAGGCGGTGCGCTTCACCGGTAGCGGCGACACCGAGGTCACCGAAGCGATGAAGGACAAAGGCATACGCCTGCAGACCAGTGTCGCGACCTCGACGTATTACCTTGGTTTCAACATGCTCGACCCGGTGGTCGGTGGTTTGAGCGAGCGGGCGCGCAAGCTGCGCCAGGCGATCTCGATTGCGGTCGATTACGAAGAACAAATCTCGATCTTTCGTAACGGTCGCGGTATTGCCGCCCAAGGACCGCTGCCGCCCGGCATCTTCGGCTATCGCGACGGGAAAGCGGGTATCAACCATTACGTCTACGACTGGGTGGACGGCAAACCACAACGCAAATCGATCGCGAGTGCGCGCCGACTGTTGGCGGAAGCGGGCTATCCGGACGGCCAGGACGCCAAGAACGCCGCGCCCTTGTTGCTCTATTTCGATACGCCGGCCACGGGGCCGGAGGAAAAGGCGCAGCTCGACTGGATGCGCAAGCAGCTCGCCAAGCTGAACATTCAGCTCGTGGTGCGTGCCACGGACTACAACCGCTTTCAGGAGAAGATGCGCAAGGGCGACGCCCAGTTGTTCGTGTGGGGGTGGAACGCCGACTATCCCGATCCAGAGAACTTCCTGTTCCTGCTCTACGGTCCCAACAAGAAGGTCGGCGGGGAGGGCGAGAACGCGGCCAATTACGACAACCCGGAGTTCAACCGCCTATTCGACCGTATGAAGAACATGGATAACACGCCACAGCGGCTGACGATCATCGACCAGATGATGGAAATCGCGCGGCGTGATGCGCCATGGGCCTGGGGCGTGCATCCCAAGCGTTACGTGTTGATGCACAGTTGGGTGTCGAACGACAAGCCGCACAACATGGCCAATAACACGCTCAAGTACTTGAACATCGATCCGCAGACCCGCGCCGCCCGCCGCCAGGCCTGGAATCAACCGGTGTTGTGGCCGCTCGGTGTGATAGCCGGCGTGCTTGCCGTTGGTCTGGTGCCGGCCGCGGTAAGCTACCGCCGCCGGCAACGCGGTGCGCCGCGATGATCGCCTATATCGTTCGGCGTTTCCTCTACGCCGTCCCGATTTTGCTCGGGGTCAACCTTATTACCTTTGCGCTGTTTTTCTTTGTCAATTCGCCGGACGACATGGCGCGCATCCACCTTGGGATGAAACGCGTGACGCCCGAGGCGATTACCAAATGGAAGGAGGACCACGGCTATCACAAGCCACTGCTCTATAACGGCGAGGCGAAGGGGGTTGATCAGCTCACCGACACCATTTTTTACCAGCACTCGCTGCGCCTATTTGTGCTCGAGTTCGGGCGATCCGACGGTGGGCGTAACATTGGCCAGGACATCGGCACGCGCATGTGGCCGAGCTTGGCCATTGCGCTGCCGACTTTTCTGGTGGGTATCCTGGTTTACGTTACCTTCGCCATGCTGCTCGCGTTCTTTCGGGCAACGTATGTGGATGCCTGGGGCGTGGTGCTGTGCGTGATGCTGATGTCGATCTCGACGCTGTTCTACGTGATCGGCGGACAGTACTTGATCAGCAAGCTTTGGCACCTCGTGCCGATCTCGGGTTACGACCAGGGCGTGGGCGGTCTCAAGTTTGTGATCCTGCCGGTGATGGTCGGCGTGGCGAGCGCCGTCGGCGGCAACACGCGCCTCTACCGCACTTTTTTTCTCGAAGAGATGGGCAAGGACTACGTGCGCACGGCGCGCGCCAAGGGTCTGTCCGAGGCGCGGGTCCTGTTCGGCCATGTGCTCAAAAACGCCATGATTCCGATTCTCACCGGTGTGGTGGTCGTCATCCCGCTACTGTTCATCGGTAGCCTTGTGATGGAATCGTTCTTCGGCATCCCCGGGCTCGGCAGCTACACGATCGACGCCATTAACGCGCAGGATTTCGCGATCGTGCGCGCCATGGTGTTTTTGGGCTCGGTGCTCTACATCGTCGGCCTGATTCTGACCGACATCAGCTACACCTGGGTTGATCCGCGGATCCGGCTGCAATGAGTTTCGGGTTGCAAGTTTCGAGCGACCGGTGCTCCCCGTTCGGGTTTTGCGACAGCGCGTGCCGTTTCCAGCTCGAAATCCGAAATCAGAAACCCGAGACTAACGGTTCTCCGTGATGCCCTTTCAGTTTGTCCTGCTGTGGACCGATGCGTTGATCTACGTGCTGCTGGCGACGGCCGTCGTTTTCGGCCTGTATGCTGCCCGTCACGAACATCTGCGCACGCCCTGGCGGCAAGTGGTGCGCCGCCCCCTGGCGACGAGTGCCGCGGTGATACTCGCCGCCTATGTGGCGGTCGGGGTATTGGACTCTGTACATTTTCGAATGCGTCTAGCAGACGATGGAGCTGCGGGCGCGCGCTACGCGGCCGAGGTGAGCAGTCTCCTCGATGTGTTGGCGCGGCCTTTGCGCGAGCGCGTTGAGAAGACCTATTCCGCGCCGTTCGCCACTCACGCCTTCACCAAGGAGACTATCGAGCGCGGCGATGGGCACCACACGCGCGAATATCCGCGGCTCAAGTTCGGCGCTGCACACCTCGCCGATCCGGGGAATGCGCAGTTTGATATCGCGACGCGGGTCCTCTGGTCGGCAATGCAGGCCCTCGCAGTGCTGGCACTATTAATGGCAGCGTTCGTCGTGTTGACACGCGGCAAGGCGAGTTTTCACGAACGATTAGGCGCGCTGTTGCGCGGCGCGACCGAGATACCGTGGCGCAGCATCGGGGCGACAGTTGGCATCGTGCTGTTCGCCTTGGCCGCGGTGTTCAACCTCGCGACCCAGTACCATATCTTCGGTACCGATCAGGTTGGGCAAGACGTTTTCTATCGATCGCTCAAGAGCGTGCGCACCGGCCTGGTAATCGGCACGTTGACCACGCTCGTCATGCTACCGTTTGCCCTGCTGTTCGGCATCATGGCCGGGTACTTCCGGGGCTGGGTGGACGACGTTATTCAATATACCTATACGACGCTCAGCTCCATCCCTGGCGTGCTTCTGATCGCGGCCTCGATTCTCAGCCTACAGGTTTATATGGCCAATCACCCGGAGCAATTCGACAATGTCGCTGCGCGCGCCGACACTCGCTTGTTGTTTTTATGTCTGATATTGGGCGTGACCAGCTGGACCGGTCTGTGCCGTTTGTTGCGTGGCGAGACGCTGAAGTTGCGCGAGGTCGACTACATTCAGGCAGCGCATGCACTGGGTGTGAGCCATGCGCGTATCATGACCCGCCACTTGCTGCCGAACGTAATGCACATTGTGCTCATCGCCGTTGTGCTCGATTTCAGCGGCCTGGTATTGGCCGAGGCGGTGCTGTCCTACGTCGGCGTCGGCGTGGACCCCAGTACCGAGTCCTGGGGGAACATGATCAATGGTGCGCGCCTGGAGATGGCGCGCGACCCGATGGTGTGGTGGAGTTTGGCCGCGGCCTTCACGCTGATGTTCGGCCTGGTGCTCGCCGCCAACCTGTTCGCCGACGCCGTGCGCGATGCCTTCGACCCGAGGTTGAGGCGGCGATGAGTAGCTTGCTCGAGGTGCAGGGGCTGAAGACCTGGTTCGACACCGTCGAGGGTACGGTGCGGGCAGTCGATGACGTGAGCTTCACGCTTGGGCGCAGTGAGACCCTCGCGCTGCTCGGCGAGTCCGGCTGTGGCAAGTCCATCACTGCTTTGTCGTTGACGCGCTTGGTGGCGCCACCCGCGGGCCGCATTGTGGCGGGTCAAGTCCGACTGCAAGGTCAGGACTTGCTCGAGCTGCCGGAGTCAGAGCTCAGGCGCGTACGCGGGCGGCGCATCGCCATGATATTCCAGGAACCGCAAAGCTCGCTCAATCCTGTCCTCACGGTCGGTGCGCAGGTCGGCGAAGCGTTGGCTGGACCGTCAACGGAACCAAACCGACGCACGCGGGTGATCGAATTGCTGCGCGCGGTCGGCATCGCCGATCCGGCGCGTCGCTACCATGAGTACCCGCACCAACTTTCCGGTGGCATGAAGCAGCGGGCGATGATCGCCATGGCACTGGCCGCACGCCCGGAGGTCCTGGTAGCCGACGAGCCGACCACTGCGCTCGACGTCACGATCCAGGCGCAGATACTGACACTGCTCAAGGAGCTGCAGGCGCAGACTGGCATGTCGATCTTGCTCATTACCCACGATTTGGGCGTGGTGGCGGAGATGGCCGACCGGGTGGCTGTAATGTATGCGGGCCAGATCGTTGAGCAGGCGCCGCGTCGTGAGTTTTTCGCCGACCCTCAGCATCCCTATACGCGGAAGCTCTTTCGTTCACTGCCCGGAAGGATGAAGCGCGGCGCAGCGCTCGATGTCATCACCGGCTCGGTGCCTTCGCTCGCGCAGGAATTCCGCGGTTGCCGATTCGCGGCGCGTTGCGAGCAGGCGTGGGAACTCTGCCACACGCAGGCGCCCGGCTGGAGCGAGCGCACCGGCCGCGGGGTACGTTGCCATTTGTACCAGGTCACCGACGCGGGCACGGCCGCAGCGACGACCCCCGCGGTCGCGGCAGCAACGGCCATGCCCGTGAGTGCGGATGGCACGACACTGCTGGAGGTGCAGGATCTCAAGGTTCACTTTCCGATTCGGCAGGGGGTGTTGCAGCGCGTCGTGGGCCAGGTAAAGGCGGTTGACGGCGTATCGCTGCAGTTGGCGCGAGGCCGCACACTGGCATTGGTCGGAGAGTCGGGCTGTGGCAAGACCACGGCCGGCAAGGCGATCCTGCAGCTGCTACCGGCCACGACCGGGCTTGTGCGCTATGACGGCGTCGAGCTCAG
>CP070641.1:539868-546004 GCA_020354085.1 Pseudomonadota bacterium
CGATTATGGTCTACGGCGGCACCATCAAGCCGGGTCGGAGCCAAACAGGCCAAGTGCTCGACATCGTGTCGGCGTTTCAAAGCTACGGCGAGTTCATTGCCAAGAAGATTGACGAGCCCACGCGTGCCGATATTGTCGAGCATTCTTGCCCCGGGCCGGGTGCCTGCGGCGGCATGTACACGGCCAACACTATGGCGAGTTGCATCGAGGCGCTTGGTATGTCCTTGCCCTACAGTTCTTCGACCCCGGCGGTCGATCCCCAAAAGATGCAGGAGTGCGTGGACGTCGGTGCTGCCATGAGCACGCTGCTCGAGATGGACTTGAAGCCGCGTGACATTATGACGCGCGCGGCGTTCGAAAATGCCCTGGTGGTGCTGATGGCCCTGGGTGGTTCGACCAATGCCGTGCTGCATCTGATTGCCATGGCGCGCTCCGTTGGTGTTGCGTTGACGCTCGATGATTTCCAGAAAGCGAGCGACCGCACCCCGTTTATCGCCGATCTCAAGCCGAGCGGGCGTTACGTCATGGAAGACCTGCACAATGTGGGCGGTGTACCGGCGGTGATGAAGTATCTGCTGGAGAAGGGGCTACTCAACGGCGATTGCCGCACCGTCACGGGCAAGACCATCGCCGAGAACTTGAAGGATGTGCCGGCCCTCAAGCGAGACCAGGATGTGATCTTGCCGTTAGAACGGCCGATCAAGGAAACCGGTCATATCCGGATTCTCAGAGGGAGTTTCGCGCCCGGCGGCGCGGTGGCCAAGATCACGGGCAAGGAGGGCCTCAAGTTTTCTGGCCCGGCGCGGGTCTACGACTGCGAAGAGGACATGTTGAAGGGGCTTGAGCGCAGCGAAATCAAAAAAGGCGACGTCGTGGTGATCCGCTACGAGGGACCAAAAGGCGGTCCCGGCATGCCCGAGATGCTGACGCCGACTTCCGCCATCATGGGCGCGGGCCTCGGAAAAGACGTCGCGCTGATTACCGATGGCAGATTCTCCGGCGGCAGCCACGGCTTCATTATTGGTCACGTGGTGCCGGAGGCGCAGGAGGGCGGTGCAATCGCTTTGGTGCGCAACGGTGACATCATAAGTATTGATGCCCAGCGCAACACGCTCGACCTTGAGGTGAGCGAGAAGGAACTCGCCGCGCGGCGCAGCGCTTGGAAGATGCCTCCTTATAAAGCTACACGCGGCACGCTCTACAAGTTCATCAAGAGCGTCAAGAACGCGTCGGAAGGCTGCGTCACGGACGAGTAGTCGGTCCGCGTCACGCCCACCACAAAGAGCTCACCGGCCGCACCGCGTACGACGCGCATTCAGTTCATCGCCCTTGACGACGAGCGTTTGCTCGGCGTTGGTCTGGGCATGAGGCGTCGTTATGTCGAGCATGACGGCGAAGCCTCGAATCCTTACACGCGGAAAACCATCAAGAATGCCTACGATGCCCCTTTTGACGTCTCGACCTACCTCGCCCGCCAACCGTCACCTGGGAACGGCATCATTGAAGCTATCTCACGCCGGTGAGCTTCCAGGGCGATATGGTGTAAGCGATTGGTAAGTACCAACTGAAAAAGTTTCGCAGCCAAACGGTCGCAACCTAAGGTTCGTGACGATTGCGGGCCGGTGCGTTAAGCTCGGCGCGCCTTGAAACCGTCGACCTGGACCATACTTGCCGTTCTCGGCGTCGTCGCCTGGCTCGCGCTGATGGTGGCCGCGAGCTACGTTGGCTACGAACATCGTTTGCCAACCCGCATCCCGAACTGGCAACCGGATAACACCCACCGGAACTGACGGCTGCTACGGGGATCAAATCTCCGTTGCGATGACTGCTTGGGAAATTGTTTGACGGGAGCCTGCGACGCAGCAGCTAGGAAGGCGCGCCGAACGGAACCGATCGGGACGTGCAGAACCGAACGTGGCCGTGGTGTTTGGCAACTACGACGGGGCGGCCTACACAGGTTTCACGAACCCGCTGTACGCCATGTAGCGGGGAAACCGCTACCTAGTCCTAGTTCTGGTAGCGGTCGAAAATCGGCAGGGCGTAGTGGCGGATGACCTTGATCATACGCCCAAGGAAATGTTGCGCAGCCTCCAGGGAGTCGAACGCCTCGGTTTCGGCGTACTGCTGCAGGTTCGCCACCATGTACGTCAGCTCAATTCTGTTCTCCATGCGCACCTTTACCGTTCCGGTAAAGCTCGGCAGGTTGAAACTCACCAACTCGTAACCGTCTTCGTGCGTCAGCAGGACACGCTCGGATTTGGCATGGGCAGTGTCTAGCAGGAAGATGCGCAGCAGCTCCGCAGCATGGCGACGCGCCCCGCGCTCTAACGGGCTGTATCCTGAGGTTTCTAAGAACATGGCTCTATCTTCCAACTCCGATAAATTCCCTTTCGCCCTTAGTGCGTTCAAGTTCCGTGCCATGGCATAGCTCCATTAAAATGTCCTATATAACAATAAGTTATATGGTTACCGAAACGCCGTCTGGGCGTTGGGCCGCCGCGGCACGTCGTCGGTAGGACGCTCACTCGGTGAACGAGCCCGCATCGGGATCGATCGACGGCTGGGCCAGAAGGGGAGAGGTTGGGAAAATGGCTCAGGCTGTACGCGCCGCCGAGCCATGCGCCCACTATTTCATCCAAGCCTGATCAACGATCCGTTCGGGGACCCCGGCCTCTATATCGATTGTCTGCACGAACGGCGTGCACTGTTGTTTGACCTGGGCGACCTGCGCAATCTGGCCACGCGCAAGCTACTGCGCGTGTCTGATGTGTTTGTGTCGCACGCCCACATGGATCACTTCATTGGTTTCGACTGGTTGCTGCGCATTTGTTTGGGGCGCAGCCGCCGTATTCGACTCTATGGGCCACCCGGATTCATTGCGCAGGTCGAACACCGGCTCGCCGCGTATACGTGGAATCTGGTCGACAGCTACGAAACCGATCTGACGTTCGAGGTGACAGAGCTCGTTGACGACAGCCAATGTCGCGCGGCGCGCTTTCGTTGTCAGGCGGGCTTCCGTCGTGGGGACGGCCAGATGGTGTCGCTCGACAACGGTGTGCTGTTAGATGAACAGGACTTTCGCGTGCGCTGCACCGTGCTCGATCACAAGACACCTTGTCTTGCCTTCGCGCTGGAGGAGAAGGAACACATCAATGTTTGGAAGAATCGGCTGGACGAACTCGGCCTGCCGACCGGCCCGTGGCTCACCGAGCTGCGCCATGCGGTCCGTGCCGGGCGGCCGGAGAGTGAACGTTTTCGCGTGTGGTGGAAGGACCGCACCGGCCTCCATGAGCGGTTCTACCTTTTGGGTGAGCTAAAACGCGAAATCCTTCGGTTTGTGCCGGGACAACGTGTGGTCTACGTCACGGACGCGGTATTTCATGCCGAAAACGTAGAGCGAATCACCGCGCTCGCCGCCGGCGCAGACGTATTGTTTATTGAGGCGACGTTTCTACAGGCGGACCGTGAAACCGCGGCGGCGCGCTTTCATCTTACGGCGGAGCAGGCTGGGGAGCTTGCGCGGCGCGCGGGGGCGAAGAACGTGGTGCCGTTTCACGGCTCACCACGCTACCAGGACACCCCTGGTGTATTGTTTGAAGAGCTGATGCGCGCTTACACGCGCGGAACCGCTGGCGCTAGGTCCTAGGCGGGTTTTCCAGGCGATGGTCGGCGGTCACAGCCTGTTCACGGTCGAGCGCTGGTTGACGCGGCTCCCGATCGTGCCGGAACGCGAAGCCGCATAGGCACAGCACGGTCGAGATCGGCAGGATCTGGTGGCACTTGGGGCACTGTTTGGTCGATGTGCCTTCGAATACCTCCATGGCTTTGGATGCCTTGGCGGCTTGTGCGGAACGGAACGCCTCGGTGGGTCGCTTGGACCCGCCCGCGGCAGCGGCTGCCGGTTCGACTGCGTTGCCACCTTGCACGTTGAGCTCGGCGCGGAGTGTTTGCACATCATGCAAGGCACGCATCACGCGATAGGCTTGATCGAAATCTTTGGGGTCGATGCTAAGCCGGGCTCGTTCGTATTCGAGCGCCGTCACTGCCTGGCCAATGCGCGCTTGCAGGTAAGCGCGAAACAGATCTTCATCTTGGCCCGGTAACTCTTCGGCGTTGGTGGCGATGGACGCGACAAAACGATGGCCGCAGTCGCAGGACTCGTTTGCGACCGGGACCTGCGCCGCACACTCCGGGCAGGTCTTATGGAAGATGCTGCGGCTGCTCATTCGGGAACTCCTCCTAACCGCGCGACGACAGACTACCGGCTCAAGTATAGGCACGACCGCCTTTCGAGTCAGCCATTTGGCGCGCCAACCGCGATCGATGGCGGTACGGAACGGATTAACGGCGTTTATGACCCCGACTTCGTCAATTTTCCGGCACTCCCCCGACCCGCGACTAATGCTGGGAATTATCATTCGGTGCCTTGATATCGCTCAATGTCAGCCGCAAATGAACTGGTAAGTTAATGAAAATTGGCAGAAAACCCCGGGTAGCTAGCGAGAGAGTCGTGTCATGACGAAATCACCGCCGAGCGTGACACAGTGGTACCGGCACCTCGACAAGGGTCAAGAGTTCCATGTGACTGCCGTGGATGAGGAGGCGGCGACTGTCGAGCTGCAGCACTTCGATGGCGACCTGGAGGAGGTCGATTTGGATGATTGGTATCGCATGGATGTCGAGCCGATCGAAGCGCCCGAAGATTGGACCGGACCGCTCGATGACATCGAGCGCGACGACCTCGGCTACACCGAGACCGAGATGACCGCCGAAGACTGGAATCGGCCGTTGCGCGAAGATGTCGAACCTTCAGCGACGGAGGCGTTGTTCGAAGATCCCGGCTCCGAAGAGCCATTGCCGCCGCGCTGACCCACGCCGTTTTCCCCTTGAAATTGCGGGAAGCGATCTCTACTGTCCCGCCCGAACACACACTAGACAATCTTCCGGAGCGGGAGCCCCATGAGCGTTGATACGCACAAGGAAACCTTAGGGTTTCAGACCGAGGTTCAGCAGTTGCTGGACCTCATGATCCACTCCCTCTACAGCAACAAGGAAATATTTTTGCGCGAGCTGATATCAAATGCCTCGGACGCGGCCGATAAGCTGCGGTTCGAAGCCTTGACTGACGACGCGCTCTACGAAGGTGATTCCGATATCAAGATTCGCGTGAGCTTCGACATGGCGGCGCGTACTGTGACCGTTGCGGACAATGGCATCGGCATGAGCCGCGCCGAGGTTATCGAACATATCGGCACTATCGCCAAATCGGGGACGCGGCAGTTCTTTGCCGCGCTGTCCGGCGACCAGAAGAAGGATGCCAAGCTGATCGGTCAGTTTGGCGTGGGTTTCTATTCCGCGTTTATTGTGGCTGACAAGGTCACGCTCACCACGCGCCGCGCAGGACTTGGTCCCGAGCACGGGGTTCGCTGGGAGTCGGACGGCAAGGGGGAATACGTGGTGGAGACCATCGAGCGGCCGGCGCGCGGCACTGAAGTGACACTGCACCTGCGCGAGGGCGAGGATGAATTTCTGGACAGCTGGCGACTGCGATCCATTGTCCGCAAGTACTCGGACCACATCACGCTGCCGATTGTGATGGCCAAGGAGGACGGCAAAGAAGACGAGACCGTCAATCGCGCTTCTGCCCTGTGGGCTCGCCCCAAGAGCGAGATCAAGCCCGAGGAGTACGACGAGTTCTACAAGCACGTGGCCCACGATTTTGAGCCGCCGCTCGCGCACATCCACGCGCGCGTCGAGGGCAAGCAGGAATACATTTCGCTGCTCTACATCCCGGCGCGTGCGCCGTTCGATCTTTGGGACCGTGAGCGTCGCCACGGCATCAAACTTTACGTACGGCGCGTGTTCATCATGGACGACGCCGAGCAGTTGATGCCTAACTATCTACGCTTCGTGCGCGGGTTGGTCGATTCCAACGATTTGCCGCTCAACATCTCGCGCGAAATCCTGCAACACAACAAAGACATCGAGGCCATCAAGAGCGGATCGGTGCGTAAGGTGTTGGACCTGCTCGCTGAGCTGGCGGAATCGGACAAGGACAAGTACGCCAAGTTCTGGGCTGAATTCGGGCGTGTCCTCAAGGAAGGTACGGTCGAGGACACGGGCAATCGCGAGCGTA
>CP070641.1:546104-552189 GCA_020354085.1 Pseudomonadota bacterium
ATTGCCACCGGTGGAGGAAGCGACGGTGGCAATGCGGCCGACGTCGCGGCCATCCCCAGCTTCTTTTACAACAAGGTGCTATCCGAGCGTTCGCGCCTCGGTTTTTCGGTCACGGCGCCCTTTGGTGGCGGCTTGGACTATGGCGACGACTTTGTCGGACGCTATTCGATTCAAAACGTCAGTCTTGCCAGTCTCGCGTTCACGCCCGCCTATGCGTATAAGGTAAACGATCAACTGTCGCTGGGTATCGGCGTTTCCTTCATCTACACGACGCTCGAGCAGGAGATCGCCGTCCGCCCGCTTCTTCCCGTACCCGACGGCAAAGCAAAGTTCGAGGACCTTTCCGACTCTGGGTACCAGGCTGTGCTGGGACTGACGTATCAGCCTTCGAGCCAGACGCTTGTCGGCGTTGTGTACCGCAGCAAGGCCGATATCCAGCTCGAGGGCACGCTGAAAGTGACGCTGGGTACAGGGATTCCGCTAGCGGATCAGAACGTGAGAATCGACTGGGAAAATCCACAATGGCTGGAGGTTGGTGTACGGCATCAACTGAACGACAAGCAGACGCTGTTCTTCAACCTTGGCTGGCAGGACTGGTCGGCCTTTAGCCGCAATGAGTTGAACGTGACGAGCGCCGGTATCGTCGACGTCACGGACCGCAAGTGGGACGACACCTGGCATGTGGGCATGGCGTACGCGCACAAGCTCAATGAGACCAACTACTACACGCTGGGATTGGCCTATGAGAGCTCACCGGTCAAAGACGAGTACCGCACGTTCGATTTTCCGGTGGACGCCCTGTGGAAGCTGTCGGGCGCCTACGGATGGAAGGGAGGCCAGAAGCTCGACTTTGCCGTGGGCGCCACCTTGTACCTGGTTGGCGATGCGCCGGTCGACCAGACTGATCAAGGCGTGCGGGCGGCTGGCAAGTTTGATACGAACAGTAACCTGATTCTGGGCGGCACGCTGCGTTACATGTTCTAGCGGCACATTAGCGCCGGCGGGGACTGGAGCGGTGAATAGGTGGATTGACTACGGCAACAGCGTTGGAACGCCACAGGTGCGTCAGGCGCGCGCACCCGAGGTGGACGGATCGGCGCCGTTGCGTGCTTGATGCCCGCGTATAACACGAACCGAGGAGGTGTGACATGAAACGCGTTTCGCAAGCTGTATTGTTACTTGCGTTCGCCGCGCTGGCGAATACGGCAAACGCAATCGACCCAATCCCCACCGAACCGGGATGGTCCGGCTTTGTCAACCTCGGGGTAGGGGCTCTCAAGGCCGAAACGAATATGGTGGCGGGCATCGATCGATACGGGCTCGAAATTGGCGATGAAACGGTCAGCTCGCTTTCGAATGCGCCAGATTCGAAATCAACCGGAATTCCGCAGCTCAATCTCAATGTCAATTACACGTTCGCTTCGCAGACCCAAGTGTTCTTGGGCAACTCTCTGGAAGATATCGTGACCCTGGATACAGCATCGGTCATTGGCGTGCGCCAACAGTTCGCCGACAAAAGTATTCTTGCGCTGAGTGCGGTTTCGACACCGTTGATCTCGCCCGTGCAAGTCTGGGAAGACCCGTATGTCGTCGGCGTGGCGCGCACCAAGACCGATCGTACCAGCCGTGGTGGGCGCATCGAATACGACAAGATCTTGGGTAGCGGATTCGGTGTGCAAGTTACGCGACGCACGACCGAGATCGACAGCGAACTCAGCGGCACCACACAGCTGGGGCTCGCGCCTGCCCAGGCGCAACTGCTGAACCGGAACGGCGATGTCAAACGCTTGGTCGCCTACTATCGTTTCCCGCGCGTCGACCGCAACGAATTTGAGTTGCGCCTCGGCCGTCGTACCGAAGATCTCGACGGAGAAGCCATGTCGGGCGATCAGAACGAGATTCAGCTGACCTATGCCTATCTCGGCAACCGTTTTCTTGCGGGTGGCACGGTGTTTTACTGGAAGGAGGACTACGACGCGGTCAACCCGGTTTTTAATAAAACCCGCGAAGACAAAACCTTGGGTTTGGCGCTGTTTCTGTTCGACACCAAGCTCTTCAACAGCAAGACCTGGTGGGGCCAGGCCTCTGCCGTGTGGGTAAACCAGGACTCCAACATCGATTTCTACGACGCCAGTTCGCTGATCGTGACGGTCGGCGTGCAGTACCGGTTCTAGACGGTCGGTGCGCCGGAGCCTCGGGCGCGTCGCGGGCGGGTGCGCGTGGAACGGGCGATGTCCGTCTTAGTCGAGGTCCTAGATGTAAGAGAGGGGTCCGTATCGTGATGGTCAGCACGGCGCGGTATCGGGTCTGGATGATCGCGCGCAAATGATCGGCGACACATCGACCGGGCGCCAAGCGCGCTGGCGAATCGCGTGGATCGCCGGTTCATTCGTGCTTGCCCTTGTTCTGGCCGGCCTTACGGGCTGGGCCGTCTTGGCTATCTATTTCGGCGATTCGGCAACGAGTCTAGTGCAAACTGCGCTGGCGACTGTCTTCGGCCTCGTTGGCCTCGCTGCCATCGCAGGGGTTTTTCATCGTCGCTGGCGCATCAGGGTCTTGGGCATATACGCATTGCTGTTCGTGGCAGTGCTGTTGTGGTGGTTCAACATACCGGCGTCAAACGATCGGCTGTGGCAGCCTGATGTGGCTCGACTGGCGTATGCGACCATGGATGGCGATCGCATCACGGTGCACAACGTGCGCAACTTCGCCTACCGCACGGAGACGGACTTCACGCCAGCGTACTACTCGAAGAGCTATGATCTCGGCAAACTCAGCAGCGTTGACTTGTTCGCGGTCTATTGGATGGGGCCGGCAATCGCGCACACCATCATCAGCTTCGGCTTTGATGGGCAGGACTACCTCGCGGTGTCGATCGAGGCGCGCAAGGAGCAAAGCGAGGCCTACTCTGCGATCAAAGGGTTTTTCCGCCAGTATGAGCTGATCTACGTCGTGGCCGATGAGCGCGACGTTATTCGCCTGCGCACCAACTATCGCCAGGATCCACCGGAGGAGGTGTTTCGCTACCGCTTGCAGGGCTCACCCGAGATCGCGCGGCAGTTTTTTCTCGACTACGTGAAAACAATAAACGCGCTCCGGGACCAGCCGCGTTTCTATAACACGTTGACGACCAATTGCACGAATGTAATCTGGATGCACGCACACGTGAATCCCGGGCGCATTCCATTTTCGTGGAAAATCCTCGCCAGTGGCTATGCGCCGGAGTACCTTTATGATCTGGGCCGGCTGGATACGTCCGTGACCTTTGCCGAGCTGACGCGTCGGGGACACGTCAACCCCGCAACGCGGGCGTTGGGCGACGTGACGGATTTCTCACGGCAGATCCGTACGGAGTTCGTTCCAAGCAAGCGCTGATACGAACTGCTATTGACGATGGAGGTAGCCGTGCGTGGCCCACGCAACGTAAACAACGCCTGGAGACCCAACATGCTCTCGTGTGATTCCGGCAATGGTCGCAAGTACTCGAGGTGTCTGCCGTCGCTTCTGGCAATGCTGCTGCTCAGCGGGTGTGCGAGTTTCGGCGAAGGTATGGCGCGTGCACTGATGCAACAGGAACGGGAGGATACCCGCCAATGCTACGTCCGCGGCCAGGCGTTCGACGGTATTGAGCAGTTGATTGAAAAGACCGAGCAGCCGGGACCCAAAGCGGGTGGTGATCTGAAAGTGCTCATGGTGCACGGGATCGGTACGCACGTGCCCGGATATTCGACGCGACTTTCTGAGAATCTGGCGCGCGAGTTGAAGCTGGATGTCGTCGCTCGCGAGCCGAAGGTCATTACGCTGCGGCTTGCCCTGGGTCAGGAACATATCGCATCCGGCGCGACCCGTGGACGCCTGCGCGGCAAGCCAGGGGACAAGAATGGTACTGTCCGTGTCACGACTTACCGCAGCAAGA
The DNA here is from genome assembly GCA_020354085.1 of Pseudomonadota bacterium. GTDB lineage: Bacteria > Pseudomonadota > Gammaproteobacteria > Acidiferrobacterales > Sulfurifustaceae. The sequence goes on from CP070641.1 coordinate 550,021, forward strand.
CCAGCGATCGAAAAATGACGTTCTATGAGTTGACGTGGTCGGAAATCACGGAGGTCGACAAGCGCATCATTGCCTACGACGATTCTGGCGAGTACTCGTTTCGTCGTGCCGGGCTCAATAAGGAGCTGAAGCAATTCGTCAATGCCCATCTGCCGGATCCCCTCATTTATCTGGGCGATGCGCAACTCAACATTCAGTTAGCGGTGTCGCAAACCCTGTGCTGGATGTTCACGCGCGACTTCGCGCAGCTGCCAAGGCAGTCCGACGCGGTGTGCCAGTTTCAAAACTACTCGCCCAAGGAAGTGCGCCACGATTCGTTTGTGTTTGTCAGTCACAGCCTCGGCAGCCGGATTCTTACCGATGCTTTTCAGATCGTCACGGCGAGCCTTGCGCAAGATGCCGGTCGGCGGAACGCATCGCCAAATGTGGCTGCATGGCGGGACGCGCTGCGGAGCGAAACGCTGACGGTCTTCATGCTCTCGAACCAGCTGCCGCTGCTTCAGCTTGGCCGGGACGCGCCGGAGGTGACCAACCAAATCGCGGACTACTGCACGCCCGGCGGGAAGAAGCATGCGCAGAGAGTCTTTGAGCGCACTAATATTGTCGCGTTTTCAGATCCGAACGATATCCTGAGCTGGGCCGTACCGCCGGCCTACGAAGACGAAAATATGGACTCACGCATGTGTCCAAACCTGGTCAACGTCATTCTCAACATTGCCGAGGTGAAGACCGTCCTGGGTATCGAGCTGGCGGCCCCGGGCGAGGCGCACCGTGGGTATGACAATGACGAGCGTGTCATCAAGTTGATGGCGCGAGGCATGAGCGACGACAAGGCCGACCCCCTAACTAAGAAGCGCTGTCAATGGATGGAAGTCCGCTAGGGGAGGTCGTGAAGGTTTGCGAGGCAGTCTCACCGAACAGTCGCTTGTAGTTGGCCGCAAAGTGGCCCATGTGCCAGCAACTGCGGTCGGCGGCGATGTCCTGAATGCGCGTCGTGCTGGGGTCGGTTTACCGCAGACCGAGATTCCACTCGCCTTACTCACACTCAACGTAGGGGTTGAGGCATGTCAAATGTTCTTCATCATCGTGGTGCTAGGGTTGCTGGCTGTCGCTAGTTGCGTTATTTAACGAAAGGCCCCGCTGGGCCGTTCCGGTAACCGCTTACGCGATTGGCGGTATCGCGGCTTTCTGGGTTATCGAGCGAGTGAACGGGTTTTTTTTGACGTTGTGATTGTCCGCAAGGACCGAGGCTGCGAGGCATGGCGGCTCTGGTTTGGACCAAAGGAGGATCGGATGAAGCGCGTATTGCTACGTAGTATTTGCCTATTCGGAACTGGGCTCACCTTTCTCAGCACAAGCGCCCAGGCCGAGCAAGTCGGAATCGCGGTATCACCGGAATCCTACTCGAAGAACTACGCGGGCAAGGTCTACTCGCCCTACGCGCAGCGGAGTTTCCCGAGCAGGCCACTGTGGGGCGATACACACCTGCACACCGGGCTGTCCGTCGACGCCGGGCTGTTTGGCGCCAAGTTGGGTTTGGCGGATGCCTATCGTTTCGCGCGCGGTGAAGAGGTGGTGTCGTCTACCGGACAACCGGTGAAGCTTTCTCGTCCGCTCGACTTTCTCGTAATCGCCGATCACTCCGATGCCATGGGTCTCGTCAACGACCTGGCGAGCGCTTCGCCTGAAGTTACCAAGTATGAGCAGGGGGCACGCTGGTCCAAGGGCTTGCGCACGGGCGGCAAGGCTGCCGTCGACACCGCGCTCGATCTGATTACAACCTTTTCCCAGGGCAAGGTGAACAAGGAATTGCTGGCTGCCTATTCACCGGGCTCGAAGATTTACGCTTCGGTGTGGGACAAGGTGGTCAAAGCGGCCGAAAATGCCAACGACCCCGGACGATTTACGGCGTTGATCGGCTTCGAGTGGACCAGTCTCGTCAAGGGAAACAACCTGCATCGCAATGTCATATTCCGCGATGGCGCCGACAAGGCTGGACAGGTGGTGCCGTACACAACCCAGGCACCGATCGGCAGCACTGACCCGCTGGATCTTTACAAGTGGATGGACAACTACCAGAAGAAGACCGGTGGCACGGTGCTGGCCCTGGCCCACAACGGCAATCTTTCCAATGGTCTGATGTTCCCGGTCGACGCGCAGTACACCGGG
>CP070641.1:552289-558322 GCA_020354085.1 Pseudomonadota bacterium
GGCCGTATCAATGGGAATGGCAAAGGAAACGCCCATGTACCCGCCGGTGTCGCTATAGATCTGGGAGTTGATGCCGATGACCTCGCCCTTGAGATTGAACAGAGGTCCGCCCGAGTTGCCGGGGTTGATGGCCACGTCGGTCTGCAGGAAGGTCACGTAGTTTTCTTTCGGTAGGCTGCGACTCTTCGCGGAGACGATGCCCGCAGTCGCCGAGCTGTCGAATCCGAATGGCGAGCCGATGGCCAGCACCCAGTCGCCAACTGCTAGTCGCGACGGATCGCCAATCAGCGCGCGCGGTAATCCGTTTGCGTCAATCTTGAGCAGCGCAAGATCGCTGCGGCGGTCGGCACCCACCAAGCGTGCGCTGTACTCGCGCCGGTCCTTGAGACGCACGACGATCTCACTGGCATCTTCCACGACGTGTGCGCAAGTCAGCACATATCCGTCCGCGGAGATGATGACGCCGGAACCCAACGACGAGCCATCAAGGCTGTCGGGGTCGCCCTCACCGAAGCGCCGCAGCAGATCCCCAAGCGGGTGATCATCCGGCAACGGCGTTTCCGACTGGCGCGCGATGGCCGGCCGTCGCGTCGTCTGCGTCGTGCTGATATTGACTACTACTTCTGCCTGGCTGCGTACCAAGCGTGAGAAGTCAGGCAATTCACGCGCGAGCGCGACGGACGCGGCCAACGCCAACAGCGAGGCCAATCCGAAATCAATCCAACGACGCATACGGTCTACCGGCTGGCGACTGAATTCCCGAGCAAGGTCACAGTTTCTGCAGGCACTTCGCCGACCACCGTTACCTTGTGGCCGTCTACGCGGCGGCTGTAGGCGTGCACCGCACCCATCTTGCTAACCCCCGAGCCTACGACAGTGCTTTTGTCTGACTTCTCGACAAAGACGGACACAGCAGCCAAGCCGTCCGAATACACCAAATGCTCAACCGGGACGCGCCGCGTCGGAATTTGACGCGCAATGTGCGAGGTTAGGCGGTAACCCTTGGGCAGCTCCGCCACCTTCCAACGCGGTAATGCATTCGCTTTCCCCTCGCCCACGGTTTCCTCGCGGTGCCATGCGTAGCCCTCGCCACCGGTCTCGGGCTCCAACGCTCGATCGGCAATGCTCACGCCGATGGCCAGCTGGGTAAACATGAACTGCTCGATAACTTGGCCGTCGGTGTCGAGAAGATCGGCCTTCAACAATAACCCGGTGTCGCGATCCGCCCATAGCTGATAGCCGTAACGCAGCTTATCGCGCGGCTTAATTTGCAGCGATTGGGCCGACCGCCCGGCGATTCGGGCCTGCTTACCGAGCTGAAAGTTGTAATTGGCATCGAGGGCCTGTAACTGCTCAGGCAGCAACGCCGGGAAAGTCTTATTGTCAACCTTGCGGTGCTCCACCAACACCGACTTCTCGTCAGGAAGAAAACAAATCACCTCGCGATCGTTGCGGATGATTTCGCGCGGCGCCCCGTTCATCGATACCAGCCGCTCCTGGCGACGGCCGTCGCTGTAGCGGTGCACGATGCGCATGACGTCGATTTGTTTGTCGCGCTCGTAGACGAACACGCCTTCGTAATTTAGCGTGCGCGCCGCTTGATTAATCTTCATCAACCAGTAGTGTGCGCTATCTTCAGCTACCACTGCGGGCGCACACGACGCGAGTAGCAACGCGACCAGACGTCGCGACGCGCTTGAACCGCTCGCCGCGATCATTGACCCGAATCGCTGCCGGAACTCACGACCCGCACGTAGGACGGCATCATCCCGCGCATGCCAGCGGATGCGAATTCGCTATGCTGCACCAGATAAAGATGCAGGGCACGGTCTGCCTCCGAATCGTTTTTTCCCCAACGGGTCGTCACCTTGCGCACGGCTTCGGGCGCGGGAGCCAACGGGGCGTTGGCGACCGGCATGGCAACCGGCGCGGACGGGCGGTTCAGCGTCTGCAATCCAAAGATGGCTAGCGCTGCGACACTCGCGGCGATACCAAGGCTCGCGGCGATCGAGCCGCTGCGGCTCAACCTCATGGAGCGCGCCGGCGCTGGCTCGGCGCTAAGCCGCGCGCCGAGAGCTTCAGCGTTGGTGGGTGCCGGCACATGCTCAAGTTCGTTGCGCAGCGCCGCACCAATCAAATGGTAACGTTGCCACGCACCGCGCAGCACCGGCTCGCGCTCGCGCTCGAGCTCTTGTAGCAAGCGGTGTTCTTCGAACCGATTCAGTTCGTCATCAACCAGGGCCGAGAGCTGCTCTTTCATACTCCGTCACTTCTCCAGCAAAGGTTTTAGTTCGGCATCGACCGCTTCGCGTGCCCGGAAGATGCGCGAGCGGACGGTACCAATCGGACAATCCATGACTTGGGCGATTTCCTCGTAGCTTAGTCCTTCGATCTCGCGCAGGGTAATGGCCGTGCGCAAATCGGGCGGCAGCCCGTCGACCACACGCCGTACCGTGGCAGCGATCTCCTCGGTCAGCAAGTGCCGTTCCGGGGTGGCCGTATCGCGCAGGCGCTCGCCCCCTTCCAGTTGTTCGGCGCTATCGGCCTCGATGTCCGCGCCCGGCGGACGTCGACCCTGCGACTCCAAATAGTTCTTTGCCGTATTCACTGCAATTCGGTATAGCCAAGTATAGAAGGCGCTGTCGCCGCGGAAGGAGCCGATGGCGCGATAGGCGCGGATGAAGGCCTCTTGTGTAACATCTTCGATCTCGGCACGGTCGCGCACGAAGCGCGAAACTAATTTGGCGACCTTGTGTTGGTACTTGCGCACCAGCAAATCGAAGGCCGATTTCTCGCCTTTCTGGACGCGAGCGACCAACCGCTGATCGACGCCGCGTTCCGTCATACGATCGACACAGCCGTCGACACTTGGCCGCTACTAGCGATTACTGACCGGGGCATGGGGAAAAAGTTCGGCGCGCTGGGGATGATTTTCTATGACGCTACGCGGGGTTAGCGTGGCCGTATGATAGGATATTGACGTCTTCACGCCTACCGCCGGCTTCCAAGTCATGCAGACCCAGTTTGCCTCTGATGCGCTCATTCTTGGCGGCGGCGTGGCCGGTTTGACACTGGCCCTGACGCTCGCGGATCGCGCCAAGGTCACCGTGGTCTCCAAGGCTGCACTGACGGAAGGGTCCAGCCTCTATGCGCAAGGCGGCCTTGCTGCCGTTCTCAATACCCGCGCAGATTCCTTCGACGCGCATATCGCTGACACCCTGAGCGCCGGCGGCGGTCTCTGCCACCGCGATACCGTCGAGTACGTCGTGCGCCAAGGCCCCGAGGCGATTCGCTGGCTCATCGAGCAAGGCGTGGCCTTCACACGCGAACGGCGCGAGGACGGTGCGGTCGGTTACCATCTGACCCGCGAAGGCGGACATAGTCAGCGGCGCGTAATTCATGCGGCGGATGCTACCGGCAAGGCGCTTGCCACGACGCTGGAAGCCAAGGTACGCGAGCACCCGAACATCCACCTGTTCGAGAATCACCTGGCCATCGATCTCATCACCCGCCAAAAGCTCGGTCTGCCGGGACCTGACCGTTGTCTGGGCGCCTATGTGCTCGACAAATCCGACCATCAGGTCTTGGTGCTGGGTGCTCGCTTCGTGATCTTGGCTACCGGCGGTGCCTCTAAGGTCTATCTCTACACCAGCAATCCCGATACTTCGACCGGCGATGGCATTGCCATGGCATGGCGCGCCGGCTGTCGCGTGGCCAACATGGAGTTCATGCAGTTCCACCCGACGTGCCTCTACCACCCGCGCGCCAAGAGCTTCCTTATCACCGAGGCATTGCGCGGTGAAGGTGCGAAACTCAGCCTGCCGAACGGCGAGCCCTTCATGCAGGAACACGATCCGCGCGGGGAACTCGCACCGCGCGATATCGTGGCGCGCGCGATCGACTACGAGATGAAACGCCGCGGTCTTGATTTCGTTCATCTCGACATCAGCCACCAACCAGCGGCATTTATCACCACGCACTTCCCGACCATCTACGAACGCTGCCGTGCACTCGGTTATGACATTACGCGCGAACCCATTCCGGTGGTGCCGGCCGCGCACTACACCTGCGGTGGCATCGTCACTGATCTACACGCGCAAACCGATATCGACGCGCTGTATGCCATTGGCGAATGCGCCTTTACCGGGCTCCACGGCGCCAACCGCCTGGCGAGCAACTCCCTGTTGGAATGCGTCGTCTTCGCCCACGCGGCGGCCCAGGACATTGGTGCGCGTCTGCCTACCGCGCCGGCACCGGCGACCGAGCTACCGGCCTGGGACGAGAGCCGCGTCACCGACGCCGATGAGGCGGTCGTGGTATCGCACAATTGGGATGAGCTGCGCCGCTTTATGTGGGACTACGTCGGCATCGTGCGCACCACCAAACGCTTGCAGCGGGCACAACACCGCATCGACCTGCTCAAGGAAGAAATTCGTGAGTACTACAGCCACTTTCGCATCACTAACGATCTCATCGAGCTGCGCAACTTGGTGCTGGTGGCCGAGCTGATCGTACGTTGCGCGGCGGCCCGTCACGAATCCCGAGGACTGCATTTCACGCGCGATTACCCCGAACCTGATAAGCAACTGGTCGGGCGCGACACGCTTCTCAGTCCACCAAGTTTCCAAGTCGCAGCCGCGCGCGCAAGCGCCTAAGGCTGTCGCTATCCGTCGCATCGGCGGCGATGATCAAGCCGTCCGCAAAACGCCTATTCGCACAACGCAGGCGCAGGAAAGTAATCCAAGGATGAACCACTTGGCTCACGATCCGGCACCCGTGCCAGCGCCTATCTGTCCCGAAGCGCACCGACAACTCGCCATCGGGTTCCAGCAATACACCGGTGATGGCCCGTCTGGCGTGCCGCGTCCCCTGTTTATGCAACTGATACGCGAGACTACCGGCGAGCAACAGCCAAATCACGATCTGCCATGGCAACGCCAATGGAAGCGGGATCGTGAGCAGCGCCGCGCCCACGTGTCCCAGCGTCAGGCCCGCAATCACCAGCGGCGATGCGCGGAGTTCTAGGGACAGGCTACTGTCGAATCTTTGCGACAAGCGCCTGAAGCTCCGCATCCGGTTGCTCGCGCTCCTGCAGAAAGGCCAGCAAGGTCAGGTCCGGTGTGTCGAGCAGGCGCTCGAATGCAGCGCGTTCGGCGGAATCGAGACTGGCATAGTGTTGGTCGACGAAACGCCGCAGATAGAGATCCAGCTCCAGCAAGCCGCGTCGGCAACGCCACCGCAAACGCGCCAAGTCGTGCGTCGATTCCAAACCGTCCGGCGTCATGCGCGATGACGGTACGACAGTATCAGGCGTCACAGTACCCGCTTAGCAAGGAGCTGTTTGATGAACCCGATGGCCTGCGTTGGGTTGAGACCCTTGGGGCACACGTCCGTGCAATTCATGATCGTATGGCAACGAAAAAGCCGATACGGATCTTCGAGATCATCGAGTCGTTGTTGGGTGCCTTGATCGCGGCTATCCGCCAGAAAGCGCCAAGCCTGTAACAACGCCGCCGGCCCTAGGAACTTGTCTGGATTCCACCAAAACGACGGGCAGGAAGTCGTACAACAGGCGCACAGAATGCATTCGTAGAGACCATCGAGCTTATCGCGATCTTCCGGCGCCTGCAGGCGCTCGATCTCCGGTTCCGGGTCATGGTTGATCAACCACGGCTTGACGGTACGGTAATGCTGATAGAACTGACTGAGATCAACGATCAAATCGCGTACTACCGGCACGCCCGGTAACGGGCGCAGCTCGATTGGTTGACGCAATTCGGCGATCGGCGTGATGCAGGCCAAACCGTTACGGCCGTTTATGTTCATGGCGTCCGACCCGCACACACCTTCGCGACAAGAGCGCCGAAAGCCGAGACCTTCGTCATTGCGCTTGAGCAGCAGCAACGCGTCAAGCAGCATGATGGCCCCGCAATCGTCCGGCAGCTCGTAGGCCTGCATGTACGGCTTGGCATCGACCTCGGGGTTGTAGCGGTAGATCGAGAACCTCATGGGCTCCTCGCTTTCGTCCTGCCG
>CP070641.1:558422-564412 GCA_020354085.1 Pseudomonadota bacterium
CATGGCGGTCGCTGCGCTCACGCGGCATTACTCCATCCCTGGACGGCAAAAAAAGGGCCTGGTGTCGCCACCAGGCCCGCGGGTTACGGCCGAAAAGTTTTACCTACAGAACGATACCGGCGTTACCCTCCGCGCCCTTGAGCTTCGGCACGTAGGCTTCCGCGATCTTCACGGTCTTCTTGGCGCGCAGATACTCGGCCACGACGTCCCACACCGGGCGGGTGCCGGCAGGATTCTCTTGTACGCTGGCCCAGCCCGCGACTTTATAACGCTTCTTAGTATTGAGCGCCTTGCCACGGATCAGAACGTCTTGAATGCGACTGCCGTGCTTCTTAGTGAGATCCAAGGTGTAGGTCATGCCGCCGACGCGCACCATATCGCCACCCTGCTGGTAGTAGGGATCGTCGTGATAGAGGTTGTCGGCGATGTCTTCCATGATCTCCATGATCATCTCGCCGCTCAGCTCGTTGACCGTGGCGATCGGGTAGGTGATGGCGGTCTGGTCCATGAGGTTTTCCATGGTGATCGCATCGCCCGGCAGGATTGACGTACCCCATCGGAAGCCCGGCGAGAAGGCCATCTCCGCACCCTGGACTTCCAACAAGGCATCGATAATGAGCTGATCGAAGGTGCCGTTAAAGTTGCCGCGCCGATAGAGCAGCGTTTCGGTGGTGGCGAGCTTCTCCTCCAGCTTGGCCTTGTGCGGCGCGCGGATCTTGTCGATGAACGCGGTCATTTCCTTATCGGGCGCGATCAGGTTGGAGAACACCGGCAGCAACTTGTAGCGGAAATCGGCAACCTTGCCGTCCTTGACGTCGAGGTCGAGCACCGACAGGAACTTGGTGTTGGAGCCGGAGTTGATGACCAGCGTCTTGCCGCTCTTGTTGGCGACGATGGCTGGTGCCGGCACGCCATCGTGGGTATGGCCGCCCAAAATGACGTCCACGCCGGTGACACGCGAAGCCATCTTGAGGTCGACGTCCATGCCATTATGCGACAGCACTACGACGACCTGCGCGCCCTTGCTGCGTGCCTCGTCGGCCATCTTCTGCAAGTGGTCGTCCTTGATGCCGAACTGCCAGTCCGGCACCAGGAAGCGTGGATTGGCGATCGGTGTGAACGGGAAGGCTTGGCCGATGATGGCAACGGGGATCTTGTTGATTTCGCGAATTACATAGGGTTTGAAGATGAGCTCGCCCCAAGTGGCGTCGTTGACGTTCTGGGCAACGAAATCGATCTTGCCCTTGAGATCCCCGTCGACGACCTCCTTCACGCGCTCAGCACCGTAGGTGAACTCCCAGTGCGCCGTCATGACGTCGACGCCCAGCAGTTTGGTCGCATCAATCATGTCCTGGCCCTTGGACCACAGCGCGGTGGCCGAGCCTTGCCAGGTGTCGCCGGAATCCATCAGCAGGGTGCGACCCGGACGACTGGCGCGAACGTTCTTCACCAAGGTTGCCATGTGGGCAAAGCCCCCGACCTTGCCATACTTGCGCGCGGCGGACTCGAAGTCGAGATAGGTATAGGCATGCGCCTCGAGCGAGCCCGGCTTGATGTTGAAATGCTTGAGCAGCGCCTCGCCGACCAGATGCGGCGGCTTGCCGAAGGCGTCGCCCACGCCGATGTTGATGTTGGGTTCGCGGAAATAGATCGGCAGGAGCTGGGCATGGCAGTCGGTGAAATGCATCAGCGTGACATTGCCGAACGGCGGCAAGTCATACAGCTTGTCGCCACCGCCCGCGCCGGGCACCGTCTTCTTGCTGTCGCAGCCCGGCAGGGTCAGGCCGGCGGCCGCGCCGTAGGCCAGCATCTGAAGAAACTCGCGTCGAGTAAGGCTCATCTGAATCTCCGTATATATCTTTGGATCTGGGGTCGCGTAGTCCGGGAACGCATGAACATTAGGAAGAAGACGTATTGATACTGTCAGCTATTCCGACCACAAAAAACAAACCCGGCCACGAAGGCCGGGTTTGATGGCTCAGCGCCTTCAGTAACGAACTAGTTGCGCATCGCCGGTGCCGTGAGCGGCAGGCCGCTGCTCAAGTAGGTCTCGTAGAACTGCAGGTTGTTGTAGATTTCGGAGCTGTGCGGGAAAGGTTTGGCACGTACCTGCGAGTTGCAGGTCACGTAACGACGGTGGATGGTTTCGAGGCGTGCCCAACCCACGCGCTGCGCCGGCCAACCGACAGGGTGACCGAGGGCCGCCGACAAGGGCTGCCCTCCACCGAAGTTCTTGCCCGCCAATTCCATGTGGCAGTCAGCGCAGGCGAAGTTTAGTTGGCCGCGTTTCTGCCACCAGAACTTCTTGCCGGCCTCATAGGCCGCGAGCGCACCCGGCTTGGACACGTCGACACTGACACGTTCACCACGCGACAGCGTATAGAAGTGTGCCACTATCTCAGCCAGCTCCACACGGGCCTTGGTGTCTTTGTCCAGGTTGGCCTCCAAGAAGCTGAACTTGGCACCGTTCTTCTTGGCGCAGTCCATGACGTCCATCTCGGCCGTGCGCACTTTTTTCGTCGCTTCATCCCAATAAGGATACTTCTGGGCGATCTTCTTGCCACCGTTGGGGAAGCAATCAGCGAAGGTTTTGCCGTTCGGGAACTTCTTGTTCCAGTTGGCCGTGCCTTTGCCCAAACCGATCTCGTACGGCGGGAACTCACTCAGCGTTTCAAACTGTTCCCGATACGACTCCATCCCCGGCAGGTGGTAGAAGCCGTTCGAATACTCGTCAAACTTGACAGTCGGAAATTTCTGCTTGAAATAATTGCGGAACTGCTCCAAGTCCTTCTTCGGATCAGCCTGCGCCGTGGTGGCGGCAGCGCCCATCAGTCCCACCACCATCAGGGCTAGTGTCACTTTCTTCATCTGTATCCTCCTGCGGTCGGTTGTTCTTTGAAGGGACGCCGGGCCCCGCTGGCCTCGGCGCCTGGGTGAGCTTCTTAGGCGACGGTTGTATCCGCCGAGCCGCTCTCACCCTTGTTGTCGGTCCAGGAAACCTTGACCTTGTCACCGGCCTTCGCGCCCTTGATTCTCACGCTGATCAACGGGTCCTTCGATACGGCGATGCCGGTATCGACCACCGCGACATCCTTGCCGTTCACCTGGAAGGTCATCTTCTGGATGAAATGGGCCGGGATTTTCTCCTTGGTCTTGCGGTCGGTGCGTTGACCGGTTTCCATCGGGTGATTGACCAGGGCCTGGATTTCAGTTGAGCCGTCCGCCGCCTTGGTGCGGATCTTCATCGTACGTGCCATTGTGCTTTCCTCGTTTGCTTCAGTTTTGACTACGCAACCTTAGCCGCCGCAGCCGCCAACGGTCACCTTGATGTTGTGCTTGGCGGTATAGAGCTTGCCACCGCTCTTAACCACTGCCACCACATCTGACGTCTGCCGCATTTTCATGCGCGCATGCAGATAACCCTCGGCGCCGGACATGGTCGCGTTGCAGACCAGCGGGAAGTCGTTCTTCTCGACGAAGATCGACACGGCCTCAACATTGGGCATGTCAGTCGAGACGGTAATGGGCACCGTCGCGGCGTTTTCCGCCTGCGGTGAGGCCTTGATCTTCACGGATGCGGACGTGGACGAGCCAGAGTTGCCGAACAGGCTCTTCAGTGAATCCTCGACGCTCTTGGCATCAAAGGCACCCTTCGGCCATTCGGCGGCCAGCACTTGGGTCGGCTTGAGCAGACCAGCGGCTGCTGCCAGCCCCGCCACGCCAACGGCGAGAGAGCTCTTGATAAAGGTACGGCGCTGTAAATTCGTCACGGGTTTCCTCCAAAAATAAACAAATTGAAATAAGGGGTTGCCGAGAGCTAAGTCGCTCTACAGCGTTAGTAGGAACTCAATCAGATCGTCGATTTCCTGCTTGGACAGGATTGCGTGCCTCCCGAACGGTGGCATGACGGTGCCGGGCTTGATGTTGTCCGGGTCCTCGACCTGGGCGCGGAGCTTGGCCTTATCGGGAAAGCGCGCCTTCATGGCGACGAGCGGCGGCGCGATATTCCCGGCAGATGGCGCACCGGCAATCTGGTGGCAGCCCCAGCAGTTGCCCTTACGGCGGTCCAAGATGACGCAAGCGCCTTTGGTTACGGCATCCGTCGGCGGGTTCTTCTTGTCTTTGCAGACCTTTTCATCGGGCAGCTTGCCTGCCGCATGCGCCGCGGGGCTGATGCCGCCGGCGACAAGAATCATAATGGCAGCGCTGGTACCGAGAATGAATTGGGCGGTTTTCCGCATTGCTCCTCCTGTTGCAGTGGTTATGTTATTAACGGTGGCCGCGCTTACCGCTTGCGATCAAACCACGATCGGTAGGCCGAGTGGGCGCCGGGTCAGCATGGGGGGGTACATCCACCTATGCCCGATAGGATACATAGATCGGGCTTGGTGGCAAGCCCTTTGCACTGCCACAAAAACCAACAGAATTACAAGGATAAGCCGGGTTGTAACCCCGCTTACTTACGCGCGGGAGACCTGTCCTCGCCGAGGCCGGATTCCTCGCGGATTGCCGCAATGCGCGCCTCAAGACTTGCCTGCAAGTAAAAGTTGTCGCCCGCGTAGCGGGAGGCAATGCGGAGTTGCTCGACGGCAGCGGCCGGGCTGCCCATTAAGTAGTAATACTCAGCCTGCGCCTGGTGGGCCTCGGCACGCGCCCCCGCCGCACCCGCTGCCTCAGCCATCAGCTTGTAAAGTAATGGATCGTCACGATCTGACCGCAGGGCGGTCTTGAGCAGATCGCGGGCTTCCGCCGGCCGGCCGGTACGCAACAAGGCCTGCGAATATTCGCGCATCAGCACGACCGAACTGGGGCGTTCACGGTGGGCAGCTTGGTAGATCGCAAGCGCCTCTGTTCTGCGGTCGGCCGCCATTTCGACTTCCGCTTGCGCCATGCGGTAGTTCAATCGGCCAGGATGGCGTTTACTCAACTTCTGCAATTCATTGCGTGCCTGTTCCAGTTGTTTGGCGCGCAGAAGTGCCAGCGCATAGCCATACCGCTCGGCATCGGCGTCTCGGTACTTACCCTGCGCCAGGTTGTCCTGAAAACCGCGAACGATCTCAGGCGCCGGGCGCTTCGCGTAGGCGCGCAGTTTGGCGCGCACGTGATGGAATTCGCTACTATCGGGCCGTATGTTGCCAGTCGCGCGATCGGCACGGGCACGCGCATCGGCAATGCGGTTGGTGGTGATGGGGTGGGTACGCAAGTACTCCGGCAAATTGGTCTCGTTGTGGCGATTGGCCGCCTGCATGCGCTCGAAAAACGCCGGCATGCCGTGTGGATCGAATTCGGCGGAGGTAAGCAGATCCATGCCGATCCGATCGGCTTCCTCTTCGAAAGATCGGGTGAAGTTAATGCCGCGCTGCGCCATGGCAGCCGTAGTCAGGGCAACGCCCGCCTCGCCACCCTGTTTCCCGGAGCCCGCCAACAGAATGGACGCCAGGATCGCCGCCATCGCGGGCAGGCTTGCCTTCTCTTGTTCAGCGATCAGCCGCGGAATATGCCGTTGCGTGACGTGCGTGATTTCGTGGGCCACCACCGATGCCAGCTCGGCCTCTGTCTGGGCGGTCGATATCAGGCCAGTATGTATGCCAACGAAACCTCCGGGGACGGCGAAGGCGTTTACGCTCGGATCATCGACCACGAAGAAATAGAAATCCGGCGCGCCGCTCGCCGCGCTGGCAAGCAATTGGCGTCCTAGCGAACGGACATATTCAGTGATCTCCGAATCCTCGATGATCGTCAGCGCGCTCCGCGCCCGGCGCATGAATTCTTCGCCAAGCTTGCGCTCCTGCGAGGGAGAAATAGCGGTGCCCGCTGCGTTTCCGAGATCTGGAAGGTTGACGGCCCCTTGGGCGTCGGTCGCCAGCTGGGTGCCGACGATGAGAAGGGATAGGAGTACGCGAGCGGATTGATTCATCGGGGAATTATACGACTACCGATCAACCAGTTAGACGAGTCTGCTAGCCAGCAGTTCCGTCGGACTCCCCATA
>CP070641.1:564512-570416 GCA_020354085.1 Pseudomonadota bacterium
TCTCGCCGTACGCCCGCCAGTTCCTCGAGCGCATGGACAAGCCGGCGGCGGACGAGATTGCCGGCATCCCGCCGGCGATCGCCATCGATCAAACCAACCCGGTGCGTACCTCGCGCTCGACGGTCGGCACCATGACCGAGCTCAACGATCACCTGAAGCTGCTTTACGCGCGCGCCGCCCAACTTTACTGCCGCGGCTGCGCACGCCCCGTACGACGCGATACGCCCGAGACGATCGCCGATGACCTCATCCAACGCGCGGAGATCAACGCCACCACGGCGCTCATTACGTTTGCGCTCGGCATCCCCAAGAATTTTGCCGCTGATGAAATCAAGACGTTCTTGGCACAACAGGGCTACACGCGCATTCATCGTGAGACCGCTGATTTCATCGAGGTGACCCAAGATCGGCTGCGCCTCGGCTCGGCCAACCGTAGCCGGCTCATCGAAACCCTGGAAGCAGCGCTGAAACATGGGCGCGGCCAGGTGGCCATCTATCCGCTCGACGAGACCCGCGTCGTCTCGACACCCTGGCGCTATTCGGCCGACCTGCATTGCCCGGATTGCGACCTGCACTACGCCGACCCCACGCCCAGCCAGTTTTCCTTCAACTCGCCGATTGGTGCTTGCGAGACCTGCCGTGGTTTCGGCCGCACAGTCGGCGTCGACTACGGGCTGGTCGTACCTGATGAAGGCAAGACCCTGGCCGACGGCGCGGTGCGGCCATGGCAAACCGCTTCCTACATCGAGTGCCAGGGCGATCTCATGCGCTTCGCGCGTAAGCGCGGCGTGCCGACCAACGTGCCGTGGCGACGATTGACCGACGAACAGCGCCGCTGGGTGATCGAAGGTGACGGTGAGTGGGATGACGGCGTGTGGTATGGCGTGGCGCGCTTTTTCAAGTGGCTCGAGACCAAGAGTTACAAGATGCACATCCGCGTGCTGCTGTCGAAGTACCGCGCCTACAACGAATGTCCCGCCTGTCACGGTGCGCGACTGAAGCCGGAGGCGCTGCTTTGGCGTCTTAGCGATGCGCGCGATCCGAAAGCGAACGATTTGAATCTGCACGAGCTGGCGCGTCTGCCGATCACGCGCACGCTCGAGTTCATGCGCGCACTGCGCCTGCCGTCCTCGCACGAAGAGGCGATGGCGCCGTTGCTCGACCAGATCCGTTCGCGTCTGAGCTATCTGGTCGAAGTCGGCCTCGGTTATCTTACCCTCGACCGGCAATCGCGCACGCTTTCGGGCGGCGAGGTGCAGCGCATCAATCTCGCCACGGCGCTCGGCACCTCGCTCGTCAATACCCTCTTCGTGCTCGACGAGCCGTCGATCGGGCTGCATCCGCGCGACATGGCACGGGTCGTGGGCGTGCTGCAACGCCTGCGCGACAACGGCAACTCGCTGCTGGTGGTGGAGCATGATCCGCAGGTGATGCTCGCCGCCGACCGCATTCTGGATATCGGTCCCGGCCCGGGTGCGGACGGCGGCAAGCGCGTGTTCTTCGGCACACCCGCCCAATTCGCACGCGCACGCCGCTCGCTCACCGCGGACTACCTTTTCGGGCGCAAATCGGTCGTGTCCTCACAGCAGGCTCGAGCCGTCGAGCCAAGCGCACCACACCTGAAACTGCATGGCGCCGCTGAGCACAACCTCAAGTCAATCGACGTGCGCCTACCGCTCCACCGGCTGGTGTGCCTCACCGGCGTCTCGGGATCGGGCAAGAGCACCCTGCTCAAAGACATCCTCTACCCCGCGCTCGCCAAGCACAAAGGCAAGGCCGCGCCGACACCGGGACGCCATCAAAGCCTGCTCGGCCATGATCAAATCGACGCGGTGGTCATGGTCGATCAATCGCCCATCGGACGCACCACGCGCTCGAACCCGGCGAGCTATGTCGGCGCTTTCGACGCGATCCGCCAGGTGTTCGCCGCCGAACCCCAGGCGCGGCTGCGCGGCTATTCCGCCGCGACCTTCAGCTTCAACACCGGCAACGGTCGCTGTCCCACGTGCGGTGGCAACGGCTTCGAACATGTCGAGATGCAGTTCCTGTCCGACGTCTATCTACGCTGCCCGGATTGCGACGGCAGCCGCTATCGCGCCGAGGTGCGCGAAATACGGTTGTTGCCGGCCAAACGCGGAGCAACAACGAGGGCCGGCAAATCCATCAGCGACGTACTCGACATGACGGTGGCTGAAGCGCTCGAGTATTTCGCCGACCGCGCCGCCGTGCGCGAGGCCCTGGTTCCACTGTCCGCCGTCGGCCTCGATTACCTCAAGCTCGGCCAGCCGGTCCCCACGCTCTCCGGCGGCGAGGCACAGCGTCTTAAGCTCGCCGGCCATCTGGCCGAAGCGCAACGAATGCGCCGCCACCCCGCACGCCGCGCCAATCGTCCGGCTCCGCGCGGCAATTTGTTTCTGTTCGATGAGCCGACCACCGGGCTACATTTTCACGACATTGCCAAATTGCTCGGTGCGTTTCACGAGCTTCTCACCCAAGGTCACTCATTGATCGTGATCGAGCACAACCTTGACGTGATCCGTGCCGCCGACTGGATCGTCGATCTCGGGCCGGAGGGCGGCGATGATGGCGGATCTATTGTCTGCGTGGGCACGCCGGCAGACGTCGCCCGTCATACGACCAGCCATACCGGTGCGGCACTGCGGGCGTACGGTTCTGGTTCGACACCCGTGCTCCTTGCGGAACCAAAGATCAAATCGAGAGCGAAACCCGGCAATGCGATCCACGTGCTGCACGCACGCGAGCACAATCTAAAGAACATCGAGGTTGAGATCCCACGTGATCGCTTTACTGTCGTGACCGGTGTGTCCGGCTCGGGCAAGAGCACGCTGGCCTTTGATGTGCTGTTTGCCGAGGGTCAGCGCCGCTATCTCGAATCGCTCAATGCCTATGCCCGCCAGTTCGTGCAGCCGGCCGCCCGTCCGGACGTTGATGCGATTCTCGGCATCCCGCCGACCGTGGCGATCGAGCAGCGCACCAGTCGCGGCGGACGCAAGAGCACTGTCGCCACGCTGACCGAGATCTACCACTTCTTGCGCCTCTTCTATCTCAAGCTCGGCGTCCAACACTGTCCGAAGTGTGATGTGCCGATCGAGCCGCAATCCGTCGACACCATCGCCGCACGCATCGTGCGCGATTACCGTGGCCAACGCGTCACTTTGCTCGCACCGCTCGTCGTCGCCCGTAAGGGTCTGTACACCGACTTGGCGCGCTGGGCACGCAACAAAGGCTACACGGCGCTGCGCGTCGACGGTGAGACGATCGATACCGACAACTGGCCGCGGTTGTCGCGCTTCAAGGAACATGACATCGAACTGCCGGTCGCCGCATTCACGGTGACCGCCCGTGGCGAAGCCGTCCTGCGCCGCGCGCTCGAAACCGCCATCGCCTTTGGCAAAGGCGCCGTGCAGGTATTGCCAGCCGCCGGCAAGCGCCAACGCGCGGCGGCCGCGACATTTTCCACGACGCGCGCCTGCCCGCGCTGCGGGACCAGCCTCGCGGAACTAGATCCGCGACTGTTCTCATACAACTCCAAGCATGGCTGGTGTCAGAGCTGCTTCGGCACCGGCCTCCAGCTCACCGGCTTCGACGCCGAACAGACCGGCGAAGAAATATGGTGGAATGAATGGTGGGAAGGCGAAGCGCGCCCCTGCCCCGGCTGCGATGGGCAGCGACTCAATCCGACGGCGCTGGCAGTGCGTTTTCGCAATCGCTCAATCGCCCAGCTTGCGGGACTGTCGGTGACGGATGCCGAACACTTGTTTCGCCGGCTTAAACTGCCCCCACGCAGTCAGGCGATCGTGCGCGATCTCCTGCCCGAGATCCTGACGCGCCTGCGCTTCTTGCGTGAGGTCGGCCTCGGCTACTTGGCGCTCGATCGCGCCGCACCCACTCTCTCCGGCGGCGAGGCCCAACGTATCCGCCTTGCGGCCCAACTCGGATCAAATCTGCGCGGTGTGTGCTACATCCTCGACGAGCCGACGATCGGCCTGCACGCGCGCGACAACCGACTGCTGCTCGCCACGCTCAAGCAACTGCGCGCGAAAGGCAACACCGTGCTGGTCGTCGAACATGACGAAGACACCATTCAAGCCGCCGAGCACATCGTCGATCTTGGGCCCGGTGCCGGTGCCTTCGGTGGGCAGATCGTGGCGCAAGGCTCTTTGGGCGAAATCAAGCAAGCGCCCGAATCATTGACCGGTCGTTTTCTGGCACGACCCATGCGGCATTCGTTACGCGCCACGCGCGCGGTCACACGCGCCGCGCCTCGCATTGCCCTGCGTGGCGCCACACTTCACAACCTTAAGCGACTCAACGTCGACTTTCCGCTCGCCCGCTTGATATGTGTGACCGGGGTGTCGGGCTCCGGCAAGAGCACCTTGGTGCGCGACGTGCTGCACCACAACGCGCGCCGCCTCGCGCAGGCACGCAACAAGCTGCCGAAGCTTCATGGCTGCACGGCGCTTACCGGCATCGGCTACGGCACGCGCGTCCTGGAAGTCGATCAAACGCCGATCGGCAAGACACCGCGCTCCTGCCCGGCAACCTACATCGGCATCTGGCAAGAGATTCGAAAGCTGTTCGCCGCCGCCCCCGAGGCACGCTTGCGCGGCTACAGTCCGGCGCGCTTCTCCTTCAACGTCGCCGGCGGCCGTTGCGCGGCGTGTGATGGCCAAGGACTCAAGACCGTGGAGATGAGTTTCTTGCCGGACGTCGCGATCCCGTGCGAGGCTTGCGGCGGCGCACGTTTCAACGCGGAGACCCTGGTCGTGCGCTTCAAGGAGCGATCTATCGCCGACGTGCTGCATATGAGCGTTGACGAGGCCGCCGCGTTCTTCGCCGCACACCCGGCGGTACACCACGCCCTGCGGCTTCTGCAGGACGTCGGCCTCGGCTATCTCACGCTGGGACAACAGAGTCCCACGCTATCCGGCGGCGAGGCGCAACGCATCAAACTCGTGACGGAGCTGGCCAAGTCGACACGCGCGGTCGGCCTACCAGTACAAGGAAACCGCAAGATTGGCGGGCCAGTGGTAACGGCCGGCAAACGCACGCTTTACCTGCTCGACGAGCCGACCGTGGGACTGCACATGGCAGACGTCGAAAAGCTGATCCACGTCCTGCATCGCCTGGTGGATGCCGGCAACACCGTAATAATCGTGGAACACAACCTCGACGTGATCGCGGAGGCCGACTGGATCATCGACCTGGGCCCGGAAGGCGGTCATGGCGGCGGCCGCATTGTTGCGCAAGGCCCGCCCGCGACCGTGCTGCGCGCAGCCAAGCGCTCTTATACCGCACGCTTTCTGCGCGAATTCCTGCCCACGACACGCCGAACGGCGCGTAGTCGTGCGCGGCGGGCGGCCACCCGCTAGACGCTGGACCTACACGGGCGTATAAGAAAACAACGTAATTCTATCGTCTTTCCGGGGTTTACCATGGCCAAGCCAGCGGGCAAATGGTGGAAGGTGAGCCGCCGGTGGCTGTGGTCCCCCTTCGTGGTCCTGCCGCCGATACTCTTGGCGATCGCCTTCTGGCCGCACGAGGTCCCAACTCCGCCGATCTTCGACGTGCAGATCCACTACCACGCCGAGACGTGGCGGTTCGTGGACGTGCGTGACATCACCGCCGGGCTTCAGCGCCACAACATTGTTGGTGCGCTGGTATCGAGCGTGCCAAATGAGGGCACGGATCGTCTCACGCGCGCCGATCGCAACCGCGTCTACCCGATGTTCACGCCGATGCGCTCACGGGCCGACCGCGGCGCCTGGGTAAGCGATCCGGAGATCGTGTCCTTCACCGAAGACGCGCTGCGCGCGGGCAACTACCGCGGCCTCGGCGAGTTCAACCTGTTTGAGCCGGAAGTCAGCAAACCGGTGGTGAAAC
>CP070641.1:570516-576419 GCA_020354085.1 Pseudomonadota bacterium
TGCCGCGCACGACGCGACCCTAACCGGTTATCACGGTGTGAGGTTTCCGTGGCCACTGTTCTCAGGGACGTCTAGTGAACCATCCAATGCCAACAACCGAGAAGCACCGCACCATGCAAGCGCTGCAAGACCGCCTTCGCCTTTCAGATTTCTTTGCCACCTTGGCGCACGCCAGGCGCCGCGTTTTGATGCTCGATTACGACGGTACGCTCGCGCCGTTTCACGTCAATCCCGACGAGGCGATTCCCTACCCGGGTATGCGCGAGGCACTGGACGGGCTGATGGCCGCCGGCCACACGCGCGTGGTGATCGTGAGCGGTCGCTGGACGCGCGATCTCCTGCCCTTACTCGGCCTCAAGCAGCAACCGGAAGTCTGGGGATCGCACGGGTGGGAGCAGCTCAAGGCGAATGGCGAGTACGAGATCACACGCATCGATGAGAACGCGCTACGCCAACTCGTGACCGCGGACGATTGGGCCGCGGAGATCGAGGCCAAAGGTGGGCGCTGCGAGCGCAAGCCCGCCAGTCTCGCCATTCACTGGCGCGGCCTGCCGACCAGCCAGGTCGCGGAGATTCGCCAGACCGTGTTCGAGAACTGGCGCATGCAGGAATTGCACCATCACCTCGAATGGCACGACTTCGACGGCGGCATCGAATTGCGCGCACCCGGTCGGCACAAGGGCGACGCCGTTGACGCGATACTGGCCGAAGAGGTCGCCGGTGTACCGGCCGCCTACTTGGGCGACGACGCGACCGATGAGAACGCCTTCAAGGCCATACGCGGTCGCGGCATCGGTGTCTTGGTGCGCGCGCAATTTCGCCCGACGGCCGCGGATTTCTGGATTCGCCCGCCGCAGGAAATTCTCACCTTCCTGCGCGATTGGCGAACGGCCTGCGAGGGTCAGCCATGAACGGGTTTGAACGCGTGTTCTTACTCAATCCACTAATCGATTGGGTGGTGGCCTTGGCGATCGCCATGACGCTTGCCGCTGCGCTCATCTTCGTCCGCCGCATTGCCGTAAAGCGGCTTAGTGCCTATGCGCGCCTAACGGATGTCGCGATTGACGATGCCTTGGCCGAAGGGCTTTCCGCCACCAAGCGTGTGTTTCTGGTAATCGTGGGGCTTTACGTTGGGGCACAGTACCTGGCGCTCACACCCAAGGCGACCAAGTTCGTCGACTCGGTGATGGTGATTGCGCTGCTGGTGCAGGCGGCGTTCTGGGCGAATCGCAGCATCGCCATGTGGCTCAAGTGCTACGTGCGCGACAAGCGACAGACCGACGCGGCCGGCGCAACCACGGTAGCCGTGCTCGGCTTCATTGCGCGCGTGGCGGTTTGGGCGCTGGTGTCGCTCATGATCCTCGACAACCTGGGCTTCAACATCACCGCCCTGGTGGCGAGCCTGGGCATCGGCGGTATTGCGGTTGCGCTCGCCGTGCAAAACATACTCGGGGATATTTTCGCTTCGTTGTCGATCGCGCTCGACAAGCCCTTCGTGATCGGGGACTTCATCATCGTCGGCGACCAACTCGGTACAGTGGAATATATCGGGCTCAAGACCACGCGCCTGCGCAGCCTCTCCGGCGAGCAAATCATCTTTTCCAACGCCGACCTGCTCAACAGCCGCGTCCGCAACTACAAGCGCATGAGCGAGCGGCGCGTGCTGTTCCGATTCGGCGTCACCTATCAAACCCCGGCCGAGAAGCTCGAGCGCATTCCGGGGATCGTGGCGGAGATCATTCAGGCGCAAGCCCAGACACGCTTCGATCGTGCGCACTTCCAGGGGTTCGGCGACTCCTCCCTCGACTTCGAGGTGGTCTATTACGTGCTCGATCGTGACTACAACGTCTACATGAATATCCAACAGGCGATCAATCTCGCGCTGTTCCGACGCCTCGCCGACGAAGGCGTGGAGTTCGCCTACCCGACGCGCACACTGCACCTGGTGGGCGCGCCGCAGGCCGGGTGACATGGTCGGCGGCCGCCGCAGCGGGTTGATCGTCGCCTCCAATCGGCTGCCGGTTGTCGTCGCCCCCGCCGCGAACGGCGATTACACCCTCACGCGTGGTGGTGGCGGCCTAATCACAGCCCTGCTGCCAGTATTGCGCAACCGCGGTGGTATATGGGTCGGCTGGCCTGGCATCTGCGGCGAGCCGCCGGGCCTGGATCGGTTGCTCGAATCGGCGGGCCGCGAGGCCGGCTACGGTCTGCAGGCCGTGACCTTGAACGAAGACGAGGAACGCAAGTTCTACCAGGGTTTCTCTAACGAGATCGTGTGGCCCTTGTTTCATGATCTGCATTCGCTTTGCACCTTCGATCCGAGCTACTGGCAAACCTATCAAACAGTCAATCGCCGCTATGCCGAAGTGCTGGCGCGCAATTGCACCGACGGCGACTTCGTGTGGGTGCACGACTACCACCTCATGAACGTCGCGCAGGAACTGCATGCCATCGGCGTGCACGCCAAGACGGCCTTCTTCCTGCACATCCCGTTTCCGTCGGTCGACATCTTTACCAAACTGCCGTGGCGGTTTCAGGTGCTGCATGCGCTGCTCGAGTACGACCTGATCGGATTCCAGACCCTGCGCGACCGCCGCAACTTCCTCGACTGCGTGAGGCATCTCATGAAAGATGTCACGCTCCACGGGCGCGGCCAGCAAGTCGTCACAGTTACCGGTCCGTCACACCAGGTACGCGTCGGCAATTTTCCGATCAGCATCGACTTCAATGATTTCGTCAAACGCGCGGCTGCCGCCGAGGTCAGCGCCAGGGTCCAAGAGCTCAAGGCCTTGCTGCCCGAGCACCAACTTATACTCGGTGTCGATCGGCTCGATTACACCAAGGGCATCCCGGAGCGCCTGGCAGCCTTTCGCCACGCCCTGCGGCATTACCCGGAGCTGCATGAGCGCGTCACCCTGATTCAGGTCGTCGTCCCTTCGCGCGCCGACATCCCCGAATACAACAGCCTCAAGACCCAGATCGAGGGCCTAGTAGGGGAAATCAACGGGGAGTTCACGCGCCCGGGCGGCTGGGTACCGATCCACTATGCCTACCGCAACCTAACGCGCCTAGATCTGCTCGCCTACTACCGCACCGCGCAGATCGCGCTGGTCACGCCGCTCAAGGACGGCATGAACCTGGTGGCCAAGGAGTACTGCGCCTGTTCGATCGAAGAAGACTCCACACTCATTCTTTCCGAGTTTGCCGGCGCGGCCGCCGAGCTGCAGCGCGGCGCGCTGTTGGTGAACCCGTATGACGTCGAAGGCGTGGCCGACGCCATCTACCACGCCTACGCCATGCCCAAGCGCGAAAGGCGCGCACGCATGCGTCGGCTGCGCCGCACGATTCGCGAGCACGACATCTTTTGGTGGGTCGACAGCTTCCTGCGTGCCGCCATCGCCAAGGACCTGTCGGCCTTCCCCGCACCGCGGGACTACGTACCGAGCACCGACGAGCCCGAGCTGCTCCCGTTTTGAATGCTCCGCGCCTACCCTGAAGCCATGAGGGCGTGCGTGCCCGTTGCCTCTCAGGATATGATCGCGTCGCGCCAACGATCGATCCCTCGGAACTCTTCTTGTTTTATCGCCTGATTCGACCGCTGCTGTTCCTGTTCGATCCGGAAACGGTGCATCGGGCGACGTTCGCCGCGCTGCGCGCTCTCTATGCGCTGCCCGGCACCCGCACCGTCGTGCGCCGCCTAGTCGGCGCACGCGTGCCAACCCTGCCCTTGGAACTCATGGGCATGAAGCTCAAGAACCCCATCGGGCTGGCCGCCGGGCTCGACAAGAACGCCGAATGTCCGCAGGCCTTCGCCGATTGCGGTTTCGGCTGGCTAGAAGTCGGCACGGTGACACCGCGCCCGCAGCCCGGTAATCCGCGTCCACGCCTGTTTCGGCTCACGCCGGCCGGCGCCATCATCAACCGCATGGGTTTCAACAACGCCGGGATGGCCCTGTTGCTCGATCATCTGTATCGCGCCGAGATCGGTTGCCCGGTCGGCATCAACATTGGCAAGAACAAAGACACACCCAATGAAGAGGCGATACAGGACTACCTCACTTGTTTGCGCGCCGTCTATCCGCACGCCGACTATGTCACCGTCAACATCTCATCGCCCAACACGCCGGGGTTGCGCGAGCTGCAAGACGCCGACCAGCTCGATACCCTGTTGGCCACACTCAAGGCCGAGCAAGCGAAGTTGCATGCCTCGCACGGCCGCTACGTACCAATCGCGCTCAAGATCGCGCCCGACCTGAGCAATGAACAAATCGAAGCAATCGCCTCACTGCTGCTCAATCACCGCTTCGATGCCGTGATCGCCACCAACACCACGATTACGCGTCCAGGCATCGAAGGCGATCTGTCTACGCACGAGGCCGGCGGTTTGAGCGGCCGGCCGCTGCGACCACTCGCCACCGAAATCATTCACAGGCTCTATCGCATACTTCAAGGCCGCGTTCCGATCATCGGCGTCGGCGGTATCGAGAGCGCGGATGACGCTTGGGAAAAACTCGTGGCCGGTGCCGAAGCCCTGCAGATCTACACCGGGTTTATCTACAAGGGTCCAGACATCGTTCGCGAGATCGTGGCCGGTCTCGCTGTCCGCGTGCGTGCAAGCGGCTGCGCCACGCTCGCCGAGGCAATCGCCAAGTCGCGGGCCTAATTCGCGCACTATTTCAAGATTCTTAGAGCAGCGGGAATCAGCGCGATCCTTGCGACGTTCGACGCAGGTCGCCGTCTCGGTACACTAGCGCCATGACAGTGGTCCGTCTGCTGCGTGCAGCGCTTGCGGCGTGGCTTATCGCCCCGCTCGCGACCGGTTGCGCGAGCCTGTATTTCGACGACGCTGGCCCGCCGCCGGACAGCGCGCAACACGAACTCGCGCGCTGGCCGTACCAGGATTACTGGCACGGAATAGTGTTCAATGGCGCCAAGATTGGCTTTTCGCACGTGCGCCTGGCGCCGGCCGCCAATGCACCTGGCCTATATGAAATCGAATCGCGCGCCACCTTCACCCTGCGCTTCTTGGGGCTCGAGAAGCGCTTTCAACTCGCCTCACGTGACGTCGTACACGCGGACTTAACGCTTGTACGTTTCACGACCGACACCGTCATGGATGGCAACGAGCGCCAGGTGACCGGTGCCTACAACGGACGCGTGCTCAGCACCACCGTTACCGATCGCGACCAACTTACCGAGCAATCCTTCGACGTTGCCGGGCCGCTCTATCCCGCCAGTGTCTTGCATCTTTACCCGACCTTGCACGGCCTCAAGCTCGGACGCCAGCATCGCTATACCGTCTACGACAGCGAGCTGCAGCAGCTCGCGAGCGTGGAACAGGTTGTCGAGGCCTACGAGCGCAGCGAGCTATTCGAGGGTAGCGCCTTTCGCATCGCCACCCGCATGCGCGGCCACAGCACCACGACCTGGATCAATACCCAGGGGCTGCCGGTTTTCGAGCTAGCGTTGAACGGCGTGCTGATCGCAGCACTGGAGAATGAGGAGTCTGCCAAGCGCTACCTAGTCGCGGCAAGCCTCAGCAAACAAGACGTCTTGCTCGACTTCAGCCTGGTTCGACTCGATCGCCCGATCGCTGATCCGCTCACGCGTGACGCCCTTACGGTAATCGTGAGCGGCTTGGATGCGAACAACATGCCGCCACCTGAACTCCGCCAGCGTTGCAGGTCGGCTGCGGACAATATCGTTTGTGAGCTGCGCCGTATTACGCCGGATGCCAACGCGCGCGCGACATCGATGACCGAATCCCGCTATCTTGAGCCCAGCTCAGTGGCGCCCAGCGTGCACCCGCGCATCAAACAACTCGCGGAAAGTATCGCCGCGAACACGGGCTCACCGCTGCCGCAAGTCGAACGTATTGTTGCATGGATCAAGCACAACGTGGC
>CP070641.1:576519-582388 GCA_020354085.1 Pseudomonadota bacterium
TCAGGGAGAATCCCAGGACGCGACGAGGCATCGTGGCATGGAGCGAAGGAGAGGTGCGCCGCTACCGTGACTCGCTCATAATCGGCAAGCACGTCTCGGCGGCAGCGGCTTTTAGTCTGACCTGGCGACCGCCCGCGCCCTTGGTGTTACCGGGGCAGGCAAGACGTCTCACGGCAGTCGCGGCTACCGGGGAGGGATTGAGCCGGTCACGAACGGCGGGTACGCACATCACGGTGAGGTCACGACGCGGAGGCGAAGTCTGTCAGCTTGCCGGTCGCGCGCACCATACACAACTCAAAAAGTTGTTGCAGGCATCGGGTATTCCACCGTGGGAGCGGGGGCGAATTCCGCTGGTCTACGTCGATGACGAAATCGCCGCGATCGGCGACCGGTGGATTTGCGAGCCCTTTCGCGCGCAAGCGGGTGAGCCGGCCTGGCGCATTCGGCTTGAGGCGTGCTGAATAGGCGTTGTCAACTACGGCGATCCGCCTTTGATCAAATTTTTCAGTTGAGGAATCGTACGTCATCTGGTAGTTTGCTCTTCCGTTCCGCTGTCGATACAGCCAAGAGGCCGCAGTTAAGCAGTTGCGGAGCGGCCGGAACCGCAACGGTTTCGTGAAGCAGGTCCAGAGATGACCAAATACGTATTTGTGACCGGTGGTGTTGTGTCCTCGTTAGGCAAGGGCATCGCCGCCGCGTCGCTGGCCGCCATCCTTGAATCGCGCGGCCTCAAGGTGACGCTGCTTAAGCTTGACCCCTATATCAACGTCGATCCGGGCACCATGAGCCCGTTTCAGCACGGCGAGGTATTTGTCACCCAGGACGGTGCGGAGACCGATCTCGATCTTGGGCACTATGAGCGCTTCGTGCGCACGGCGATGTCCAAGCGCAACAATTTTACCACCGGCAAAGTATACGAGAGCGTGATCGCCAAAGAACGGCGAGGCGACTATCTAGGCGGAACCGTGCAGGTCATTCCGCACATCACTGATGAAATCAAACGCCGCGTGCAGCAGGGGGCCGCCGGAGTTGATGTGGCGATCGTCGAGATCGGCGGGACGGTCGGTGATATCGAGTCGCAGCCATTTATCGAAGCGATTCGTCAAATGGGCGCGGAACTCGGCCCGAGTAACGTCCTGTACATGCATCTCACCCTGGTGCCATATATCGGTGTCGCCGGCGAGCTCAAGAGCAAGCCGACGCAGCACTCCGTGAAGGAGCTGTTGTCGCTTGGTATTCAGCCGGACATCGTCTTGTGCCGGACCGACCGCTTATTGCCCGAGGACCTGCGGCGCAAGATCGCGCTCTTCACCAACGTTCCGGTGCGTGCTGTGATCTCGGCGGTCGACGTCGACAATATCTACAAGATCCCACGCTTGCTGCACGAGCAGGGCTTGGACGAAATCGTGGTGGAACGGCTGCACTTCAATACCCCGCGCGCTAACTTAAGCGAGTGGGACGAGGTAATCTTTTCGATGGAGCACCCGACCGCGGAGGTCGAGGTTGCTTTGGTGGGCAAGTACGTGCACCTGACCGAGTCGTACAAGTCGCTGTCGGAAGCGCTTAAGCATGCGGGAATTCAAACGCGTACGCGCGTGCATATCCGCTATGTTGATTCCGAGCTAATCGACAAGCAGGGTACAGCCTTACTGAAGGACGTCGATGCCATACTCGTGCCTGGCGGCTTCGGTGAGCGCGGCGTCGAGGGCAAGATCAAGGCGATTACCTACGCGCGCGAGAACGGCATCCCCTATCTGGGCATCTGTCTCGGAATGCAGCTCGCCGTGATTGAGTTTGCTCGCAACGTCGCGGGCCTTAAGGGCGCCCACAGCACGGAATTCAATCCCAAGACCCCGCACCCGGTCATTGCCATGATTACCGAGTGGTTGACGAGCGAAGGTACCAAAGAGCAACGCCAGGCAGGTGGTGACCTGGGCGGGACGATGCGGCTCGGTGGGCAAGAGTGTCGCCTGATTGCGGGCACGCGTGTGCACGAACTCTACGGACGCGATGCGATTGTCGAGCGCCATCGCCACCGCTACGAGTTCAACAACAACTACCGTGAGATATTGCCGCAGAAGGGTCTGCATATCGCGGGGACCTCGGTTGATGAAAAACTGGTCGAAATTATCGAGCTGCCGAACCATCCTTGGTTCGTTGGCGTGCAGTTCCACCCTGAGTTCAATTCGACACCACGCGACGGACACGCTCTTTTTTCCGGCTATATCGAGGCAGCGCGCGAACGTCGCACGGGCGTGACCCTGCCCAAAGAGGTCGTCGCTTAAATGAAGCTTTGCGGTTTCGAGGTCGGGCTGGAGCGCCCGTTCTTCTTGATTGCTGGACCCTGTGTGATCGAATCGGAGCAACTCGCACTCGACACGGCAGGCGAGTTAAAAGAGATCACTACCGGTCTCGGGATTCCGTTCATTTACAAGTCGTCCTTCGACAAAGCGAATCGCAGTTCGCATCAGTCTTTTCGTGGCTTGGGAATGGAGGCCGGCCTCGCGATCTTGGGCAAGGTTCGGCGTGAGATCGGCGTGCCGGTGCTGACTGATGTACACGACATCCCCGAGATCGAGGCAGTAACGCGTGTGGTAGACGTCCTGCAGACGCCGGCGTTTCTGTGCCGCCAGACTGACTTCATCCACGCGGTCGTGGCTGCCGGCAAGCCCGTGAATATCAAGAAGGGACAGTTTCTCGCCCCGCATGACATGAAAAACGTAGTGGACAAGGCGGTCGCAGCTGGCGGCCGCGATCGAATTCTTGTCTGCGAACGTGGGGTATCATTCGGCTATAACAACCTGGTGTCCGACATGCGGTCGCTCGCGATCATGCGCGAAACTGGCTGCCCGGTCGTGTTCGACGCGACACATTCCGTGCAACTGCCGGGCGGGCAGGGGACGCGCAGCGGCGGGCAGCGTGAGTTTGTGCCGGTGCTTGCACGCGCCGCGGTGGCAACCGGGGTCGCGGGGCTATTCATGGAAACGCATCCGCGGCCGGAACAAGCCAAGTCCGACGGTCCCAACGCCTGGCCACTGCCACGCATGCGCGCACTACTGGAAACCCTCAAGGAACTCGATGCCACGGTCAAGCGGCGGGGCTTTGCCGAGAGCCAGCTTATGACTAACTAGGGTTTAATTTCCTCCTACAACACCCTCAGAAGAAGAACCATGTCTGTTATTGCTGATGTACAGGCGCGCGAAATCTTGGATTCGCGCGGTAATCCCACTGTTGAAGCGGATGTTATCCTGCGCTCTGGCGCCATGGGCCGCGCAGCAGTCCCCTCGGGCGCGTCGACCGGAGAGCGCGAGGCCCTCGAGTTGCGTGACGGCGACGCGAAACGCTATGGCGGCAAGGGCGTGCGCAAAGCGGTCACGCACGTTACAACCGAGATCAAACAGTCGCTCATTGGGCACGAGGCGAGTGACCAAGCAGCAGTTGATCGCAGAATGATCGAGCTCGACGGCACCGCAACCAAGAGCCGCTTAGGGGCCAACGCCTTGCTCGCGGTGTCGCTCGCGACCGCGCGGGCCGCCGCGGCCGATGCCAACCAGCCGCTTTATCGTTACCTCAATGGCTTGGCCGGTGGCGTGCCGCTGCGCATGCCGGTACCGATGATGAACATCATCAACGGTGGTGCGCATGCTGACAACAACATCGATTTCCAGGAGTTCGTGATCTTGCCGGTCGGCGCGCCCACGTTTGCCGAGGCGTTGCGTTGGGGAAGCGAGGTATTTCACGCCCTCAAGAAAGTCTTGCATGGCATGGGACTCAGCACCGCGGTTGGGGACGAAGGCGGATTCGCGCCGAATCTCAAGTCAAACGAGGAGGCGCTGCAGGTGATTGTGCAGGGCATCGAGCGCGCGGGCTACCGAGTCGGTACGGATGTGAGCCTTGGGTTGGATGTGGCCAGCTCCGAGTTCAACAAAGGCGGAAAGTACGAGTTGGTATCGGAAAAGCTAAGCCTCTCAACCGAACAGTTCGTGGACAAACTGGGCGGTTGGGTGGGGCGTTATCCGATCCTGTCTATCGAGGACGGGTGTGGAGAGAACGACTGGGCCGGTTGGGAACTGCTCACCCGGCGCCTGGGTAAGACCGTGCAGTTAGTTGGTGATGATCTGTTTGTCACCAATACGGTATTACTCGAAAAGGGAATCAAGCAGGGCATCGCCAACTCGATCCTCATCAAAGTCAACCAAATCGGCACCCTGAGCGAAACCCTGGCGGCAATCGCAATGGCGCGCGACGCGGGCTACACGGCGGTGATTTCGCATCGCTCCGGCGAAACCGAGGACACGTTCATTGCCGACTTGGCGGTCGCTACGGGTACCGGCCAGATAAAGACTGGCTCGCTGTCACGTTCCGATCGCGTGGCGAAGTACAACCAGCTGTTACGGATTGAAGAGGCGCTGGGTATCAGCGCGCCATATCCCGGGCGGGCGGCGTTGGCCCGTTCGAAGTGAACTCGTTGGTGTAGTTTTAATTTGATGGCGCTTGGTTAGAATACGCGCGTGCGGATGATCCTCTACGGACTGGGCGGCCTGTTACTGTTATTGCAGTATCCGTTGTGGTTCGGCAGCGGCGGTCTGGTGGCACAATGGCAGCTGCGTGAGGAGATTGAGACGCAGAAGGCAGAGAATGCACAGCTGCGCGAGCGTAACGAGACATTGGCGGCCGAAGTGGCGGATCTCAAGTCTGGCCACGAAGCGCTGGAAGAGCGCGCACGCCGCGAGCTCGGTATGGTGAAGAAATCCGAAAGCTTCTACCAGGTGGTCGAGCGTCGGCCCGTGCGCTCGCCTTGATGTCCCGAGGCGTGACCTAGAGGGGCTTATCCTGTTCCAGTACCCAGATCGCCAGGACGAACAGAAAGAAGAAGAACTCCGCCACGGTGATGATGTAGATCCACCACACGATTCGGCGTCCTGACGGCGTCATTTTGCCCCAGATACGCCGCATATAACCCTTCCATCCGGGTATCCAGCCGTAACGGCGCATGCGCAGGAAGTACACGCGCAGACTCTCACCCCACGCCTTGAGGCTCTTGTCGACCTCGGCCAGCCGCGCCTCGCGGTCGGCCTCCGGTAGCGATTCGTAGTCGTCCAC
This sequence comes from Pseudomonadota bacterium, assembly GCA_020354085.1. Classification (GTDB taxonomy): domain Bacteria; phylum Pseudomonadota; class Gammaproteobacteria; order Acidiferrobacterales; family Sulfurifustaceae. The sequence continues at coordinate 581,623 of CP070641.1, forward strand.
CACCAACAGACGGCTTCCCTCACCGAACGGCTCAGCGGTGAGGAACGTGCGTTTCTTGAGCCCTTGATTGTAGCTGGCCGTAACACCGCGTCCCGGACCAGACACGACAGCGATGTCGACCACGATGTTCTGACCGTTGCTCTCGTTCTTGAATTCGGCGTGGAAACTATCGGGGCCCGTTTTCCGCCACTTTGAGAAGATCCAGTAAGGATTGAGACGGAACATCATTTCCACATCCCCCACCATGCGCGCCAACTCGTCGGGCGACTGGTAGGCGGGCACCGCCACCCAGGCCACATCCTTCGAATCCGTGGGCAGGGCGGGCGTTGGGGGGTTGCTGGGGTCAGCGTCGGCCATGGGGGTAGGGGGCAATTAGAGCTGGCACGCGGAGCGCGCGAAAGAGCTCGTCGCTCAATAGGCGCGAGCGGATGCCGGTTTTGCCCTTGGGGCGCGGGGAACCGAGGATCACCAGGTCTATGTCACCCCGTTGAACGCGCTTGAGCAGACACTCGGTGGGTCGTCCGAGCGCGAGCTCGAAATCGTAGCGCAGCCGGCGGCGTTTGGCGTCACGTTCGACGCGGCGCGCCGCATCGCGCGCCTCTTTCTCCAGGCTGGTCTCGACAAAGCGCCCGAAATCGTCGCGCGTCGACACGTTAAGCAGCCAATCGTCACCCATCATGCCCTTCCACAGGTCTGGAACGACGTACAGGTGCACTAGCCGGCTCCCAGGCGTCGCGTGCTCGAGCGCCAGGCGCTCAGCGGCGCG
>CP070641.1:582488-588292 GCA_020354085.1 Pseudomonadota bacterium
CCGAGCCGCCGCCCTTGGCCGCGACCGTGACCTCGACTTTGTCGCCCGGCACCAGTTGCACATGGGTAACGGCTGGCGTGTTATCTCTGGTATTGCTGCGCTTGCCGTCGGGATCGGCCAGCACCGAGGCACGCAGCGTGTTATCAGGGTCGGTGTAGGCGCGGTGCACGCCCTCGTTCACCATCTCCTCAATGCTGAGCTTCGCGTCCCAGCGCACGTCCATCCCCACCTTAATAAACGCGATGGCGATACCGGTGTCCTGACAAATCGGGCGATGACCCTCGGCGGCCATGCGCGAGTTAATAAGAATCTGCGCCATGGCGTCCTTCGCCGCCGGCGACTGCTCGCGCTGGTAGGCCGCGTACAGACTCTTGATGTAGTCGACCGGATGGTAATAAGAGATGAACTGAAACGCGTCGGTCACGCTCTGAATGAAGTCAGCCTGTTTGATGGTCGCCATCCGTTGATGAGCTCCTCAATGCTTGATCTGACTGCTCGCCGTGCGGTGCATCGATGCCACGCCGTCTTGCTCCAACCAAGCCATTGTGCCACGCGGCGTGTCTCAAGTGTGCTTAGGATTTGCGAATATTGATCTGCATCAAAACCAAATTGCGCGCGCCGATACGGACCATTGTCCAAACCCTTACCGACAGCGGGTACACGCGGCGGTGGCCGCCCGCCGCGTTATCGCGAATGAGACTCTGGACGAACCGGTGCTTGCGCGGTGCTTTCACGGCCGGCCGTGGCTTCGGGCGGTACTGCGAAACTGCCGCCCAACGCGAGGTGAAGATTGACGCGCTGCACGCGTGCCTCGCTGCGCACGCGCAGCAGCGTAGTGCGCGCGGCTAGTAGCGCAAGCTGTTGCTGCGACACGGCGCGCAAGTCAGAGGCGCCCACACGATAGCGAACCTGTGCGAGCTCTACCGCGCGGCTGTTGTCGGCGACGGCTTGTGCCAAAATCCGCTCACGCGCGGTCAGCGCGAATTCGCTGGATAGTGCGTTCTCGACGTCGTTAAAGGCGCGCAAGCCTATGCGTGCATACTCGGCAAGCGCTTGCTTCTGCTCGGCGCTGCGAATGTCGACTCGGGCGACGAGCGCCCCGCCTTGGTAAATGGGCGCCAGTAGGTTGGCGCCGGCGCTCCACACCGGATTGTCCCGATCCTGCAATACGAACAGATCGCTTGAGACATTGCTGCCGCCGGCGGTGAGCGAGATAGTCGGCAGCCGTGCAGCCCTGGCCTCTTCCTCGCGATGGAAGGCAGCCGCCACGCGCCGCTCGGCGGCGACGATGTCGGGCCGACGCTCGAGCAACTCCGATGGCAGCCCCGCCGGAACCGGCGGTGGCATAGCGGGCAATTCGGCCGGCGTGTCGATCGATGCTGACGGATAGCGACCGAGCAACAATTCAAGCGCGCGGCGCGCCTGCTCGTAACCAAGTTCGAGGCTGCGCAGCGTGTCACGAAAACCGCCCAGGCTCGCTTCTGCCACGACCACGTCGTATTCATCGCCGACACCGACGCGTTGGCGTTCCCGCGCGATCGCCACGAGTTGCTCGGCGGCCTGCACCATGTCTTGGGCGATCGTCGTTTGTAAGCGTGCCTCGCTGGTAAGGAACCAACTCTTGGCCACCGAAGCGGCGAGTGATTGGCGAGCATAGACGAAATCCGCCTCGGCTGAGTCGTACTGCGCGCTCGCCGCGGCGCGGCCAGCGCGCACCCGTCCCCACAAATCCAACTCCCAGGATGCCGACAACAGCACGCCTTGCAGGCCTGAGTTGTCGCCCGATAGCTTGCCGCCGCCGCGCGCGAGCAGCGTGACTGACGGATAAATGGCCGCGCCGGCGACGCGTGCATAGCCGGCGGCCTGCTCGACGCGCGCCGCCGCAACGCGCAGATCAGCGTTGTGTTCGAGCGCCTCCCTGACAAGCGCGTCGAGGGCGGGATCCGCGAACGTCGCGAGCCAGCCGTCAATGACTTCGCCCTCGGCCGCGCCAGCTGCGGTCCAACGCGGCGGGTTTGGCGCGTGCACCAGTGTCTCGTCACGAATCTCGCTTGCGCTTGGCGGCGACTTGAGCAGGCAGCCGACAAGACCGAATGCCGACACCACGGTGACCGCAATGCCGGCCAACCGCAGGACGGCGCGGATCGGCATTGTCATGGTTCGAATCTGCACGACCGTAATCAGTGCAGCTTGAGGATCAAGTAGTTGGTGTATGACCCGACGCGCACGATCACCTTGCGAATGATATGAAGCGCGGCCAAGCGGTTAGTATAGATCGCCGCGTCACCGCGAGCGCCGGCGGCGAGGAAACGCTGCCGATCGCGTTCGGCGATGGTGAACTTGACGGCGAAACGCCCGGGCGGCAGCGGCACGGGCCCGGTCTGCGGAATCGTGCCACTCATTGGAAGCTGGCCTTGGCCCTGCGCCCAAACGATGGAATCGACCTTGGCCTTGATGATCTCGCCGGGATAGGTCGGCAATGCAATTTCCGCTTCGTTGCCCGGTTCGACCTGGGTCAGCTCGTTTTGGTGAAAGAGCGCGATCACCTGGTACGCGTCCTCGACGAACGCCATCGCCTGCACGAACGGCGCACCCACGACGAACGACCCGGGACGCAACTGCACGTTGATTGGGGTGCCGTCGGCGGGCGCATATACCGTGGTTTGCGACAGCTCCCAGCGCGCTTGGTCAAGTTGCGCTTTGAGCTGGCGCACGTCGCTTTCGTAGCGCTCCTCGTCGAACTTGCTGCCCGCGCCGGTCGCAGCGAGTTGGCGTGTCTGCTTGAGACGCGTCTCGGCGAGCGCGAGTTGTGCCTCGATGCGCTTGACGTCGAGCTCATACGGCGTGGGATCGATCTTGAACAGCACGTCGCCCTTCTTCATGTGCCGATTACCTTCGGCCGGCACCTCGATCACGCGCCCCTTGACCTGCGGCACCACCTGCACCACGTACTTGATCACGCGCACGTCGTTCGACGACGGCGCAAAAACGTTGAGCAGCAGAATCATTGTCGTAAGCCCGACGATCGGGATGACCACCACCGTGACCTTGTGCGGCGTGGTCCAGGGGAGCAGCTTGAACTTGAAGTAGATGAGCCAGACGATGGTGGCGTAAATCGCCAGCAGCAGTGCTTCCATTAGCCGGCCCTCGATTCCTTCTTGCTAAGCTTCGCCACCCGCGCTTCGAGCTTGGCGATCTGCGCCTTGAGCGTCTCGAGGTCCTCACTTTCCGTGGCGTCCGACGCTTTGCGTTCGGCCTGTTCCTTGTAGAAGTCCTCGTGCTTGTCGGTTCCGTAGGCGAGCTTGTACAGCGTCGGCTTCGTATAGGCCCACAGCCAGGCGATCGGCCACAGCAGCCCGCCGAAGAACAGGGACAAGATGCACAAGGTCTTGATCGCTTCCTTTTGCGGATGATGGCGCTTTTCTGCGATCACCTCTGGCAGAACGTGCACTTTCCAAAACAGATAAATTCCGCCGACGGGCACAAGAACCAGGACCACAACCGCGATCACATCCGCGGCGGAATCAACCAAGTCGGGTGGCAAGAACGATGCATGAGCAGTGAGCGACCAGAGTGTGCTCCCGAGCAACATCAGCCCGGCAGCGCCGCGACGCACAATTGTGCGGAAGAGATCTTTGTTGTCCTGTTCGCAACACATTGGCCAATGATCTCCGGCGAGCGGCAGTATGCCACACGCTAAAACAGAAACATAAGCGTTTGCCAGTCTGGTTGTTGCCGATGACCCTATGCGCAGTGCACGGTGCGAATTGGAGACAAACGCGACCGTTCGATTATCATGGACCTCGACGCGCCGAGCGACTGCGCGCGCTCACGCCTCGGTGAAAAACGCCGTCGAGGCACCGAGATCGACGAATTGTCGCTGGTATCCGAGCATCTCTTCAGTCAACGCCTGCCCTTCGGGCGAGTCGGTGCGTGCGATCAGGTGCGCGGCGTTGTCCCACCAGTATTCCAGCACGCCGTCGTACGGCTCCTGGGTTCCGCGCTTTTCCCGAACCAAGACATTGGCCTCGACGGCCAGCGTCGCGCTCCTGGCGAAACGCGTCGCGCCGGTCAGTGCCGCCACGCGCTCGATCAGCGCAGTAAATTGCGGATCGTTCCAATAACGACGAAACTCCTCGACCGAGAGCTCCGACTTGCGTCTCATGCAATTGATGAATCGAATCACCTTGGGTCTCCTGCGGTAGTTTCACTCGCCCGGTCGCGCGACGCATGGCCGGGGCGAATCGAGATTTCACCCGGTCCCCCGCTGCCGGTTGCTTGGCAGGCAGGATAACATGGCGTCTTCCGACTGCCATCCTAACGAAGGGGACCATGCACGCCGCCGACTTCATTCACGACCTGGCCATCATCATGGCCGTAGCCGGGCTCGTGACGGTCCTGTTCCACCGGTTCAAGCAGCCGGTGGTGCTGGGCTATATCGTTGCCGGCGTCATCATCGGCCCGCACCTGCCGCCGGCGAAGCTCATCACGGACGAGGCCACCATCAAGATTCTGGGCGAGCTCGGGGTGGTGTTCCTGCTGTTTTCGCTTGGGCTTGAATTCAACTGGCGCAAGCTGCGGCAAGTCGGCGTCACTGCCTTCGTCGGCGCCCTTACCGAGATCGTGCTGATGACCTGGATCGGCTACGAGATCGGACGCTATTTCGAGTGGCAGCCGATCGATGCGCTGTTCCTCGGCGCCATGCTGTCGATCTCGTCCACCACCATCACGGTCAAGGCGTTGGAAGAGCTAGGACTCAAGCGCGAGCGTTTTGCACAATTGTGCTTCGGCATTCTGATCGTCGAGGACATCCTGGCGATCGGTATCATCGCGCTGCTGTCGAGCGCCGCCGCCCCGGGCGGGTTCGACCCGGGGCTGGCAATGGGCACGCTCTTGCGGCTGGGCGTATTTCTGGTGGTGTCGCTGCTGCTCGGCATTCTGATTGTCCCGAGATTGCTCGCCTACGTGGCGCGCTTCAAGAGCGATGAGATGCTGCTGATCTCGGTACTGGGTATCTCCTTCGCCTTCTGTTTGCTCGTGATTCGACTCGACTACAGCGTGGCGCTCGGCGCGTTTCTGATCGGCGCGATCATGGCCGAAGCGCGCGAGCTACAGACCATCGAGCGTCTGATCACGCCGTTGCGCGACATGTTCAGCGCCATCTTCTTCGTGGCGGTGGGGTTGCTGATCGACCCCAAAGTGCTGGTCGAGTTTGCCGTTCCCATCACAGTCATCACGACCGCGGTGGTAATCGGCAAGATCGTCACGCGCGCCATCGGCACGCATCTCGTGGGTCACAGCGGCCACACCTCGATGCGCGTCGGTATGACGCTCGCCCAAATCGGCGAGTTCTCGTTCATCATCGCGGCGCTCGGCGTCTCGCTCAAGGTCACGAGCCCGTTTCTCTTCCCCATCGCGGTCGCGGTGTCGGCCATCACCACCCTATTTACGCCCTACCTGATCCGGTCCGCGGACCGCACCACGGAAGTGCTCGACCGCGTCACTCCGAAGCCGGTAACGCGCGTGCTCGCGCTCTATACCGAATGGCTGCGCGCGATCAACCAGGGCCGCACGCGCAGCCAGATGGGTGCGTGGGTGCGGCGCATCCTGACGCACGTGTTGATCAACTTCATCGTGGTGGTGGCGATCTTTCTTGCCGGTGCCTTCGTCGCCGGCAGCGGCCGCGAATGGCTCGATCCGTGGCTGGCGCCCGGGCACACGCGCAAGGCGATCGTCTGGGGCGCGGCCTGCTTGTTGTCCCTGCCGTTCCTGGTCGCCGCCTACCGTAAGTGCCAAGCGCTCAG
>CP070641.1:588392-594128 GCA_020354085.1 Pseudomonadota bacterium
CGGCCGCACAAAGGGAAAAGTCGCGCTATTCGCCACCTGTTACGGTAACTACAACGAACCGCACATCGGTGAGGATTTGATAAAGGTGTTCGAACACAATGGCATTCCCGTTACGATCGCGGAGCAAGAACAATGCTGCGGCATGCCCAAGCTCGAACTCGGCGACCTGGAGGCCGTCGCGCGCGCTAAGGACAAGAACGTTGAATCGCTCGCGAAGTTAGTTGAAGCGGGTTGGGATATCGTGGCCCCGGTTCCGTCCTGCGTCCTAATGTTCAAGCAGGAACTACCGTTGATGTTCCCTGATGATCCCCTGGTGCAGAAGATAAAGAACGCCATCTTCGATCCGTTTGAATACCTTATGCTGCGCCACAAAGAAGGCCTGCTAAAGACTGAATTCAAATCCAAGCTTGGCAAAGTGGCCTACCATGTACCCTGCCATCTGCGTGTGCAGAACATCGGCCTCAAGACGAAGGAGATGTTATCTCTGGTTCCCGGTACCGAGATCGACACCATTGAGCGCTGTTCGGGTCATGACGGTACCTACGCTGTCAAAAGCGAGTATCACAAGATTTCAATGAAAATCGGGCGCCCGGTGTTCAATCGTGTGAAACAGGCCGAGGCGGATCATTACTCGAGTGATTGCCCGATGGCCGGGCATCAAATCGAAAACGGTCTGGGCCGCGACAAAGCGCCGGAACACCCGATGACATTGCTGCGCATCGCGTACGGCCTTTAGCGAAGGTCGTCGACCGTGAACGGTACCGCGCACGCTCGCGAGGGAACTCGAATGCAAAAACTTACTCGTGCCGACATTTTCTCGTTGGAGAAATACGCCGAGATACGGTCCAAGTATCGGGCGGAGGTAATGGCGCACAAGAAGAATCGGCAGGTGCAGGTCGGACCGAATGCGACGCTTTATTTCGAAGACCGTATCACCATGCAGTACCAGATTCAGGAAATGCTGCGGGTCGAGCGGATCTTTGAAGCAAGCGGTATCAACGAAGAATTAGAAGCCTACAATCCGCTGATTCCCGACGGGAGCAACTGGAAGGCAACATTCATGATCGAATTTCTCGACGTCGAAGAGCGACGTGTGGCGCTTCAGCGCCTACGGGGGATTGAAAACAGCGTGTGGGTGCAGGTCGCGGGATTTGATCGTGTGCACGCGATCGCCGACGAGGACTTAGAGCGCGAGGATGACACCAAGACCTCATCGGTTCACTTCTTGCGTTTCGAGTTGACACCCGACATGGTCAAGGCCGTCAAGAAGGGTGCCGCCATCGCGGCAGGCATCGACCATCCGCACTACCACCACGAGATCGCGGCGATTCCTCAAGTGGTGCGCGATTCGTTGGCGGACGATCTAGCAACCTAGCTTGTCTCGGTTTTGCTCGAACACCGAAGCGCGCTAGGGTATACTGCGCGCCGACGTGAGACAAAACGCCTCTGCGCTTAAAGTTCAGCTAGACTTTCTTACCGCCCGCCGCCCGGCGGCCTTCCTCTGTCTCCTCTTCGCGATGGTTTGGCACGCGACGGCGACCGCCGTGGAGGATGAGCCGTGGCGCGAGGTGCAGGTCGCGATTCCGAAATTCCCGCAAGACTCGGATCTATTGCGCATTCCACCGCAGCCAATCGATACGTTTAAAGTTTTTGTCGATGCCAAATCTGTGACTCGCGCAGATGATGGCGTAATGCGTATGACGTTTGTGATCGAATCGCCGACCGGTGTGCGCAATGTGGTCTACGATGGAATTCGTTGTGCGACGGCGGAATACAAGACCTACGCGATCGGGACCCCCGATAAGCGTATGCAGGAACTATCAAAGGCGCGCTGGCAGGTAATCGGGCCGATCGCGCCGAACAACTATCGGCGCCATCTCTTCCAGACACTTGTCTGCCGCAAGCTGCCTATACCGACGCCCGCTGAGTTTATACAGGGGCTCAAGGGAGCGGAGTACACGGGGTTCGATTCCTAGGCTTTCTAAGCACCTGACTACCCGATGACAGCGATCTACGACGCCTCCGCCATTGAGGTCCTGACCGGCCTCGAACCGGTGCGCAAGCGCCCGGGGATGTATACCGACACCCAGCGGCCGAATCACTTGGCGCAAGAGGTTATCGACAATTCCGTCGATGAGGCGATCGCTGGCCATGCCAAGCGAATCGATGTGGTGCTGTACGACGATGGTTCATTGGCCGTTACCGACGACGGGCGCGGCATGCCTGTCGACAAGCACAAGACTGAAAAGGTCTCCGGCGTCGAGGTGATCCTTACGCGCCTGCACGCGGGCGGGAAGTTCTCCAATAAGAACTACACATTCTCTGGCGGGCTGCATGGCGTCGGCGTCTCGGTGGTCAACGCGCTTTCCAAGAAACTGGAGGTGTGGGTCAAGCGCGGCGGCAAGGAGTATCACATGTCGTTTGCCGACGGGCAGAAGATGACCGAGCTAAAGGCCAAAGGAGCAGCGCGTGGGTCGGGCACCACTGTGCATTTCTGGGCTGATGAAAAATTCTTTGATTCCCCAAAATTCCACGTCCCACGCCTCAAACATGTGCTGCGCGCCAAGGCCGTGCTATGCCCCGGGCTCAAGATCAGTTTCGAGGACGAGTCTGACAAGAAGAACAACGAAAGTTGGTACTACGAAGACGGCTTGCGCGATTACCTGGCAACCGAGCTGGGCAAGACGGAACATGTGCCGGAATCACCTTTTGTTGGCCACTTCAAGAGCGACGAAGGAGAAATCGACTGGGCGATCGTCTGGGCACCGGATGCGGATGAACCCATTCTCGAAAGCTACGTAAACCTGATCCCAACAGCGCAAGACGGCACGCACGTCAACGGATTCCGCCAGGGTCTAACGGACGCGCTGCGCGACTTCTGCGAGTTTCGCAGTCTGTTGCCGCGCGGCGTGAAGCTCGCGCCCGAGGATGTCTGGGGCAAGACATGCTATGTCTTGTCCTTAAAGTTGCGCGACCCACAGTTCTCTGGCCAAACCAAGGAGCGTCTAACCTCGCGCGAGGCGGCGAGCTTTGTCGGTGGTGTCACCAAGGACGCCTTTGCCGTTTGGCTTGCGCAGCATGTAACGGATGCCGAGCGCATTGCCAACATCGCGATCGAGTCGGCGCAGGAGCGCATGCGCGTCGCCAAGAAGGTCGAGCGCAAGAAGGTCGGGACCGGGCCGGCGCTGCCGGGCAAGCTTGCGGATTGCCTGTCAACGGATCTCACCATGACCGAGCTGTTCCTGGTGGAAGGCGATTCGGCTGGCGGGTCTGCCAAGCAGGCGCGCAACAAGGAACATCAGGCCATCATGCCGCTACGCGGCAAGATCCTGAATACTTGGGAAGTCGATCCCGCTCATGTGCTGGGCTCGCAGGAAGTACACGATATCGCCGTCGCGCTTGGCGTCGATCCGGGTTCGAGCAACCTCGATGGCCTGCGTTACGGCAAGGTCTGTATTCTTGCCGATGCTGATTCCGACGGCGCGCACATCGCTACGCTGTTGTGCGCGCTGTTCGTGAAGCACTTTAAACCGCTGGTCGCTGCGGGGCACGTGTACGTCGCGATGCCGCCGCTATTTCGTATTGACGTGGGCCAGCAGGTTCACTACGCCCTCGATCCGGAAGAGCGCAAGGCGATCCTCGAGCGTATCAATAAGGAGAACCCGCGCGCCAAGCCGGCGACCACCCGCTTCAAGGGATTGGGTGAAATGAATCCACTACAACTGCGCGAGACCGTGATGGATCCCAATACGCGCCGCTTGGTGCAACTCGAAATCAAGACAGGCGACAGCACACAGAGGGTTATGGACATGATGCTCGCCAAGAAGCGCGCGGCCGACCGCAAGGAATGGCTGGAGAAGAACGGCAATAGGGCGGAGATCGCGTAAGTAGGGTTTACCATGGCCAAGAGAACAACGAGCAAGCGAAAGGGTGCCGTTAGAGCCGCCCGACCCAAGCGCGGTAAGGGCGCACCGATCGAGGCGCGTCCGCGCGCGGCGAGCGTGGAGCGACTGCCGCTCGCGACGTTTACCGAAAAGGCCTATCTCGATTACTCGATGTATGTGGTGCTCGACCGCGCCTTGCCGAGCATCACCGACGGTCTTAAACCGGTGCAGCGCCGTATTGTCTACGCGATGTCGGAGCTGGGTTTGTCGGCCGCGGCCAAGTACAAGAAATCCGCGCGCACGGTGGGTGACGTACTCGGTAAATACCATCCGCACGGTGACTCGGCTTGCTACGAGGCCATGGTGCTCATGGCGCAGCCATTCAGCTACCGTTACCCGCTGATCGACGGTCAGGGCAATTGGGGTTCACCCGATGACCCCAAGAGTTTCGCTGCCATGCGCTACACGGAGTCGCGCTTGACGCCGTTTGCCCAGGTTTTGCTTTCGGAGCTTGAGCAGGGAACAGTAGATTGGGTACCGAACTTCGACGGTACGCTGGAGGAGCCCAAGCTCATGCCCGCGCGCCTGCCGCATGTGCTGCTCAATGGCACCACAGGCATTGCGGTCGGTATGGCTACCGATATCCCGCCGCATAATGTGCGTGAAGTGGCGGCGGCCTGCGTCCGGCTGCTAGAGAAACCGGATTCGACGACCGGCGACCTGATGAAACACATCAAGGGGCCCGACTATCCCACGGAAGCGGAAATCATCACGCCCAAGAGCGAAATCCGCGCCATGTACAACAGTGGCAACGGCAGCATCCGTGCCCGCGCGCGCTGGACTCGCGAAAACGGCGATATCGTGATTACCGCGCTGCCGCATCAGGTGTCACCGGCCAGAGTATTGGAACAGATCGCGCAACAGATGCGCGACAAGAAGCTGCCGATGGTCGAGGATCTTCGTGATGAGTCCGATCACGAGGATCCGATTCGCTTGGTGATCGCCCCGCGCAGCGGGCGTATCGATCCGGTCGAGTTGATGGATCACCTGTTCGCGACCACCGACTTGGAGCGTTCCTATCGGGTCAATCTCAACATGATCGGCCTCGATGGTCGACCGCGCGTGTTCAACCTGAAGGACCTGCTCAACGAGTGGCTCAAGTTCCGCATGGTCACGGTGCGCCGGCGGCTGCAACATCGCCTGGACAAGGTCCTGGCGCGGCTGCACATCCTCGAGGGGCTGCTGATCGCGTACCTGAATCTCGACGAGGTCATTCGCATCATTCGGCGCGAGGACGAACCCAAGCCGGTCCTGATGAAGCGTTTCAAGCTTACCGAGATCCAGGCCGAAGCGATCCTGGAAACCAAGTTGCGCCATTTGGCCAGGCTCGAAGAAATGAAGATCAAGGCCGAGCAGAAGGAACTAGACTTGGAACGCGCCGAGCTCGAAGCGATTCTCAAGAGCGCGGTCAAGCTCAAGCACAAGGTGCGTGATGAAATCATCGAGGATGCCGAGGAGTTCGGCGACCAGCGCCGCTCGCCGTTGATCGAACGCGAGGAAGCGAAGGCGATTGATATCACGCAACTCCTGCCGACCGAACCGATTACCGTGGTCCTTTCCGAAAAGGGCTGGGTGCGCGCAGCCAAAGGACACGAGGTGGACCCACGTACGCTCGACTTCAAGACCGGCGACCGCTTCCACCACGCCGCGCGCGGTCGCAGCAATCAGGTCGCGGTTTTCCTCGATTCCACCGGGCGTTCCTATACGCTACCAGCGCACAAGTTACCGTCGGCGCGCGGTCATGGCGAGCCGTTGGCGTCCAGCCTCAATCCACCTCCAGGCGCGACGTGGG
>CP070641.1:594228-599818 GCA_020354085.1 Pseudomonadota bacterium
GCACTGCAGGCCACGGCCGGCCGCGGTCTCGGCATACCTATATAGGAGATCGGGGGTACGATGGGCGGACACGACTTTGGCCTCATGGGCAACACCGAAGTCCTTGAGGATGGCGACGGCGTGCTGCATCACCTTCCAGTCACTGTTGCTGCCCATCACGACCGCCACGATCGGCCTGGCCATGTCTATCTCCTTGCGCGTTTGCCGATGGCCTCAAGTATACCCAGCATCAGCTTGAGCGGGGTGGGCGGGCAACCGAGAATGACGGCATCTACCGGGACAACATTGGCGACCGCGCCGCACGAGGCGTAGGAAACCCCGAATTCGCCGCCATTCGCGCCGCACTCGCCGACGGCGATCACCAGCTTGGGATCCGGCGTCGCCTCATAAGTGCGCTTGAGTGCGGCCTCCATGTGCCGCGACACCGGACCGGTAACCAACAACATGTCGGCATGACGCGGGCTGGCGACGAAGTGCACGCCAAAGCGCTCAATTCCGTAATAGGGATTGTTGAGCGCATGGATCTCGAGCTCGCAGCCATTGCAGGAACCGGCATCGACCTCGCGAATCGCGAGGCTGCCGCCGAACATCTCGCCCACCCTGGCCTTCAACTGGGCGCCAACCTGTTCGAGCGCGAGCTCACCATCTTCCGGGAGCGGCTCGGTGATGACGCCCACACGCTGTGTCTTGCGAAGGATCCTTAGCACGGTTTTGCTCTATAGATCGTGTCCGGAGTACGAGCCGTTCACAGATTTGTTGCAGACGGGGAAGTCGGGCACGATGTTGTCGCGCACTAACTTCTCCAGCGCCGGCCATGTGGTCCAGGACGGATCGCGCGGGAAGAAACGCGCAATCCGCCCATCGGCAGCGAAGCGCACATAACTGATGATCTCGCCGCGCCAACCGTCAATCATGCCGACGCCCTCGACCGTAGAGGACGGCGCCGACCAGGTCGCTTTCAGCGCACCCGACGGCAGGGTATCGAGCAGTTGCGCAATCAGCTCACAGGACGCGAGGCATTCTTCGGCGCGCACCTTGACGCGCGCGGCCACGTCCCCGTACCGGTACAGGGGGACTTTGACGGTAAGCCGGTCGTACGGCGCGTAGGAAACATCGCGGCGCACATCGAAGGGCTGACCACTGGCGCGCCCAACGTAGCCAACGCATCCAAGCGCCTTTGCCAACTCCAAGGACAAAACGCCGGTTGTTTCAAGCCGATCTTCGATCGAGGCATTGTCGTCGACGATGGCCATGAGCTTGGTAAGCTCCTCGGGAAGCGCGCGTGCTTGTTGGCGCATGGCGTCGATCGCGGACTGCTCAATATTAGTCGTCACACCACCCGGAACAATACGGTCCATCATGAAGCGATGGCCGAATGCTTGGCCACTCAAACGCGTCCAGTCTTCGCGCAAACGCCCGAACTGATAAAAACCAAAAGCGAAGGCAACGTCGTTCAGTACGGCACCGATGTCACCAAGATGATTCACCACGCGTTCGCGCTCGCACATGAGCGCGCGCAAATACAGCGCGCGCTCAGGCGGCGTCACGCCCGCGGCGCGCTCCATCGCCATACACGCGGCCCAGGTGTGCGCGACGGTTGAGTCGCCGGACACACGTCCCGCGAGGCGCGCCAAACCGGCCGCATCGCGCCCTTCGGCAATCTTTTCGATGCCTTTGTGAACGTAGCCGAGATGTTCCTCGAGATTGAGTACCAGCTCACCGACGGCTTGAAAACGAAAATGGCCGGGCTCGATAATCCCGGCGTGCACCGGCCCAACGGGGATCTCGTAGACGCCCGCGCCCTGTGCCGACAGGAATCGATACTGGTCGTCGGGCGGCGTAGACCCAGCGATGCCGCCCGCCGCCGGAAACTCCTTGCGCAACGGAAACTCCTTGTCCGACCAGGCCTGATGGCGCGTCCAGCGGCGCGTATCGGGATGATCCATGAAGGCGACGCCGAACATGTCCTGAATATGGCGTTCCGGGCGGTCGGCCGCCGGGAAATAGGGAGTGTGAGAAGCAAGCACTGGTGTGGCGCGCTCGACGGTGGTGCGCACGACCAGATAGTCGCTCGGCTTGTATAGACAAACATTGATCGTGAATTGCTGGCCGCAATCCTCGCCCCATGCAGCGACCCACCGGCAGTCGGACGCCTTGGCCTCTTGACCGACGCGGTCCCAATCTTCGGCGCGCACGCCGATTAGCGCCGCAGGGGCAAGGGATGTCGACCGCGGCATCGTGAACTCCGCGCCACGAAGCGTGAGCGAGTCGACGAACGTGTTGATCCAGGAATTCCGCTGTTCCTGCGTCACAGCGGCGCACTCCCAGCAATCAGTATGGTCGCCTGCCGAAACCAATCAGCAAGGAAATGCGGAATCGCCAATCCCAGCCACAACACCAACAACAAGTGCAGCGTCACCGGTAGCATGTTGGCGCGCACCGGCTGCTGTCCGGCAGGCGGCTCACCATAGACCATCGGATGCAAGTGTCGAAACAGCCCGGCAAAAGCAATCGCCAAGCCGAGGAGCAACGGTACCGTTAACCACGGCCAGGATTTCATGGTCGCGATGAGCACGAGGAACTCGCTGGTGAACACCCCAAACGGCGGGAAGCCGGCAATGGCGACCGTGCCGAGCAGCAATCCCCAACCCACCGCCGGTTGCGTGCGAATCAACCCGCGAATCTTTTGGATGCTCTGGGTGCCGGCGATCTGTGCGGCGTGCCCGACGGTCACGAAGATCGCGCTCTTGGTGAGCGAATGCACGGTCATGTGCAGCAGCGCGGCAAACGTGGCTAGCGGTCCGCCGAGCCCAAAGGCAAACGTCATCAGCCCCATGTGCTCAATCGAGGAGTAGCTGAACATGCGCTTTATGTCGCGCTGGCGGTGAAGAAACAGGCCAGCCACGGTGAAAGACAGCAGGCCGAAGCCCATCATCAAGTAGCCGGCGAGCTCGCTGCGCAGCGAGCCGTCGACGATCATCTTGACGCGCACCAGCGCATACAGCGCCACATTCAACAACAATCCCGACAGAATTGCCGACATTGGGGTCGGACCCTCGGAGTGCGCGTCCGGCAGCCAGTTGTGTAGGGGCACCAAGCCCACCTTGGTGCCGTAGCCGACCAGCAAGAACACGAAGGCGAGCGTCAGCACCGTCGGTTCCAGCAGGCCGGCAGTTTGATACAGGACATTCCAGAACAAGGCCTCGTCGGCAGACGGGATCACGCGCTCGGCGGCGAAGTACAACAGCACCGTGCCGAACAGCGCCTGGGCGATTCCGACGCCACAAAGGATGAAGTACTTCCAAGCTGCCTCGATCGCCTCGGGTGTTCGGTACAACGACACCAACAGCACGGTGGCGAGCGTGGCACCTTCCATCGCCACCCACAGGATACCAATGTTGTTGGTGGTGAGCGCCGCGAACATGGCAAACATGAAACCTTGAAACATGGCGTGATACAGGCGCAAGCGACGGCGACCGAGATTGCGCAACTCGACCTCATGGCTCATGTACGGGCGCGAGAAGATCGCAGTCGTGAAACCCACCAGCGCGGTCAACGCGATCAAATAAACATTGAAAGCATCAATGAAGAAATACTTGTCATCCGATAGCAGCGCGCCGTCTTCGAGCACCCGCCACGCCAGTAGCACGGTCACGGCGAACACCACGGCATTGAGGCCGACGTTGATCCAGCCGGCGTGGCGCCAGTGACCGATGAGCGCGAACACCAACATACCGGCGAGTGGCAGCAACAACGTCAGGTACACGGCAATCACGTGTCGCGCTCCCGCCCGTAGGCCTCGGGGGCGATCGGCTCATCGACCTCGCGCAGACGATTGAGGCGATCGACGTCGAGCGAATCGATCGACTCGCGCATCTGGAAGAAGAACACGCCGAACAGCACCGCCGCCACCAGCACGTCAAAGGCCACGCCCAGCTCGACGACCATCGGCATGCCGTAGGTCGCCACCACCGCAGCGAAGAACAAACCGTTTTCGATCGACATGAAGCCGATGACCTGCGCCACCGCCTTCTTTCGAAAGATCATGAGCAACATGCCGAGCAGCACGACGGCCTGACTGGCGGCGATGGTATTGCGTGTGGTCAGCTTGGACAGTTCCACCACCGGGGCGAGCACAGTGTAGCTGAACACCACCAGGGCGGCGCCGCCCAGCAGAATCAGCGACGGATAGCGCAGCGGCTCGATTTCGTGGTGAATGTTGAGACGCACTGCCAAGCGGTGCAGCATCCACGGAATAAGAAAGGCCTTGAGCGCGAGCGTGAGCCCGGCGGAGAAGTACAGATGCGGATGCTTGGATACGTAGGCGACGAGCGCGGTGGTCACCGACAGCAGCGCGCCCTGCCAGGCAAACAGATTGATCAGCGGAACGATACGCGGCTGCGCCAACATCGCAAACGAGGTGAACAACACGACCGCGGCGAACATCAGAATCGCCTGGTCATAGAGGCCGAGCTGCGTAATGTCCACGTTAGCCCCCGGTTTCCAGCACCACGTGGGTCAACATGCCGAGCAACGCCAGCATGAAGGCGAAGCCGAGGTATTGTGGAACACGGAACAGGCGCATCTTGGCCATCACGGTCTCCCAGACGACCAAGAGCACCGCAAGCACCGCGAGCTTGGCGATTATCGCTGCAGCCGATTGGGCAAGTGCGGGGCCGGTGAACTCGGTGGCGATGCCCCACGGCAGGAACAGGTTAGCAATGAGCGCGAAATACACCAGGAACTTGATACTCGACGCCCATTCAATAAGCGCCAGGTGCCGCCCAGAGTACTCGAGAATCATCGCCTCGTGCACCATGGTGAGCTCGAGATGCGTGGCGGGATTGTCTATCGGTACACGCCCGGTCTCGGCGACCGCGATCATCATCAAGGCCAAGGCGGCGAACAAAAATGACGGGCGCAACACCAAGCCGCTATTGAGCGCATAGCCGACGGCCTCCGAAACGTTGGTGGTGCCGGCTGACATGGCAACAGTAAACACCGTCATGAGCAGGGCGGGTTCGGCGAGCGCGCCGATCATCATCTCGCGCGACGAACCCATGCCGCCGAACGCCGTACCGATATCGAGGCCGGCCAAGGCGGTGAAGAAGCGCCCCAGCGCAAGAAAGCCGGCGAGCACGATGACATCCGCCACCGCGGCGGTCGGCAGCGGCAATGCCAACAACGGAACGACCGCGGCCGCCACTAACGTGGTACCGAAAACGACATAGGGCGTGATGCGAAACAGCCACGAGGCCTGTTCGGCGAGCGTGGTGTGTTTGCGCAGGAGCTTGGCCAGATCGCGGTACGGCTGGAACACGGACGGTGACGCACGGTTTTGCAGGCGGCACTTCACGCGCTTGACCCAACCCGCGAGTAGCGGTGCGCCAATCACGTATAACAGCAATTGGACGCCAGCAAAGGTCCACGCCTCGATCACAGTACCACCCAGAGTAGGAACAGCAACGTAATGAACGAATAGGCGAGGTACGTGTGTATGCTGCCGGTTTGCATATAGCCTATGCGCCGCGCGGCAACGATGACGAGTCGCCCGATGGGTTCGTAAAGTCGCGCCCACGTCCGGTCGCCG
>CP070641.1:599918-605496 GCA_020354085.1 Pseudomonadota bacterium
GTCGCTGACGGACGAGTTCACTGGCTTGTCCAACCGCCGCGCCTTTATGCGTCGGCTGCAGGACGAAATTGGTCGTTCGCAACGCTACGGCACGACCCTCGCATTGGTCCTAATCGACCTTGACGAATTCAAGTCGATCAACGACGTCTACGGCCACACTGCCGGTGATGAAGTCTTGCGTTGCTACGCCCAGCATGTGCTGACCATCCTGCGCCATCACGACATGGTGGCCCGCTACGGCGGGGAGGAGTTCGCTGTGCTATTGCCCAACACCGATCGCGAGGGCGCGCTGGCTGCGATCAACAAGGTGCGCAGCCGTGCGCTCGAGCTGCGCTGCGAGTACGGGGGCAAGCCCCTGCCCGTGCCGACCTTTTCTGCTGGTCTCACGCTCTATGCGCCGGGCGAGTCAGCCAAAGAGCTGATCGACCGGGCCGACCGCGCCCTCTACCGCGCCAAGCACATGGGCCGTAACCGTATCGAGGCCGAGCTGCCGGCCACCTTCGTCTCGACGACCGAATCCGAAGTGACGGAATACTGACTAACGCCGCGATAGCCGGCGGTTCGGCTTAAAAATAGGGAGCGGCAAACCCCGACGGAATGGACTAAGGTTTCAGTGAAGTCCAGCACTTAGCCGTTGGGAGAGCCGTTGCGTGTCGTCCGCACAGCCGTCGGTCATTGACCCCGATTTACTGGTCACCATCCGCCGTCACCTCGAGGGGCTGCGCCGTAGCCCCGATGGCGCGGCCCTCTACACGCTAATCGAGCGGGGGCTACAGCGCTTCGCCGGCGCCGACGGGCGCATCGAGCTGGCGTTCGTGACCTTTCTTAACTCTATCCTCGGTCGATACGCCAAGGACGAGGCCAATCCACCCCCGACGCGCGTCAAGGCGCGCCTGATCCAACAGCGCCTCATGTTGCATCTGCCGTCTCCCGCAACCTCTCCGCCACCAGCGGTCGATTCGGAACAAAAAGAGAGGTCGATCGAGCCGGCGTCGTCCCCGCCGGGGGCAAGCCAGCCGGTTGCCGACGACGTTCGACCTGTGCCGGAATCAGACCTCGATGCGACCGCTACCGCGTCGCCCGAAATCGCGCCTATCGCGATGGCATCGGTTGAGGACTCAGGTAGCGAGGCCGGAGACCCGACCTATCCGGCGGTGGACTTGCCGCCGGTTCACCTGGAAGCGCCAGAGAACGGTTCCGAATCGACGGCGGGCCAAACGCCATCGGCCGCTCCGCCCGCGCAGGATGCCGCCGCACCAGAGCAGCCGCCAAGGGAATCGACGCCCACTGGTGCGCAGGTGTCGGCCTTGGTCGACCGCGTGACCGAAAGTATTACGTTCAACCAGGAATTCGATGCGTTGCTCAACACGCAGAGCCGTGCCATCGCGCGAGTCGATAACGCGATCCGTGATTTCAACGAGGTAAAGCAGCTCATCGCCAACGGTCTCCAGGAGCTGATGCGCGAGCGCGAGACGCTACAGCATCAATTGACCAGCGCCGCCGAACGGGTACGCGCCGCCGAGGTCGAGCGCACGCAGTTGCGCCGTGAGCTCGGTAAGGCACGCAAGCACAGTCTCAACGACGAACTGACCGGATTGCCAAAGACCGAGAGCTTCGTGCGCAATCTGGAATCTGAGATCGGGCGCGTGCGGCGCTATGGTTTTGCGTTGACGCTGGCGCTCGTCGACATCGACGGCCTTGAAGCGATCAATCGCGAACACGGGCGCGAGGCGGGTGACGCGGTGTTGCGCTGCTATGCCTCCGAGATTCTCGGAAGCTTCCGCTCGTACGACGTTGTCGCGCGCTATGATGAAGATTCGTTTGCGGTATTGTTTCCCAATACGCAAAAGGAAGGCGCGATTCGTGCGCTCAACAAGGCGCGCAAGCGGGTGAAGGAGGCGTTCCTGACCCACAACGACAGCCACTTCCCAATGCCGGGTTTCTCGAGTGTGTTGGCAGTGTATGCGCCCGGCGAGAAGGCCTCCGCACTACTGCGACGCGCCGACGAAGCACTCGATCACGCCAAGCTCAAGGCCCGCGGCCAAACCGTTCTTGCCCTCCCCAGCAGCTAGCCCCCGCGGCTCGCGTGCAGCGCCCGGGCTGCGCTATCATGCGCGCCACATTTTCTGCTTGTGGCAAAAGGATGGGAGGGCGAAACGTGAATCTTGCGCGCATATTGTCGCTGATGGCCGTGACCCTATGGGCCGGTGCGGCGTCGGCCGATGCGATCGATATCAACTTGAACAGCGACTCGGTCGAGGCGCGCTACGCGACCAATTTTCGCAGCGCAGAATTCACCGTCGGTGGCGTGGTTAACGACAAGTACGACTCCTGGCTTGCCTACACAGGCCTGGTAGCTACCGGTGAACGCACCAGCGGAACGTCGCGCACGGAAGCGGGCTTGGGTGGACGCATCTATGGAGCCTCCATTGGTGACCCCAACAACATCTCGGGTAATTTTGACTTGCTGGCACTTGGTCTCGGCGGGCAGTTTCGATGGTTTCCCGGTAACGGGCCGTTTGCGATTGGGGCCTACGGGTACTACGCGCCGGATATCGTAACCGGTCTCGACGGTACGCAATTCTGGGAGGCCGGGGCACGGCTCGAGTATGAAGTCGTCAAGGGGACGGCAAGCGTATACGTCGGTTATCGCAAGGCACGCGCCGAATTCAAGGACAACATCGATGCGGATCTCGACAAAAGCGGCATGATCGGCGTTCGCATCGGATTCTGACCGACGATTAAGAAAAAACGGGGCGGCTGCGCCGCCCCGTTCGACCATTGGGCCAAGTTTCGACTAGCCCCAAATATCCGCGGTGATTGAGTCATACCACCCGTAGGTGTACTTGTACTCCTCCTCGCGGAACGCGGCCGGTGCATCCGCTGGGCTCACGCCGCCCGCACCCTGTACCGCGACGATTCCCTTATCGGTCACCCGATAGACAGCCGCGACTGAGATGCCGTGCTTGGGCGCAACGATGCTGTAGCAGGTGTTGACATAGGAAACGTCGGCAATGGTCTTGCCGCGCATCATCGCCACGATCGCCGCCGCACAGATTTTTCCCTGACTGCTTGCGGCAAAGCCTGATTTCGGCATGGCGCCGGCAATACTGGCGTCGCCGATCACGTGGATGCCGGGGTGTTTCTGGGACTCGAAGGTCTTGGGATCCACCGGGCACCAGCCCTTGTCGTCGGCGAGTCCGGCTTTGATGGCGATCTTGCCGGCGGCCTGGGCTGGGATGACGTTGGCGACATCGGCTTTGTGTTTGTCCAGCGCGTCGACAATCATCTTCTTTGTATCTACCGCTTTGACCACGCCGCCCTTGGCGCCCGCCACCCATTCGATCATTCCGGGGTAGTGCTGTTGCCAGCCGGCTTGGAATAGCCCTTGCTTCGAGAACTTATCCTTGGCGTCGAGGATTAGGATCTTGGATTTGGGCTTATGCTTCTTCAGGTAGTGCGCGATCATGCTGGCGCGCTCATACGGGCCGGGCGGGCAGCGGAACGGATTGGGCGGCGACGCCATTACCACGACACCGCCATCTTTCATGGCCTCAAGTTGCTTGCGCAGCAGTACCGTCTGCGCTCCAGCCTTCCAGGCATGCGGCATGATCTCGGCCGCCTTTTCGTCATATCCTTCGATCGAGCCCCACTTGAGCGAAATGCCCGGCGAAACGACCAGCCGATCATACTTGATCGACTTGCCGCTCTTCAGTTTGACGCTCTTACCTGCTGGATCAATCTCGGTGACGGTGTCGTGCACGACGTCCACACCATACTTCTTCTGCAAGGTGTCGAACTTGTGCGTGATGTCATCCATTTGCTTGAGTCCGCCGAGCACCAGATTGCTGAACGGACAGGTAATGAATTCCTTTTGCTTCTCGATGAGGGTGACCTTGATTCCGGAATCGGCGCGCCGCAGGTACTTGGCGCAGCTAGCACCGCCAAAACCACCACCAATCACGACCACATGGCCGCCAGCCGCGCGGGCGCGGGGTGCATACGCGAGGGAGCCGAGCGCCGTGGCGGCACCGGCGGCACCGGCGATCTTGATGAAACTACGACGTGAGAAATTGCTCATGATCGCCTCCTTACTTCTTTAGGCCGGCGATGTAACCCGCCAGCGCCTCAACTTCGGCATCGGTATAACCCTTGGCGTGCCGACCCATCACCGTTGACGGCCGCTTGCCCGAGCGAAAATCCTTCATCAAGGCGACGATATTTACCGCCGTGAGTTGCTGCAGGCTGGGGATGGAACCGGGACTGCGTCCCTCGGGTCCGTGACAGGAAAAACAATTGACTGCCATATTGGCAGCCTGGGCCGCCGAAACCGGTGCATCGGCCGCCTGGGCGGATGCAACGACCAGCAGGCCGGCGGCTCCCAGGGACAGGAGCACCGCGCGAGATGATATGGACATGCAGAACCTCCTCACTCAAAGCAAATGGATTAGGGACGGTGCCGGCATCACACCGCCATGGGCGTGCGTTGGTTTGTTAAGCGGAGGACGCTACGCGCAACCTTCGTAGTGTTTTGGACGACGAGCCTCTACGCTTTGACCTAGGTCAATAAATTCCCCTAATTGACCTCAGAATGGCTCTCGCTAAACGACATCGAGCGAACTGCGCACCGTGGGCAGCGACACCTGGGCGCCGTAGCGTTTTTTGAGAAGTGCACCGAGCGACCGCATGGCGCCAACTTCGCCGTGCACGAGGGCGACCGGCGGACGATTGCGGAAGCCTTCGTACCAGCCGAGCAACTGCGCCTGGCCGGCATGCGCCGACAGGCCGCCGATCGTGTGCACGCGTGCCGCCACCCGCATAGTCTCACCCCATAGCCGAATATGTCTCGCCCCATCGACCAGGCGCCGCCCCAGGGTACCGGCCGCCTGAAAGCCGACAAAGACAATCTGCGTCTGTTCGCGCCAAATGTTGTGTTTCAGATGATGGCGAATGCGTCCGCCGGTGCACATACCACTGCCGGCAATGATGATTGCCCCCGCATTGATTCGATTGATTGCCATCGACTGTGCCGGTGTGCGTGTGATGTGCAGATTGGGCAGCGCAAAGGGATTGCCGCCACGACGCAGACGTGCGGCATCCTGATCGTGCTCTGCCCAATGGCGCGAGTACACTTCGGTCGCCTCAATGGCCATGGGACTGTCCAGAAAGACGCGCCAACGATCGAGACGCCATTCGCGGTAGTGTTGTTTCATGATGTACAGAATCTCCTGACTGCGCCCGACCGCGAAAGCCGGGATCAGGATGTTGCCGCGAATCCGCTCGGTGTTATTGAAGACCTGCGCCAGCTCGGCCCAAGTCGCATCCCAGGAGCGGTGGTTGCGGTCGCCGTAGGTGCTCTCCAACACAACGAGATCGGCGCCTGTCACTCGCTGAGGGTCTCGCAAGATAGGTGCGCCGGCATGACCGAGGTCACCACTGAACACGACCGTCTTGCGTTGGCTGTTGGTCGCAACGCGCAGTTGCACAATCGCCGAGCCGAGGATATGCCCGGCGTCGCACAAGCGCAGGCTGACACCCGGCAGTATCTCGGTGTCGGCGCCATAGGGCACCGTACGGA
>CP070641.1:605596-610929 GCA_020354085.1 Pseudomonadota bacterium
CCTGGAACAGTCCGGCCAACACGCGCGTGTCGGGCAGATAGGGCCGCACCTGCTCCTGCGAGATGTCATACCGCGCTTGGCGCAGTTTCTCGCCATAGTAAGCAAGGTCCCAGGGCGCAAGCTCTGCCACCCCGTGCGCTTCTTTTGCAAAGCGACGCAGCTGCTCGAGATCGTGCCTTGCCGCCGGGCGCGAGCGCGCGGCCAGCAAGTCGAGAAAGTCCATAACTTCCGGGACCGTCTTGGCCATGCGGGTTTGCAGGGCATACTCCGCGTAATGGGCAAACCCGAGCAGCTCAGCCGCTTCCTGGCGCAGCTTGCAGATCTGCACCATGAGCGGGCCGTTGTCCCAGCGCCCGGCATGCGGGCCCTGATCGCTCGCGCGCGTGACAAACGCCTCGTACATCTGACGCCTGAGCTCGCGCTGATCGGCATAGGTCATGATCGCGAGGTAAGAAGGGAACTCGAGCGTGAAGCGCCAACCGGGCTTTCCGACGGATTGCGCCGACTGCTGCGCCAGTGCCCGCGCCGTCTCTGGCAGGCCCGACAACCGGGCCTCTTCGATCACCATCAAATCCCAGGCCTGAGTGGCGTCGAGAACATTCTCGGAATACTTGCTCTGTAATTGTGAAAGTTCCATTTGCACGTCTTTGAAACGCGCCTTCTTGGCGGCCGGCAGTTCGGCGCCGGCGAGCCGAAAATCCCGCAGCGTATTGTCGATGATCTTTTTCTGCGCCGCAGATAAACCGCGGTACGCGGGGCTCGCCTTTATCTCCTTGTAGGCAGTGTAGATGCGCTCATCTTGCGCGAGCTCCGTAAAATACTCCGAGAGCTTGGGCAAGCATTCGTTGTACACCTCGCGCAAGGCCTCGTTGTTCATTACCGAGTTCAAGTGCGAAACCGGCGACCACATGCGGCTCAGTCGCTCGCTCATATCTTCCAAGGGCTGCGCCAAGTTGTCCCAGGTATACCGACTGCCGCGACTCAGCAGCTGCTCGCGTTGCGCGCGATTATCCGCCAGCAGCGCCTCGAGCGCCGGCTGCACATGTTCAGGACGTATGTCGGAGAAGCGCGGTAAACTGCGTGTCGGATCGGTGCCCACGGCGCCGGACCGGCCAGGTTCGGCAAATTCCAGCAAGGGATTGTTCGTCTGAATCATGAAGGGCCTATACTGCGCAAAAGCAAAATGTAGCACGGCGCGTGGCCGTGCCGCAGCCCGGCCATGACCGCCAACCATCCTTACGATCAGCTCACGCCCGAAGCCATTCTGACCGCGGTCGAGACCTGTGGCGTACGCTGCACCGGGGCGCTATTGGCACTCAACAGCTACGAGAATCGTGTCTACCGCCTGGAGCTGGAGGATGCGCCGCCCGTGGTGGCGAAGTTCTACCGCCCGGCGCGATGGAGCGATGCCGCGATTCTCGAAGAGCACGCCTTTGCCACGGAACTGCATGAGCATGAGATACCCGCGGTGGCGCCGCGCGCCTGTACACCGGGCAGCACCCTGGCCGTGCACGCCGGCTTTCGTTTTACGCTTTTCCCCTGGCAACCGGGACGCGCGACCGAGCTCAACAACAGCGACGACTATCGCGTGCTGGGTCGCTTTCTCGGTCGCCTGCATCGACTCGGAAGCGCGCAATCATTTGCCCACCGGCTGCGGTTTAGTGTCGAAGAGTTCGGTCACACGCCGGTGCACATACTCAAGACCTCAGCCATGATCCCCGACGATTTGCGCCTATCGTATGTGGCGATTACCGACTACTTGTTACCACGGTTAGAGGACGCCTTTGCCGCCGCCGCGTCCGTTCGCTGGCTGCGCCTGCACGGCGATTGCCACCTAGGAAATATTTTGTGGGGTCGCGAGGGTCCCTACTTCGTTGATTTCGATGATTGCATGATGGGGCCGGCCGTCCAGGACCTTTGGATGCTGCTCGCCGGCGAGCGCGCAGACCGCGAACAGCAGGTGAGCGCTCTGCTTTCAGGCTACACCGAGTTCATGGACTTCGATCCGCGCGAGCTCGCGCTCATCGAGTCCCTGCGCACGTTGCGTCTGCTGCACTACAGCGCCTGGCTCACGCGCCGCTGGGACGACCCGGCATTCCCGCGCGCCTTCCCGTGGTTCAACACGCAACGCTATTGGGAGGACCAAATTTTGACGCTCAAAGAGCAGGCCGCAATCCTCGACGAACCGCCGCTCTCCTGGCGCGATTAAGTCAAACGCCCGTTCGCTAACTCGCTGTCGGCGCCGAATCAGTGACGAAGTACGGTTGGCGCACGTGCACACGATAACGATGTTGCAACGACGCGCCGCCAATCGGATCATGCAACGTCAACTCAATGTGCGCATTTCTAGCCGATGGCGTCTTGAGTGTCGGCACCGTGCCGCAAAAAACCAGCCGTCCTTCGCGGTTGACACCGTCTTGCGCGTCCACAAAGGCAAGCAACTCGTCCCACGGCAGAAGATGCGACAGGCGGCCTTCCTGCAGCACCTGCCCGCTACAGCGCGATTGCAGCGTTAGCTCGTCCCAGTGATCGCGCACCTGCTCGAGCGGCCAGGCCGCTGCGGCCACGATCTTGGGGCAGGAATTTTTTCCCTGTAGGGCGGAGCGGGCCTCAATGCGGCGGTCGGTGTGGTCACTACCAACCGTGACGTAATCAACACCGCCGACGTGGAACAGCACCGGCTCGATCTCAGGCGTGCTGTCATCGCCTATCACCCCAACATCACTGGCGTTTGTGACGAGCGTCGGCATGAGCGGATAGAGCATCGGCACATGGGGCGGTGGCTTCACACCCTGCGCCGCCATGCGTGCGATATGCGCGAGCGCCTTATCACGGTCGCGCGCGCTCGCGCCGGCAGCCAAGGCATGCCGTACCTCAAGCACAATCGCTCGGTCATTCGGCACGGAGAATCGCAGGGTTGGAAACACGACGCATGCACCGCTAGGGCGAATCGGTTGGTTGCGCGCGCAATACCGCCTTGGCCACGTCACGCTTGTGCCGCAGATGGTCGCGCAGCAGCCGACCCAGGCGCGCGCCCTCACGCGCCTTTAAGGCGCGCAGGATCTCTTCGTGCTCGGCTACGGCCTGATCCCAGCGCGGGCGCGAAAGGTTGGCCATGTAGCGCGCACGCCGTATGCGTGCGCTTAAACCGCGGTAGACATTGGCGAGCACTGGGTTACCCGCCGCCTCGACAATGGCCTCATGAATCTGCTGATTGAAACGAAAGTACTCTGGCAACTCGTTGCGCCCGTGATGCAGGAGCATTTGCTGGTGCAACGCCACGATACGCTCAATGGCGGCATCACCGGCACGGGCACAGGCTGTCTCCCCGGCGAGCGATTCCAGTGTCTCCATCACATCGAACATGTTATCAACGTCTCGATCGGTGAGCGTGGACACGATGGCGCCGCGATGGTGCTGGAGGTCGATCAACCCCTCTGACGCCAACACCTTGAACGCCTCGCGCAGCGGTGTGCGCGAGATGCCGAAGCGCTCGCACAGCTCACGCTCCGAAATCCGTGCGCCAGCGGCCAACACCCCTTCGACGATCAAGTCACGCAGTCGTTGCACGACTTCATCGTGCAACGCGCGGCGCGCAATCGGGGTCGGCTTGGGTACCGTATTCACGAGCGGTTCGGGAATCATGTTCATGGTTTAAGTTCCTCAATGAGGCGCGGCGCGCAATGCCGCGCACAGAATCCGCGCAACGTGCTGTGCGTGGCGGTCGGCGAAATCGTGAATCTGTTGACGGCAGCTTGTACCATCGGCAACGATCAGTACGTCCGGTCCGGCCGCGCGCACGGCGGGTAGCGGTCCTTGTTCGCTCATCTTCTTCGAAATCGCCTGATGGCGCGCATCGAATCCAAAGGCGCCGGCCATACCGCAACATCCACCCTCAATCGCATGTACCTCCAATCCAGGCACGAAGCGCAGCGCCTTTTGCACCGCGGGCATCGCACCGAAGGCCTTTTGATGGCAATGGCCGTGCAGTAGCGCTTGTGATTGCGGCAAGGGCTTGAGGTCAAGTTGCAGCCGACCGGCGTCGTGCTCCTGGACGAGGAACTCTTCGAACAGGAGTGCATGCGCGGCCAATTCCATGGTCTCGGCACCGGGCAGCATCGACGGGAATTCATCGCGCAGCGTGAGCAGGCACGACGGCTCAAGACCAACGATCGGTACGCCGCGCGCCACATACGGAGCCAGTGCCGCGATTACCCGGCGCGCCTCGATGCGCGCCTCGTCGACAAGGCCCGCGGTGAGGAAAGTCCGACCGCAACACAGTGGCCGCTGCGAATCGAGCGCTCGCGCTAGGTGCACACGGTAACCTGCGGCCTCCAGTACCGCGAGCGCCGCACGTGCGTTCTCGGGTTCGAACCAGCGATTAAAGGTGTCGACCAATAGCACCACTTCGCCGATCGGACCGAGGCGAGGGCCGCAGGCCAAGGATGGCCTGTCTGCGGCTTCACGCCCGAAGCTCGCGGTGGGTGCGTCGTGCGGCAGGGCCCCAAAAGCATCGCGTCGCCAACGTGGCAAGCGCCGCTCGGCGCTGAAACCCGTTAGCCATTGACTCATCCGCGCCAAGCCGGGAATCCGGTCGCGTAGATTCGCCAAAAAACTTAACCGTGCCGCCCATGGAGCGTAGCGTGGCAGATAGGCGACCAACCGCTCGCGCAGAGGAAGGCCGTGCTGACGCCGATAGTGAAACAAGAACTCGATCTTCATCTTTGCCATGTCGACGCCGGTTGGGCACTCGCGCCGACAGGCCTTGCAGCTCACACACAGATCGAACGTCTCGTGCATCTCTGTCGACGTAAACGCGTCTGGTCCCAGTTGGCCACTCAAGGCCAAGCGCAGTGTATTGGCACGGCCGCGCGTGAGATGCTGTTCATCGAGCGTGGCACGATACGACGGACACATCACGCCAGGCTCGCGCTTGCGACAGGCGCCATTGTTGTTGCACATCTCCACCGCCGCAGCGAAGCCGCCCCATTCCGTCCAATCGAGCGCAGTATCAACCTCCATGGTCGCGTAGCCGGGCTTGTAGCGAAACAATCCACGGTCGTCCATGCGCGGCGCATGCACGATCTTACCGGGATTGAACACACCGGCCGGATCAAACAAGTCTTTGACTTCCTCGAAGGCGCGCACCAGGCGCGAACCGAACATGGGCTCGTGAAATTCCGAGCGCGCGAGGCCGTCGCCATGCTCGCCCGAGTGCGAGCCCTTGTATTCGCGTACCATGGCGAAGGCTTCTTCGGCAATGGCGCGCATCTTCTTGGCACCGGCTTCGTCCTTCATATTCAGGATCGGCCGGACATGCAGGCAGCCGACTG
>CP070641.1:611029-616336 GCA_020354085.1 Pseudomonadota bacterium
TGTCACCTCGGAATAACCCCGCTCGCATACTAGCGAGAACCGCTTTCAAGCATGGTCTCTCTGTCCCGCGCCCGGCGTGAAGGCGCGCTCCATCTCGCGGCGGAATTGCACCGCCTCGCTGTCGGCGTCGATATCGACATCGTCCCAACGCACCGACGCACCGGTCTTGACCGGCCGCTTGAGTTTGACGCCGTGCGCGAGCCCGAGCGGCAGCCCGCCGAGCTTGAGCGAATCAGCGGCCGGCATCAACTTACCGTACACCAGATAACCGCCCTCGCCGTCCAGCATCTCGCCCGCCGCGAGGTCGCGCTTGGCGGTCGCGACCACGTCGCCACGAAAACCCGTCGGCGCACCGGTCGACTCGCCGCGCACGCCAACACTCGCCACGCTGATGCCGAGCTCAAGCCCGATCAAATGGCACGGCCGGTAGAGTGCTGAGACATTGCCCGCGCTGTCGGTCACGAGTCCGTACTCCTTGAAGCAGCGCCGCACGTAATCGCTATCGGCGGCGAAGGTGACGTACACGCCCCAGCGCAGGTCGCGGTACACCGGCCGCCCGTCGCGCTCGAGCGAGGAGATAACCTCGACCTGGCCGCGATGATGCAGCTGACCGCCGTCGGCCTGCGGCCGCAATACGTGCGGCAGATCGTCCACCCCGCACGGCGGGAAGGCGAGACCATCGGGTGCGGGCGTAAGTCCCGTGGCATTGGCGAGCGCCGCCATCTCGATCGCGCTCTTGGTGCCATCGAGAAAGCTGTTGAACATGCGCGCGTTGAAGTCGCCAGCCGCCACCATCTCCGGCGTGAAGCCGTAATACGGCCATACCGTATCCGGCGTTGAGCGATGATACTCCGGCAGATACTTGGTGCCCTTGCCCGCGGCGAGTACCTCGAAGCCGCAAGCGCGCGCCCAGTCGACGAGCTCGCAGATGAGCGCCGGCTGATCGCCATAAGCGAGCGAGTAGACGATGCCGGCCGCGCGAGCGCGCTGCGCAAGCAAGGGGCCGGCGAGCGCATCGGCCTCGACGTTCACCATTACTATGTGCTTGCCGTGCTCACAGCAACCGAGCACGTGGCGGATGCCGGCGGCCGGGCTGCCGGTGGCGTCGATGACGATATCGACCGCGTCAGAGGCGATGAGTCCGGCGACATCGTCGGTAAAGCGCACGGCGTCGAGCGCCGCCGCCGGCCAGCCGACCTTGGTGAGCGCTTGCCGTGCGCGCTCCGGGTAGAGATCCGCCACCACCGTGAGCCGCATGCCCGGCGTGCGGCGGGCCTGCGACAGGTACATGGAACCGAACTTGCCGGCGCCGATCAGCCCGATGCCGAGCGGCCGCCCTTCGGCTTCGCGCTGCTTAAGCTTGCTGTGGAGATTCATGCGAAACCCGGGCGAACGCGGATGTCACCTTTGTGAGCATCGTCTCGCCGGCACGTCGTTAGCGATCCGGTCGACCCGTCGTGCCTACTTCTTGCCCGCACTGGCGGCCTGCGCCGCTTGGCGGAAGCGATCGATGCTGCCGCCGTGGTCGCGGTACTCGGGTCTACCCATGACTATCTCTTTGTCGAAAGCGGCCAAAAAGCTCTTATAGGCACGTGCGGCCGCAGCTTTGTCCCCACTGCGCTCGGCCATGTCGTGCTCCAGCATGATGGCCAGCAAATGGTTGGGTGCGGAACGCTTCATCTGGTCGACTTGCACACGCGCGCCTTTGACGTCGCCCAACGCCAAATGAATCAAGGCAACGTGAAAGCGCGCATCATCGTCCAAGGTCCCTACCTGCTCATAGGCCTGCAACGCCATCGGTGCGAACTGCATCGCCTCCGCAGTATTGCCGTTTTCGCTGGCGGTCATCACCCGGTTGAACAGCCGATCCGCCGCCTCGCGCGGTGTCATGCTGGCGAGATCCACGGACTGACCGCCTGGCGAAAACGGTGCGCGCAAGGACGGCGCAGCCGACGGCGCTGCTGGTTGCACGGAGCCTCGGCCACGATCGAGCCAAGCCAATAGTGAAAACACCAACGCCATGACCGAGAAAGCGAGCGCTACCCACGACACGATTGACTGAACGTTCCTGGTTTCCATCGTCGCTACCTTAACACAGCCGTCTGTCTATCTACTTGGCATCTTCCGGCAGACCGTGGCGCGAGAAGAGAACAGAATAGTGCTGCCCATAACGATTTAGCAGCAGGCTGCTCGTCAGTCCTGCGGCGCCTGCCATGCTGGCCAGCGTGGACGGCGATTCCGGGTAATCGTAGGCCGCGACGTGCTCGCAGGCGGTTTCCAGTTGATCGCGGGGGATTTGCGTCCATTGTTCGCGCATGAGCCGCAGATAACCCGCCAGGTAATCTTCACGGCTCTGATTTTCTTCCCGTACGACATCGACCATCAGCAGCCACCCACTGTCTGAAAGACTGCGCTCGACGGACCGGAAGAAGCGAGCCTTCTCAGCGCTCGTCAGGTGATGAAGCGCGAATCCCGTGAAGACGACGTCCCACTGCTTGTCGGTGGATTCGGCGGCCTCCAGCAAGTCGCCGTGCCTCAGTACGACCGGACAAGGCAGCTTCGCAAGGTAGCCGCGCGCCTCTTCCAGGGCGGCTTCCGACAAGTCCACACCTTCGTAGTGTGCCGGAGGAGATTGCATCAGACAGGGTGCGAAAAAGCGGGCATTCCCGCATCCCAGGTCGAGCACGCGATAGCGGTTCGGCCTTTGGTGGCGCATGAGGAGGTCCGCGAGCTTCGCATATATCTCGCGGTGATACATGTAATTGTGCGCCGCGATCAGGTCGTACAGTGACCAAGCGCGTCTGAATATGGCGGTTGATTCGGCGGACGTCATTAGATGGTCTGATTCGGTGATGCGCAGCCTCAAGGATTGCGAGCCGCGCCCGCCTTGCTCGCGACGTCGGTCGCCCAGCGTGCGATTTCGCCGATCGAAGCAGTCGGTGCGTTGATATGGTTCGCGTTCGGCTCGTAGAGCTTGGTCAACGGGTGCGAAGGCAGCGCGCCGAACATTTCTTGCTTCACTTTGCGCAACGCCGGGTAATCGCTGGTCGGCACAATATACAGAACTGGAACCTTCGGGTTCATCGTTTTCACCGCCGACCATTGATTCATCGCACCATCCGGATCAAACCAGGTCAGGTAAATGGTGGGCGTGGTCGTGACCGGAATAGCGCCCTTGGAACCCTCGAAGTCGTAAAATTTCGTCCTCTCACTGACCTTGCCCTCGGCCACGAGGGCACGCGCCTCCGCCACCGTCGCGCCGAGCTTGTCTCGAAAAAATTCACTGGCGACATTTCCGCCGGGTGCGATGGCGATGATTCCGTTCACCGTGTGCTTGCCACCGAACTGCAACGCGTACACCCCGCCCTGACTGTGGCCGGCGACAAAAACATGAGTCGCACCCTTGCCCCGCAGCCGGTCCAGAGCAGACATGACTGCCTTGTCAGCGGTGGAAACGTCGACATCGTACTGGCGCCTCTTCGACCAAGGCATTTCGATATTCGCGACCAGAAAGCCCTTTTCCTCAAGCGTGGAAGCAAGCTCCCCCACCAAACCCTTGGGCATACCGCCCTTGCCGTGCATGACCACGATACCGATGGTCGACGGCGTCGACTCGGCTGACACCGGCTGAACCCAACCAACTACCACGCTGACCGCCACGGCTGCCGCCACCGTCCACCTACCTGGCACTCGAATCACCTGTCATTCCTCCGTTCGCATAGCCCACTTAGGTACCGCAGAAGGTTTTCGACACCACTTCCTCCGGTTCCGGCGGCAGGCGATAGCGCTCTTTTCCGGCCTGCTCCACAAACGGTTTCTGAAGCACCGCGTGCAGTTCGTAAAACACGGAGTAGTCCCCGCGGTCTTCGGCGGCCCGAATCGCCGCCTCGATCTGATGGTTGCGGGGAATATACACCGGGTTGATCGCCTGCATGCTCGCCTGGCGCGCCGCATCACTCTGACTCTCGCGCTTCAGGCGCTCGCGCCACTTGCCGAGCCAGTCATCAAATTGCGCAGGTTGGGCGAACAATACCTGCGCGTCCTGATCGCGCGCGCCAGCCTGCGCAGCGAGGCGCGACAACTGATAGAACGTCAGCGCAAAGTCCGCTTCATTGGCGTCCATGATATCGAGCAAGGCCGCGACTAGCGCTCTGTCCTCCTCATCGGATCCCGCGCCCGCCGTGAGACCCAGCTTCGCGCGCATGCGGGCGAGCCAAGCCGCTTCATACTGGTCCTTGTAAGTCTCCAGATGCTGCTCCGCGATCTTCACCGCTTGGTCCGTGTCATCCGCAAATAACGGCAACAGCGTTTCGGCGAGACGAATCAGATTCCACAAACCGATGCCCGGCTGGCTGTTATAGGCGTAGCGCCCGTAGTGATCGATCGAGCTGAAGACGCGCTGGTGCGCATACGCGTCCATGAAGGCACAGGGCCCGTAATCGATCGTCTCGCCGGCGATCGACATGTTGTCGGTGTTCATAACGCCGTGAATAAATCCGAACTGCATCCATTGTGCGATCAAGCGCGCCTGGCGCGCGATCACCGCCGCAAGCAACGACACGTATGGCTGCTCGGCATCGGCCAACTCCGGGTAGTTGCGCGCAATGACATAGTCAGCGAGCTTTTTCACTGCCGCGACATCGCCGCGCACGGCGAAATACTGAAACGTCCCCACGCGGATGAAACTCCCGGCCACGCGCGTAATCACACCACCCGGCAACGGGCGCTCGCGCGCGACCACATCGCCGGTCGCCACCGCGGCCAGCGCACGGGTGGTCGGCACACCGAGCTTATGCATCGCCTCGCTCACCAGGTACTCGCGCAGCACCGGCCCGAGCGCCGCGCGACCGTCACCGCCACGCGAATAGGCGGTGCGCCCGCTCCCTTTAAGCTGCACATCGAACCGGGCGCCGTCCGCCGTGCGCAGCTCACCGAGCCAAATCGCACGCCCGTCGCCGAGCTGTGGGACGAACTGGCCGAATTGATGGCCCGCGTAGGCCATCGCCAAGGGCTCGGCCCCGGCCGGTAGCGCGTTGCCGGAGAATAGATCCGCCAACTCCGCATCGCCGACACCGTCCGCTGATATTCCCAACTCGCGCGCCAGCTCGACATTGAATTTGATCAACGTCGGTCGCGTCACCGGCATCGGCTGCGCCTTGGCAAAAAACGGCTCGCCCAGACGGGCGAAGTGATTGTCGAAGGGGATGTGGACCACGACTTGCTTACCGACAGTTCCAGACCAAGCGACAGTGTAACCGAGCCAACGCTCGGCAAAGACTGGCAAATGCTGGGACTATTTCAACAAAC
>CP070641.1:616436-621661 GCA_020354085.1 Pseudomonadota bacterium
TTGGCTCTTGCCCGAAAGTGCGCGCAGCTCCGCCATCTGGTTGCCGACCGCCTGCTTGCGGCCCTCGACCATGGCCTTGGTGGTTTCGATGATCGTGCCCATGTCGCGCGTGATTTTGCCGCGCAGGATCTGCTGCTTGGCGGCGATCAACTCGGTCGACAGACGCCGCTCTAAGCCCGGCAGCCCACTGCGCGCAAGAAGCGCATGATCGCCGCGCACCTTCGCCACCAGACCCTTCTGCGCCGACACTGGAAATACCTGGCTCTTTGGTACACCCAGGGCGCGCGCGGTTTCCTCGACCTGGCGCGCGAGCGTGGCTTTGACGTGACTCTCGTCGCGCAACTCGTCCCACAGGGTGTCGATCTTGTTAAGCACGGCGAAGCGTCCCATCGGCGAGCCGCCCGTCGCGACTCGCACGTGCTCCGTCCATACCTGCAGGTCGGACTTGGTGACGCCCGCATCCGCCGCCAGGACGAACAGCATCGCGTGCGCTTTCGGCAAGAGGCTTAAGGTCAGCTCGGGTTCAGTGCCGAGCGAGTTGAGACCGGGCGTGTCGAGTATCACCAAGCCCTGCTTGAGCAAGGGGTGGGGGAAATTGATGATCGCGTGACGCCACACCGGGATCTGAACCTGTGCGTCCGCCGGCACCTTGTCGCTCGGCCCTTCGTGAAGGCCAAGCGTGTGCGCCTCCGCGACCGTGACGCTCTGCACGCGTATCAGCTCTTGCAGCGTGGTGGCCATCGCCTGCGCCGAGGTCGTGTCGAGGGGCAGCACGCTCCAATGCGCCGGCATGTGCTTGTATTCGGCGATAGTGGTGGGCGTCTTGCGGGTAATGATCGGCAAGAGCTTGAGGCTCGGTGCCTGCTGTTCGTCCCACAGAATTTCGGTCGGACACATGGTCGTGCGCCCGGCGTCCGAAGGCACGAGGCGCTGACGGTATTCAGAGAAGAAGATAGCGTTAATCAGCTCGCTCTTGCCGCGCGAAAATTCGGCGACCATGGCGACGACCAGCTTGTCGGCCTTGAGCGCCTCGAGCAGTTCGTAGATGCGTAAATCGTCCTCGCCGCTGGTGAGCCCCTGGGTTTCCACCCAGCCCTGATAGTCCTGGATGATCTGCGTCAGCTCCTCGCGCCAGCGCGTGTAGTCACCGATACGCTTGGTGAAGGCGTTGTAATCGGTGAGCGAGCGCTGCGGCGCGGCGACAGCGGCGGCGTTCAGGGACCCGGTCAAGCGAGCCTCGATTGGTTCCTTCGTTTCGGGAATGCAGCGCCGGAAAAACCAAGACCCCAAAACGTGGGGTCCCTGGCCACAGTTCCTAGCGTTTGCTTAATCTCATTATTAGTACAGCGAAAATGCCTACGCAATAGGCACTTACGTGAGCAGCTGGCGGAAAACTGACATCCCCTGCCCGGCGCGCTTACGCCTTAGGATTCAAGGCCTTTGCCACACGGGGCCAGGAGGTTATTCGGCAGGTGGTGTGCCGAGGTGGGCAGCAGTCGGCTCAGCGCACGAGGTGTTTGATCGCCAACAACAGCAGGCTTAGCCCTACCATCACGATGATGGGTGACAGATCCAGGCCCTGCATGGGCGGCAGCAGGCGGCGCGCCGGCCGCAGTAACGGATCGGTCAGGCTATTCAGAATCGAGGCTGCCGGATTACCGCGCGCGCCGTAGGGGCTGACCCAGCTCAGCACCACGCGTATCAGAATGGCAAACAGAAAAACATAGATAGTGAGGCGTAAAAGCTCGATGACTGCCGCGACCAGCAGGCCGAGCGCGGAGTAGGGGAGGCCGGTACCGGCGCCGGAAGAACCGATCAGCAAGATCAGGTACAGCTCAAGCCACTGTAGCGCGATCAGGAGGACAATGGATGCCAGGTCAACGCCGAACAGGCCGGGGATGATTCGGCGCAGCGGCTTGAGCGGTGGATTGGTGAGCGCCACGACGAACTGCGAGATCGGGTTGTAGAAGTCCGCGCGCACGATCTGCAGCACGAAGCGCAGCAACACCGCGAGGATGTAGATGCCGAAGACAACCTGTACCAGAAAAATTCCGGCGTCCACCAGAAATGCGCTCATTTTGCGGCTCCGAACATGTCACCCAATTCGCGGGCACGTTTGATCGCGGCGGTGACTGCCTCCTTACATAGCCGACGCATGCCACTGTCCTCGAAGACGTGGATCGCGGCCTCGGTGGTGCCACCCGGCGAGGTGACGCGCCGGCGCAACAGCGCGGGTTCTTCGCCACCCTCGAGCGCCATCTTGGCCGCGCCAAATGCGGTCTCAAGCGTCAACAGCCGCGCTTGTTTTGGATCGAGCCCTTGCTCCACGGCGGCGCGTTCGAGCGCTTCCATCATCAGGAAGAAATACGCCGGGCCGCTACCCGATAGCGCCGTGACGACGTCGATCAATGCTTCGTTCTCGACCCACACGGTGACACCCACCGCGCGCAGTATGGATTCGGCCTGATCGCGCCCTCTGGCGTCGACCCGTTCGTTGGCGTACATGCCGGAGGCGCCGCTGCCAACCAGCGCCGGCGTATTCGGCATGACGCGCACCATGGCGAGCCCCCCGCCGAGCCAGCGCTCGATGTCGTTCAAACGCACGCCCGCCGCCAACGACACGACCAGGGGCCTGCGCTCTTGCACGTGGGGAGCGAGCGCGCGTGCGGCCTCGACCATCGCTTGCGGCTTGATGGCGAGCACCAGGATCTCGGCGCGACCGGCGACCTCGGCGTTGTCTTCGTAAACGCTGACGCCGAGGGCTTCCTGCGCACCCATGCGCTGATTGGCGTCCGGATCGGCCAACAGCAGACGGGCCTTGGGCCAGCCGTTGTTAAGCAACCCGCCGGCCAGGCTCCTCGCCATGTTTCCGGCGCCGATCAGGCCCACGATGGGCTGCGCGTGTTGGGCTGTCGTTGTCATGGTTTTACGACAGTTTACGGTGGCTGGCTCGCGCGCAAAAGTGCCGCGACGCCGAGATTCGGCGATCCGAATTGCAGCCCCCCGAGGTATATACTAAAAATAGTCGAAGGCGCCCTGTCGCCCCCCTTTTGCTTCCGGAGACCCCGCATGGATATCGCCGAGCTGCTGGCCTTTGCCTACAAGCAGAACGCCTCGGACTTACACCTTTCCGCCGGCTTGCCGCCGATGATTCGCGTCGACGGCGACATCAAGCGCATCAACGTAGACGCGCTGGACGACCGCACCGTCCACAACATGGTCTACGACATCATGAGCGACAAGCAGCAGAAGGACTACGAGGAATTCCTCGAGTGCGACTTCTCCTTCGACTTGCCCAACGTCTGCCGCTGGCGCGTCAACGCCTTCAACCAGGATCGCGGCCCAGGCGCGGTGTTTCGATCGATTCCTTCCAAGGTGCTCACGCTCGAGCAGCTGCCGACGGCGAGCTACTACTCCTATCTCGTGCTCTACAACGTGATCTACGTCCTGCCGCTTGCTGCCATCACGGCGGTTTTCGTTTTCACTCTCGGCGCGCGCAAGCTGACCGAGCGCGAGGGCCGGCTGCTCAAGCTGATGTCGGGACTGATGATGTTGGGGCTGGGGGCGCTGCTGCTTGTGGCGCCACAGATGCTGAGCAATCCGCTGGTTGCAGTACTGTTGCTGGCGGTGGCAATTGCGCTCACTGTGGTTGCCGCCCAGTGTCAGCGCGGCGATAAGGCGAGGTAGGCTAGCTGTTGTCCGCCGTATAACGCTACGCATTAGCGGCAGACTGGGCGCGCAGCGACCAGGCCGTCTGGTTGCATGCGATTGTTAGGCGGTACCTAACGGCAACGAATTCTTGTCTGCACTCAGCTCTTGAATACCTGTTTGCCATTCATCCAGGTTTCACTGACTTTTATGTCTGAGATCCTGGTTGGTTCTACCTTACGCGGATCCGATTCGAGAATGACGAAATCAGCAAGTTTCCCTTTCTCCAAACTACCAATCTCATGTTCTGAATGGCACTGCCAGGCAGCGTTAATGGTGACGGCACGAATGGCAGCTTCGACAGAAACTTTTTCCTGTGGGGCGAGTACATTACCTGGCTCTTTCCACAAATCACGTGCAACCGCGACACGAATTTTTTGCAAGGTCCCCATCCGGGAAACCGGTGCATCGGAATGCATGCTCCACTTGAGGTTTGCTTTTTCAACACTCGCGCAACGATCCAGTAGCTGGGCTTTCTTTGGCCCAAACACATTGTCGCGCATGGCCTGTCCCCAGAAGTAAACGTGGTTGATCAAAAAGCTGGGGACGACGCCCAGGTCTTTCATGCGTGCGATCTGTTCGTCGTGCAAGATCGAACAGTGCTCGATACGAACACGCAGGGACTTCATATCAATACCTGCTCTGGTCGCGAGTTCAACGGCATCGAGGATACTGTCGATCGCCGCATCGCCGTTACCATGAATCGCCAACGGCCAGCCCTGCTTGCCTCGTTTCTCAACCATTTTTTTCAATTCATCAGGCGGCACGTAGAAAATTCCGTGACTCTTGCTATTTAGATAGGGTTGACGTTGCCGTCCTGTTAACCCCTGGTTTGAACCATCCGATACGATTTTCCAGCCGGCAATACGAACGTTTTCATCTCCCTGGCCGGGTTTGGCTCCGCTTTTGTCCATGGCATCGGCGGCTTCTGAGTAGAGGTAAGCACGGATGCGCGATTTCATACGGCCGGTGGCAAACATTTTCTGATAGCTTTCAAATTCTGCATAACCAGAAGCACCGCCGGTCGCCATGTCACAGAGCGTGGTAATCCCTAGGGACGCTGCCTCGTCACCCACCCGGATGCCGGATTCAACGGACCCTTCGGCAAAAGATTGCTTCACTTTTTCGTTGCTTACAATGATGGGCAGGTACGCTTTTTGTGTCATCGCTCCATTGGGTGCACCATCGTTATCACGGAAATATTCCGCACCCGGCGGGTTGGGTGTGTCCTTTTTGATGCCAGCAATTTTTAATAGCGCGCTATTGACGTACGCCAGATGACCCGATGCATTCAGTACGAAGACGGGGCGGGTACTGGAGATTTTGTCGAGCTCTCTTGTCGTCAGCATAGCGGGGCCCGTCTGCAAGCTGGGATCAAACTGGCGCGCCAGGATCCACTCGTCGCGGCTGCCTTCACCTGCAACTTTACTGAGCGCGGCCAGCGCCTGTTTGGTCGTCTCGTATTTTAACGGGCCGATATCCAGCCAATCCGCGGTAAATGCCAGCAGGGTAAAGTG
>CP070641.1:621761-626983 GCA_020354085.1 Pseudomonadota bacterium
CGCCCGTCGCCAGGCGCTGGTGGTAACCATAACGCAGCATGATCGGCAGCGAGATCAGGCCCATGGCGATCACCGCGGCGGCCATCACGCCGGTGGTGGCGGCGAGCAGCGCGCCGACGAACACTACCGCGTACGCCAGCCCGCCGCGCACGCGACCGAACAGTTGGCCGGCAGTGTCGAGCAAGTCCTCGGCCATGCCGCTGCGCTCGAGCACCAGGCCCATGAAGGTAAAGAATGGGACCGCGAGCAGCGTCTGGTTGGCCATGATGCCGAACACCCGTTCCGGCATCGCCTGCAGCAGCGCGAATTCAAAGAATCCGGCCTGGATGCCGATGATGGCGAACAGCAGGCCGTTGGCGGCGAGTGCGAATGCCACCGGGTAGCCGAGCAGCAATAACACGACAAGCCCGGCGAACATGAGCGGTGCCATGAGTTCGAAACTCATGGCGCTCACAGTTCCTCCCGCGACTGTTCATGCGGCAGCACCCCCTCGCCGCGCAAGAAGGCGACGCGCTTGATGATCTCGGACACGCCCTGCAGCGCCAGCAAGGCGAAGCCCACCGGGATCAACAGGCGCACCGGCCAGCGGACCAGGCCGCCGGCGTCGGGCGAGACCTCATCGACGCGCAGCGCTTCCGCGAATCCGGCCCACGACAACCAAACCATCAGCACGCACAAGGGCATGAGAAACAACAGGCTCCCCATGATGTCGATCCAGGCGCGCGAGCGTGCGCTCAAGCGACCGTAGATGACATCGATGCGCACGTGGCCGTTGTGTTTGAGCGTGTAACCGGCGAGCAGCAGAAAGATGGCCGCGAACAGATACCACTGCGCTTCGAGCCAGGCGTTG
The DNA here is from genome assembly GCA_020354085.1 of Pseudomonadota bacterium. Lineage (GTDB taxonomy): Bacteria > Pseudomonadota > Gammaproteobacteria > Acidiferrobacterales > Sulfurifustaceae. Next base: position 622,612 of record CP070641.1, read on the forward strand.
GACGAAAGCGACAGGCCATAGCGCGCTAGAGCATTCGCCGCCGAGATCGCGGTGGCGGCCAGCACCAGCCAGCGCAAGGCCCGGCCAAGCGCCTCGTTGCCGGCGTCGATAAAGCGCGAGAAGGCGAGCAGAACCTGCATGACGTCAGTGCGCGGATGCCGAGCGCCCATGAAGCGCTAGTGCACCGTACTGGGGGCAAGCAACGCATTGACCACGTCGCACCACGCGGCGGCCAGGTTGGCGCGGTTGTAGCCGCCGCCGCCGAGCGCCAACACCCAGCCGTTGCAGCACTGCTCGGCAACGAGCGTGAGGCGCGCGGCCGCATAGGCGTGACAGGCAGTGCTGTATTGCAGATGCGTGAGCGGATCGCCAGCGACGCTGTCGGCGCCAGCCTGCAGGATGATGAATTGCGGTTGGCCGGCGCGCACGAAGGCCTCGACCTGTTCCCAGGCGGCGCGAAACGCCTTTTCGTCCGCACCCGGCGGCATCGGAAGATTGAGCTTCGTGCCGACCGCGCGACCCCGGCCGGTCTCTCGCGCGCTGCCGGTGCCGGGATAGAGATAGCGCCCGTCTTCGTGCATGTCGGCGAAGATCAGTTCCGGGTCATCCTCGAACGCGTAAAACACGCCGTCGCCGTGATGCGCGTCGATGTCGACATAGGCGATGCGCTTGAGTCCGTGGCGCGCGCGCAGCGCCTCGATCGCGATGCCGGGATCGTTGAATACGCAGAAACCGCCGGCACGATCGCGGCGCGCATGATGCAGCCCGGCGATCGGCACGAATACCCGACGCCCGGGCTCACGCAAGATCCATTGCACACCGTCGAGCACGCTGCCGACCACGGTGCTGGCGGCCTCGAATACGCCGCGAAACGCCGGCGTGTCGCCATAGTCGAGATAACCCACCCCGGTTGTGGATTGCGTGCGAACGCGATCTACATAGTCAGTCGTATGGAACAGAGTGATATCGGCAAGCGATGCACTAACCGGTGCGGCCTGCTCGATGCGTTGGTCGAGCCCGCGGCCCTTGGCCTCGCGCCAGAAGGCATCGAGCCGATCCGGCCCGAAGGGATGTCCGTCGCCGAAGCCGTAGGCGGCAAGGCCCGCACCGTGGTAGACACGTACCGACATGCGACCATTATAGGGACGGGCGCATGCGCCCAAAAACCGCCGGTTACGGTGACGATGGAAACAGGGCGCGATAGCTACAGTAGATACCGGCGACGAAGCGCGGCAGCACGAACGCACCGACGATCAGAACCGCCAGGTAGTTGAGCCAGACGGCGCTCGATAAAACCACCAGTGCCGACAGCGCCATGGCCACGAGGACGAAGCCTGACGCGAAGATGGCGAGCGGCAGGGCATGGCGCGTGCAAGTGCGAAAGCCCTCAGCGAGAGCGGCAAACGGCGGGCGCGTGCCCAAGACCGTGAGCGGCACCAGATAGAGCAAGGCCATGAACAAGACCACGCGCAGCAGCATGGCAATGCCGATTCCGACGATCTTGGCGGTTTTCATGGGCGCGGCCAGGTCACCGGCGGCCAGCCCCGACAGTACCGAGCCGCCGGTCAGCAGGTATTCAACTATAGCGCTTGCGAGCACCAGGCCGAGCACGAGCACGCTCGTGACGAGGATGCGAAAGGTCTGGTGCGCGTCACCCAACACCAGCAGCAAGGCGCGCAGCGGGCGCAGCAGCCAGATCTCCCACCAGGGATAACTCAGTGGCGCTTGTTCGGGAGCGTCGCTCGCCAGCGCCTGCGCGGCGAGCAGCGCACCGCCCAGCAGCAAGGGTGATACCAACACGAAGACCAAGCCACCAAAGAACGGAATGCCCGTGAGCATGAGACCGAGCACGAGATACGTGCCAGCCATGGCAGTCCAAAGCGGTTTGTCGCGTGCGCACAAGTCGCGCGCGCAGGCAATCCACGAGTGCGCTTGCGCGAAGGCGCTCGGCGGACGCGGTGCGTGGGGCTCGTCGCTTACGGGTGACGATTGCGTTGTTGGGTCCATGCGAAGAAGGCTTGCCGGTAGGCGCCCGTGCGCCTAGCGTTTACCAGCTCAGAATTACCCAGTTCGGAATTGCGACGCTTGGTGCGAAATCGCTGCGGCGAAATTCCCCCTGTCCCTCGCGGTCGATCAGGTAGTACGGCTTACCCTTGGTGGGCGTGACCTTGATCATGTAGAGCCGGCCGTTGACCCGGTACTCCTCGTGGATCTCGCTGCCCTTGGTCACGATCGTTACCTCGGGCACGATCTCGTGTGGCGGCGTTTCGGGCGGTGGCGGTGGCGGGGTGTAGTTCTCGGCGATCGGCGGCGGATCACTCGGCGGGCGTGCCGGGGTCTGGCCCTCGGCGGCGATCACCGGTAGCGCCGCGCACAGACCGGCCGCGCATGCGAGCAGTTGCAGTCGAAACATGGGGTCGTCAGAGATTGAGTTTGATTTCGCGCTCTTCTTCGGAAGGCTCGAAGCCGCGCGTTTCATAATACCGGAAGATCGTGTCGAGCACCCCATCGGCGGTGTTGACCACCGAGAACAGATTGAGGTCGGCGGCGTCGAGCATGCCCTCGGCGATCAGGGTGCGCTTGAACCAGTCGATCATGCCGGCCCAGAACGGGGCGTGCACCAGAATGATGGGCATGCGCGTGCTCTTGCCGGTCTGGATCAAAGTGAGCGCCTCGATCACCTCGTCGAGCGTGCCAAAGCCGCCCGGCATCACGACGTAGGCCTTGGCGTACTTGACGAACATCACTTTGCGCGCAAAGAAATGATTGAAGGTGAGCGCCACGTCCTGGTAGGGATTGGCGATCTGTTCGCGCGGCAGCACGATGTTCAACCCGACGCTCGGGCTCTTGCCCGGGTAGGCACCGCGGTTGGCGGCCTCCATCAGACCGGGACCGCCACCACTGACCACGGCGAAACCGGCGTCAGATAGCTTGCGCGCGATTTCCTCGGTCAAGGCATAATACGGATGACCCGGCGCAATGCGCGATGAGCCAAAAATACTGACCGAAGGTTGAATCTCCGACAGCCGCTCGAAGCCGGCCACGAACTCCGACATGATCTGGAAAATCTTCCACGACTCGCGCGACATCTGCCCCGACGGCGAGATCGAGCCGCGCAAATCCCGCACGGTGTCGGCCGGCGGTTTCGGCACGCTTGGTTTGTCATTCATAACTGATTTCTAGCACAAAGCTCCCCTTTCTAGCAGGAAGCCGGCGAATGGCCCGCAAGCATAGCGCCCATACCAGGGCGGCAGCGACGTGAACGACGCGACCCAGGAAAAGCGCGAGCGCTTGGTATTGGTGGATGGTTCATCCTACCTATATCGCGCGTTCCATGCCATGCCAAGCTTTACCAGCTCGCAAGGCGAGCCAACCGGCGCCGTCTACGGCGTCACCAACATGTTGCGCAAGCTCTTGGCGAGCGAGGATCCGCAGTATGTCGCGGTGGTATTCGACGCCAAGGGCAAAACCTTCCGCGACGATATCTATCCGGAATACAAAGCGAACCGCCCGCCGATGCCGGATGAGTTGTCACAGCAGATCGGATCGGTGCATGCCGTGGTCGAAGCGCTTGGCATCCCCTTGCTGCAAATAGAAGGCGTCGAGGCCGATGACGTCATTGGCACGCTGGCCCGCCAGGCCGCTGACCTTGGCATCGACACGCTGGTTTCCACCGGCGACAAAGACATGGCGCAATTAGTCGATGGGCACGTGCAACTCGTCGACACGATGAAGGACGCCGTCTACGACCGCGCTGCGGTGATCGACAAGTTCGGTGTTCCGCCCGAGCGCATCGTCGACTATCTCGCGCTGGTCGGCGATAGTTCGGACAACATTCCTGGCGTGCCGGGCGTCGGTCCCAAGACCGCGGCCAAATGGCTCAATCAATACGGCACGCTTGATGCGATCAGCGCGCACGCCGCCGAGATTGGCGGCAAAGTCGGTGAAAGCCTGCGCGCCACGTTGACCCAACTACCGTTAGCACGCGAGTTGGCCACCATACGCTGCGATGTGCCGCTCGCCCAAGGACCGCGCGCGCTGCGCCGCTCGCCACCCGATGCCGCGCGCTTGCGCGAACTGTACGCGCGCTTCGAGTTCAAGAGCTGGCTCGCGGAACTCGGTGGGGTGAGCTCGGCGCAGTCACCGCCGGCGGGCGTCAGTGCGACGCGTGCCGACTACGCGATCATTCGTACCGACTCCGAGCTCGACGCCTGGCTCGTGCGCTTGCGGAGCGCACCGCTGTTCGCCTTCGACACCGAAACCACCAGCCTCGATGCCATGCAGGCCGAGTTGGTGGGCGTGTCGTTCAGCGATCGGGTTGGCAGAGCGGCTTACGTACCGCTTGCGCACAACTACCCGGATGCACCCAGCC
>CP070641.1:627083-632266 GCA_020354085.1 Pseudomonadota bacterium
CGCTCTCGACCGTGAATTCAGTGGCGACGGCGGCACCGAAGGTGACAGACTGAATCGCGAACTGCTCGAACCCGCGGCCGCGAACTATCGCCTTCTGTGAGGCGTTGGCCACGCCGACATAAGGCGCGACATAGCGCACGATCGGCGGAATCCCGTAGGACACGCTGACCACTTGCGTGTTACCAGGCGTGAAGCGCGAGCAATCGGGGTCGGCACAACTGTAGCCGATTACCGTAACCGCGCCGGCGTGTGCGCCGGCACCAATATCGGTGGGGTTGGCTGGCGTCACGGTGATCTGCGTGCTACTGCCGGATTGTGCCTGGGTCACGCTCGCGATCGCCACGCCCGAAGACAGCACGGTGTAAAACACCGTGCCGGTACCAAAGGTGGCGGTGAGCGTCTGCGCCGCGGGCGCAGGCGCGTCCGGGCTGGGCGCGCTGAAGCTCAGGCTGTTAGTGCTGACTTCGGTGCGAGTATCCGACTTATCGCCGCTGCTGCATGACGCAAGGGCGGCCACGAACGCAAATACTGCGACGCGACCCACTACAGGAAAACGCATGGGCTCTCCCCACAAAAGGACCCGTAGGCTACTGGTCCCGTTCGCATTTTTCAATCAAACGCGCGGAATCGTGGAAATCCCCGGGCGGCCGACCCAAAGCTCACCACCCATCTTGCCGCCCGCAGCGCACCCACTGGCACGCGTTCGTTTACAGGGTGGCGACCCACACGATTACTTGGCAAAGATCTGTCCATCGTCGGCGAAGGCCTTGAACTCGAGCGCGTTGCCGCTCGGGTCCAAAAAGAACATGGTCGCCTGTTCGCCCACCTCGCCCTTGAAGCGAATGTAGGGCTCGATCACGAATCGCGTGCCGGCTGCGCGCAGCTTGTCGGCCAAGCGCTGCCAGTCGCCCAGCGTCAGGATCACGCCGAAGTGCGGCACCGGCACGTCGTGGCCGTCGACCGGATTCTCTACCGCCGACCCGGCACCTTTCGGTGCCAAGTGGGCGACGATCTGGTGGCCGAACAGATCAAAGTCGATCCAATGGTCGCTCGAGCGACCCTCGCGGCAGCCAAGTACGCCGCCGTAGAAGGCGCGCGCGGCCGCGAGGTCATGCACCGGAAAGGCGATATGAAACGGCCTGATCGATTTCACTTGCGTCATCTTGCCACCTGCCGCCGGCACGCAGCCGGAGAATGACTAGTCAATAACAGTACGGCGCTGCCGTGTCGCTTTTCCCGGCCAGTTTTTCGATCCTGCCAGAAACGCCACCGTCCGCGCGACCACGTCGCGATCCGTCAGGATGCGATTGTGACCGAGACCCTTGGTCGCGTGAAACGTGGCGCCCTTCCAAGCTCGCGCGAGCGCTTCGCCTTCCTCAAACAGCATGGCGCGGTCATTGCGATCGTGAATAATCAAGGCGGGAACTTCTACGTCCTTGGCCATGCGCGCCGGCGAGAGCTTGTCCCAGATATCTGCGCCGTGGCGTTTCTCCAAGCGTTTGCGAAAGCGTGCCAAGACGCGCGGCGGAAGGTTGAGTGTCTCGGCGAAGGCGTCCAACAAGGAAGTCACTTCCGCTGGCGGGCTGATGCACACGGCACGTTCGAACTGCAGACCGCCGCGCATGGCGAGCAGCACGCACGCCGCGCCGAAGGAGTGCGTCAGGACTGATCGCACCGGTCCCATGGCGCGAACCACGGCGTGCAGCGCGTCGACGATCTCATAGATATTGGTGCGGCGACCCGTCGTTGCCCCATGCGCCGGCTGATCGAAGGCCACTACCCGCAGGCCTGCGGCCAACAGGGGATCGACGAAGGCGGTGAAGTTCACCGCCGAGCCGTGCCAGCCGTGCACTATCAGTACCGCCGGACCCTTGCCCCAGCTGTAGGCGGCGATGCGAAAGTTCTTGTGCAATATCGTGTGGCGCTGCGCGCGCGCCAGCACCGCGCGCTCCTCGCTCGACACCGGAAAGCGGCGCGTCTTAAACCAGATGCGATAGGCGAAACGCGCCATGGTACCGGGCGCGATGCGCCCGAGTGTGCCAAACAGAAAGCGCAGTGGCGCGAGGCCGGCCGGCGGCGGCGCGCGCCGTAAGGGCGTTTCAGTGCCGTTTTTCACTGGTGAAGCCACGAGAAACCCGATGGTGACAGAATCGAGTGGTCCTTTGCTAGGCACGCGCTTATCTTGCGCGCCCGACTTCGCCCACGAGCAGATGAAAGGTCATGGCGTTGCCGACCAGAGTCGGCGCATGGCGATCAAACCAAGCACCGGTCCCGGTAATAGCAACCAGGCGATATTTGCGGAAATCCCTTGCCAGCTGGCGGTAGCGACCTGGATGGACAACACCGTGATGCCGAAGCCGATGCTGTTCATGAGCGCGAGCGCGCTGCCGATTCTTTCCTTGGGACAGGCCCGGGACGCCAACGCGGAAAACTGCGGTGAGTCGGCGACCACAAACAAACCCCAGAGCAGCAATAAGGCAAACGCGGCTGCTGTGGACGCCTGTGGCAACCATGGATACAGCAAGCAACAGGAGGCGGACCCCGCCAAGGCGATAATGGCGATGCGCGCGCTGCCGACGTGTCGACTGATCGCCCCACCCATAATGCAACCCACCGCCCCCGCGGCGAAGACGAAGAAGGCGGCGAGGTAGATACTGTTTGCGCTTTGCCGTGTGAAGAGCTCGGCGACCAGCAACGGCACCATCGCCCAAAACGCGTACAGCTCCCACATATGACCGAAGTATCCGAATGCTGCGGAGCGAAACCCCGGAATGCGGTAGGTCGCGAGCACCCCGCCCCATTCGAGACGCCGGCGGCTAGTGTGATGCGGCCCATCGCCCAGCCACCATACCAACACCGCCGCCGCGATCGCCAACGCGGACGCCGTGTGAATCACGCCCTGCCAATTCGGAGTGATCGACAAGCCTCGTACCAGATGCGGCAGACCAGTGCCAAGGGTGAGCATGCCGACTAACCAGCCGAGTACGTTGCCTGCACGTTCCGGCGCCCAACTTACGACTAACTTCATGCCGATCGGGTAGACGCCGGCAAGCGCCACGCCGGTGAGAAAACGCAACGCCAGCGCACTCGATAAACCGTCGGCGGCAGCGAATGCGGTATTGGCGATTGCGCCAAGCACCGCGCAGATGGCAAAGGTACGGCTGGCAGAGAAGCGATCGGCGAGCCCGGAAAACGCGATCAGGAACGTACCGCTGATGAAGCCGAGCTGTACACTGCTCGTCAGATAGCCCAGTTCGATCGTTGTAATGCCCCAGACCCGGTGCAAGGCGTCGGCCACCGCGTTGGCGCTGAACCACAACGAGGTACCGAGCAACTCGGCAACGACGATGCAGGTGACCGCAACGCGCACAGGCATGGCGGCACACTACACGGCGATTGGCGAGGCAACAACCACGAATGCCGTATTTCGGATACTCATCTCTCATGGATCGGTACATAATGCCCTCGCGTTTAGCTTGTTCTGGCTTGTCGTTTGTTGTGTTATTCGCGCGCTATGGAATCTCAAGATGATAGTGGCAGTCGCTAGCGCTAGTCGTCGGGCTGCGCATCGCCGCGCCTTCCTTGCCGCGATGATTGCGACGCTCGTCGGGTTGGCCGGCCATGTCTCTCCCTGCCTTGCGGAGGAGGCGTCTGCTGCCAGTTTCGCGTGGAATCGCGAGCACCATTTCCGCGAGCTAGAGCAGCTCTTTGAGCGTGCAAGGCAGCAATCGCTTGCGAACGTCCGACAGGACTTCCAGTCGATCGTGACGCTGCACCGGCGCGCGCTTGCGACTGTAAGCACAAGTGACCAGAAGGTCCCCTTCGGCGCATTGCTAACACTCGAGCAGACGCAGTTTCAGTTGGCCGCCCTCGCGGCTGCGCATGAAGCGCTGCTCGCCGATGCTCATGCGCTCATCACGCAGGCGCGCCTAGTCGTCGTGCAAGCTGCGCGCCGCTGGCCGGTCGAGCGCACTGACGTGCACGAAGTAATCTATCGCGTCCAGTACGGTGGCCGCGCGGCGATTGAAGAGGCGCTGGTGCAACAACGCACCGCGTCGCTGCCGACTCTAACGCCGTTGGAGGCCGTTGCGTCATCTGCACCGTCTACCCTAATCGAGGGTGTGCGCGTGCACAGTGGCGATATCATCCTCTCGCGCGGCGATGCCCCAACTTCGGCCCTGATCGCGCGCGGCAACAGCTTTCCCGGCAACTTCTCCCATGTCGCCATCGTGCATGTGGACGCGAGTTCCGGTAATCCGACGGTCATTGAATCACTTATCGAGCGCGGCTTGGTGACGACCAGCGCCGAAGAGTTCCTAAAGGAGAAGCGCCTGCGGCTGTTGCTGCTGCGCCTGCGACCTAATGACCCGGCCGTGCAAAAGGATCCACTGGCCGCGCATCGCGCCGCGACCGCCATGCTCGAAAGCGCGGCGACTCAGCATATCCCCTATGACTTCGCCATGGACTGGCAGAACCCGGCAAGCATGTTCTGCTCCGAAGTTGCACACTTCGGCTATCGGGCGGTCGGCGTCGACCTTTGGGCATATAAGCCCAAGCTTACTTCGCCGGGGCTGGTGCGCTGGTTAGGCGATATGGGAGTAAAACACTTCACCACACTCATTCCGTCAGACCTTGAATACGACCCCAAGCTCGCGCCTGTCACCGAGTGGCGCAATGCCGAGACGCTATTACTAGATCGACTCGATAACGTCACGCTCGATGTGCTGCTGGAAGCCGCCGAGCGCGGTGATCGGCTGGGTTACGCGCCGCTCACTTATGTGCCGGGCGCACTTGCGAAGCTTTGGTCCGGCGTTCAATCGGCGTTGGGCGCGACGCCAGTGATCCCGAGGGGTATGAGTGTCGAGACTGCGTTACGCGTGCGCTCGCTGGTCAACACCGTGCACCCGCGATTGCGTGCTGCAATCGCCGAGGCAGCCGATAGATTTGAGAAGGAACGTGGTTATCTCGCGCCCTACTGGACCCTAACCGAACTTGCGCGCAAGGCCTTGGGGTCGCTGCGTAGCGAACTAGCGCCGGCGTTGACCGCCGCGCCTGACGCACCTTGAATCGCCGACGAGACCGAAGATGGCATACAGCGAACATCTTGCAGACCGCATCCGGAAGCTGCTTGCGCGGCGGCAGGGGATTACCGAAAGGCACATGTTTGGTGGCGTTGCCTTTCT
>CP070641.1:632366-637512 GCA_020354085.1 Pseudomonadota bacterium
GCGTGGTCGAGAGATCGGCGTGACCCAACAACATTTGCACCACGCGCAGGTCCGCGCCGTGGTTGAGCAGGTGCGTGGCAAAGGCGTGACGCAAGGTGTGCGGCGAGAGCGGCACGTCGATGCCGGCGGCGCGTGCGTATTGGCGCAGATTTCGCCAAAACGCTTGGCGCGTCATGGCTGCGCCCCGCCCCGTAGCGAACAAGACGTCGATCGCGCGCCGCTTGGTGAGTTTCGGCCGCGCTTCCTGCAGGTAGCGCTGAATCCAGTCGAGCGCCTCCTCGCCCAGAGGCACCAAGCGTTCCTTGTCGCCCTTGCCGATCACCCGGACGACGCCTTGAGTAAGCCCAAGTTGCGACAACCGCAGCCCCACTAGCTCCGAGACGCGCAACCCGGTGGCGTACAGGGTCTCGATCATCGCCCGATCGCGCAGCCCCAACGTGCTCCCCGTATCGGGCGCGGCCAGCAGGCGATCCACTTGGTCCTCGGTCAGCGACTTAGGCAAGGGCCGACCGACACGCGGAGCATCTATAAGCGCGGTGGGATCGCTTTCCATCAAGTTCTCGCGCACCAAGTAGCCATAAAAGCGCCGCAGGCTGGACAGTAGTCGCGCCGCTGTGCGCGGCTTCTTTCCCTGGGCCGCACACTCTGCCAAGTAGCGCGTCAGGTCTTCGCGGCGTGCATCAAGCAACCGTCGATCGTGGCGCGCCAGCCATGCGCTTAGCGCGGACAGGTCGGCGGTATAAGCGCTCAGGGTATTAGTGCTCAAGCCGCGCTCGGTCCACAACGTACTGGCGAAACGATGTATGAGCTCGCTATCGGGCGCGCTCATGGTCCAGCAGCCAACTCTTGATGTCGAGCGTCCTGCCGCGCGTTGCGCCCATGAAACCGCCCAACCCGCTATGTGCCACGACGCGGTGACAAGGCACCACGATCGGAACCGGATTGGCCCGGCACGCGCCGCCGACCGCCCGTGCGCTGGTGCGGAGTTGCCGCGCCAAGGCACCATAACTGCGCACCTCGCCCGCCGGAATGCGCATGAGCGCGCGCCACACGCGCTGTTGGAAGGCCGTTCCCGACAGACCAAGCGGCAACCGCCAGGACGCGTGCGGGTCGCGCCAAAAGCGCTTGAGCGCTCGGCAGACGGCACGCGCTTCCGGGCTGCGCGCCGCATGCAACGGTTGCCTAGCGCTCACGAAGTCGATTGCCGCCAGTGCACCGTGCTGCAGGCGCAGGGCGAGGCGCCCGATAGGCGAGTCGATCACGGCGTCGTAGGCTTGCTTCTCACCAGCCATAGTTGCTGCATGTTACGCTCGATTTGGATGCGACGCTTTGGATCGGTGGCTTGGCGCAACAAGCCCTGGTAGAGATTGCGCGCGTCGTCGACCAGACCCGCCTTGCCAAGCTCTTCGGCGGCACGATAACGCGCGGTCTCCCCCCAGGGGTCGAGCCCGTTCGCACCGCCGTGCGTCGCGGACAGCAAGTAGAGTTCGGCGGCCTCCCGGGGGCGTTTGAGGGCCGCGGCCGAATCGGCGCGCCAAAACAATACCTCGCGCTGCAGGGCCGAACTCTCGATTAGCTCATAGAGTCGCGCCAGGAGCCGCGCTGCCTCGCTGTGACGATTAAGCGTCTGCAAATCGAACAGCACCTGCAAGTAACGGTCTGCCAGGTCGTCACTCAGCGACTCATGCGCGTCGAATCGCTGCGTGAGCAGCGCCACACCGGGCTCGATCTCATCGGCGTAGACCAACATGCGCGCGCGACGCAGTGCCCACAAATCGGCATCCTCGTCGGGGGGCGCGGCATCGAGGTCGCGCACCAGTTCCGCCGCCACCTTGACGTTGTATTCGGCCAACGCCTTGTCCGCGAGCCGGTAACGAATGGTGGCTGGAATCGCGTCAAGCTTGCCGAAGCGTGTCGAGCGCATGTAGAGCGCCTGCGCCGTCTCTGGCTTGCCATCGACAAACAGCGTGTAACCCAACCAATCGTGCGCCTCGGCGCGCACTACCGGATCAACCGCCACCCGACTCAGAAAGGCGTACATGGCGCGCGCCTGCAGGCGCTCGCGACAGGGAAGTTTGCGCGCCCGCGCCATCCATCTCCGGTCGTCGCCCACCAAGAGCCGGGCGCGGTTGCCTTCGGCCTCGGCGAACGTGTCATAGGCCTGCCACAATTCGTCCGCGCTGACCGCGAATAACGGATCGGACAATGCCGACTCCGGAACGGCGAGTGCGCTTTCCAGCGCCTCGATATGTGCGCGGGCATCGCCTGCACGCACCGCCGCTCGTGCGGCGAGACCCCAGGCTTGGCGCGCCAGTGCCGGTCGGTTCTTTAGCTCCTTGGCAAGGGCGCGACTGTCAGCGAGTGCGCCTGCCGGTCGATACACCGCCGCGCGCAGGCCGGCTAACAAACGCAGCAGCCGCGCCTCAAAGGACTGGAGACCTGCCAAGGTCTGGTAGGCCTCGCGATCACGCTCGGCGCGCAGTGCGATCTCGGCATGCAATAGGCGCCAAGCCTCGCTACGCGCCCCAAAATCGACCCGATAGCGCGCAAGCGCAGTGAGCGCATCATCGAGGTTGTCTTCAACCAAATAACTTCGAATCACGAGTCGACGCGCGTGCGCGGCTTGCGCCGGCTGCAGCGCTTCTGCGATCAACGCCTGGCGCAAAACGCGCCGCGCGCTCTCACCGTCGCCGCGCCGCGTGTGCGCATCAGCCGCTTCTAGCATTGCATAGCGACGGAATTCGGGCGTCGCATCTGGCGGCAATTGTTCCGCGCGCTGCGCCAGCGCTGACCAATCATTGAGGCCGTGGTAGGCCGCGTAACGCACACGCTCCCACACTGCCCACGCGGGGTCGGAAGCGAGCGGCTGATCGCGATCGATCAAGCTCAACGCGAGTCGTGGCGCACCGGCCTTGATGAGCGATTCGATCTGACCAAGGTCGCTCGTGGCGGAGGCGGAGGCCGCGGCGCCGTAGGCAAGCGCCACCGTCAGACCTATCAGGCGCAGCGATCGGACGATTTGCATGGCGCGAAGCTTAGCCGATGGTCGACTCCCTGCGCCATTCGCGCGTCCCGCGCGGCGCGGGACTCGTACGTCCCTGCACATCAAAACAAAAAAACGGCCGGCGGCATGTGCCGCCGGCCGTCATTCAGCCTGCGAAAGCGACTAAACTTTTTCGCGAATACGTGCCGCCTTGCCTTCCAAGGCGCGCAAGTAATAGAGCTTGGCGCGGCGCACGTCGCCGCGACGCTTGACCTCGATCTTCCCAAGCGCCGGGCTGTAGAGCGGAAATACGCGCTCCACGCCCTCGCCGTAGGAATTCTTGCGCACGGTAAAGGAGGAGTTGTAGCCGCGATTGCGGCGCGCGATCACCATGCCTTCGAAGACCTGCAGGCGCTCGCGTTCGCCCTCTTGCACCTTGATGTGCACGGCCACGGTGTCGCCGGGACCAAAGCTCGGCGGCTCTTTGTCCGCCACCTGGCGGGCTTCCAACTCTTGCAAGATTTTGCTCATGGCTCTACTCCGTCTCTTCCGTATACTCGCGCTGGAACTCTTCCAGCAGTTCTTTCTGCTCCGGCGTGAGCGCAAGCTCACGCAACAAATCCGGTCTTCGCAACCACGTTCGCCCGAGCGAGCGCTTCAGCCGCCAACGCGCGATGCGCACGTGATCACCCGACAGCAGCACCTCCGGCACCGCCTGCCCTTCGTACACCTCGGGGCGCGTGTAGTGCTCGCAATCGAGCAAACCTGCGACGAAGGAATCCTGCACTGCCGACTCCGCGTCACCCAACGCCCCCGGCAGCTGACGTGCGATCGCGTCGATCAGTACCATCGCCGGCAATTCTCCGCCCGACAACACATAGTCACCGAGCGACCACTCTTCATCCACCGCCTGTTCGACGAGTCGCTCATCGACCCCTTCGTACCGGCCAGCCAGCAGGATCAACCCGGCGCGCGCAGCGAAGGTCTTGACCGTCGCGTGCGTAAGCTGACGCCCGGCCGGCGACAAGTACACCACGTTGGCCCTCCCTCCCTGCGCCTCGCGCGCCGCCCTGATCGCCCTGGCCAGCGGCTCGGGCCGCATCACCATGCCGGGCCCACCGCCGTACGGTCGATCATCGACGCTGCGATGCCGATCCTCCGTATAGTCGCGCGGGTTCCACACGCGCAACTCCAACAAACCGCTTCTTATCGCTCGCCCGGGTATGCCGTAACCGGTGATGGCCTCGAACATCTGCGGGAAGATGCTGATGACGTCGACGCGCATCTTCAGCTCCCCACCTTCAATCGTCTCGATCCCAGTCGACCCGTATTACCCGATGCTCGAGATCGACTGCAGTGATCACCGCTTTGGTGAACGGGATCAAGCGCTCGCGCTCGCCGCGCACCACTATCACATCGTTTGCGCCGGTCTCCATTAAATGGTCAACGACGCCCAGAGCCTCATCACGCAGGTTGACCACCTGTAGCCCGACGAGATCGGCCCAATAAAATTCTCCCGCGCGCACACGCGGCAACTGCTCGCGCCGTACGGCGATGCGCGCGCCGATCAGCGCCTGGGCCTGGTCGCGATCGCTGCAACCCTCAAGCTGTGCGACGATCCCCGCACCGTGTACGCGACCGTCGAGCAGCTGCCACTCACGCCAACCGCCGTTCAGTCCCAATAACCAGGGGTTGTAACCAAGAATCGCCCCGCGTGGTCGAGTGTCGGAATACACCTTGACCCAGCCGCGCACACCGAACACCCCGGTGATACGTCCCAATTCGACGGGAGCCTGGGTAGCCCCGCCGGCACTCGGCGAAGCCCCGCCCCCCATGACGCTAGGCCGCCGCCTTCTTCAGTAGGTCAGCCAGGCGTTCGCTCGGCTTTGCGCCCTTAGAAATCCAGTATTGCAAGCGCGCCGCGTCGACACGGATCTTCTCTTCCTTTTCAGTCGCGCGCGGATTGTAGAACCCGATACGCTCAATGCACTCACCCTTCACGGCGCGACGGCGATCCGCCACGACAATACGGTAATAGGGCTTTTTGTTGGCGCCGCTACGCGACAGACGAATCGTTACCATCCAAACAAACCTCGCTTACGCTGTGGACCCTGCCGCATGTGATACGGGCGGCCGGGAAAGCGCGCGATTCTACCCTCTTAG
>CP070641.1:637612-642729 GCA_020354085.1 Pseudomonadota bacterium
GCATGACCTGGAGCAGTGTCCGGCGCGCAGCTGGGTCGAGTCCGACAAGACGGAGACCGCGGGGCGGTCGGGCACCAACCCGTTCGCCGCGCTTGAACAGCTCAAGCGCGACGGACACTAGGAAAAACTTGGCGGAATCCAAGCACGAGGAAATACCATGGCCGTTCAGAAAAGCCGAGTCACGCCGTCGAAGCGGGGCATGCGCCGTTCTCATGACAAACTCAAGAAGGCGACGCTATCGATCGACAAGACCAGCGGCGAGACCCATCGTCGTCATCACATCAGCGCCGACGGCTACTACCGCGGTCGCAAGGTTCTCGAAACCAAGTCGTCGTAACGTCCCGTAACCGTTCGCGCGCAGGCGCCCGACTGTGACCACGATTGCCCTCGATGCGATGGGGGGCGACCACGGTGTCGCCGTGACCGTGCCCGCGGCGCTTGCCGTGTTGACGCGTGCGCCGGGCGTTAACCTGATTCTGGTCGGGCAACGCGACCCCATCAGCGCCGAACTCAACCGCCGCCACGCACAAGAGTCACCACGGCTGCGCGTCCATCCGGCGAGCGAGGTCGTCGGCATGGACGAACCGCCGGCCCAGGCCTTGCGCGGCAAGAAAGATTCTTCGATGCGGGTGGCTATCGACCTGGTAAAGCAGGGCACGGCCCAGGCAGCCGTCTCGGCCGGCAACACCGGTGCGCTCATGGCCACCGCGCGCTTCGTGCTCAAGACGCTGCCGGGCATCGATCGTCCGGCGATTATCACCAGCCTGCCCACCATGCGCGGCCATGTGCATGCGCTCGATCTCGGCGCGAATGTCGATTGTAGCCCGGAGCAATTGCTGCAATTCGCTATCATGGGATCGATCTTGGTGGCCGCCATCGAAGGCAAGGCGCGTCCACGCGTGGGCCTGCTTAATGTCGGCGAGGAAGACATCAAAGGCAACGAGGTCGTCAAGAAGACTCACGAGCTGTTGCGCGCATCCGCACTCAACTACTGCGGGTACGTCGAGGGCGACGAGATTTACACGGGCGACATGGATGTAATCGTTTGCGATGGATTCGTCGGCAACGTGATGCTCAAGACCAGCGAAGGGCTGGCGCGCATGATCACGCATTTCATAAAGGAAGAATTCAAACGCAATATGCTAACCAAGCTTGCGGCACTGGTGTCGCTGCCGGTGCTGAGCGCTTTTCGCCGCCGCGTCGACCCGCGCCGCTACAATGGCGCGACCCTGATCGGCCTTAATGGCACGGTTATCAAGAGCCACGGCGGGGCGGATACGCTCGCCTTCGAAAACGCCGTGAGGGTGGCCATCGCCGAGGCCAACAACCAAGTGCCGGAGCGCATCGGGCGCGAGCTTGCCGCCATGCAGGCGCAAGCGGCGGTAGCATCGTAACCGTTAGGTACCTGCCATGAATTACGCACGCATCATCGGTACTGGTGGCTATCTGCCGGAAAAGATACTGACCAACCACGATCTGGAAAAAATGGTCGAGACCAGCGACGAGTGGATCGTGGAGCGCACTGGCGTGCGTGAACGACGCATTGCGGCAGATGGCGAGACCTGCTGCGACCTGGCCGAGCAGGCGGCAAGACGGGCCTTGGACGCCGCCGAGATTAAGGCGCGTGACCTGGATCTCATCATTGTGGCAACCACCACGCCTGACCAGGTGTTTCCCAGCACCGCTTGCTTGTTACAGGCGCGACTACACGTGCATGGTTGTGCGGCCTTTGATGTCCAGGCGGTATGCACCGGCTTCGTATACGCGCTTGGCATCGCTGACAAGTTCGTGCGCACCGGCGCCGCTAGGCATGTGTTGGTCGTCGGCGCAGAGACCCTGTCACGCATTATTGATTGGAAGGACCGCACTACCTGTGTGCTGTTCGGCGACGGCGCGGGCGCGGTGGTGCTCGCCGCTGACAATGCGCCTGGCATCATCTCCTCACACCTGCATGCCGATGGACGCTATCGTGAACTGCTGCAGGTTCCGGCCGGCGTGTCGAAGGGCTACGAGAAGGTCGTCGACGGTGAGGCGTATTTGCAGATGCAGGGCAGCGAAGTGTTTAAGGTCGCCGTCAACACGCTTGGACGCATCGTCGATGAAACATTGGCGGCCAACCATTTGAAGAAATCCGACATCCAATGGCTCGTACCGCATCAGGCGAATATTCGTATCATCGCCGCGACTGCCAAGAAGCTCGGCATGTCCATGGACCACGTGGTGCAAACAGTGGAGCGACACGGCAATACTTCGGCGGCGTCCATTCCGCTTGCCTTCGACGAGGCCGTGCGGGACGGTCGCATCAAGCGAGGGGAAACAGTCTTGATGGAGGCCTTCGGTGGCGGCTTCACCTGGGGATCAGTACTGCTCAAGTATTGAGGCCTCGAGTCTCGGGTTACGAGTCTCCAGTAGATTGCGCCAGCCGTGAAATGTCCGTCACCAGAGGTCGCGTGAGACCACCGTTTTGATCATGACAGCATGAACCTGAGACCCGAAACCCGAGACCCGAAACTGGCATTTGTATTTCCCGGCCAAGGATCGCAGGCCGTCGGCATGTTGAACGCGCTGGCGGCCGAATACCCGCAAGTCCAGGAAACGTTCGCCGAGGCGACACGCGCGCTCGGCTACGACCTGTGGCAAGTCGTAGCGGATGGCCCTGACGATCGCCTCAATCAAACACAGGTAACCCAACCGGCCATGCTCGCCGCAGGTGTCGCCGTTTGGCGCGTGTGGCGAGCCAAGGGTGGCACGATACCAGTGGTCATGGCCGGGCACAGTCTCGGCGAGTACAGCGCGCTCGTCTGCGCTGAAGCGCTGGCTTTCAGCGACGCCGTAAAGCTTGTTGCCGAGCGCGGACGCTACATGCAGGAAGCGGTGCCGGTGGGGCAAGGCGGAATGGCGGCGATCCTGGGGCTCGACGACGGGGTCGTGGTAAAGGTCTGTGAACAGGCTGCCGAGGGCGAGGTGCTTGAGGCCGTTAACTTCAACTCGCCTGGTCAGGTCGTCATTGCCGGTACGGCGACGGCGGTTGCGCGTGGTGCCGAGCGCGCTAAGGCAGCGGGCGCCAAGCGTGCCCTGGTATTGCCGGTAAGCGTTCCGTCACACTGCGCCCTCATGCGGCCGGCGGCCGAGCGCCTGGCGGCACGCCTGCAAGAGGTGGCTTTTCAAACGCCGCGCATTCCGATTTTGCACAACGCCCATCTCAAGAGTGAAACCGAGGCCGATGCCATGCGTGCGGCCTTGGTGCGTCAAGTCGCGGCGCCGGTGCGCTGGGTCGAGACCGTCCAAGCCATGTTGGCGCAAGGCGTGGAACGCATAATCGAGTGCGGACCGGGCAAGGTGCTGACCGGGCTCAACCGGCGCATCGACAAGCGCGCCGATACCTTGCCAGTGTACGACCCGGCGACACTGAATGAAGCGCTTTCGAAACTCACGGCAGCTAAGGGCTAGGAACGGGGGATGAACACATGACACTGCAAGGCGAAGTTGCATTAGTCACGGGCGCCTCGCGCGGCATCGGGGCGGCGATCGCGCTCGAGCTCGGACGGCA
Source organism: Pseudomonadota bacterium (assembly GCA_020354085.1). Taxonomy (GTDB): domain Bacteria; phylum Pseudomonadota; class Gammaproteobacteria; order Acidiferrobacterales; family Sulfurifustaceae. The sequence continues at coordinate 641,163 of CP070641.1, forward strand.
AGGCGCTTACGTGGTCGGCACGGCCACAAGTCCATCCGGCGCGGAGAGCATCGGGAAGACGCTCGCAGACCAAGGCGTAAAGGGTCGCGGCGCGGTGTTGGACGTGACCAACACGGCGTCGATCGACGCGCTGCTCAAGGGCATGGAGGCCGATGGCGGCATGCCGACGATTCTGGTAAACAACGCCGGTGTTACGCGCGACAATCTGTTGTTGCGCATGAGCGAGGAGGATTGGGACACGATCCTCAACACTAACCTGAAATCGGTGTTCCGCATGTCGAAGGCCTGCCTGCGCGCCATGACCAAGGCGCGCAAGGGGCGCATCATTTCCATCGCCTCCGTGGTGGGCGCCGCCGGCAATGCGGGGCAGGCGAACTACGCCGCCGCCAAGGCCGGGATCATGGGCTTCACCAAGTCGCTCGCCCGCGAGGTCGGCTCGCGCAACATCACGGTCAATGCTGTGGCCCCTGGCTTCATCGAGACCGACATGACGCGGGCGCTCTCGGAACAACAGCGCGCGGGGCTCATGGGCCAGATTCCGCTCGGTCGTTTGGGCGCGCCGGAGGACATCGCGCAGGCCGTGGCGTTCCTGGCCTCGAACGCGGCCGGCTATATCACGGGCACCACCCTGCATGTCAACGGGGGCATGTACATGGGCTAGGCTGACCAGTCCGTTTGCTGGACGGGTCTGGGCAAATGGTGTTAACTATGCGCCCGCAAGCGGCCGGGGAGGCCACATTCGGAGGACATACCAATCATGAGCAGTGTTGAAGAACGCGTCAAAAAGATCGTCGTCGAGCAGCTCGGCGTCAACGAGGGTGAGGTAAAGGCCGAGGCCTCTTTCGTCGATGACCTGGGCGCGGATTCGCTCGACACGGTGGAGCTGGTGATGGCGCTTGAGGAAGAGTTCGACTGCGAGATTCCCGACGAAGAAGCAGAAAAAATCACCACTGTTCAGCAGGCCATCGACTACATCAACGCCCACCTGAAGAAGTAATCGTGCAACCCCGAAAGGCCGTCGACCACGCAGGTGGGGACGGCCTTTTGAGTTTCTAGCCTGCCGCTCTAGTGGCGGCACACCAGGAGACCCCACGTGAGCAAGCGACGCGTCGTGATTACCGGTCTCGGCGTTCTGTCGCCGGTCGGCATCGGCGTTGCGCAAAACTGGGAATCGCTGCTCAGCGGTCGCACCGGGATCGGCACCATTACCCGTTTCGACGCCACCGGCTTCCCCTCGATGATCGCCGGTGAGGTCAAGAACTTTGACGTCACCCAATTCGGCATCTCCGACAAGGAAGCACGCCGCATGGATCGTTTCATTCAGCTTGGCATGGCGGCGGCCGTAGAGGCGATCAAGGACTCAGGGCTGGTTGTCACCGAGCAGAATGCCGAGCGCATTGGCGTGCACATCGGGGCCGGCATCGGCGGCGTGGGCACAATCGAAGACACCACGCGCGTCATGCTCGAGAAGGGCCATCGTCGGGTGTCGCCGTTCTATATCCCCATGAGCATCATCAACATGATCTCCGGCGACCTGTCCGTCATGTACGGCATGCAGGGGCCGAAT
>CP070641.1:642829-647926 GCA_020354085.1 Pseudomonadota bacterium
ACACCCGTTTTTTGAGCAATAGGCCAATTCACCAGTGCGCGCAATCATATGCCCGCAATAGCAGATGAACCGGAAGCAAGCTCACGCATGATCGCCTGATTGAGGACGAGCCGTACATAAGACGGCATTTATGGGTTCACCCGTCTCGTGCGACTGGACGTGGCGGTACGAGAGGCGCACGATGCCAGCCACGGTGATTACTCCAACGCACTCGCCGGCCGCCGCACGGTTGCTCGTGACTCTGTCGTTGGCGTGTTGCGTCACGTTTGCACACGCGGCGACCTATATCGTGCCGACCGGGTCCGACGTAATTGGCCGCGCGCGCCAAGTCGTGACCGGCGCGGAGGATACGCTATCGGATGTGGCGCGACGCTATGGTGTCGGTTGGGAGGCAATCAAACTCGCCAATCCAGCTATCGATCCTTGGCTGCCGGGCGCGGGAACAACAGTAACGGTGCCCACCGAGTTCATTCTGCCTAATGCGCCGCGCGCAGGCTTGGTACTCAATCTGCCGGAGATGCGCCTCTACTACTATCCGCGGGTGAGGGCGGGGGAGCCGCCGATCGTGACGACCTATCCGGTCAGCATCGGGCGCATGGATTGGGCCACGCCACTGGGGTTGACGCAGGTGATCGCCAAGGTGCGCGACCCCGTGTGGCGGCCGCCGGCATCGATCCGCGCCGAACACGCCGTCGATGGTGAGCCGTTGCCGGCGGTAGTGGCCGCCGGTCCGGATAATCCCCTCGGTCAGCACGCGTTGCGTCTAGGGATTCCCGGCTACCTGATCCACGGCACCAACAAACCGTATGGAATCGGCATGCGCGTAACGCACGGTTGCGTGCGACTGTATCCGGAGGATATCGAGCGGCTGTTTCGTTACGTGCCGCAGGGCACCGCCGTGCGAATCGTTGATCAGCGGCACAAGGTTGGGTGGCGCAACGGGGTGCTGTACCTCGAAAGCCACCCGCCGCTTGATGAGCAGTCGGCACGCACATTGACACCCGCGGTGCGGGCGGTGGTGGCGGCAACGGCAAACCATTCCGCCCAGATCGACTGGGACACCGTGGAACGCGCCGCAAGCGAGATGCGCGGGATTCCGGTGCGCATCTCGCACTGATTGCGGTTCGTTACTTCTGTACCGCCTTCTTGAAGGCGCGGTCGACCTTCTCGTTGGCCTGTTGTGCCAATGACTTGGCCTCTTCAGCGGTACGCTGCGCATTGGCGGCCGAGGCCTGCGCATCGTTGGCCGCCGCCAGTGCCTGGTCGGCCTTTTGATTGGCGCGGTCGGCGGAATCCTTGGCTTCTTGCGCGAGCTTGCGCACGGCCTCGAGATCGCCGGTACTAGCGCAACCGCCGGCCAATACCAGCGCCAGCACCGCCGCGGTCAGGCTGGTGGCTTTCATTCGGTTCATAGGCGCTTTTCCTCCAGAATGTTGCATCATTGGGTTAAAGCCCGATGCAATGTAAACCGTTTGGCACTCAAGTAGTTTGACGCCGATCAATGACTGTTGCGGGACGGGGCAGTTTCTTCGTGTACGGCTAGCCACTTGACGATATCTTCGCGCCGTAGCAGACCGACGAGTCGGCCGTTGTCCAACACCGGCAGTTGGTTGAAGTTCCCTTCGGCGATTAGCGTGAGTGCCCGGGGCGCATCCTGCTGCGCGTGTAGACACACCAGCGCCTTGGCTGGCGTCATGATTTCCGCGACCGTGGTGTCGCCCCAGGCCGCGCGTGGTCGCTTGCGCAGATCCGTGAGCGACACCAGTCCGAAGAACTCGCCGTCGCGTTCAACCGGAAATGTACGTTGGCCGCTCGGCATGAGATGCTCGTCAACGAGCTCACTCACGCGCATCGCTGGATCGACGCGCGTAACCTGCGTTTGCATCAGGCGGGCGACTGGAACGCGCTCGAGCGAGGCGCGCACCAACAGCTGGCGATAGCTCATGATTGCCGCGTTGTTGAGAAACCAGCCGATCAGCGCGAGCCACAGACCATTGACCAAGCCGCCGCCCAGCACCGGCATGCGCAGCCCCAAGACCATCATGAGGCCAGTGGCCATGAGCAGGAACGCGAAACCCTGCCCGACGCGCGAAGCCGCGCGCGTCGCTTTCTGCAAATCCCCCGTGAGCGCCCAGAGCAGGGCACGCAGCACGCGCCCGCCGTCCATGGGAAAGCCGGGCACGAGATTGAAAATGCCAAGGAAAATATTTACCGGCCCGAGCCAGGCGAGGAGGGTGGCGAGCGGCCCCAATTGCGACAAGGCTGCTTGCGGCTGCTCGAGGTCGATGTCGAGCGGACCGGCCGCGATCGCGACTATCCACACGCAGCAAATGCCGATCGCGAGACTCGTGAGTGGCCCGACGATCGCCATGAAGAATTCAGCGCGCGGCGATGGCGGCTCGTTCTCCATGTGCGCCATGCCGCCGAACATGAACAGCGTGATGCGACGGATCGTCACGCCGTGCGCACGTCCCACCAACGCGTGCGACAACTCGTGCAGCAATACCGAGCAGAAGAAAAGTATCGCCGCGGCTAGCGCCGTCGCCCAGGCGAGCGCGGTGCTCCACTCTGGGTGCCAGGCCGGAAACACACCGATCGCAAGGGCCGAGAAGATGAGCCAAAAAATGATGAGCAGGCTCCAGTCGGCCGCAATCTCGATGCCGGCAATCTTGCCGAGACGTACTCCGCCGAGGGTGCGCATGATTTATCTCCTTGTCGCGCGCGAATGTTGCAGGCGAGATGATTCGCGAGTGTTTCGCACGCGGCAACCATTATCCAAGTGGCGACGGCAGGCGGGCAAGCGCGTTGTTGGATCGTCAACCAACTTGCTCACCGGCCTACCCATGCGGCGTCAATGCAGGCAACATACGGGCATGAGTCGTTCCAGGTTTGAAGATGAGCGCCGCCCGCTTCACTCGCACGCCGGTCGTGGCCCAATCGCTTGGGGCATACTGCTCGCTATCCCGCTGTTGACGGCGGCCTGCACAGAATCGCCGGCGCCGCGCGAAGTGGCTACCACGGTTGTCTTCAAACACGGCAAGCTTTTTGGGGATACGACGGCATTCGAGGGATTGCTTGGGCAGTTCGAGCGCGAACATCCCGGCGTACGTGTGCGCTCGGAGAGCCTGCCGGCGGCGAGCGACGCGCAGCATCAATTCTACGCTATCAGTCTTTCCGCGCGCTCGGCCGAATTCGACGTGTTGGCGCTGGATGTAATCTGGGTGGCGGAATTCGCGCGCGCCGGGTGGTTGCGCGACCTTTCGGCGCTGCTCCCAGCCGCGGAGCGTGCGCAGTTCTTTTCCGGGCCGATCGAGGCCGTGACCTGGGAGGGCAAGCCATACGCCTTGCCCTGGTTCATGGACGCGGGCGTGCTCTATTACCGCAAGGATCTGCTCGACAAGCACGGCTTCGTGCCGCCCAAGACCTGGCCCGAGCTCGCGCGCATCGCGCAAGCCGTGCGCGACAAGGAATCCGGCATGCACGGCTTCGTGTGGCAGGGCAAGCAATACGAAGGTCTGGTGTGTAACGCGCTCGAATATCTTTGGAGCAATGGCGGTGGCGCCGTGGATAGCGACACGATCGCGCTCAATACAGCGGCAAATCGTGAAGCGCTGGCGTTCGTGCGTAGCCTGTTGACGAGCGGGGTCACCCCCGAGTTCGTGACGACACTGACCGAGGAACCGGCGCGCGAGGTGTTCGGTCGCGGCGCGGCCGTGTTTCTGCGCAACTGGCCCTACGCCTGGCAGTTATTCGAGCAGGAAGGTTCGGCGGTGCGCGGTAAGGTCGGTGTCAGCGTGTTGCCGCATTTTCCGGGTCAACGATCGGCAGCAACGCTGGGCGGTTGGCAACTCGGCGTCAGTAAGTTTTCCAAACATCCGCAAGCGGCCGAGCAACTGGTGAAGTTCCTCACATCGAGCGGCGCGCAGCGCGTGCTCGCGCTTGCCTACGGTTACAATCCGCCGCGCCACGCGCTCTATCAGGACGGCGAGTTGTTGGCCGTTCAGCCACATCTGCGCACTCTTGAGACGGTTTATGCACACGCCCGCCCGCGCCCGGTGACGCCGCACTACGTGCGTTTATCGCAGATCCTGCAAGCCGAATTCAGTGCGGCAGTGACCGGCGTCAAGACGCCGGGCGAGGCATTGGCGAGCGCGCAGCGTGAAGCCCGCCAGAGGTTGCCATGAGGCGCGATTCGGCGGCGTTTCTGGCGCCCGCTGGCGTGGTGCTCGCACTGGTGGCGCTGCTGCCGATGTTGCTCGTCGTGTGGTTGAGCCTCGAACAGCGCTCGCCGTTGTTGGGTGCCGCGCGGTTCATCGGGTTTGACAACTATCTACGCCTGTTCGGGGATGTGCGGTTCTGGAATGCCTTCGGCAACACGGTTTATTTCACCGCCGTGTCGGTTGCGCTCGAGATCTTGTTGGGGCTCGCAATCGCGCTGCTCTTGCGCCACGCCTTCCGCGGCCGTGCGCTGATGTATTCCGTGGTGTTGCTGCCGTGGGCGATTCCGACCGTGGTGTCGGCGCGGCTGTGGGAGTGGATGTACAACGCCGACTACGGCGTACTGAACTACTTGCTGGGCACATCGATCAACTGGTTGGGCAGCCCCGCTTGGGCACTCAACGCGGCAATCTTGATGGACGTATGGAAGGCGACACCATTCGTGGCGTTGCTGCTGCTCGCCGGTCTACAGACTATTCCACGCGAGCTCTATCAAGCCGCAGCCATCGACGGCGCAAGCCCGTGGACAATGTTCCGACGCATCACGGTTCCCTTGCTTGCGCCGCTCATTCTCGTGGTGTTGATCTTCCGTACCATCGACGCGTTCCGCGTGTTCGATGCCATTTACGTGCTGACCGGCGGCGGACCGGCAAATAGCACCGAGACCCTGTCGATCTATGCCTACAAGCTGCTGTTTCAGACGCTCGAGTTCGGTTACGGGTCGGCACTGGCCGTAAGCGTCCTGTCATGTGTCGGCCTGCTCACGATCGTCTATGTGCGCCTGCTTCGAAGGAGTGGCAAGTGAGTCCGAGACGTCTGCTGGGACTGCTGGTGGTGGGCGTTTGGAGCCTGGCACCCTTTCTTTGGCTCATCATTACC
>CP070641.1:648026-653105 GCA_020354085.1 Pseudomonadota bacterium
GGCGGCGCCAACGAGGCCGCCATGGCCCTGATCTCGCGCTTCAAGGCTGCCACCGAGGCAAGTGCCGAAGTGCAAGACATGCTCAAGAAAAAAGAAAAGATCATGGGCTTCGGGCATGCGGTCTACAGCAAGTCCGACCCACGCAACGTTGTGATCAAGGAATGGGCACGCGAACTGGCAAAGGACGCTGGCAACACGACGCTGTTCCCGGTCTCGGAGGCAATCGAGAAGATCATGTGGGACGAGAAGAAACTCTTCCCCAATCTCGACTTCTATTCCGCGACGAGCTACCACCTGATGGGTGTGCCAACTCCACTATTCACGCCGCTCTTCGTGTGCTCGCGCATCGCCGGTTGGGCGGCGCATGTTATGGAACAACGTGCCGACAATCGATTAATCCGGCCGAACGCCGAGTACATCGGTCCACCGCAGCGCAAATATGTTCCGATCGAGCAGCGTGGTTAGCGTATTGAGTTCCACCACGGGCCGTGCGCCGGCCGCAAAACTCTTCAATTAAGGAGGTACCCATGTTTCGGAAAATGCAGCAGCTAGTTTTCTCCATCGCGACGGTCGCTTTACTTGCAGGCTGTGCGTATGTCGACACGACCGAGGAAGGCCGCAAAGTGCGCGTGGTAACGGCGGCGGAAACGAAGGACTGCAAGCATCTCGGAAAAGTCCGCGTGAACGTCGCGAAGATGGCGCGGGGGGAGAAGTTCGTGCGTGAAGACCTGATCCATCTGGCGCAGAACAATGCCGCCAAGAACGGTGCCGATACCATCGCCCCGGCCGACGAGCCGAAGGACGGCGAGCAGTCGTTCGACATGTACAAGTGCGTCAAACCCTAGCGGAAGCACCAACGAATGCGTGATCGCGTCGCACCATGAGCCACCGCACTTCGGAAAGCAACATCCGCCCTGCTCCCGACCAGGAACTGGTCGACGTTGCTGAGTATGTCGTCAACTACAAGATCGACAGCCAAGAGGCGTACGAGACCGCGCGCTACTGTTTGATGGACAGTCTCGGTTGCGCGTTTCTGGCGCTCAAATATCCGGAGTGCGCCCGGCACCTGGGACCGATTGTGCCCGGCACGACGGTGCCGAACGGTGCGCGCGTGCCAGGAACAAACTACGAGCTCGATCCAGTGAAGGCCGCCTTCGACATCGGCGCGCTGGTGCGCTGGCTCGATTTCAACGACACTTGGCTGGCGGCAGAATGGGGGCACCCGAGCGATAACCTGGGCGCGATCCTGGCGGTGGCGGACTTTCTAAGCCGCCGCGGCAAGCCGATCTCAATGCGCGATGTGTTCACGTGGATGATCAAGGCGCACGAGATACAGGGGGTGATGGCGCTCGAAAACAGCTTCAACCGCGTCGGTCTCGACCACGTCGTGCTGGTAAAGCTGGCATCGGCTGCGGTCACAACCGCCATGCTCGGCGGCACCAAGCAACAGATTCTCGATGCGCTGTCGCAAGTCTGGGTTGATGGACAGTCGTTGCGCACCTACCGACACGCGCCCAACGCCGGGCCACGCAAGTCGTGGGCGGCAGGCGATGCGACCAGCCGCGCCGTGCGCCTCGCATTGATGACGATGCAGGGCGAAATCGGCTATCCCTCGGCGCTCACCGCCAAGACTTGGGGATTCTACGACGTCTCGTTCCAGGGCAACCGCTTCAAGTTCCAGCGCCCCTACGGCAGCTACGTGATGGAGCAGATTCTGTTCAAGATCTCCTTCCCCGCCGAGTTCCACTCGCAGACGGCAGTCGAGTGCGCGGTTAAGCTACACCCGCAGGCCGAGGATCGATTAGGAGACATCGAGCGCATCGTACTCACGACGCACGAATCGGCGATCCGCATCATCAGCAAGACCGGACCGCTACACAACTACGCCGACCGCGACCATTGCCTGCAATACATGGTGGCGGTCGGCCTCATCAAGGGCAATCTCACCGCCGACGACTACGAAGATCACGCCGCCGCCGACCCACGCATCGACCAACTGCGTAACAAAATGAAAGTGGTTGAGGATCCACGCTACTCGCGCGAATATCATGAGCCGGCCAAGCGCTCGATCGCTAACGCCGTGCAGGTTTTCTTCAACGACGGCACCTCGACCGAGAAGATCGAGATCGAGTACCCGATCGGCCATCGCCGCCGCCGCGCCGAGGGCATCCCGGTGCTGGTGGCCAAGTTCCGCGACGCGCTCGCCTCGCGCTTTCCCGACAAGCAGGCCAAGGTGATACTTGACTTGTGCCAGGACACGCCGCGCCTAGAGCGCATGCCGGTGCGTGAATTCATGCAACTGATGGTGATCTGAACATGGCCAAAACCTTCAAGGCGTTGTTGCTCGAGGAGCAGGACAAAAAGATCAACGCGTCGTTCCGGGAACTCCGCGAGGACCAGCTCCCGGAAGGGGACGTGACGGTGGCAGTGGAGTATTCGAGCCTCAACTACAAAGACGGCATGGCGATCAAAGGTCTTGGCAAGCTGGTGCGCAAGTATCCGCATGTGCCGGGCATCGACCTCGCCGGCACCGTCGCGGCAAGCAGCAACCCAGCGCACAAACCCGGCGACAAGGTGGTGCTTACCGGTTGGCGCGTGGGCGAGTGGCACTGGGGCGGTTACGCGCAATTGGCGCGCGTGAAGGCCGAGTGGTTGCTGCCGCTGCCCGCGGAGCTGTCTCCGCAACAGGCGATGGCGATCGGCACTGCCGGCATCGCTGCCATGCAGGCCGTCATGGCGCTCGAGGAACACGGGCTCAAGCCCGACCAGGGCGAGGTGCTGGTCACGGGCGCGACCGGCGGCGTCGGATCGCTGGCCGTGTTGTTGCTCGCCAACCTCGGTTACAAGGTCGCTGCGTCAACCGGACGCAAGGAACTGCACGACTACCTCAACCAGCTCGGCGCACAGGTCATAATCCATCGCGCCGAGCTGTCCGCGCCCAGCGAACGGCCGTTGGAGCCGGAACGCTGGGTGGGCTGTGTGGATAGCGTCGGCGGGACAACGCTCGCACGCGTCTTGGCGCAGACCAAGTACCGCTGCTCGGTGACATCCGTCGGACTCGCCGGCGGCAACAAGCTCGAAACTACGGTGCTGCCGTTTCTCCTGCGCGGGGTGAACCTGCTTGGCATCGATTCGGCCATGTGTCCGATCGAGCGCCGCAAGCAGGTGTGGGCGCGTCTCGCCAAGGATCTGCCGCGCGCCAAGCTCGATGCCATCACCACCGTCGCGCCGCTCGGCGATCTGATCAAGCTGGCCGACGAGATCCTCCAGGGCCACATCCGCGGCCGCACGGTCATCGACATGAACGCCTAGCGACGAAGGTTTCGTTGCCCGCGGGCCTGTATTACTTGGCTCCTAGCACTTTGGCCGCGCGCCGTGCGTCCTTGGGTTTTACCCATAGGATTGCGCCGAAGCGCTCTTCGCCGCCGCATACGGCGTTCACCGCAATCACGTTGATCTTGGCATCGGCGAGCTTTGACAACACGCGTGCCACGGCGCCCGGACGATCGCCGCCCTGGACGAGAAAGCAGCCCTTCTTCGAGCGCAGCTTGAGCTTTGCGCTCTTGGCGACAGCCTTGAAGGACTTGGCATCCTCGGGGATGAAATCGACCTGCGAGCGCTTGGCGCTCAGTGGAAAGCCGGTGAACGCCAGCAGATTGATGTGGCCGGAGCTCAGCGCCTCAAGCAGCCATGCCGCCTCGCCCGGCCGGTTGGGAACTTCCATGGCGAAATACTCGACATGTCGTATCTTGTCCACCATTGCTGGCCTCCCAGTTGGCTGCGTCGTTTAAGAACGACGTCGATCATACTCCGGAGCGCGCTCGCGCGCAGCCGGTTTTAGGATTGGCGGTGCACTCCCCGCGATCAAGGTGGGCCTGCCCTTCGGCATCACAAGGGATATGCGGGCGATACACGCTTTGGTAACTATCGTTTCGCCTGGCAGAACTTCACACCGCGGGCTCTTGCTTTGCGCCAACTGCAAAGCGTTTAGAATCGATCCTTTGCCAACCAGCGAAAATCGTGGAGCGGATCAGCATGCGTGCGCATCGAATCGCCGTGATTCCTGGTGACGGAATCGGCACAGAAGTCATCGCCGCTGGCCTAAAGGTGCTCGAGACCCTGCAACGCAGCGACGGCGGCTTCCAACTCGCGACCGAGCATTTTCCGTGGGGTAGCCAGTTCTATCGTGAGCACGGGCAGATGATGCCCGACGACGCGCTCGACCAACTCAAGAGGTTTGATGCGATCTTCTTCGGCGCCGTGGGCGCCCCGGATGTCCCCGACCACATCACGCTTTGGGGTCTGCGGCTCGCGATTTGCCAAGGCTTCGATCAGTATGCCAACGTGCGCCCGACGCGCATCCTCCCCGGCATCAGCTCACCGCTGCGGCATTGCGCGCCCGGCGATCTCGACTGGGTGATCGTGCGCGAGAACACCGAGGGCGAGTATGCCGGCCACGGCGGGCGGGCGCACCGCGGCCTGCCGAACGAAGTGGCGACCGAGACTGCCATCTTCACGCGCAGCGGGGTGACGCGCATCATGCGCTTCGCCTTCGACCTCGCGCAACGCCGTCCGCGCAAGCGGCTGACACTCGTCACCAAGTCGAACGCCCAGCGCCATAGCATGGTGATGTGGGACGAGATCTTCGCCGAGGTGGCGAAAGACTACCCGGCGGTGGAAACCGACCGCGAGCTGGTCGATGCCATGACCACGCGCATGGTGCTGAAACCTAAAACGCTCGACGTCATCGTTGCAAGCAACCTGCACGCCGATATCTTGAGCGACCTCGCCGCTGCGCTCGCCGGCAGCCTCGGCATTGCGCCGACGGCCAATCTCAACCCCGAGCGCACATTCCCCTCCATGTTTGAGCCGATTCACGGTTCGGCCTTCGACATCACCGGCAAGGGCATCGCCAACCCGATCGCGACATTCTGGAGTGCCGCGCTGATGCTTGAGCACTTGGGTGAAAGCCAGGCCGCGCAGCGGCTCATGCGCGCGATCGAGGAGATCACAATGCGCAAGGTCTTCACCCCCGATCTCGGTGGTACCGCGACAACGCGTCAGGTTACTGACGCCGTA
>CP070641.1:653205-658268 GCA_020354085.1 Pseudomonadota bacterium
TGTCGCGGACATTCCTGCCCACGGCCTCGCCCTGGCCATAGCCGGGGAGCTCCTCGGCAACGGTGTTCACGTCGGTGATGACGCCCCGTGCGTCCGTGGCGATGACGCCGTCGGCGATGGCGTGCAAGGTCTTTTCTGCGCGCTCCTTCTGCGTGCTGAGCGCGCGATTGGCGCGCGTCAGCGCCTGGGCACTGGTCTGCAGCCGCGCGAATAGAAAAATCAGATAGAACACCAACAATATCGAAACAGCGTACGAACCGCGCCGATAGATTTGCGTTTGTTGCTCGGCCGCGGCGTATTGATCCAAGTAGACACTGAGCAGTTCGCGTGCCCGCTTCGCGACATCCATCGCCAGCAAGTTCGATAGCGCCGAGTTCGTTGCGGGTGCCAAGTCCAGCACGGCGCGCGCGTGCTGCGCGAGGAGGCGGGCGTCCTGCGCAAATTTCGGTGGTAATGCCAACCCCTCGAGCGCTGCCAGCGATTGGCGAACCAGTTCGGTGTTCTGTTCATGCGGCGCGCGTGTGTAAGCGAGCATCCGGGCCACCAAGGTGCCGGTGGTGCGCGTGATCGGCGTTCCGGCAACCGTGTGATCGGCGACGACGATAAGTTGCTGGGCTGCCATGGAGAAATACATCAAGGAGTTCTGCAGGAGGGCATTCGTCGATTTAAAGCGTTCGACCTGCTCTTCCTTGGCGTTGACCGCCGCACGAACGCCTTCCAGCGCTTGCGCGATCGCCTGGGTCGACTGGCCAGCGATCTTGCTGAGTTCGATGCCGAGCGCAGCAGACCGCCGACGCAAATTATCGACGGTCTCGTTGACGGGGTCGTAATGGCGCAACAGACCGCTTCGCAGTAACACGATCTGTTCGTCGAGATTTGCATTGGCTTCGATCAGGCTGCGTCCATGGTCGAGAATCCGGGCGTGCACGTCGCTATCGATCGGCCGGCCCATCAAGTACGACGCGGTGAGAATCGTGAGCAACAATCCGATGCCAAGCAGATGCCAAATGTTGGGCGCAGTCCGGAATTTCATGGCGTGTCGGCGAGCGTCTTGCCTTGGTATTGACCGGTGAGCGTGCGCAAGAAGGCTGCGATCGACATCACGTCTTGAGCGGGAAGCTCACGGTCGAGCTGATAGCGCCCCATGACCTGAATCGCCTCCTCCAGCGTGGCGATGCTGCCGTCATGCAAGTACGGTGCGGTGAGCGCCACGTTGCGCAGACTTGGGACTTTGAATACATGCCGATCGCTTTCCTGACCGGTGACGTTGAATCGACCCAAGTCCGGCATGGTGACATTACCGCGCGCTGTGAAGTAATCGCGAAAAATCCCGAGCTTTTGGAACATGTTGCCGCCGACGTTGACGCCTTGATGGCAGGACACACAGCCGTAGGACTTGAAGAGTTGGTAACCGCGTCTTGCACCACTACTGATCGCCTTGTTCTCACCGCGCAGGAATCTATCGAAGGCCGCATCGGGTGTAATAAGGGATCGTTGATAAGTGGCCAATGCGTCTAGCACAGTCTCGCGCGTGACGTCGCCACCGTAACTCTTGCTGAAGTCCCGCCGGTATTCCGGGATGGCACGCAACTTCGACAACAATTCGTCCCAGTCGGTATTGGCATGGCGGGGGTTGCTCAGATCGGCCTCGGCCTGTTCCTCGAGGGTACGAAACTCCCCGCGCCAGGTCTGACGAAAGTTGAACGCCGTGTTGAACACGGTGGGCGTATTGATGACATCGGGCTCGCCCTGCGCGGTGCGCGAGCGGGCCCTCCGGTCCATGCCGCCCAGCGCGATGATGTGGCACGTGGCGCAGGCCAAGGTGTTGGTCTTGGATAGGCGCACGTCATGAAACAGCCGCTCGCCCAATGCCACCCGTTGCGGCGGTAGCTCGGTCGACTGTGGTATGGGTTGGATCGGTTCCCCGATCGTGGCGGTATCAAGAGGTATTCGACCGTCCGACGCATGGCCAAGGCGCGTGCAGACAACCACCCCCAAAATGAGCATTCCCGCTACTGCCCTCATGGTACTGCGGCGCAATCAGAACCCCCCTCGGTGAATCTCCGGCGCTATTAAAGTGTAGTCAGCCGCACGCTGCGTTTGATGCGATACTGACAAGGGAGACGGGGTTCACTCCCGGTTGCCTAATAGCGTATTTCACATTGCAAAATTGGGCACCCCTCGGATCCGGGTCGCCGGGCACTGTGAGCACCGACCCGGTCGACACTCCTCAGATCGATGACTGAAGCAGCTACGTGAGCACGTCTAACAGGTCTGATTTGCCATCGCCAAAATCGGAGGCGATCTACGTGCGCATGGTGGAGCTGCGCCGCCAGTTCCATTCTCACCCGGAGCTGGCCTTCGAAGAGGTGCGCACCGCCGCCGCCATCATGGCCGAACTCGACCGTATCGGAATCCCATATGAGTACACCGGCAAGGGCGGCTGCGTCATCGGGCGCCTGACCGGCGGCGCGGCCAACGCGCCGACCGTGGCACTGCGCGCCGACATGGACGCCCTGCCGGGCGACGAGGTTACCGGTTTGCCGTTCGCGTCGACCGAACCCGGCAAGATGCACGCCTGCGGCCACGACGCACACATGGCCATGGTGCTCGGGGCTGCCGCCCTGCTCAAGACTGATCCACCACCGGGCAACGTGCTGTTCGTTTTTCAGCCCGCTGAGGAGCGCGGTGGAGGTGCCCGCGTCGTGCTCAAGACCGGATTGCTCAAGGACGTGCGCGCGATCTTCGGCGGACATGTCACGCATCACTACCGAACCGGCGAGATTATGATCGCCGAGGGCGTCATCACCGCCCAGTCGGATCGCTTTCTCATCCGCATCCAAGGCCGCGGCGGCCATGGTGCGCGCCCGCACGAGGCGATCGATGCCGTGGTGATCACCGGGTTGTTGATCACCGCAATCCAAACGCTCGTCTCGCGCGAGGTCAACCCGATCCATCCGACCGTGGTGACCATCGGCAAAGTCGAGGCCGGGACCGCCGCCAATGTCATTGCTGATTCGGCGACCCTGGAGGGAACGATTCGCACCACCTCGCCAAGCGTGCGTGAGCATATTCACAGTGGGTTGCGGCGCATGGGGCGCGCGCTTGCCGAGCTGCACAATGCCCGCATCGAGGTCACGATTACCGAGGGCTATCCGCCGGTATTGAACAGCGCGCGCGAGACAGGCATCGCGCAGCGCGCCGCTCTCCGCGTGGTCGGCCGCGAGGCGGTCGTGCCGCAAGACCATCCCAGCATGGGCGCCGAAGACTTCGCTTATTACCTTCAGGAGATACCCGGGTGTTATGTGCGCTTCGGGGCACGGTTGCGCGACGGCGAGTACATTCCGCTGCACAGCCCGGCGTTCGACATCGATGAAGAAGTGCTCAAGATCGGTGCTGCCTATTTCGACCAAGTGGCGCGAGAGGCGCTCACCGAATACCGGCGCTGAGAGAACATGGAATTCACGTGCTCAAAACCGCTGACCATTGGCATGGAGCTCGAGCTGCAATTGCTTGCGCGCGATTCGCTCGACCAAGTCGAAGGCATTCTGCCGCTGATGGAAGTCTTTCCGGACAACCCGCACGTCAAGCCTGAGCTCATTCAGAACTGCGTCGAGATCACCTCCAAGGTCTGCGATAGCATCGATGAGCTCGAGTCGCACTTGCACGTGCTCGCCGCCGATCTCGTCGCTAAGTGTGAGGGGCTCGGCATGCGCCTGGCAGGTGCCGGCACACATCCGTTTTCACAGCGTCTGGCGCTTGTGACCCCGCTGCCGCGTTACCTGCAAATGGAAAAACGCGCCGGCATTCTCGCGTATACCCAGATCGCATTCGCCACCCATGTGCATCTCGGCATGGGTTCGGGCGAGGAGGCGATTAGCATGATGCGCGTGCTCAAACCCTACCTGCCGTTGCTTTTGGCGCTGTCGGCCAATTCGCCCTTCTGGCGCGGTTATGACACCGGCTACGCGAGCTATCGGCATCGCATCCTGGCGGCGAGCCGCAGCTACAGCGTGCCCCCGGAATTTCGTGATTGGGACCAGTTTTGTCGTTTTTTCGACACTACACATCGCGCCGGCCTGTTCGAATCGGTCAACGACATTCACTGGGATCTACGCCCGCGACCTAACTTCGGCACGCTCGAAGTACGTGTGATGGATGCACAGCCGACCGTTACCGAGGCGGTCGGTCTTGCGAGTTTCTTATGGATTCTCGCGCGGCATCTGCAAGAGCACGGCAGCGATTGCGCACCGGCTTTGCCGCGCGTTTTGCCGTGGTGGCTGGAGAAGGAAAACCATTTTCAGGCATCGCGTCTGGCTCTCGATAGTCAATATGTCGCGCACGAGGACGGTACCGTGAAACCGCTGCGCGCTGTCTGGGAGGCGGTCGTGCAGGCGATCGAACCGACGGCGGCAGCGTTGGGAGAGACTGAACGATTACGCGCGTTCGTGAAGCGCATCGAGCATGGCGTTGGCTATATGCGTCAGCGCGCCGTGTATCGCGAAGCCCGGAGCCTACTGCGACCCGTGATGGAATCGCTTATAGAAGAGTTTCGCGCCGGGGCGGTGAGTGCAACGCAGCATGCGCGCAACTGACCGGTTTTATTTCGACTGCTGGTCGGTTTGCTGATCTTGAGGTTGCGGTATACGCTAGCGCCATTGTACTGCGCGCCGCTGTTCTCTGTTCAGGCGAGTCCGATCGAGATGTCGAAATCAACCGAATCGGGCGCAGCAACAACGCCAGCGCCGCACTGCGGCGTCGGGCGCGAAGGCATGAAGTGCGCCGTCACATCCTGGGCGGCACCGGTGGTGGCAGCGCTGCTGCTGGTGGTCGGCATGCAGTTTCCGTTGCTCAAGGTCTTCAACATCTTCTTCGTGGCCTTCGGCATCACGGCACTATTGCGCTCTGTTGCGCATATTCGTCGCTACGGCAGCTGCGGACTCGGCGGGCATGTGGCGATCGGCGCGCTGCTCAATGTCCTAGTCCTGGCACTCGTCGTCATCTACGTCTTTACCGTTTTCGATTCGCTCGCCATCCGCCAGCGCTAGCCCGGCGCCGGGCTA
>CP070641.1:658368-663422 GCA_020354085.1 Pseudomonadota bacterium
ACTGGCGGCAAAAGATTCGATTGAGCCCATCCAGCCGGTTGAGCCAGGGGCTGCCCCAGTTGGCGACATTGGCGGCCTCACAGCGGCGCTGCGCCCAGCGCCACAGAAGCCATAACAGGGCACCGCCAATTAGCGGCAACAGAAAAGTAATTCCCGTCGGCAAGGGTCGTTAACCGTCGCTGTGTTCCGATGGTAATCAGACTATGCCTGGTTGCCCTTCGCGGCCAGCGCTGCCACGCGCCCGCGCTGCTCGTCCACTCGCCATAGCAGCAGCAACCCAGCGATAAAAAAAGCGGCGGTCGAAAGCAAGGCCAATCGATGGTTGCCGCGCGAAAGATAGGTGATGAGGCCATAGCTCATCGGCCCGACGATGGCGGCAGTCTTGGCGGCCAATCCCCACAAGCCGAAAAACTCCCCGGAACGGCCTGGGGGAGAAAACTGGCCAACCAAAGCGCGGCCGGCGGACTGACAGGAACCGAGCGCCACGCCCACCAGGTTGGCCACCAGCCAAAAGCCGTCGCGCGTTTCAGTGAAGTACGCCAGCACCAAGGCCGCAATCCAAATAAGCAACGTGAACGACAAGGTGCGCACCGAACCCAGGCGGTCCTGGAGGTAACCGAAGCCAAAGGCACCGACGGCCGCGGTGACGTTGACGACCAGGATCAACAATATCGTGTCGCGCACGGTGAAACCCATGACCTCCTGGGCATATACCGCGGCTAGCACCACGACCGTGTAGATGCCGCAATAGTACACGGCGAGCGTCACTAGAAATCGAAACAGATCCCGAAACTGGCGCGCGCGCTGCCACGTCTCGCGCACCCGTCCGAATCCAGCGCGTAGATAGTTCGTCCCTGCGGGGAGCGGTTGCGGTTTCGCGCGCTCCTGCAACCACAAGAAGGTCGGTAGCGCGGCGAGACCGAAGGCGACGGCGGTAATCAACATGGTCACGGGCACGTACTGCGTCGCTTCCATACCAAGGCTCTCGGCATGCTGCACGTAGGCGAGGCACACGCCGAGCACCAACAACCCGCCGATATAGCCGAGCGACCAGCCGTAACCGGAGACGCGGCCCATGTCCTCCGGCGGCGCGAGTTCGGGCAAGAAGGCGGCGATCAGATCCTCCCCGGTGCCGAACATGATGGTGGCAATGATCACGAGCAACATCCCGCTGACCACGTCGCCACGACCGACGGATGCCAGCGCCGCTGTAAACACAATGCAGCCGAGGGTCGAGAACAATAAAAAGTGCTTCTTGTGTGCACCGGCATCGGCGATGGCACCGATCACCGGCGCGCTAACCAAGATGATCAGGTTGGTGATGCCCATGGCGATCGTCCATAGCAAGGTTCCCGCCCCGTTGCCGTCGTCGCCTTTGCCCGCCACGACCCCGACGAAGTAGGCGCTGAACACCGCCGTTAGAACCACGGTCGTGTAACCGGAGTTGGCGAAGTCGTACATCGCCCAGGCGAAGATCTCGCGCCGCGGCGCGCGACGAGTAACCGACGCGTCAGCCACGAGGCGCTCGGGGGCGTACGGCGGCGGGAAGGAAAAGCGGCATGACGAAGGCAGAATATCGCGGGGCCGCGCTGTTCGCCATACGCGGCGAAGCGGTTAGAATCTCGTTGCGAACGGCGCCGCACTGCGCGGCACGCCTCCTGAACAGAGCAAAAACTCGCGACCGGCCATCGCCCAGCCACCATGCACTTCGCCTCGCTGTTCGCCGTCCTGCTTGCAACCTGGCTGCTGCTCTCCGGGCAGATGACCTGGCTGCATCTCGGCAGCGGCATAGCCGCCTGCGTACTGATTACGTATCTTGCAGTGCGCGCCGGCATCGCCGGGCGCAAACCCATGCCGTTCCGGGCAACTGCCACCATGCTGCGCTATTGGCCGTGGCTGTTGTACAAGATCCTGATGGCCAATCTCGACGTTGCCTACCGCGTGTGGCATCCGCGCCTGCCAATCGCCCCGCGCCTGTTGAAGGTTCCGCTCGATACCCGCACCGACCTCGGCGCCGCCACCTATGCCAACTCCATCACGCTCACGCCCGGCACCGTGACGGTATCGGTTGGCAAACGCGAATTGCTGGTGCACGCGCTCACTGAAGAAGGCGCGCGCGAATTGCTCGACGGCGAGATGCAGACGCGCGTCAAGGCGCTGGAGCGCACACCATGATGTTCGTTGCTGCCGGCGCCGCCGTGCTGGTTGCGATCCTGCTGTTCTTGGTGCGTGCACTGCTCGGGCCGACGACCTTCGACCGTATCCTCGCCGTCAACGCCATCGGCACCAAGACTGTGATCTTCGTCGCCCTGCTCGGCTTCATCGCCGGGCGCCCGGAGTTTCTCGACATTGCGCTGCTGTACGCGTTGATCAATTTCATCGCGACACTCGCCGTGCTCAAGTTCGTCGAATACCGACGACTCGGATGAAACATGACTACCGTTGATCTGATCAGCGCACTGCTCCTTGCCATCGGATGCTTCTTTGCAATCACCGGCGGCGTTGGCATTCTGCGCATGCCGGATTTCTACACCCGCCTGCACGCCGCCGGCAAGGTCGATTCCCTCGCCCAGGCGCTCATTCTCTCCGGTCTCATGGTACAGGCCGGCTTAAGCCTGGTGAGCGTCAAGCTGCTTCTCATCATCGTGTTCCTGCTCGCCACAACACCAACCGCGACCCACGCGGTCGCCAAGGCCGCGCATTTGAGCCGTCTCAAACCCTGGCGCGCAGGCAAATCGAAATGATGACGACGCTGCTGATCGACGTGTTCCTGCTGTGCCTGCTGGTGATCACCGCGCTCGGGGCAGTCATGGTGCGCAGCCTTCTCGCCGCCACCCTGCTGCTGGCGATTTACAGTCTGCTCATGGCGCTGGTGTGGGTGTCGCTGCAGGCAGTTGATGTCGCGTTTACCGAGGCGGCGGTCGGCGGCGGCATCAGTACGGTGCTGCTGATCGCCACACTCGTTTTCGTCGGGCGGCGCGAGGCACCGGGGCCTTTGATTCATTGGCCGTCGGCCGCCGCCGTTATCATCACTGGCGCCGTCCTGATCTACGGCACGTTCGATATGCCGCGCTTCGGCGATCCGGCGGCGGCGCCACACCAGCACGTGGCACCGCACTACATCGCGCAGTCCATGAACGAGACGCAGGTACCCAACTTCGTCACGGCTGTGCTCGCGAGCTATCGCGGCTACGACACGCTGTTTGAGACCGCGGTGATCTACACCGCGGGGCTCGGGCTGATTCTACTGTTGCGCGGCGCGCGGACGCGCCGCCGGGAGCGGCGCCGATGAAGGAACAAGTCCTGATGCGCGTGATGGCGCAGCTGCTCGCGCCGTTCATTCTGCTGTTCGGCATCTATGTCATCATGCATGGCGAGCTCGGTCCAGGCGGCGGATTCCAGGGCGGCGTGATCATCGCGTCCGCCTATATTCTGTACTCACTGGTATTCGGCAGCGACGCGGGCGAGCGCGTCTTTCCAGCGCGCGTCTCCGACCCGCTCAACAGCCTCGGCGTGCTGCTCTATGCCAGCGTGGGCGTCGTGGCGATGGTGCTGGGCGGTGCCTACCTCGACTACGACTTGCTCAACGCCGCCAACCCGCCTGCCGGCCAGGCACTTGGCATCATGCTGGTCGAGCTTGGCGTCGGTATCACCGTAAGCGCGGTCATGGTGACGCTGTTCAACGAGCTCGCACGCGCCAAGCGCCCCTGACGCCATGAACTGGATCGGTCACTACAACTACTGGATCTACGTGGCGCTGATGATGATCGGCTTCTACGCCGTCATCGCCAAGGCCAACCTCGTCAAGAAGGTCATCGGGCTCGGCCTGTTCCAAACCGCCGCCTTTCTGTTCTATATCTCGGTCGGCGTCATTGACGATGGCACCGCGCCGATCGTATGGGAGGCGGCGGTGCGCTACACCAATCCGTTGCCACACGTATTGATCCTGACCGCCATTGTTGTTTCGGTGAGCACCATGGCCGTGGCGCTGGCGCTGGTCATCGCCATCCACCGCGCGCACGGGAGCGTGGAGTCCAACCAGCTCGACGGACTGATCCAGAAGAAACCCGAATGATCGGCGACAACCTGCCGGCCCTAATCGTCGTCTTCCCGCTACTCGGCGCCGTCATCGCGCCCCTACTTGGGCGTGGTGAGCGTGCCTGGTGGCTCGCGACTGCGGTGTGTGCGGTCGTATTGGCGCTGAGTGGCGTACTGCTCACGCGCGTGCTCGCACATGGAACAGTGGGCTATGCGCTCGGCGGCTGGGCGCCGCCGATCGGCATCGAGTATCGCGTCGATCGCCTCAATGCGCTGGTGCTGCTGATCGTGGCCGCCATCAGCGCGATGGTCACCGTGTACGCGCGTGTCAGCGTGGCGCGCGAGATTGCGACCGAACGTGTGCGCTTCTTCTATAGCGCCTGGCTCATGTGCATCACCGGCCTGCTCGGCATTACCATCACCGGCGATGCCTTCAATCTCTACGTGCTGCTCGAGATCTCCTCAATCAGCACCTATATCCTGGTCGCGCTCGGGCGCCAGCCGCAGGCACTGCGCGCAAGTTTCAACTATCTGGTGCTAGGCACCATCGGCGCGACCTTCTTACTGATCGGTATCGGTTACCTCTACCTCGCCACCGGCACACTCAACATGGCCGATCTCGCTGTGCGCCTCGACGGCATGAGCGACAACCGCACGGTGCGCTCAGCGTTCGCCTTCATCATCGTGGGCGCAAGTCTCAAACTCGCACTGTTTCCACTACACGCCTGGCTGCCCAATGCCTATACCTATGCACCTTCCGCCGTTACCGCGCTGCTCGCCGCCACCGCGACCAAGGTCGGCGCCTATATCCTGCTGCGCTTCCTGTTCACGATCTTTGGCCTGCAACTGAGTTTCGCCACGCTGCACGCCGACGCCGTGATCCTGCTCGCGGCGTCCGTCGCGGTGATCGTGGGTTCGCTTAATGCGATCCGCCAAACGGACGTGAAGCGCATGTTGGCCTACTCGAGCGTGGCGCAGATCGGCTACATCGCGCTCGGCTTCGGGCTGGTGTCGGT
>CP070641.1:663522-668560 GCA_020354085.1 Pseudomonadota bacterium
GGTGGCGAGGCCTGTAAGGTAGTGGGCGTCAGTTCGTCTAACCTCTGGGTATTGCTTTATCGCGCGCGGCTGCGGCTTCGCGAATGCCTGGAACAGCAGTGGTTCGCAGCCGAAGGTCTTTAGCCAACATGACGACCTGCAAGGAAGTCTCGGAAATCGTCTCCCAATCGCTCGACCGCGACCTTGGTTTGCACGAGCGCGTGCGACTGCGATTGCACCTTTTGATATGCCGCGGTTGCGCGCGCTTCAACCGCCAAATGCAGTGGCTGCGTGACGCCACCAAGCTGGCGACGGAAGCGGAGCAGGTAGCGGGGCCAGGCCTGTCGACGGCGGCGCGCGAGCGCATCGCCCGTCGGCTCGACGATCGTCCTTAGGCTTTTCTTTTCCGTGCCAGGATGGCGCGGCGCACCGATCCGTCCATGCACGGATTCCACCGAACACGGTGACATTTTTTCATCAGCTCGCGGTCCATAGCTCAGCGCCGTGTGAGTGTAAGGACGGTCCAACGGCGAAGACTAATGCCCAGGTTTGTCAAACCTGGCGATGATACAGCGCTACGTACGGCAACCCACTTCCCAACAAACCCATCAGAGGAGTGTTACCCATGAACAGTAATTCCGCCATCATCGCCACCGCCATCACCGGTCTGCTGGCGCTCGGCGCCTCGGGCGTCGCGAGCGCGGAGGCCAAGATGGAAAAGTGCTACGGCATCGTCAAGGCCGGCAAGAACGACTGCCAGACCAACACCAGCGCCTGCGCCGGCACCTCCACCAAGGACGGTCAAAAGGACGCATGGATCTACTTGCCGAAGGGCAGCTGCGACAAGATCGTCGGTGGCTCGACCAAGAAGGGCTGATCGGTGAGCTTGGCGCCAACGCCAAAGACACGCGCTGCAAGCGCCATCCCGGCGACCGCCGGGGTGGGCCTGCGCGCGCAACACTATAAGGAATTGATCTCGACCAGACCGAACATCGGCTGGATCGAAGTGCACAGCGAGAACTATTTCGGCGAGGGCGGCGCGCCACTCTATTATCTGGAGCAGGCGCGCGCGCTTTATCCGTTGAGCCTGCACGGCGTGGGCATGTCGATCGGCTCGACTGACGAACTAAACCTTGATCATCTCAACAAGTTGGCGCGCCTGATCGCGCGCTTCGAGCCACACTTCGTTTCCGATCACCTGTGCTGGAGCTCGGTCGGTGGTGACTACCTCAACGATTTGCTGCCCTTGCCTTACACACCGGAGGCGCTGGCGCATGTGGTGCAGCGCATCGACGCAATCCAGGACTATCTCGGTCGCGAAATCCTGATTGAAAATCCCTCGACCTACCTGCAGTTTCTAGACTCCGAGATCCCCGAGGCGGAATTCCTTACTGAAGTCGCCAAGCGCAGCGGCTGCGGCATTCTGCTCGATGTCAACAATGTCTACGTAAGCGCCACCAATCATGGCATTGACGCGGAGCAGTACTTAACGGCGATACCAGCAACAATGGTGCGCGAGATCCATCTCGCCGGATTCACCGTCAACCGTTATCCGGAAGGTGACATTCTTATCGATACTCACAGCGCGCCGGTGGTTGACGCGGTCTGGTCGCTTTACCGCACCGCCATTTCGCACCTCGGGCCACGCCCGACCCTGATCGAGTGGGACACCGACATTCCGGCGTTGGCGGTGCTGGTCGAGGAGGCCGCCAAGGCCCAGATCATTCTTGGAGAAGCAAGTGTCCGCGCTGCGTGACATCCAGCTTGGCTTCGCCCGGGCGGTCTATGCCGATCAACTCGGCGAATTTTCTCATGCCATTCGGCCCGGGCGCTTTCCGGCCGAACGCCATCTGCAGGTCTACCGCAACAACGTGATGTTGAGCTTGACGGAGGCGCTCAAGGCCGTGTTCCCCGTGGTCGAGCGTCTGGTAAGCGCAGGCTTCTTTGGCTACGCGGCGGACGCCTTTATTCGCCAGCACCCACCGCGCAGCGGCAACCTGCATGACTTCGGCGCTGCGTTTGCGGATTTCCTTGGGGAATTCCCCGAGGTCGCCACACTCGCCTACCTGCCCGACGTCGCGCGTCTCGAGTGGGCTTGGCACGAAGCGTTTCACGCCGCGGAGCACGCCGCACTCGATTTGGCCAAGCTCGGCGCTATCGCGCCGCAGGCGTATGACGGCTTGCGCTTTCGTCTGCACCCGAGCGCGCGCTTGATCGCCTCGCCCTATCCGATTCTGCGCATCTGGCAGGCGAACCAGCCCGATGTGCACGACGGGCAAGCCATCGACCTCGATCAAGGCGGCGACTATCTGCTGGTGATTCGCCACGCCACCGACGTCGTGATTGAGCCGCTCACGCGCGGCGACTACGACCTACTCGCAAGATTTGATGCTGGCGAAACACTCAGCCAGGCAGCGGCCGAAGTCATGGCCGCGCAACCGGAGTTCGACGTCGGCGCCGCTTTGCGCCAACACGTCGCGCGCGCGACCGTCGTCGACTTCGCGCGCGAACCTTTCAACTATGCCAATCAGGAGCGCCCATGAACCTCATTGCGACACCTGTACGTCTCGCCCAACCGGTTGTGAAGCTGCTCAACTTCCTGAGTCCCCTGCTTGATCTCGGGATTCGATTGTACGTGGCCAACATCTTCTTCAAATCCGGTTTGACCAAGGTACAGACCTGGGATACGACCGTCATGCTCTTCACCCACGAATACCAGGTGCCGCTACTGTCGCCACCGCTGGCGGCATTCCTCGGCACCGGTGCCGAGTTGATCTTGCCGGTGTTGCTCGCGGTGGGATTGGCCGGACGCTTCAGCGCACTCGCGCTGTTTGTTTTCAACATCATCGCCGTGATCTCCTACCCCGATCTCAATGAGATCGGGGTCAAGGATCACGTTTATTGGGGAATCTTGCTGCTGGTGCCGCTGTTCCACGGACCCGGCAAGCTGTCGCTCGACTGCTGGCTCACGCGCCGATTCCAGTCGTAGACGTTGCGTATTCAACGCCGCCGTTCAGGCGGCGTCCAGGCCTGCGAGAAATCGCTTGAGGTCGTCGCATTGCTGCGCGGCCAACCATAGATCAGTATCGGTTTCGATCGTCCGCATGGTGGCGAGCAGATCTACGTCGGCATCGAGTTCCAATGCCTTGCGTTTGATCAGCTCCAAGGGTCGCGCCCCACCGGCGGCAAGCGCCGACAACAGCTCGACCCTGGCGCGCGGCACGCCCAAGAACCACAATCCGCCACTCTGAGTGGCCCCGACGACGATGCGTCCGCGCGCGAGCAGGTGATTGGCGTCGTCGATCACATCCCACGGACAGTGCGGTAGAAAACCTGCCAGCGCACCTGCCGCCGGCTCCTGGGCAAGTCGCTCGCGCAACGCCGCTGCCATGCGGGCGGTCCTGTCGCCGGCAACTTGCAGCCGTCGACGGATTACATGCGCGCCCACGAGCGCTGCACACTTTGATTCGTCCTGGTCAGATGATGTGTATAACCAAATCGGACCGGGCCAGGCCGACACCGCCAACTCCACCATCGCATGGTTCAGGTGATCGACAATGGCGTCGCGCTGCGCCGGGGAATAGCCGCCTTCGAGCCCCGGCATCGCCAACGACGCGGCGCGACAATCAGTGAAAAGGGCGAGGCCGATGTCCTTCATGCGGCCGGATGATACCAGCCCGCGATATTGGCCAGCGCGAGAGCCCCAGCGACACGCTCGGACAACGCGGATCTACTTGCCGAAATGACAGACGTAATCGAGCAAGTCGACCACCTCGATCTCGAAATGCGAATTGCCCGGCACCTCGAAACTCTCGCCGGCCTGGTAGTCGGCCCAGCTCTGCTGGTCGGCGAGCTTGATGCGGCAATGACCTTGCGTGACATCGATGCGCTCGGGCGCTTGCGTGCTGAAACGATAAGTGCCCGGTAGCATCACGCCGAGCGTCTTCATCTCGCCCGCCGGCGTGATCAAGGTGCGGCTGGTGACGCGCCCCTCGTGATAAACGTTGGCCTTGGTCTTAACTTCTACGTTCTTGAATACCATGTCGAGCTCCTAGCTACGTAAGTTCTTTGCGCGCCGCACAAGCACAATGCCAATCAGCACAAGGGCCGCACCAATGACCTGCAACGCGCCCATCGGCTCGGCCAACAATACCCAAGCCAGTCCGGCCGCCGCGACCGGTTGCCACAGGAGCGTGACCGAACCATAACTCGCCGGCAGGTGCGCGAGCGCCCAGGTGATCAGCCCCTGCCCCGCCACGTGCGACACCAAGGCGAGCGTCGCCAGCACCACCCACCCCGGCGCCGAGGCCGGCCACAGATTTTCGCCGGAGGCAACGGCGAGCGGCAAGAGCAGCGCCGCACCCGTTGCACTGCTGCCCAGCATGATCGCCGCCGTGCTGACGCGGCGGCGCAAACGCGCGACCGTCAACAGATAGCCCGCGTAGAACGCCGCGGTGAGCACACCCAGCGCATCGCCGACCAGCTGTGCGCGCACATAGTGCAAGCGCTCACCCATTAGCAGCCCCACGCCGACGAGCGCGACCGCCAGCGCCAATACAAATCGGCGCGTCACTTGTTCGCGAAACAGCAACCATGCTCCCAGCATGACCAGTATCGGCGCGAGATTGGCCAGCAGCGTCGCGTTCGCCACCGAGGTCAAGGTGATCGACCAATGCCAAACCGCGAGATCGGCCGCGAAGAAGGCGCCGGCCAAGACGATCCACTTCCCAGCCTGCGGCGCGCGGGAGTCTTCGGCCGGCTTTGGCTTGGACCACCAGGCCCACAAGGCCAATGCCGGCAATGCAAGAAACAGGCGTTGAAAAGCAGTTGCAACCGGTCCGATCTCGGACAACCGCACCAGGATCGGGGCAAGCCCGATGGCGCTCGCCCCTAGTAGCAGGCCTGCGACCGCGTATGGCGAGGCCGGAGGCGTAGTAGTCATGCGCGCGGTGCGCGACTACTTCTTGCGTCGGCGACGCGCACCTATCCGGAGACGGAGCGCATTCAGCTTGATGAAACCCTCCGCATCCTTTTGGTTGTAGGCGCCACGGTCTTCCTC
>CP070641.1:668660-673667 GCA_020354085.1 Pseudomonadota bacterium
GGCTGCTGAATCGGCAGGTTCGCCGGTTCGGCGCCCTTCAGTATCTTGTCGACGTACGCTGCTGCGCGCCGCGCCATGTCGGAAAAATCTGGCACATAGGACATCAGCCCACCTGCCTCGACAAAGGGCTTCCAGTCGAACATCGCCGGGATGCGGCGCTCGAGCGCAAACCGCGGCAGAGACTCGCGGTAAGCGGCCACGCGCGGGTCGATGATGGTCATGATGGCGTCCGGCCGCGCGGCAATGAGGCGCGCTTTGAGCAGATCGTCGTCGGTCGCCTCGGGGATACCGATAAGACTGACGCGCACACCAATCTGCGGTCCCAGTGCCTGAATGGCCATGGCTTCGGGTGCTATACCCGGATTGGACTCATCGACGACCACCGCCACATGCTTCAAGCCCGGTAACGCGGTTTTCAGCATCTGCAGCCGCTTTGGTCCAAGCTCCGTGGTGATATGCGTCATCCCGGTAACATTGGTGCCGGGATGGGCGAGGGACTTCACGAGGCCGAGCCTGACCGGGTCTGCCGCAAACAGCATGACAATAGGAATCGTGTTGCTCGCCTCCCGCGCCACCCGGACCACCGGCGAGCCGAGACAGACGATGGCCTTCACTTTCAGATCGACGAGATCCTCCGCCAGGAGCGGCAGGGCTTCCGGGTCGCCGTGCGCGGAGCGATACTCAATGACGATGTTCTTGCCGTCCTCATACCCAAGCTCGCGCAGGCCCTTTAGAAACCCGGCGCGTTCGGGCGAGGGTGTATCGGTCAACGACGAGAGCACGAGATAGCCGATGCGCGGGACCGAAGCCGGCGGCTCCGCCCGCGTCGCCCCTGCGAACAAAGCCGCGAGACATCCGATCAGTAACGCAACGGATCGAATCGTCGGTTCGCTTCGTCCTGATTGCTTCATTCGATCACCTTGTCGGCACGTGTCAGGATCCGCGGCGGGACCTTTAGCCCGAGAGCGCGTGCCGTGCTCAGATTGACCATCAATTCGAACTTTGTCGGGCGCTCGACAGGGAGAGCACCCGGTTTGGCGCCTTTCAGAATTCTGTCGACATGGGTGGCCGCTCGCCGATACGTGTCAACGATATCTGGCCCGTAAGACATCAATCCACCTGCTTTAACGAAGTCATCGACAAAGTAAATCGCCGGCAACCGGTGGGCGGCCGCAAACTCGATCAGCTTTTTCATGTTCTTTGCTGCGAACGGACTGGGTGTGACGATGAGCCCCTTGGCGCGGCCCTTGCTGATCGCCCCGAACGCCTTATCGAGCTCTTCAACATTCGAAGCGTGGTGTGCGTCGACCCGGACGTCCAGAACCTTCGCGGCCGCCTCGATTTCCGCGACGAACCGCACGGCAGCCGCGTTGCTGGAACTCCACAAGACCGCGAAATCCGATACCGCGGGGGCAGTCTGCTTCAGGAGTTCCAGCCATTTCCCCGCGAACTTATCCCCGTAGGCCAGCGAAAAGCCGGTGATATTGCCTTCCGGATGCGCGAGGTTGGTGACGATGCCTCCGGCGACCGGATCGCTCGATCCCGCGAACACGATGGGAATCGTCGACGTGGCCCGCTTCGCTGCCTTCGCGCCAATGGTGGCGCCAACGACGAGCACGTCCACGTTGAGTCGAACCAGTTCCTCGACGTGTCCTGCGAGCTGTTTTGGATCTCCGTCGGCAAATCGCGTCTCGACCGCGATGTTGCGCCCCTCGATATAGCCGAGTTCCTTCAAGCCGTGCCTGAACGCATCGTCTCTGGCGCCGGGCGACGTGGGCGACACGAACCCGATGCGGGGAATCCGTCCATCGGCCAAGGGCCCGTACGCTGCTGCCATGGCCGGGGCAGGAGCCACGGCCAGCGCAAGCGAGACGACGCCACCCCGCCACCACCGGCAACAGCGGATGACATGGCGGATCATTCAATCACCTTGTCGGCACGTGCCAGCAGTGACTGCGGTACCGTCAGGCCCATCTCGCGCGCGACCCGGATGTTGATCGCGAGAATGAACTGCGTCGGTTGTTCCACCGGCAGATCAGCCGGCTTGGCGCCGCGCAGAATCTTGTCCACGTAGATCGCGGCGCGGCGCTGCAACAACACATAGTCCGGGCCATAGGACATCAGCCCTCCAATTTCCGGAAAGGTCTTGACATAGTGCATGGTGGGCAGTCGATGATGCCCGGCCAGATCAGCGATCCGCTCGATCTCTCCGGGATGCCGGAGTTTCGGTGGAACGAAGACCGCCCCGACCTTCTTGCTCGCCATCCTTTTGAAGACCTGATCGAGATCGGCGACTGCGGACATCTGGAAAACCATAATTTCGAATCCAAGGGTTTGCCCTGCGATTCTTGCATCGCGAATATAGAATTCATTCATTTCTGCGGGCGCATCGGGGTCAATCAGAACGCCGAGTCTCTTAAGCTCCGGCACCATCGTCTTCAGATACTCAAGGCGCTTGACGTTCAGCTCGGTGCTGAAGTAACTCAACCCCGTTACGTTGCCTCCGGGATGCGCAAAGCTGGCGATTAGCCCTGCCGCCACGGGCTCGCCACTCGCCAGAATGACAATGGGAATTTCGCGCGTGGCACGCCGCGCCGCTTGCGCCTGGGCGTGCCCGATCGTCACGATGACATCGGGACGCGTCCGAACCAGCTCGGCGGCGATGCGATCGAGATCCGCGTAGTTACCATGCGCATGCCAGCACGCGAGCTGTACGTTCTGCCCATGGACGTAACGCAGCTCGCGCATTCCTTCCTCAAATGCCCGATTGGGGCATCCCAATTCATTGAATGCGAGCAGCGACACCCGTGGGAGACGCCTCGTGTCAGCGGCAGAACTGACCGACGTCATCGCGACCGCGGCGATCAGGGTCAGGGCGCGCACGAGGAAAGTGCGCTTCATTGAATCACCCGATCAGCGCGGGTCAGAACAGTCTTCGGAATCGCGATCCCCAGAGCGTTGGTAGTCCTCCGGTTCACAACCAATTCAAAGGTGACCGGCAATTCAACCGGAAGATCGGCTGGGTTCGCTCCATCCAGCAGCTTGCGCAC
The DNA here is from genome assembly GCA_020354085.1 of Pseudomonadota bacterium. Taxonomy (GTDB): domain Bacteria; phylum Pseudomonadota; class Gammaproteobacteria; order Acidiferrobacterales; family Sulfurifustaceae. The sequence continues at coordinate 671,711 of CP070641.1, forward strand.
GTAAACGGCCGAACGGCGAAAGAGGCCCCGTCGGGGCGAACCAAAACCGGCCGCGCACCCGGCATCGGCAAAATCCGGTGCGAAGCCAAACACCGGAATCCGATGCTGCAGAGCGAGCGAACATAGCTCGGCACGCCGGTCGAGATAGCTGTTGTCGGCGATCAGGGTCAGGGCATCTGGCGCATCGCGCGCAATCGTCCGGAAAGCCTGCTCCAGATCGTGGGCCCCGACGAACTCGATCGCGTCAGTCGTGATTCCCTGTTGTCGCGCAGAATTCTGGATCTTCTCAAGCACCGGCCGACTACTCGGATTGCTCGGATTGATCAGTACGCCCAACCGACGCCCACGCGGGCGCAGCTCCCTGAAGAGTTGAACGTACTTCTCGGCCACATCCTCGGCCATGTTTCCTAGGCCGGTCGTGTTGCCACCGGGGTGAGAGAGGCTCTTGACGAGTCCCGAGCCGACCGGGTCCGTGGTGGAAATCATGACGATGGGTACTGTCCGGGTAGCCCGCTGCGCGGCCCGCACCGAAGCGACCGTCACAACCACGATGACGGATGGCTTGCGCGTGAGAAGGTCCTCGACCAGCGCCGGAAAGCGTTCGTAATGATTGTCCGCGTAGCGAGCATCCAGTACGTAATGCTGACCTTCGGCGAGCCCCTGCTCCTTCAATCCCTCCCTGAATGCCGCGACGAATTCCGCGCTACCCTCGGTCGTGCCGGTGCCGAGCCAGGCAATGCGCGCGAGTTCCTCCGCGTGCGCCGCGTGTTGACCGAACAGACCGGTCGCGAGGAGCCCGAATAGCGCGGCGCGTTTTTTCATTCGATAATCCGGTCGGCACGTTCGAGGATGTGTCTGGGAATCGTGATGCCCAGTGCGCGGGCGGTCTTGAGGTTGAGTACCAGGCGATAGTGCGTGGGCTGCTGGATGGGCAAGTCGCCCGGCTTGGCGCCCCGTAGGATCTTGTCGACGTACGCCGCCGAACGGCGGCTCAGATCGCCAAAGTCCGGCGCATAGGTCATCAACCCGCCGTTGACCGCAAATGCCTCAAGACCCGTAATGCTCGGCAAACGCTGCTTCAGCGCAAATTCGGGAATGATCTCGCGGTAGCCTGCCGTTCTCAGATCGATCAGCGTCACGATCGCATCCACTCGCTGACGCTGGATGTCTTCAAATATCTTTGTGAAGCTCGGCTCGCCAGCCGCATCGCCGGAGACCAGCTCGACTCCGAGTTGGCGGGCAGCCGTCTTGGTGGACTCCCACTCGCCAACCATGACCGGGTTGGACGAATCCCAGAGTACACCAACACGACGAATCGCCGGGACGGTTTCCTTCAACAACTCAAGTCGCTTTGCCGCGAGTTCCAGATTCTGTTGCGACATGCCGGTGATGTTTCCGCCGGGACGCGCGAGCGATTTTGCAAAACCGGCGGCAACCGGATCCGCGGAAAAAAGAATGACGATGGGAATCGAATCGCTCGCCTCCTGGAGTGCCCGAATGGCGGGATTCCCCGCGGTCACGACAAGCTTTACCCCGCTCTCGACCAGTTCCTCGGCCACGAACGGTAGCGCGTCGTATGTTCCCTCGGCCGAGCGATAAACGATGGTGATGTTCTTGCCGTTCTCGTAGCCCAGTTCGCGCAATCCGGCAAGGAAGCCCGCGCGTTCCGGCGAAGGCTTGTCGGTGATCGGCGCGACCGCGAGATAGCCAATGCGGGGCACGCCGTTGCCATCCGCCGCAACAACCCCTCCCGCAAAGCCGAGACCGGTCACAAGCAATCCTGCAAGCACGCGATTCAAGTTTTTCATCCAGTCTTCCTCCAGGTTGCCACATCACCCGATCCGGCGGCCCATCTTCGAACCAAACCAAGGTACGCGTCCATCGTCCGCCGTGAGCCGCGTGCCGCTTTTGGTACGTCGGCCTCAACCGCGTGGTTGGGTGGCAGACTTTGATCTCG
>CP070641.1:673767-678739 GCA_020354085.1 Pseudomonadota bacterium
GCGGCCTGATCGTCGATGGCGGACGCACGATCGTGTTCGACTAGGGCCGCAGACTGTGAACCACCGCGCGCCGCGGCCTCACTCGATCGGCGGGATCGTGGCGCCGACACCGCCTACTGAACCGTGCCAGAGAGCAGTTTCTTCTAATATTCGCGTCGGCTGATCCTTGCGTCACCGAATGCGCCAGGCAAAAGGGGAGTGTGCCATTGGGGCTTCGTTCGGCCGCACGATCTTGCGGTTGCACTCTCCCTTATAATCTCGAGCAACCAGCGTGGGAGGCTGCGAAGCGCAAATGAACTTCAAAGAAAAACTTAAGAAGCTCGTCGAGGATGTCGATTCCCGCGAGGGAAGAATATTCGCACTCATCATTCAGTGGTTGATCGTTATCTCGGTGATTTCGTTTTCAATCGACACGCTACCGGGTCTCTCGGCGTCGACCAGAGGTTTGCTCCATTGGATTGAGATCGTGACGGTCGCCATTTTTTCTGTTGAATATCTTGCGCGATTGTATGTCGCGAATCGAAAGCTGGCCTATGTGTTCAGTTTTTACGGGCTAGTCGATCTGGTCGCGATTGCGCCCTTTTACATCATGGCTGCGGTGGATCTACGCGCGGTGCGCGCGCTTCGGCTACTTCGCTTGCTTCGTATTCTGAAACTTGCGAGATACAGCAGTGCAATCAGGCGACTGAATCGAGCGGTGCGAATTGCCAAGGAAGAACTCGTCTTGTTTGCCACCGCAGCGGTCATACTTCTCTACCTGGCCGCGGTCGGTATTTACTATTTTGAACACGATGCACAGCCACAGCAATTCGGTTCTATATTCCACAGTCTCTGGTGGGCCTTGGCGACACTAACCACCGTTGGCTACGGTGATGTCTATCCCGTCACCCTCGGCGGTAAGGTGTTTACATTCTTCGTGCTTTCGGTCGGGCTTGGTATCGTGGCCGTCCCGGCCGGACTGGTGGCATCTGCACTGGCGCAGGCGCGGAGAGAGGAGTCGGAGGAAAGGCAACGAAATTCAGAGCAAAGAGATAAGTCCACGCGAAAACCGAAGCGCCGCTAGCAAGTGCCCTGACTACATATTCGCGCCGGCTGATTACTTAAGGCACGGAAGGGTTCGGAATGACTGATCGTCGAGACAGTTGCCACCGGCGAAGTGGAAAACGGTGCGAGAGAGCAGTAGTCGCTAATATTCTGTGGCTCCTCGCATCATTCCTAATGCTTCTCCCCGGGGCGGCGCTCGCGGGGCAGGCGTACCAAGGGCCGATCGTCGATGCCCACGGCCACTTGGGCGCATCCTTCAAGTCGGAAACCACGGTTGCGGTGATGAACCGCAACCACGTGACGCGCCAGATTGTCATGGCGCGTTACTACCCAGGCCCGGACGGCGCCCACGACCTGCCGGGCGACGACGAACAGGCGCTGCGACTGGCCGAAAGCTATCCGGGCCGGTTCTTTCCGCTGGTGGGCATGCAGCAGCCGCTGCTCACCGGCGAGCACAAATGGGAGACTCCCAACCGGGAAGTCGAACAACTCATCGAAGCGACGGAACGCAAGCTCACCACCGGCAAGTTCTACGGCATCGGCGAATTCATCGTGCGTCACTGGGCGTACTCGCCCGGGAAGCACGCCGAGCAGGAAAATCCGATCTACTCGACCTTCATGCGCAGGATGAGTGCGCTCGCGCAACGTTTCGACGTACCCATGGTGATCCACATGGAGGGTTACCCCGCGCTGGTCGAAGATTTTTCGAGGTTGCTCACGGAATACACGACGGTGCGTTTTGTCTGGGCGCACAGTTGCGGGCGCAGCAAGGCGTCGGTCATCCGGCGGATGCTCGCCCGACATCCGAATCTGCACTGCGACCTGGCGGGCATGACCAATACGGGCAGCGGCTACGGCACCGGCTGGCCGCGGAAGGAGGAATTCACCGCCCTTATCGAGCAAGACGGCGTGCTGTTTCCGGACATGAAGGCGCTGTATGAGGAATTTCCCGAACGCTTCATGCTCGGCATGGATGTCGCGCACGCGCGTGGCAACAATATGAAGAACTACTCCCGCCGTGTCGGCAGGTTTCGCGAACTCCTCGGGCAGCTGCCACCGGAAACCGCCCGCAAACTCGCCGAAACCAATGCGCTTCGTATCTTCCGGATCGGCGGCAGCGCGCCGCCCTGAAACACCGGGACGCGACTGGTCAGAGTGAAAACCGTTCCAGAGAGCAATTGTCCCTAATATGCGAGTCCGCCGAGCTTCTCGGCGAGGGCGTGCGCCGGCGTTGCGGCCTGACGTGGCCGGCCTGGAAAACAGCGGATCGACAGTTCTGCGATCCGCTGTTCGTGAACCGCCTGACATTCCCAGTCCAGCGCTTTAGTGGTTGGCATGCAGCGGCGATTTCCATGATCTGCGACAGGATATTGCGCGCCACGGCCGCGTAGCATTAGTTGGTTTTATCGTTTACCGGGAGGAATCCGTGCTGCACTACCTGAGTGGTGACATTCTGCTGACGCAAGCTCGCGCGCTGGTGCATGGGGTCGCGCCAGATGACCATTTCGGCACCAGTCTCGCACTGCAATTGCGCGAGCACTGGCCGGCCATGACGAAGGACTTCCGCCACTATTGCCACACGCATCGTCCCAAGCCGGGCGAGCTTTGGGTGTGGTCGACCGCCGACGGCATGCGCATCGTCAGCCTGCTCACGCAGGAGCCCGCACTGAGCCACAGTCAGAAACCGGGCAAAGCGACGCTCGGGCATGTCGGTCACGCGCTGCACGCGCTGCGTCGCCTGATTGAAAAGGAGCATCTTGGATCGGTCGCCCTGCCGCGGCTCGCTACCGGTGTTGGCGGGCTCGACTGGAAGGACGTCAAGGCCCTGATCGAGAAGCACCTCGGCGATCTCAAGATCCCGATCTACGTCTACGAGACCTACCGCGCCGGCCAGAAGGCGAACGAACCCGATGCGGGTTGAGCCGCGGCAAAAACCAAAAACCCGGGTCAGAGAAAATTTTCCGCTAATGTTCCTGGCCCGATCATGAAGCGTGATATGTCTGGCATGCTGTTGTTAACGGACAGTCAAACGACCGCTAACCTTTCTTTAGCGGCCTGATTCCAGCCCGAATTTCGAATTGGCAGCTGTCAGGATACTGGCCCGCTTAGCCCCGGTAGCTGCAAGTCCTGATCCCGGAGACCCCCCTCCGGCCATAGCGAGACGTCTTAAGACCTCTGTCGGATTCGCCCGGTGAGCGCCCTGCGCTAGCGTACGCGCATACGGTGGGCAAGTGTGTTGCACCGTAGGCAAGCAGAGCACTCGATCCGGCCGGGAGCGCACTGCGTCGTACGCCAAGGCGGTCGCGCAACAATAACCGACGTGGAGGTATTCAATGCGTTCCGTTAACGCGATGTTCGTGGTGTCCGCCGTTGTGATGGTCCTCGCGATCCCGGCTAGTGCCGGCGATGTTCCTAAGGAGGCAGTCAAGTTCACGCCGGGCGAGCTTCAATTTAAGCCCAGTAAGCGCGTGACCGGTTTGGAAACCGCGCCGATGATCGGCGACTCGACCAAGCCCGGTGCCTATCTCTACCGCACCAAGTTTCCGCCAAACTTCAAAGTCGAAGCTCACAGTCACCCGGATGAGCGTCACTACACGGTTATTTCGGGCACGTGGTATATCGGTTGGGGCAAGAAATTTGACGAGTCCAAACTGATCGCGCTACCGGCGGGCAGCTTCTACACCGAGCCGGCCAAGATCCCGCACTTCGTCATGACCAAGGATGACGGCGCGCTGGTGCAGATTGGCGGCAAGGGACCCACGGCCATCAGCTATACCGATCCGGCGCACGCGCCGAAGAAGTAACGGCTGCGCGCTCCGGCAGGCATGCCTGTCGGAGCGCGCGAGCGCCAAGACCCGACGTTGCATTAGAGGATGGTTTGAGCAGCCTTGTAGTAATGACGAGAAGTCCGCGACAGTCAATGGGAGCACGACGCATGAGCTTTTTTGCGCGGTCTTACAGGCGGGCCAGCACCGCGGTCATCGCGCTACTGGTTTTGGTGCTGTGTGCTGTGTCCTTGGCCGCAGAGAAAACACCGCGCATCGGTGTTCTTGCGCTCGACGAGCGGCACTGTCGCAACGAGGCATTTGCCACGGGGCTGCGCGAGCTCGGCTACATCGAGGGCAAGAACATCGTGGTCGAGTGCCACCACGCCGGCGGGCGCGACGAGCAATTGCCGGCGGTTGCCGAGAAGCTCGCGCGCAGTCGCCCGGCCGTTATTGTCGCGCTCAGCCACGCCTGGGCGCTGCCGGCGCAGCAGGCGACCAAGGACATCCCGCTTGTCGTTATCGCGAGCGGCGATCCGGTGGCATCCGGCTTTGCGACGAGCCTCGCGCGCCCCGGGGGCAACATCACGGGGCTGACGTACTTCGCCATCGAGCTCAACGCCAAGCGCATGGAATTCCTGAGAGCAGTCGTGCCGGAGCTTAAGCGCGTCGCGGTGCTCAAGAACCCCAATTCACCCCCCATTCTTACTGACGCCTACCTGCGGGAGACGCGCGCCGCGGCCCAGGCTTTCGGAATTGAGCTCGTCGTCGTGGAGGCGACCAACGAGGCTGATCTCGAACAGGCGTTTGAGCAAATCGTGCGCGTCAAGGCGCAGGCCGTTTACGTCCTCGCGACCCTCGCCTATGGCGAGATGGCGCAGCAGATTGCCGATCTCGCGAAATGGAACAATCTGCCGAGCATGCATTTCCACAGGCGTTATCCCGCGCTCGGCGGCCTGATGGCCTATGCCCCGGACTACGATCTCCTGCATCGCCGCGCGGCGACGTACGTGGACAAGATCCTCAAGGGTGCCAAGCCGGGGGAGCTGCCGATTGCGCAACCGGAACGGTTTGATCTCGTGATCAACCTCGGGATCGCGCGCGAATTGGGTTTGACGGTGCCGCAGTCGTTGCTGGCGCGGGCCGACAAGGTGATCGAATGA
>CP070641.1:678839-683779 GCA_020354085.1 Pseudomonadota bacterium
CGCCTTGCCCGAGACAGTGCACGTTACCGGCAGCATGAAATTCGAAATGCGCTTGCCCGCCAGTCTGACAGAGCAGGCCGAAGTACTGCGCCGTGCCTGGGGTCAGGATCGGCCGGTATGGATTGCAGCCAGCACGCACGAGGGCGAGGACGAGTTGGTGCTGGCCGCATTCGCCGAAGTGCGGCGGCAGTTTCCCAACGCGCTCTTGGTACTGGTACCACGCCATCCGGAACGCTTCAGCGCGGTCACGCGCTTGTGCCAGAAGGCCTTCGGCACTGCACAGCGGAGCCAGCAACGCGGGCCGATGGATGCGGAGGTTGCCGTCCTGGTCGGCGACACCATGGGCGAGTTGCAACTGTTTTTTGCGGCGTGCGATGTAGCCTTTGTGGGCGGCAGCCTGGTGGCGACCGGCGGACATAATCTGCTCGAACCCGCGGCGGTCGGCAAGCCGTCGGTATTCGGGCCGCATATGTTCAATTTCAGCGAGATCGCCGCGCTCACCCTGGAGCGTGGCGCCGGCGTGCAGATCGATTCCGCTACCGAACTCGCGCCGGTGGTGGCGAAGCTATTGGCTGATCCGGCTCAACGAGATGCGGTCGGTCAGGCTGGGCGCAAACTGGTCGAGGAAAATCGCGGCGCGCTCGAGCGCACGCTTGTGCTTATCGAAAAACTGCTACCGCGCGCGTCAATGTAGGGTTTGCTTTTGCTGGTCGTCGGCCTCATCGGCGACGACGCCCGGCGAGGCGTGGTGCAGCACCATGCGCCAACCACCGTCGGTGAGGCGATAGACATTGGTCGCAATAATCGGGGCACGCGGTAGTTGTCCGCCACTACGGATGTGTTCTTGTACGACGTGCACCGCGAGCCGCTCGCCGTGTGAGCGCTGCTGTTCGGCCACGACGAACTGGATTTCGGGCGCGTTGCTGAATATTGCCGTCCAGCTGCCGCGGATGGCGTCATTGCCGGTCAGCATTTGCCCGCCCGGATGCACGCAGACGATATCATCGGCGTCCGACCACACTGCCATCATGCTCGTCACGTCGCGCGCACTGAAGGCGCGATAGAAAGCGGCCTCGGCTTCCTGCGGCGTACGGTAGTTGGTCTCGGTCATGGTGCTGCTCCTTATCGCTGAATATCTTCAGTGACTAGTACGTAGGCATCTTGCCGTCGACATCGCGCGCCCAGGCCGCGATCCCACCCTTCAGGTTGTAGAGGTTGCTGAACCCCTGGCCCTGCAAAAACAGCGCGACGTGTTGCGAGCGCACGCCGTGATGGCACATCACAACGATCTCCTGGTCTTTGTCGAGCTCGGCGGCGCGCGCCGCTATCTGGCCCATCGGGATATTCACCGATTCGGCAAGCGCGCACACCTGAAGTTCCCACGGTTCGCGCACATCGAGCACGAGCGGTTTGTTGGTGCCGGTGAGCCTTTCGCTCAGCTCACGCGCACCCAACTGGCGAATCATGCGGTCGCGCGCAGCGGCTAAAAAACAAACGTCGCCGGATCTTGCGCGTTGGCCAGACGCGGCAAGTCGGTCTCGAACAGTGCGACCTCGCTGAAGTTGTTGCCATCGACGCGGCGCACGAGCTTGGCCTCCATCACCGGTGACCGACCCACGACGGCGGCGAGTCGCCCGTGCGGGGCGAGCTGCGCGCGCAACGCTTCGGGAATTGCCGGCAGCGAACCGATGACGACGATGACATCGTACGGTGCGTGTGCATCCCAGCCGTTGAGCGCGTCGCCGGTCTCGAGCGTGACGTTCTGAATCGTATGGGCCTTGAGCCGCTCGCGCGCTGCCGCCGTGTAGCCGGCCTTGCTGTCGACGCTGTAGACATGTCCCCCGAGCTGCGCGAGCAGCGAGGTCAAATAGCCGGTACCGGTGCCGACCTCGAGGATTCTGTCCTTGGGCTGGATGTCCAGCTCCTGCAACAGGCGCGCTTCGATCTTGGGCTGCATCATTGCCTGGCCGTCGCCCAAGGGGATGTTCATGTCGACATAGGCGAGATTGCGGAAGGCGGCCGGCACATAGTCCTCGCGCGGCGCGCGTGCCATGAGGTCAAGCACGCGATCGTCGATGACTTCCCAGGGCCGCACTTGCTGCAGCACCATGTTGCGGCGGGCGAGCTCCATGTTCATGTTGGTCATAGCGTAAGAAATTTTTGGGTGTGGGAACGGAGTGCGTAGGGTAAGCGCCGCGTGGTGGCCTCGCAAGCCAGTCGATTCCTAAATGCCCGCACAAAGCGAATTTACGGCCAAAAAAAGCTTTAGGTGAAGGTCGATTAGCGCCAACGCGGACAATCGGCGTCGCGATGCAGATCGAGCTGAATGTATGCGTAGAAGCCGATCGAGGTATCCGAACCCGAAATCCGGAAGGTACCCGCCTCGGCGCCGGCCGTGACCGTCTATTTTCCGTGTGTGCGGTCTGGAATTGTTCCAGCTTCTTCGCCAGTTCAGCAATGCGCTACGCGTTTTTCGCCTCGGATGCTTGGAGTCGCCGCGACTCCTCTTGCAGCTTCTGGACTTCATCGGCCCATGATGCCGGTACCGCGAGCCACAACAGGGAAAGAAACACGCACAAACTCTTGACGTTGATCATGTATCAAACGCGTTCCAAATGCGGCAATGACGTTAGTGTCGGGGTGCTGGCGGCGCCGTAGTCGGAAGGCTAGTCTAGTGGCTCGATAATTAAGTGCTGGTATGTCCGCGAACGTGATCTCACGCAATCATTTTGATCACATTCTTTCCAACCTCTCGAACGCGCTGGTAGTAACGGATCGGCGCGGCAGGGTCGAAACCATCAATGCCGCCGCTTGCCGCGTATTGGGGTGCTCCGTCCCGGAAGTGACTGGACAACCAGCGGAACGCATCTTGCCGGACGAGGTGTGCCAACGATTGTCTGGCGCCGCCGCCTTCCGCGACCTGGAAATCGAGTTGCGCGATCCCGCTGGTCACATCACGCCGGTGCTGATGTCTGGCGAGCCCCTTCCCAAGGAGGAGGGCGGATGGGTCATCGTTGCAACCGATATCACCGAACGGCGCAAGGCGGAGGAGGCGCTACGCCGGTCCGAAGAGCGCTACCGGCAGGTCATCGACAATGTCAGTGAGGCGATCGTGATCTTGCAGGGAACCCATGTCGTGTTCGCCAATCCGCGCCTGAAGGAATTGACTGGATACACGGACGAAGACCTGGCAGCGAGGCCCTTTATCCAGTTCTTTCATTCGGACGACCAGCCTGCGGCGATGGATCGCTATGTGCGCCGCCTGCGCGGCGAGGCGGTCGAGCGTTACACGACGTTTCGCCTTATGCGCAAGGATGGCTCCTCGATCTGGATCGGTTCGAGTGCGGTGCTGATTCCCTGGGAAGGCAAGCCGGCGACGCTTGCATTCCTTGCCGATGTTAGCGAGATGCGCGCCACGGAGGAGGCACTGCGCCGCTCGGAAGAGCGCTACCGCCAAGTTATCGAGAACGTCAGCGAAGGCATCCTTGTCGCGCAGGACGCCCGCATCGTGTTTGTCAACCCGAGCCTGCAGCACATGATGGGTTACACCGAGGACGAGCTACTGCACAAGGAATTCCTGCCGTTCGTATACCCGGATGACCGGGCCATGGTGATGGATCGTTACGTTCGGCGGATGCGCGGAGAGTCGGTCGAGACGCGCTACGATTGTCGTGTGTTGAACAAGGCAGGCGATCCCGTCTGGGTGGAATTGGCAGCCGTGATCATCCAGTGGGAGGGGCGGCCGGGAACTCTGTCATTTGTTTCGGACATCACCGCGCGCAAGCGTTTCGAGGACGAGCTGCGCCTTATCAAGGAACGCTACGACGTTGCCACCGCGGTCGGCAAGGTGGGCACCTGGGACTGGAACCCGGCGACGGGTGCACTGCACTGGAGCGACGAGACCTTCCGGCTCATGGGCTATGCCCCGGGCGCCGTGACGCCGACGTATGAACTGTATCTGGGGCTCGTCCATCCCGACGATCGCAAGATGCTGAACGCCGCGGTGGTGGCCGCGCTCAACGAGCGAAGGCCCTATGACCTCGATTGTCGCATTGTGTTGGCTGACGGAACGCCACTGGTTTGCCACGTGACCGGCAAGGTGGAGTTCGCCCCGGACGGCCGGCCGGTGCGCATGCTCGGCACCATCCAGGATGTCACCGCGCGCAAGCAGGCGGAACAGGAAATCCAGATGGCGCTGGAGAAACAGAAGGAGCTTAATTACCTCAAGTCCCGTTTTGTCTCGATGACCTCGCACGAGTTTCGCACGCCGCTCGCGACGATCCTTTCCTCCGCCGAGCTGCTGAAGAACTACGGGGAGAAGTTGCCGGCAAGCGAGCGCGCCGAGCTGCTCGTCACCACCGAGAGCGCGGTCAAGCGCATGACCGCGCTGCTCGATGACGTGCTCATCATCGGCAAGGCCGAAACCGGTCGGCTGGAATTTCACCCCACCGTCGTGGCGCTTCGGCACTTCTGCGAGGCGCTGGCGATGGAGGTGGCCATGGCCAGCGAGCAGGAAGGCGGGACACGCCACGACATCGATCTCGAGGTCAATGGCGATTGCGAAACCGCGTGGCTCGACGAGAAGTTATTGCGCCACATTCTGGGCAACCTGTTGTCCAACGCCATCAAGTATTCACCGGGTGGTGGGCGTGTTCGCTTCGAGGTGCAGGGCCGCGCCGACGGCTTCGAATTCGTAGTGGCGGACCGTGGCATCGGCGTTCCGGTGGAGGAGCAACCGCGCCTGTTTGAGACCTTTTTTCGCGCGCGTAATGTCGGCAATATTTCCGGTACCGGTCTTGGGCTCGCGATCGTCAAGCACGCCGTGGATCTGCACGGCGGTTCCATTTCATTCGAAAGCAAGCCGGGCCAGGGCACGCGTTTCGCCGTTACCCTGCCGCGCGCAGGAGGCGGCCCATGACTACCATCCTGATTATTGACGA
>CP070641.1:683879-688796 GCA_020354085.1 Pseudomonadota bacterium
GCCGCGACCGAGTCGATCGTCTTGGAAACCATCTCGCCTTCGTTGTAGGCGGGGATGACGACGGTAAGCACCGGCGCATTGGCAAATGTCGCCGCGTCAAAGGGACGATAGAAGAACCATAGCGCCGTCCGAAACGCCAGGAGCAGCGTGCCCATGGCGATCCATAAAACGCTCGGACGCGCCAAGGCCTGTAACCACGCTTCTTCGTCAGCGGCGCGGAAGATCGGTTCGAACACGTCGCCGTCGAGAACGGCGAAGATGATCAGCCCAAGCCCGAGCAGGACGGCAGCATGAATGATGTGATCCCAAACGTCGGGCGGTGGTTCACCGGATGGTTCGAAGTTGCAACGATCGTCAATCGAATCCGTGACGGCGGTGTTATTTACGGACATGAACTCTCGCTCCCAATTAGATTCTCGTTGGGCGTCGGCCTGGGTGATCGCCGCACCACGAAGGTGCAGGGTCATGCTTTCGGCTTACAGGTCGGACGCGCCAATTAGACGGTGATTACGCGGAATAGTTTGTTGAGGCAGTCGAAGATCCAGGGCGACCGCACGCTTGGCGAACACAGCCGGTAATCGTTATGCCGGACGCGAAGGTCGGTACGGGGTGATCGTATCCCTTTGACGAATTTGTCCCTTAATCGCTCTTGTGAGCTTTCGGAGAGGGGGCGGATTCTGACGCGGTAAGGCGGCCGGGGCCAGTTGGAGCTTGAATGAAAACGATCAAAACAAGCGCATGACGAGGAACAACCCGATCATGGTGAAGGCGACGGCGATCTTGGCCGCGGTCGCCAGCACCAGTCCAATGGTGGCACCGATCCCGGCGCGGGTGGCGGCTTGGACGTCACGGCGGACGCTGAGTTCGCCGATCACGGCGCCCACAAACGGTCCGATCAGCACGCCGGGGATGCCGAAGAACAGACCGACGATGCCGCCGACTATGCTTCCGGCCACCGCGCGCGGGCTGGCACCGAAGCGCTTGGCGCCGAGCGCGCCGGCCACGAAGTCTGCGACATAGGTCAACGCTGCGAGTACACCGAGCACGATGATCGTGCCGGTGCCGACGTAGGCAAAATCGTCCGCCCAGGCCGCAACGACGAGCCCGGCGAACAGTAGCGGCGCGCCGGGCAGCGCCGGCAACAGCAAACCCGCGATGCCGGCGATCACCAGCAGCGCCGCGAGTATCCAGAGCAGCAGGGACGCGTCCATTTCGCTGCGCTCAGAGTCCTTGACCGCTCGCGAAGATACGGAAGAACGGATTGGCGGTGAGGACGAGTTCGCTGTAAACGATGCCAAGCGCGGTATTGGACGCCGTGTGACCGCAGGCGCCGTTGAAGCTGCCTGGCGTCCCGGTTACGCTGCCACGCAGGGTCGCGACACCGCTCGCGCGTACCAGGGTGGCGTTGTCGAGCGAGCTGATCTCGAACGCAAAGCAACCACGATAACCGTCGTTCTCCGTTGGTGTAACCAGCAAATAATCGGTCGCGCCGATGCGCGCCAGATCAGTCGCAGAAAATCCGGTGAAGCTGTTGGCACCGGCGCCGAAGGCGTTGTTGTAGATGGGCGCTTCGGATCCCGCCAGTATCGTGCCGCGATAAGTACAACTGCCGGCGCTGAACTGGTTGTCACAGCGCAGCAGGATCACGTTGCCTGCGCCGTTAGGACCGCTCGCGCATTTCAGGCTGAGGTACATGCCATTTGGCGTCGCGAGCATGCCAGGTTCGGCGAACGCTAGGCAATCGTTGAGTGCGGGATCGGCCGTGTGCAAGTTGTATTCCGGCGGGCCGACAATGGTGTTGTTTGTGATGTCGTAAAGCGAGCCAGCAAACAGCTTGCGCTCCGGTGACCATGGCCCAGTCGCTTGCGGCGCCGCGCTATACGAGATCCAACTGTGTTGGAATAGGGGCGAGCCTGGTGAGCCTACTGTCGCTTGATCGAAGCGGTAGCGATGCCAGAGGATTTTCCAGCGTTGGTTGGCATCGCTCGAGTAAGGATCGTAAACCAGGCGCGACGTCTCCTGCTCCCACGCGCCGTAACGCCGCTGGCTAATCGGCGCGGCCGGATTGAGCTCGTAAACGGTCACGTTGTTTGGCGCGACACCGACGTCCTCCCAACCGCTGCCGCTGTCATTGCCACGCGCGATACGGGTTGAAACGAGGCGTAGTCCACTGCTGTGATTGCGCACGGCGGAGTAGCTCATCCACACGCGCTCGCAGCCGTCCTCCGTCAAGGACGGATCGAAAACGCCGTCGTGTGTTCCGTCGGTCGGTGCGTAACCGCTAATCGTTAGGCTGGTTGGGGCCGGCGCGTTGGTGCATAGAATCGGTGGTGTCGGTGTGTCATCGTTCTTGTCGCTGCCGCACGCGGCGAGACCGCTCAGCAGCAAGGCTGCGAGGATCGCGGGCCAAACCGCGCGACCGGGCCAACACTTCTTACTAGATGTCATTGATCACTTGGTTGCGAATGGCGGCTGGGAGGAGTGTAGAGCACGGTGCGGGCGACACCAAATAGCCAGGGTCGAACCGGCAATCAGATTGCGTTAACATCAGACTCATCCCAGTATGACGAAAAAAATTTACAAGCCCGCCGTTCGGCTTTGCGCGGGGGCTGCTCTGCTGTTTTGCGCATCGGTCGGGGCGGTGGAAGAAACCGCGTCACCCGATGTGGTCTGGTCCGGCGAGGGAGAGCTCGGGTACACGCGCACGACCGGCAACACCGATACCGAGAGTCTGCTCCTTAAATTCGGAGTCAAGCGCGAATCGAAAAAATGGCTCGCTAGTGTTCGCGTGGAAGATCTGGACAAGTCGGAGGACGGTGTCACTACTGCGGATCGTTTCTTTGCCGTCGTCAAGAGCGACTATAAGTTGGCCGTGCGACACTATCTGTTCGGAACCGGCGACTACGAGGACGACCGCTTCAGCGGATACGATTACCGCGCCAACGCCGCTGTCGGTTACGGCTACCGGGTGGTTGACCTGCCGTCACTGGCCATCAATGGGGAAATCGGTCCCGGTGGTCGCTGGAGCCGCGAGACCGATACCGGCGACAAAACGGCCGAGGCGACCGCGCGGCTGGCGGGCGATCTTACCTGGCGGATCAGCCCGACCGCCAAGCTAACTGAAGAAGTCTCGGCGGTACGTGGGCCGAGCAACACTGTGTACCGATCGCTCACCGCGCTCACCACCAACATCAACAGCGATCTGGCATTGCGTGTCGCCTATCTATACAAACACACCACCGATGTCCCGATCGACACCGAGAAAACCGACACCGAGACGGCCGTCACGCTGGTGTACAGCTTCTAGTCATCGATCCAAGAGCCCGGCTCGCCGCGTCGACGGGGCGCATCGTCTCGATTGAGTACGCCGTGCCGAATCTCCAGCGCAGGTGGGGTTATGATCCAGGTCAAAGTCCGGGGCTGGTGATCCGGGCACCATTTCGGCTTGTCGAGATCCGCAGCTTGCGCGGCACTGTTGTGCGTCGCTTCTACGTTGTTTTGGCCTAACGAACTGGCTGAGTAGAATGTACGCACGCGCTCGCGTATGCGTGGCTTGGAACTGACGGAAACGGAGGGACGCCATGGCAGATATTTCCAAGTACATCGTGAATCCCGGCGACGAGCTTGCCGATCCAAAAGGCTACCTTCTCGATCTCGATGAGTGGAGCGAAGAGGTTGCTATACGGCGAGCCGTTGCCGACGGTGTGAAACTTACCAACCAACACTGGGCGGTATTGCGTTTCCTGCGCGAGTACTACGCACAACATGGCCCCGGGGAACATGCGCGCGAGATATCCAAGGCACTTGAGGCGCGTTTCGCACGCGAAGGTGGGCGCAAGCATCTCTACACGCTGTTCCCCAAGGGCCCGGTAAATCAGGCGAGCCGTTTCGCCGGGCTACCGGTTCCGGCCGATGCGACCGATCCATCCTTTGGTTCGACACGCTAGCGCGACGGCCAAATCCAGCACATGGGCAATGCCAGCGCGCAGTTTCTTGCTCGATCCGAATTCGCCCAACTGCTGGCGGCACTGAAGCGCGCCGGTTTCGATTGCGTCGGGCCGCAGGTACGGGACGGCGCCATTGTCTACGATCGTCTGGATGATATTGCCGACTTGCCAATGGGTGTCGGGTCGACGCAGGCGCCCGGCAGCTATCGCATCGAGCCACATGGAGACGGGCGCTACTTTGCCTGGGCCAACGGACCGCAGGCACTAAAGCCACTGACGTTCGCACCCCGTGAAACGCTGTGGCGTGCGGAGCGCGCGGCCGACGGCGCGATCACATTCTCCGCATCCAATCACGATACGAAGACACTTGCCGTGCTCGGCGTGCGTGCCTGCGACCTCGCTGGTCTTGCACTGCAGGACCAGCACTTCCTCCACACGAGTGGTACTGATCCGGCGTATCAAGCACGCCGCACGTCGTTATTTCTCATTGCGGTGCACTGCACCGATCCTGCGGCGACCTGCTTTTGCGCGTCGACAGGCGACGGACCGCGCGCGCACTCTGGTTACGATATCGCGTTGAGCGAAATCGATGAGGGGTATCTGGTCGACGCCGGGACGGAACGCGGTCGAAAGCTGCTCGCGGAGTTGCCGTTGACGGTCGCCACCGAACCGATGCGCGCCCGTGCCGACAAGGAAATCGCCGCCGCAGCGGCCACACAGACGCGCACGTTGCCGTCGCGCAATCTGCGTGACCTGTTGTTCACCAAACTCGAGCACCCACGATGGGAAGAGGTTGCCAATCGCTGCCTCGCCTGCGGTAACTGCACCAGTGTCTGTCCGACTTGTTTTTGCCATGCCGAAGTAGAGCGCCCCAAACTGGACGGCAGTGGTAGCGTACACGCGCGCGAATGGGACTCGTGCTTCACAAAGGGTCACAGTTACATCCACGGCCTTACCATTCGCGCCGATC
>CP070641.1:688896-693782 GCA_020354085.1 Pseudomonadota bacterium
ACGACAGCACTTTCGCCGAGCTCACGGCCGAAATCAACGACCTCGAACCAGACCAACAGGTCACACTGGTCGCCCTCATGTGGCTCGGCCGCGGGGATTTCGACGCCGAGGAATGGGAGGACGCGCTGGCCCAGGCGCGTGATCAGTGGAAGCCCAATACCGCCGAGTATCTATTGACCACGCCTTTGGTGGCGGATTACTTGGATGAAGGGCTGGCTCAGCTCGGCTATTCCTGCTCCGAATAATCCTGCCCTCTCCTTTTTTTCTTCGAACGCGGTTGACTCGCGTGCGTCAGTACCGGACCATGGTGCGCGCACACCGCGCCGACAGCGGTGGCAACCCAGACGAACCACCCGAAGGAGAAAACCATGAAAATGTACCTTCGCTGTTTCTTAGGTACGGCACTCGCCGCAGCTGTCGCGACGGCACCAGTGCAGGCCGCCGGGCTCACCGGTACGCTCAAGAAGATCAAGGAGACCGGTAGCATCACTGTTGGCCATCGCGATGCCTCTATTCCGTTTTCCTACATCGACGACAAACAGCAGGCGATCGGCTATGCGCTCGATCTCTGCATGCGCATCGTCGATGCGGTCAAGGCCGAGCTCAAAATGCCGAAACTCAAGGTCGCGCTCAACCCGGTGACCTCGGCGACGCGCATACCACTCATGGCCAATGGCACGATCGACCTCGAGTGTGGATCGACCACCAACAATCTTGAACGCCAGAAGCAAGTGTCCTTCACCGTCACCCATTTCGTGACGGCGACGCGTTTGCTGGCCAAGAAATCGTCCAACATCAAGGCGCTCGCGGACATGAAAGGCAAGACCATCGTGTCTACCGCCGGCACCACCAATCACAAGCTCATCACCCAGCTCAACAATGAACAGAATCTGGGCATGAACATCTTGGCGGCCAAGGACCATGCCGAGGCCTTCTTGATGGTCGAATCCGACCGCGCCGTCGCCTTCGCCATGGACGATATTCTGCTCTACGGTCTGGCCGCCAATTCCAAGAGCCCCAAGGACTACGCCATCACCGCCGAGGCGCTGTCGGTCGAACCCTACGGCATCATGCTGCGCCGCGAAGACCCCGCCTTCCAGAAACTCGTCGATGGCGCGATGACCAAGGTCTACAAGAGCGGCGAGGTCAACAAGATTTATGACAAATGGTTCTTGAAGCCGATTCCGCCCAAAGGTGTGAATCTTAATCTGCCGATGGGCGACCAATTCAAGAAGGTTGTCGACAATCCCACCTCCTCTGGCGACCCGAAGGATTACATGTAGCTAAGTCGGCATGGCCGGCGCTGGTGCACAAACAGCTGGCGCCATACTACAGGCGGCGGTGACCCCGCCGCCTTTTTTGTCAGCGCCGCGGGGTTGCCGGACGCTTGAAGAATCCGCACGATTGCCCGACCCCCGTATCAGCGAGATAGGTTTGTGAACTACAACTGGAACTGGGCCATCTTCTTCGAGATGTCGCCCGAGGGCACGGGCACCTATCTTGATACTTTTTTTTGGGGTCTGGGTTGGACGATATCGACCTCGATGCTCGCCTGGAGCATGGCGCTCGCGCTGGGCACCGTCGTCGGCGTGCTGCGCACCACCCCCTACCCGTGGGTCGTACGACTCGGCGACGCCTACGTCGAACTGTTCCGCAACGTCCCGCTCATCGTGCAAATGTTCCTTTGGTACTTCGTGCTGCCGGAACTGGTGCCGAAAGCCGCGGGCGACTGGCTTAAGCAACTGCCGAATGCCTCGTTCTATAACGCCTTCATCGCGTTAGGTTTCTACACCTCGGCGCGTGTCGCCGAGCAGGTACGCGCCGGCATACAATCCTTACCGCGCGGCCAACGCATGGCGGGCACCGCCATCGGGCTCACGTTGCCGCAGACCTACGGTTACGTGCTCCTGCCCATGGCCTTCCGCATCATCGTGCCGCCGCTCACCTCCGAGTTCATGAACACGGTCAAGAATAGCGCCGTCGGTCTCACCATCGGGCTGCTCGAACTGACCGGGCGGGCGCGCGCCATGCAGGAATTCTCTTTCCAGGTGTTCGAGGCCTTCACGGCGGCAACGATCGCCTATGTCATGATCACCATCACGATCGTGCTCACCATGCGCTGGCTCGAACGCCGGGTGGCGATCCCCGGCTTCATCGCCGCCGGAAACGCGACGCGTTGAGAGAGTACGCATGCTGGGCGAATTCGACTTCGACGTGATCTGGCGCAGCCTGCCCTACCTCTTCAAGCAGGGCATGACCTTCACGCTCACCATCACCTTCACGGCTATGGGCGCCGGCATCGTACTCGGCACCCTGCTCGCCATGATGCGTCTGTCCTCATTCAAGCCACTGGCCATGATCGCGGGCGGTTACGTGAATCTGATTCGCTCCCTGCCGCTGGTGTTGGTGATCTTCTGGTTCTATTTTCTCGTGCCGTGGATCGGCCAATGGATCACCGGTGCGGAACGCCCCGTGTTGGTCGGCCCGTATCTGTCTTCTTTTATTACTTTCACGCTGTTCGAAGCGGCGTTCTATTGCGAGATCATGCGCGCCGGCATCCAATCGATCCCGCGCGGCCAGGTCGCGGCCGGCTACGCACTGGGGCTCAACTATTGGCAAACCATGGGCACCATCGTGCTACCGCAGGCGTTTCGCAACATGCTGCCTGTCTTACTAACGCAAACCATCATCCTGTTCCAGGACACCTCGCTCGTCTACGTGCTCTCGATCAGCGATTTCCTCGGCGCCGCCGCCAAGATCGCCCAGCGCGACAGCCGTCTGGTGGAAATGTACCTGTTTGCGGCGCTCGTCTATTTCGTGTTGAGCTACACTGCCTCGCACTACGTCAAGCGTCTGCAGGCGCGCCTCGCGATTGTTCGATAGGAAGCAGCCACCATGGCAATGATTGAGATCCGCAACGTGAGCAAGTGGTATGGGGAGTTCAACGTGCTCAAGGACTGCAGCACCACGGTGGACAAAGGCCAAGTCGTAGTAGTGTGCGGACCATCGGGCTCTGGCAAGAGCACGCTCATCAAGTGCGTGAACGCGCTCGAGCCGTTTCAGCAAGGCGACATCACGGTCAACGGCCAGTCGCTGTGCGATCCGGCCACCAATCTACCGAAACTGCGCGCCCATATTGGTATGGTGTTTCAGAATTTCGAGCTGTTTCCGCACATGCGCGTCCTCGACAACCTGAATCTCGGTCAGACCAAGGTGCTCAAGCGCGATCGCGCGACAGCGCGCGACCGTTCGCTCGAGCTCCTCAAGCGTGTCGGGCTCGAAGCGCATGCGCAGAAATATCCGGGCGAGCTGTCTGGCGGCCAGCAGCAGCGCGTGGCCATCGCGCGTGCACTTGCCATGGACCCGATTGCGATGCTGTTCGATGAACCTACCTCGGCGCTTGACCCCGAGATGATCAACGAAGTGCTAGACGTGATGGTCGCGCTCGCCAAGGAAGGCATGACCATGATGGTCGTGACCCACGAAATGGGCTTTGCCCGCCAAGTGGCGCACCGCGTCATCTTCATGGATGAGGGCAGCATCGTCGAGGACACTTCCAAAGAAGAATTTTTCGGCAGCCCGCGCAGCGAACGCGCCCAGCAGTTCCTGTCGAAGATCCTGCACCATTAGTGAATCTCGCTGGTGCGACCCGTATCCGATGCCCGGTCGGGTCGGGCATAATACGCGTCGCCAACGAGACCGCCATGTCGAAGAGTTCCATACGCCTGCTCAAACCCAAGATCGCTCCCGGTACCGTCCCGGGCGATGAGGAACTGCGCCGCCGCGTCAAACGCTACGGTGAGATCCTCGGCCACGTGCTACATGCACAGGCCGGTGGGCGCGTGTATCGCGCGGTCGAGACACTGCGCCGTGGCTTCGTCGCGCTGCACGGCAAGGAAGACCCGAAACGCCACGCGCGCCTCATGCGCACCATCGAGCGCCTCGATCCGGAGACGCTGACGCACGTGGTGCGTGGTTTCAGCGTCTTCTTCAGCCTCGTCAACATCGCGGAGGAGGTCCACCACCACCGCGAGCGCCGTCGTGCGGTGCATGCTGGCGGTCCGCTGTGGCGCGGGTCGTTCGACGAAGCGCTGCGTTGGTTCAAGGATCAGGGCGTAACCGCCGAGGAGCTGCAACCGCTGCTCGATCAATTGCTGTACATGCCGGTACTGACTGCACACCCGACCGAGGCGAGGCGTCGAACCATCATGCAGAACATGCGGCGCATCTTTCTCCTCGGCGAACGCTTCGGCGATCGCCGCCTGAGCGAGGAAGAGCGCGCCGAGTTGCGCGGCCAGATCGAAGGCGAGATTCAAATTGCCTGGAAGACCGAAGAAGTGCGTCCCAGCCGCCCCGAGGTGCGCACCGAAATCGGCAACGGGCTCTATTACTTCCGAGAAAGCCTGTTCCAAGCCGTGCCCATGACCTACCGTTTTCTGGAAAAAGCGGTGCGCCGCATCTACGGCACCGACATGCGCGGCGAGACGCGCTTGCGGGTGCCGAGCTTCATTCGCTTCGGGTCCTGGATTGGCGGTGATCGCGACGGCAATCCTTATGTCACCAGCGACACCACCGAACAAGCGGTGCGCCGCTATGCCGCCGAAATCCTGCAGGAATACGTGACGCGCGTGAGCGCGCTCGCGCGCATTCTCACTTACGCAAGCGGCATGGCGCGTCCGTCCGATGCCTTCTTGAACGATCTGCGCACGGACGAACGCTTCGCACCCAAAGTATTTGCCCAAAACCCGCGCCAGTTCAGTTTCGAGCCTTATCGGCGCAAGCTTTACATTGTCCGCTACCGTCTCGAGCAAACCCTGCAAGCCATTCGCCTCGGCCGCGCCGCGGTTACAGCGGAAGTCCGCGACGCCGCTTATCCCTCGGCCAAG
>CP070641.1:693882-698768 GCA_020354085.1 Pseudomonadota bacterium
CGGCAACAGCCCGTTACGCTGGCGGGATCGTTCTGGCCTAGCCGTCGAGGATTGGGAGCCGGAAGGACCGATTGGTCAGAACCCAATCCGGTGGGGATTCCCCAACGGGCCGTTCGGACCAGACTGCGGATCCGGGGCAAACGCTCCATGGGTACCCGATGGTCCGTGGAAGAATGCGTGCCAGCGTCACGATCGTTGCTACGAACGCTGCGACGTAGGCAAACTAACGTGCGACATCCAATTTCTCTTCGATTCCGGAGGCAACCTGGTTTACTTCTACTTCATCCGCAGATTTGGGGACCAAGCGTTCAAAGACAGCCAGACACAGTGCTGTACTCGAAGCGACTGAGGTTGATTGAGAAATGGACGGACTCTATACGCTAGCGCGAATTATTGTTGGGATTATGGCGCTAATCACTCTCGGAGGTCTTGTATGGTTTGGAAGCACTCTTAGTAACCAAGTTCTAGTTGCAGGAATAGTTCTTGGATGCTGCAGTCTCTTAGCATCACTATTCAGCCAAAAATTACTATCGAGTCTCATCGCAACGGTATTGTTGGTCGCCATTGCTCTCACTGGCGCCGTCGCAGGACTTGTACTACTGATCGGTGACCTTGGCGAATTTCCCGACATCGCGTGGGATGTGTTATCCGCGCAATTCCTGCATGTCGTTGCTCTAGGCACGTTAGCGATACAGGCGATACGTTTGGCGGCCAAAGAAAAAACACGGTAAGAGAGGGAGAAAAGGGGACGGAGGGATGAAACTTTAAACAGCCCTCCCCGCCTGTTATCCCCATCGCGTTCTTGGTTATGCAAAGGGACTTGCTATGCCGCGTCGAGACCAAAAGGGTCAGACACGATTGAAACTGCAATTGCGCATACGATCGCCAGACCAAGGTTACGGCTGACCGGTAACTCCTGAAACGGCCGGAGTCACAAGGAGGTGACGATGCCCCGCTTGCCCCGCTACGATCAATCGAGTCTGACCCTTTTGGTTGTTTACCCATGACCTACGTTTGGTAATGTGAGATCGATGGGCCAAGGCATGAAACTGCTGATAGGCGTCACTGCTTCTGTCATCGTCGGTGTGACGACATGGCTACTTGCTCGCAACCTAACAGGGTTGGCTGATCCTCAGAGCCATCCGGGATACTGGCAATACGCATACCTGGCCATGGTTGTAGCGTCGTTTGCTCTTGGATTCACGTTGCGACGCATGGCTTGGCTTTGGGGACCTATCTTGATGGCGACCCAGGTGTACCTTGGCGTATCAACTGCGACTGGAGATCCCAACCTGCTTGTCTTCGGCGTCATCCTTCACATCGTGCTCGCTGTCCCTTTAATTCTGGCCTCTTACTTGGGTGTTTGGGTTGCGAATAGGACGCTCACCAAGGCTGATCAGAACCAAGAATTCGGTAAGACTGGTTAAAGTCACATAGACCTGAACTCGCACCCCGGCCAAAAAACTGAATCGGGAGAGCCGCCTTCGCCCCATCGCCGCTAACTCCCGCATCGCGCTGGCAAACTAAGGCGCGTCAAACGATCACGCTTAGCTGTCTCACCGCTAGCATCCGGACACAGCCATAGATCATTTCTATGGGCCTTTTCCGGCGCGCGCAGAAGTGCGTCAATGACAGCGATCAAAGCGGGCTCTTGCCGGGCGGATATTATGTTTGATGTCCGGCAAGCACGCGCCGGGTCAACATGCATCTAAGCCGACGCGTCATCCGGGCAAAGGAGGTGTCCCATGACGACCCAAGTCCCCGTAAAACGTCCGCCTGAAGCCCGCGGCGATGTGACGCGTCCATTCGAGCTGTTCGATCAGATGGAAGAATGGATGAAGAGCATGATGCCGTGGCGTCCGCACCTGCCGGAGTCGCTCGCCTGGACGAGCGCGATGCCGCAGATCGACATCGTGGACCGGGAGGCGGAGCTGCTCGTGCGTTGCGCAACGCCGGGCTTCACCAAGGACGACATCGAGGTCACCACAACCAACGACGCCGTGACCATCCGCGGCACCCGTCGCGCCGAGACCGAGGAGAAAGGCGAGTACTACCGCAAGGAGATCCGTCGCGAAGACTTTCTACGCACGGTTCACCTGCCGGCGCTCGTCGATGACACCAAGGCCAAGGCGAGCTTCAAGGACGGGGTGCTCGAACTGGTGCTGCCCAAGGTCGAAAAGGCCCGCCGGCACACGCTGAAGATCGAGTAAGCGCGCGGATCGCGACGTCTTTGCCGCAAGGCACGCCCGGCGCCCGCCGGGCGTTGTTTTATCTGCCGCTCTTCAGCCTCCGCCATGCGCTGGCCGCGACAAGCGTCGTTACGCTGCTTCGCGACCGCCCTGCTTGATGCGCTCGAAGAGCTGGCGGTGACTCCACGGCCGCTCGCGCGGCGAGACGTAATCAACCGGGAACCACAGCAAGCTCAGCATCACCAGATTGGACTCCTTGTCGAAGTCATCGATGAACAGGGAAAAGCGCGTGCCGTCGCGCAGCAGCGTGTGATCCGTGAGCGGCAGATCGAAGCGCGTGAGCGTGAATTTGCCACCCACCAGGTTGGGCTCGACCGCGCGCGCGAGGTTTCGACCCTGCCCGCTCGCCGCCTCGCGATAAACCTCGGCATAGACGCACTGCCGCCACGGCGGAGCGGGATCCTTGTCCAGACACTCTGCCATGACCTTTGTCGCTTCCGGGCTCGCGGTCACTTTGCTTGTATCAGAGATCCGGAAGTGCAGCCGCACCGTCTCGTCGGCACGATTGATGTCCCCGATCTCGAGCAGCAGCTCGTAGCGGCCATCGGGAGACTTGAAGCGCCTCTGCTCGCCCGGTCGTGTCACGGCCAGCCGCGCGCAGCTCCCCACGGCCCCGGGTTCTCCTTCGCCCGCCGCACCGGCGAGCGATTTACCGTCCGGCAGTACCGCGATGCGCGTCATGCAACCCTGCTCCGGCAACGCCCCGTCCTCGCCTTGGGCGTCCTTCGGCAGTCGCGTCAGGATCGCGACTTGACGCTGCATGACGCGATTAGCGACCGAGCGCAGCTCCTTGCGCTTGGCAGCACGCTCGGTGATGCCTTTCTCATTCTTGAGTCGTTCGTCGAGGTGCACAAGCAGCGGCTTGAACTCGAAGTTCTCGTGGAAGTTGAGCGCCAGTAGCTCGGCCAGCAGCAGTTCCTGATCCGCGGACAGAACCCGAGCGCCGTCACTCGCGGTGAGCGGACGGATGAGATCGCCGAACATCTGAGCCCGGAGCTGGCTCTCGGCCTGCTCGCGCTGATTGAGAACATTGGATGTCGTCAACGAGGCCTGGAAATCGTTGGCGATATAGACGATGAAGATGCCGACCACCGCCGCAAGTAGCTTCACGCCTGCGTCCAGGCCTTCCTTCCAGGTCATCCCGCGCTGGCTGCGTGTGTCGGTGCGTTTGGCCATTTCTCCTCCCTGTGATCTGCCCGGCGCGCAGTGGTACTGGCGCGGTTTGCAGGCAATTCGGCGCTAGAGCTTCTTCCAACTTCCGTCGACGCAAATGTACCCGCCGAGCACGGTGCCGTGCGGGTAGCGTTTGCCATCGCGCACGCAATCGGCCTTTTGCGCGACGGCCGGAACGCTGGCAAGAGTCAGGCACAACGAGATGACGGCCGCGATCCAGGTGAATGTCCTCATCTTGCGCCCGCCTCTTCTTGGCGTGATCCCGCGCGCCGCGGGACACGCCAGCTCGTTCCTTCAATGTCCAGTCGTGACCCGCCGTGTGGAGCAACGGCGGTTCGGATCGAATATAACTCTCGCCCCCATACACGGCAACGGCCGTGCAGTGGCGACAGCTCTCCCTACACGATCACTCGTTGGTCACGCGCGGCATTCTGAACGCCGCGCGTGCGCGTGAGTCCGATCTGCTACAGTATTGCCCGGCCCCGCTTCAACTTGGCCGATACGGGTCTTGACCTAAGCATCCGCACCGATGAGTAAACGATTTCGCAAAGGGAACCGCTCCCTTTGTTCAGGCGCGGGCGCTAAGCCGCTCGACCGTAAGCAGCTTGCCCCGACGTGGCAGCCGCGTGCGTTTCCCGCCGTTTGTCTGGCTCTCGCCTGCGTTGTCGCATCGCCCATCGACGGCACGCGTGCAGAGACGCCACCGTCCGTGTCATCGCCGCTCGAGACTGCGGAAGAGGCGCCACCTGCTGGTGACCCCACACAGGAGCAGAACGGGACCACATCGCGACCATTGGAAGAAAAAGCCGGACCCAGCGGGTATCCAGAAGATGGTGCCGTGGCGCCGGAACAACCGGCCATGATATCCGGCACGGTCGATGTGGTGCATCGCACCATCTCGACCGGGATCCTGTCCACCGCCGAGTGGCTCGATTCGTTTTTTGACGATCCGCGTTTCCGCGCCGAGGAAAATCGAACGCGCGTCAAAATCGGCTTGGACAGCTTCCTCGAACGCGACTCGAAACCCGACTTCAGCGCGCCGGTCTCCGCGCAGCTTCGGCTACCCAAGTTACAGGAGAAGGCGCGGCTCGTCGTTATCGGCTCGCCCAAGAACGAACTAGACAACGAACGCACTACCACGGGAACCGCCACCAGCCGCCTGCCCGCCGCGCAGGACAACGCCGTGACGACCGCGCTCGATTACTTCTTCTACGATTCGGAACGGCACAACTTCGGCACGCGCGTCGGCGTACGATTCCGGGAAGGCGAGCCGGAGACCTTCGTGCAGCCACGGTATCGTTATCTACTGCCGCTCAACTCCTGGACGATGCGTTTCACTCAAAATTTCCGCTGGTGGACCGAGTTTGGCTGGGAGTCGGCGACTGCGCTCGACTTCGAGCGGCCGATTGGCGAGACGCTCTTCTTCCGCACGACGGCCGAGGGGGCCTGGTCGGAGCAAGAGCC
>CP070641.1:698868-703723 GCA_020354085.1 Pseudomonadota bacterium
AATAGTCGCACTGCGCCCGAGCGATGGTGCCATCCTGGCGCTTGCCGGGGGATTCGACTTCTACCAGAGTAGCTTCAACCGGGTCGTGCAGGCCGAGCGACAACCCGGCTCGGCGATAAAGCCTTTTATCTATACCGCCGCCCTCGAAAACGGTTTCACCGCCGCCAGCACCGTCAGCGGTGCCCCGATTGTCATCGAGGACGCCACCCTGGAGGACGAATGGCGCCCCGAGGACTACAGTCGCCAGTTTCACGGTCCGACCCGACTGCGCAAAGCGCTCACCCTTTCGCTCAACCTAGTCTCGGTTCGATTGCTGCGCGCGATCGGGCCCCAGTACACGGTTGATTATTTGGAACGTTTTGGTTTCGATCCGGCCAAGATGCCGCGCAATCTTTCGCTCGCGCTCGGAACAGCCTCGGCTACGCCGCTACAGATGGCGCGTGCCTATACGGTTTTCGCCAATGGTGGCTATCGCATCGATCCCTACTACATATCGCGTGTCGAAGACGGTGACAAACGCATTCTCGAGCACACCAATCCGGCAATTGTCTGTCCGGAGTGCTTGGATCAGGCCCCTGCCAAACCGCCGACCACCAAATCCGAAGAGCCCGGTCGCGTCGCCGCACCCCGCGCGCTGGATCCGCCAGTCGCCTTTCTCATGACCAGCATCATGCAAGATGTCATTCGGGCAGGTACCGGCAAGGCAGCACTGCAACTGGGTCGGAAAGACCTAGCCGGGAAAACCGGCACGACCAATGAATACCGTGACGCCTGGTTCTCGGGATTCAACGGCGATCTAGTGGTAACAGCTTGGGTCGGGTTCGATCAGCCGGCCTCGCTTGGACGGGCTGAAACAGGCGGGCGCGCGGCGCTTCCGATCTGGATTGACTTCATGCGCGTGGCACTCGACGGCACGCCGGAAAAGCCACTGGCGGTACCGCCCGCTATCGTCAAACTTTCAGTCAACGCGGAAACCGGCAAGCCGACCACGCCCGATGACCCGCAAGCGATCGAGGAATACTTCATCGAGGGCACCGAAGGCCAACAACCCATCGAAATCGATCCGGAGTCTGGTAGCGTGGTGCCGACGAAACCGCCAGAGAATCTACCCGAAAAGATTCGTGAGCTCTTCTAGCAAGCCGACCAAACCAACGCTGGGTGCACGACGCGACCGCCGTGCGCACCACGCCGCGAGTCACGCCGAGCGCCAACGCCAACACATTGCGCTCGCTGCTGCCCGCATCTTGGCGGACGAGGGCATCAACGACTACCAAAATGCCAAACGCCGTGCTGCGGCGCGGCTTGGTTTGGATGATCCACGCAACCTGCCTACCAACCAGGAGGTCGATCAGGCCTTGCGCGAGCATCTGGCGTTGTTCCACGGCGCACGCCTCGACGCACAACTTCGTCACCTACGCACGCTCGCGGCCGAGGCGATGGAGTTTCTTGCCGCCCACGACCCACGTCTGGTAGGACCCGTGCTGTCCGGTGCCGCCACCCCGACGGTGCCAATC
Source organism: Pseudomonadota bacterium (assembly GCA_020354085.1). Classification (GTDB taxonomy): domain Bacteria; phylum Pseudomonadota; class Gammaproteobacteria; order Acidiferrobacterales; family Sulfurifustaceae. Next base: position 700,383 of record CP070641.1, read on the forward strand.
CAGCTGCACGTCACTGCGGAGAATCCCGAGGAGATCGCCTGGCTACTTCAGGGGCACGGCATCCCCTATGAACAAGTCGAGCGCCGCGTGCGCTTTGGCGGCGATCGGCACGCCCCCGTGCCCGTGTTCCAGTTCACGGCCGACGGCGCCATCGTTGAGCTTTATGTGTTCGATCATGTCGATGTCCGCGAAACTCCGCTTAGTCCTATCGACGGCCGACCGATGCACCGCGCCCATTTGAAGGAAGTGCGGGCGCTGCTCACCCAATCCTCGGCATGATCTCTAATCACCCGCGGCGCTCGTTCTGGAGCAGCGCGGGTGGCGCCGGGGTGCTCACGGTACTGGTCGTCGCGCTTCTGTACCTTTGGGACCCGACGCTGCTCGAGGTCGTGGAGCTCAAGAGCTACGACCTACGCCAAAGTGCGCTCACGGCACGCGCGCCCTCGGGCGCCGTGACTATCGTCGCGATCGATGAGAAAAGCTTGGGCGAGATCGGCCGCTGGCCGTGGCCGCGCGCCACGCTCGCACGACTGGTCGAACAACTGGATCAGGCTGGCGCACGGGTAATTGCTTTTGACATATTTTTCCCTGAAGCCGAACACACCGGCGATCGGGGGGCGGGAGCGGATCTCGCGCTCGCGCAGGCGATGTCTAAGAGCGGCAAGGTCGTGCTGAGCACATCTTTTCTGATGTCCATGGACGACGTGCGCCACGTCTCTCCCGCCGCGGCAGACCGAGCGTTTGATGTGGTGCGCGATAGCGCGCTCGACGGCCCTGACGTTGCCAACCTGCCGCGGCCTGTGGGGATGTTAGCCAACGTTCCCTTGCTGCAGCGCGCCGCGCGCTACAGCGGCCACATTAACGTCTTTCCGGACCGCGATGGGACTCTGCGCGCCATACCACTCGTTATCGGCTACCGCAGCCAATATTTTCCGGCCGCCGATCTACAAGCCACGCGGCTCTACCGGGGCGATCTGCCGCTCACCGTCCATGCCGAGCAGAGCGGCATCATCGGCTTGGGGTTCGGCGGTCGCCACATCGATACCGATGCGATTGGGCGTAGCCTTATTCACTACTACGGACCGGAGCGTACGTTCTTGCACCTGCCGGCCGTGGATGTACTAACTCGTAACTTCCCGCGCGAATCGGTGGCAGACAAGATCGTGTTGATCGGACCCACCGCCAAGGGCATAGGCGATATACGCGTCACACCCTACGGCGCCGCCTTTCCGGGCGTGGAGATTCGCGCCACGGTGCTGGAGAACATTCTCGGCAATACGTTCATACGTCGGCCGACCTGGCTGCCGATCGTGGAGCTGTCCTTGCTCATCGCGCTTGGGCTTGCGCTCGCGCGCTTACTACCTCGCCTTAGCCTGCAGGCGAGCGCCATCGTGTGCATAGGACTGTCGGGAACTTATGTCGCCGTCGCGCTGTGGCTTTTTAGCGCCCACTTCCTTTGGGTCACGTTGACCTACCCCTTGGTCCTGTTCCTGCTGCTGTTCATGACCTCGAACATCGTGCAGTACCTGCTCACCGAGGCGCAGCGTCGTCACATCAAGACGGCGTTTCAGTACTACGTGCCGGCGGCGGTGGTGGAGGAGATCGCGCGCGACGTCGAGAGCCTGCGCCTGGGCGGGGAGCGGCGTGAGCTCACGGTGTTGTTCTCCGACATCCGCGGCTTCACCGGCATCTCGGAGCAGCTCGCCCCCGAGGATTTGGTGCGCCTGCTCAACGTCTATCTCACCGAGATGACCGAACAGGTGTTTCGCCACCATGGTTCGCTCGACAAGTACATCGGCGACGCCATCATGGCCGTGTACGGTGCGCCCATCGCCCATGCCGATCATGCCAGGCTCGCCTGCCGCACGGCGCTCGCGATGCTGGCGCGCCTGCAGACGCTGCACGCCGGGTGGCAACGCGACAACGTGCCCGGCTTCGACGTCGGAATCGGCATCAATACCGGCCCCATGATCGTGGGCAATATGGGCTCGGAGAAGCGCTTCAATTACACCGTCATCGGCGATGCAGTGAATCTCGGCTCGCGCATTGAGGCGCTCAACAAGACGTATGGATCCCGCATTCTGTTGAGCGAGACCACCTACGCGCTGGTGCGGGACGAGTTTCCCGCCATACGCGAGATCGATCGCGTGCGCGTGCGTGGGCGCGAAACGCCGGTGCGGATTTACGAGTTGATCCCGGACGGCGCTTATCCGAACCTCGACTGGTTGGAGGATTTCGCGCGCGCCTATGCGCTGCGCCGCGCCGGTCAACTCGCGGATGCCGCCGAAGCATTCACGCGCCTGTATGCGTCCGTGGGCGATCCAGTGAGCGCCTATCATGCGCGGCGCTGCCGCCTGCCGCGCCGGCGCAAGGAAGATCAAGATTGATGCGATGCGCCTTCTCGGCGCTCATCGCGGCCGGTAGAATCGGCGCCGCTTGGTGCGCTCCTACCGCCCCAGCACTCTAACTCGTGAAAAAACACATCGAAGAGTTGCTCGCCCACGCACTTGCCGGACTGCAGGCCACCGGCGCCATCGCGCCCGATGCCACTGCCGAAATCACGGTTGAGCACGCGCGCCAGAGCGAGCACGGCGACTTTGCTTCAAATCTGGCATTGACCCTCGCCAAGGCGGCGCGCGCCAAGCCACGCGAGCTGGCCGAGCGCATCGTGCAGGCGCTGCCCGCATCCAACAAGATCGCCAAGGTTGAGATTGCCGGACCGGGATTCATCAATTTCTTTCTCACCGACGACGCCCACGTGCAGATCGTCGCCGACATTCTCGATGCCGGCGCTCAATACGGCCGAAGCGCGGTCGGCGCTGGTCGGCGCGTGCAAGTGGAGTTCGTCTCCGCCAACCCCACCGGCCCGCTACACGTCGGCCATGGTCGCGGCGCGGCTTATGGCGCGACCGTGGCCAACCTGCTCGAAGCGGTCGGTTTCCGTGTTCATCGCGAGTACTACATCAATGACGCCGGCCGCCAGATGGATATCCTCGCCACCAGCGTGTGGTTGCGCTATCTGGAGCTATGCGGCGAGTCGCTCGCGTTTCCCTCGAACGGATACAAGGGCGATTATGTGTTTGACATCGCCGCCACCCTGCATCGCGAGCAAGGTGACACCTTGCGCGAGTCAGCCGTGAAATTGCTTGCCGCACTGCCCCCCGACGAACCGCAAGGCGGCGATAAGGAAAAACACATCGACGCGCTGGTCGAGCGTGCCAAGGCCCGCCTCGGCGCCCAGAACTACCGCCGGGTCTTCGATTTGGGGCTCAATGTCATCCTCGATGACATCCGCAAGGATCTCGAGGAGTTTGGCGTGACCTACGACGAATGGTTTTCCG
>CP070641.1:703823-708660 GCA_020354085.1 Pseudomonadota bacterium
ACCACTTCGCATCGTGAAAAAACCACTTACGACGTGCAACCAAATCTAGCGAAGGCCAAGGGGGAAATGCAAATAAATTCATAGCGATCCCCTCGGTCTTGCCTATGTGCACATAAGCGTACTGAATGACGAATGTGGCAGTCGCCGGCGGACCCCCGGCCAGGGGCACATCGACTTGCACGGGCGTGCAAATTGATGAACGCTCGCGGTTGAATTCTCAATACCTCGCCTCGACTAACGATCACAATGACCGCTCACTTTCAGCCCAAGAACGAACTCGAGCAACAGCTCCTGGATGCCCAGGAGGGGCGCAATCCACCCGAGGTGTTCATGCATCAGCTGTTGGCCGCACAGGTATTCATGCCGGTGCTCGACGAGAAACCGATCGGAAACTTCCAGCGCAGCAACAAGGCCAAACCGCTATCGCTTACCGACGAAGACGGCACATCGATACTCGTTCTGTTCACCAGCCCCGAGCGCGCCAAGGCGTTCGTCCAGGATCACCCCGGGTACGAGGGCGGCGTGCTAGCGGAAATTACATGGATCTTTGAGCGCCTAGGCAGTGGTTATGCGATCAGCTTGAACCCGGGCTGCGAGGTCGGCCTCGACCTCGACACCGCCGACGTGCAGTATCTGGTGGATCAGTACCGCGCGCAGCAAGAAGCCGCCAAGCATCCCAACGCGTAACCTAGCGCCGCAGGCCGCGACCCAAGCGGTGCAACCACAAGTCGACGATTCCCCACGCCCATTCGCGCCATCGTTGCCACCACGGCCGCGCCCGCCAATGCTCGTGGAGGCATTCCACGCTATCGGAAAAATCTGCTGCCAGCATGGTGCGCACCTGTGCGGCGAAATCGGGGTCGTCGATCTCCTGGTTTGCTTCGAGGTTCCAGCGCAGATTCCAGCGATCGAGATTGCTCGATCCAATCGAAACCCAGTCGTCACATAGGAATACCTTTTGATGCATAACGCGTGGCTGATACTCGAAGATCCGCACGCCGTTGGCGAGCAAGCGGCCATAGAAACGACGCCCGGCATGGCGCACCCCGGGATGGTCGGTATGCGGACCCGACAACAATAGACGAACATCGATTCCGCGGCGCGCTGCGCGTTTGAGCGCCCGCCGCACGCGCCAACTTGGAACAAAATAGGCCGTTGCGATCCATACCGTGCGACTGGCGGCACGAACACGCTTCAGCAGGTTACGCTTGATTTCCTGTGAGATGAGTCCTTGCGAGACACTTAGCCGCCCGCGCACCCCGCGCTCCAGTGCGGACGCGGATACGACAGTCTCGAGATGTCGCGCAGTCTGACGACTCCACTCGCTGACGAATAGCGCCGCCCAATCCGCTACGACAGGACCCTCTACGCGAACGACGGTTTCGCGCCAGATACACAACGGGTCGCCTGACGGATCAAACTCGTCAGTGAAGCCAAGACCACCCGTGAACACAATGCGCTGGTCCACGATCAGCAGTTTGCGATGATCGCGTGCGAAATTCTGCGTAAACTGCCAATAGCGGATTGGGTTGAAAAATGTGAGCTCCACACCCGCTGCGCGAAGCTGCCCGCGATCACCCTCACGCAAACGTTGAGCGCCGAAGTCGTCCAGCAAGGCCTTTACGCGCACACCGCGCCGCGTGGCCGCGACCAGTGCCTCAATGATTCGATCCGCCACCCTGCCAGACTCGAACAAATAAATCTCCAACCACACGCTGTGCTTCGAAGCTGCGATGGCCGCGAGCATGGGATGGAGAAACTGGGGCGCATCGACGAGCAGCGACACGCGATTGCCTGCCCGCCATGGGAAAACCTGGTCTCGGCGTCCGATCATGGCCACACAGTATATGGGTCTAGCTGTTGGCACCAAGCAGGAGCGCGACGTCTTTCTGACGCGCGTCCTCCCGTAACCGTGACTCGAGGCGACGGTCGCGCGGCAGTGATCCCTGTGTCACCTATAGTAAAGGAAGGTGCGAATTGTACGAGGTCGAAAGACGATGAAACACTATCAATTCGTCGTGACGCTGTGCGCTGTCGCCTTGGCGATAATAGCGGGGCCATTGGCCGCGCGCGCCGATTCCCTCGATGACGCGTCCGTACGCTTGTTCAATGTGCAGAAGAACATGGCCGAAAAGAACAATGACTCGCAGGCCCAATTTCACTTGGCCCAGATGTACGAGCTGGGGCTAGGCACACCCGAAGATCCCGTGCAGGCGCGCGCCTGGTACCAACGGGCCGCAGCGAGCGGCCATCCCATGGCGGAGCGCCAGCTGCGTGAAATGGACCGCCAACACGATACAGAGCAGACAAGCGCCGCTGCGCTGGCGCCACCGAAGCCCCCCAACTTCTTTCCAGACAAGCAACCGGCTGCTGCTGCCACCATGCGCCCGCAGGCCACGTCGCCTATCGCACCCGAGACGCGGACGTCGGAGCAGGAGCGCCGTAACGCAGAAGCCAAGGCGCGTGCGGAACGCAAGCGGGCGGCCGAAGCACTCTTACGCCAAATGCTCGCCAAGCCACATCGGGAACTCTTCGAGTAGAGCCTAGCAAGGCCACGAACTACCGTAGTGGCGCATTCGCGTCGACGTGCCAGTCATAGGCACAGTCGAGATGCATGCGCACTGCAAGAATCCCGGCAAGACCGTCTTCAACCATCGCTACTATCGGCGTGCGATCCCCGAATCGATAGTTGACGCGATTCATCCAAATGGCGCCCCCTTGCGCACTGTGGGGATAGGATGTGCGCAGCGCGTCCGCAATGCCCACGAGGTGCTCCACCCGGCTCCAAATCTCCGGTTCATCCGGTAGCGGCTTGTTCTCGTAGTAGCGGCGCAGCTGGCGAGGTTTTGTGTTGGCCGGCAGCGCCAGCAGGCGAATCTGATCATTGGCGGAAACCTGCCAATCGTCGAGCAAGGCAATGACGGCGCGCGATACCTGCACCTGCTCGTCGTACGTCAGGATTGGATTCTCCAACGATGGCTCCGTATCGCGGCTCATCCGTGGCGGCATTTCAACATCAAGACCATCGCACACAGCGCCAGGGTGATGCCGTTGGCCAGGATGATGGGCCAATCACCGAGGATCAGTCCGTAGACCAACCATAATGCGATACCGACTGTAAATACCGCGTACATACCAAGCGACAGGCCACGCGTGTCACGCGTTCGCAAAGAATGCATCACTTGCGGAACGAAAGCCGCGGTTGTGCAGGCGGCCGCTGTCAATCCCAAGAGTGTTACCGAGTTCATCTGCTTGTTTCCTGACGCATCGTCGCGAATAGACGCGATTATACGACAGGACCCAGTGGGTTTCGTGAGCAAGGCGCTCGACGTACACAGCCCATATCGGGTTGGAACCATGCCGGAGGCATTGTGTCGAAGGGTCTGCACGCGAGCCTTCACAAACCAGTGATGAAAGAACGTTAAAATGGGAAACATGACCGGCGCACCACTCAGCTTCCTGCAACAAACCATCCTTGCCAAGAAGGCGGCCCTTGCCGATGCAATCAATGCGCCGCTGGGCCGGCTGGCCGAACGGGCCGCGCAGTTATGGCCGAACGCCGATGCCCTCGATCAAGTTTTGCTCACTGTCCTAAATGAGGTCCCGGACTGTCATGTGCTGTACTGCTGGGACATCAATGGCGTTGAGATATCGTCCATGATACAGGCGAGCGGTCCTGACCCGTCGTGGCGCGGACGCGACTTGTCTCAGCGTCCGTATCTAAAGAACCATCTGCCATTCAAGGGCATCATGTTATCGTCCGTGTACGTGAGCGAATACCGCCCCACGCAGTGCATCACCGCGCTGCAGGCCGTGTCGCGCGACAATACCTTGCTCGGATTCATCGCGGCCGACTTCGCCCTCGAGGATTTGCTGCGCGACGAACAGCTGACGGCGCCCAAGCTGCAATGGCAACAGTTTCGCGGCGATCCGGCGGTGCGCGGCACGGTTTTCCTGCAAAGCCGCGAACCCAGTTTATTCGATCAACACATCGACGACGCGCTTAGCCGCATCGGCATTCTCGTGCGCGAGCACGCCATCTTTCACGTCAAGATTCACTTCTCCAGCGGGCGCTGCTCGCTTTGGCCGTACGACGATCCCTATGACTACCGCCTGCACAGCGTCGAGGAGATCATTGATCCAGACCTATGCTTGGCCTATCCGGCACGCCACTATCCAGCCAGGGCGCAAACGCGATCGGCGCAGGTCCAGCCCGTGCTTGAAGAGTTCAAGGCGCTGCGCTTCGCCGACGAAACAATCTACCTGCGATCGGGTTCGCTCAACATCATGAACGGCATGGTCGGCCTCACGTTCTCGTGCGATGGTTCGCACTACATGCCGGTCGAGGAATTCCTCGCCAAAGACCTGTCGTTCTGGCTGGGCACGCTCGCGACAGTCGCCCCTCCTGCCTAGCGCTTGCCCGCTGGTAGTGTCGCGCCGCTACTTCTTAAAGGCATCTTTGAAGAACCGCTCCATCTCCACCCACGACTCGTTGTCCGCGACCTGGTTGTGCGCGAGCGGCAGGTTGAACTTCTCACCCAAGGCGGTGGCCCCCGGATTGGTAAAGGCGTGTTTCGCATTAGGGTAGCCGACGAATTTGTAGTTGACCTTGGCTGCCGCCATTTCCTTCTTGAATGCCTCGATCGACTCCGGCGAAACGAATGGGTCAGCATCGCCATTGAGCACGAGCACGCGCGCCTTGACCTTGCCCGGCTTGGCCCGATTTTCAGTCATGAGATTGCCATGGAAGCTTGCCACCGCTGCCAAATCGGCGCCGCTGCGGGCCATCTCAAGCACCACCGAGCCGCCGAAACAATAACCGATGGCGCCAATACGT
>CP070641.1:708760-713577 GCA_020354085.1 Pseudomonadota bacterium
AAAACCGCAAGCTGAAACTGCGCGAGACGCGTGCGAAGGTCGGCCACTTGCTGGCGATCGTGGGCGGGTTCAATGGCGAGCGCCGGCAGGCGATGTACCCGTGCCCCGGCGTCTTCCAGCAGCGCGACCAGGGCATCCGCTTGGGTTGCCGCACGGGTGACGAGAACACCGACGCCGGTGAGCGCTCCGGCGTGGGTGCGTTCAACCACGTGCGTAGACCTTGTCGAGGATGCGGCGTGCGCCGCGTGCGAGGAGGTCTTCAGCGAGCGCCTGTCCTATCCCATCCGCTTCGGCCGGAGCACCACGAATCTCACCGCGTATCACCTGGCTGCCGTCCGGATCGCCCACTAGGCCGCGCAGGTAGAGCTGATCGCGCTCGAGCACCGCATAGCCGCCGATCGGGACCTGGCAACCGCCCTCGAGCGCCGCGTTCATGGCACGCTCGGCGCTGACACAAATGCGTGTGGTTGCGTGCTCGAGCGGAGCCAGCAGGGCGTTGGTTTGCCCATCGTCGCTGCGCGCCTCGATGCATACGGCGCCTTGGCCGACCGCCGGAAGGCTGGTCTCGGCATCGAGCTCGGCGCGAATGCGTTCGGCGAATCCCAGGCGCTTCAAGCCCGCGCAGGCGAGGATGATGGCGTCGAAAGCGCCACTGTCGAGCTTGGCCAGGCGCGTATTGACGTTGCCACGCAGGGTGATGATGTCGAGCGCGGGGTAGGCTGAACGCAGCTGACATTGGCGGCGCAGGCTTGCGGTCCCCACGCGTGCTCTGGCCGGCAACGCCGCGAGATTGTGGTATTTGTTGGACACGAAGGCATCACGCGGGTCTTCGCGTTCCAGTATTGCGGCGAGATGCATACCCGTGGGCAGGGTGACGGTCACGTCTTTTAGGGAGTGCACCGCCAGGTCGATTCGCCTGTCCGCTAGCGCCTGTTCCAGCTCTTTGATAAAAAGGCCTTTGCCCCCCACGCGCGCCAGACTGCGATCAAGAATCTGGTCGCCCTCGGTGGTGATGCGCACCAGCTCTACCTCGAGCCCCGGATGCGCCGCGAGCAAACGGGCACGCACGTGCTCAGCCTGCCACATGGCGAGCGGGCTCTTGCGGGTACCGAGGCGCAGGCGATGCATGGGGTGAGAGTTGATGTCGAGTCGCCGAGGCGTGAAGTGCAGCGATTATATCTGAAAGGTCTTGTAGCGCTTTTGTGGGCGTTTGCGGTGAATGCGCCCGCCGTTACGGCCAGCGGGACGCTGCCGGCGGCAAGCGATCTGCAAGCCGATGCCGAGGCCGCACGCGCGCAGGGCGCGCCGATTCTTGTTTTCTTTAGCTCGGCCTACTGCCCCTACTGCCACGAGGTTTCCGAGTTGTATTTGGAGCCGATGTATCGCCGTGGCGATTACGGCAATCGACTCCTGATCCGTGCGGTGGATGTCGATAGTTCGAGGCAGCTGGTCGATTTCGATGGCCAAACAACGCGCATGGACGCGTTCGCGCAGCGCGAGGGCACCCGCTTCACGCCGACCATTCGCATTTACGGTCCGGACGGCAGCGAGCTCGCCAATGCGATCGTCGGCTTCACGTCGCGTGAGTTCTTCGGCGGCATGCTATGGGACGCGATCGAGCATTCGATCAGCAAGCTGTGTGGGGTCGCCGACGCGCCACGCGCCGCCCCTGATGCGACGACGCGGGTAGCGGTGCGTTGCTAACGCGCGCGGAATCGCTTTAGGTGTTTTTCGGTCGGTTGCGCGCCCAGCGGCGTACACCCGCTGTGTGGCGACGACTGACGTCGAGTTTCTTGTCGCCGCTCTTGAGTGCCACCTGCCAAGTCCCGGCCGGGCTCTTCTCGATGCCCTTGATAAAGCGGATCGCGACCAGGGCGTTTCGATGGACCCGCAAAAACTGATCAGCGAATTCCTTCTCGAGATTCACCAATGAATCCTCGATTAGGTGCTCTTCGGTGGCAGTTTTCACCACGACGTACTTGCTGTCGGCCAAGAAGAACATGACATCCGGCACCGGTACCAGTCGGATGTTGCCGCGCAGGTGCACGCTGATGTGCGTGCGCGCCTGCGGCTCGGCGCGGGCCTGATGGATCTCGCGCGCCTGTTTGGCGGTGAGCTTGTGCGCCTTGGTCAGCGCATTGGCCAATCGGTCCTTGCGGATTGGCTTGAGCAAATAGTCGACCGCGTTGACCTCAAAGGCATCGAGAGCGTGCTGGTCGTAGGCCGTGGTGAAGATTACGCTTGGCGGATTTTCCATGCCCATCATGTGCATGGCGGCCTCGAGCCCGTCCATGCCGGGCATGCGGATGTCCATCAGCACCACGTCCGGGTTGAGCTCGGAGGCACGCTCCACCGCCTCGGTGCCGTTCATGGCCTCGCCCACCACGGAATAGCCGCCGATATCGCCCAACAACTCGCGCAGCCGGTCGCGCGCGAGCTTTTCATCGTCCACAATCAAGACTCTCATTCCTTGCCTCCTCGCGTGGGCAATACGACCTCGACGCTGAATACACCGTCCTCTTCGCCTACCGTGAGCCGCGCGGCCTCGCCGTAATGGCTCTGAAACCGCTGGCGGATGTTCTCGAGCGATTGCGTGGCCGCCTCGATTGGCGGTTTGCCGCGTCCGCGTGATTTCGCGAGCGGTCCGCGCACCGTTATGTGTGTCTCATCTACTACTTCCCGCAGTTGTACGCTCAATACCCCGCCGGCGGGCAACTCCTCGATGCCGTGGCGAATGGCGTTCTCCAAGAGCGGCTGCAACGTTAGCACCGGCATCACGGCGCGGCGCGGAAACGTACCGATGTCCCATTCGACTTGCAAGCGGTTATCGAGTCGCAGTTGTTCGAGCGCCAGGTACTTCTTGGCAACGTCGATCTCGTTCTTGATCGGTACCAACGTCTCGTCTTCCGACAGCATCATGCGAAATAGTTCCGCCATGTCCTCGATCGCGGCCTCGGCCTTGACTGGCTCAGAACGCGTGAGACTGGCAATGATATTGAGGCTGTTGAAGACGAAATGCGGGCGGATGCGCGATTGCAGGGCGGCGAGCTTGGCGCGTTCCTCCGAGCGCGTGCGCTGCGTGAGTTCATGTTTGGCGAGAAAGTAGCGCAACAGCAGACCGTTGACGATCGCACTCACCGTGAGTGTCAGCAGGTGAAAATCCCCGTACCATGCCGGGCGCGGTGTCGGAACGCGCCCCAGCGCCCACACCAGCAGCACAGCCAATTCTGTCACCACAAAGGTGGTGCACAAGAGCAGCAGGTACGCCATGCCGAGCGCACGCAGGTTCGGCAGACGGTTGAAGTAGCGGCGTGCGAAACACAGCACTGCCGTGCCGCCCAGGGCAACCCACTGCACGAATAGCGAGATCAACAGGAAATCCTGCCACGGGTCCGGCGCCACGAGACCGCGCGGCATGACCAAGGTAACGAGCAGTGCGAGCAGTTCGGCCACCACCACGACGTTGAATACCACCCAGCCGTGACAGAAATTGGGCAGGAACTCGCTGTCGCGAATCGGCGCCTCGAGGGGTCGCGCCACGCCCGCACGCCACGCTTCGACGGCGCGTGCCAGGTGGGCGCTGGCCCAGGATTTTACCGCTGACAGTTGCATGTCAGCCGAGCACGATCGGCATCTTGACCTTCACGTGGTACTGACCGGCTTCTTCGAAGGACTGCATGCTTGCGCGCTCGCCGAACTGCGTAGCCAGACGCTGGCGGATGTTGTCTTGTGCGATCTTGTTGCCCTTGGAATGGGACTGTTTCTTCACGTCCGGTAGCGGGTTGCTGATCAGGACGTTGAGAATGTCGCTCTCCGCCCACATGTCGATCTTGATCTGGCCGCCGGCGAAACGCGGTTCGATGCCGTGGTAGATAGCGTTCTCGAGCAACGGTTGCAGTGTCAGCGCCGGGATTTGCGCCGAGCGCGGCAGGTTGCCCACGTTCCACTTGATCTGCAGGCGATCCCCAAGCCGAATCTTTTCGATCTCCAGGTACTGGCGCGAGATCTCGCGCTCGGCCGAAATCGGCACGAGCTTGCGCGCGTCGGCCAGCAGCACGCGGAACAGGTCCGCGAGATCATGCAGCACCATCTCGGCCTTGGTCGGATCCGAGCGCGTGAGTGAGGCTACGCTGTTCAGGCTGTTGAAAAGAAAGTGCGGGCGGATGCGTGACTGCAGGGCCTGCATGCGCGCTTCCTGCTGCGATCGCGCCTCGGTCTCCGCACGCTGCTGCAGAATCAGGTAGCGCAGACCGAACACCGCCACAATAAACGCGATCAGGAGACTGCGCACCAAGAACGAACCGCGCCACTCGGGCCAACGTTCGGGGATAAGCCCAAGGTCGTAGAGCGCGAATACCAATGCGTCGGTGCCGACGGCCGTGACTAGGAGCAGCAGCAGCACCACTAGTGTCGAGCCGATCGTAACCGATACCCGCTTGAGCAGCGGGGCGACTACGCGCAGCACCAGCGCACTCACGAAGGCGATGGCGAGTGCAAACGCCGACAGGAGGTTGAACTCCTGCCAGGCTTGGGCGTTAAGACCGCTGTTGCGACCAATAGTGATAATCAGGGCGATGAGTTCGGCAAGCACGATCAGGCGCAAGGCCAGGCCGAGCGAGGCGAAATTGGGCGTGAAGCGTTGCGCGTTTGGGTTCGGTGTGGACATCGGTTGTTAAGCGCTATGGGATTTGCTTTCGGGACACGGCGGTTGCGGCGCACGCGGCCACGCCGACCCGCCGTACTCCCTACCAGTCCTTTATAGTAGTTTTGCCGGGCGCCGGCGGAGAAATCTGCGCGGGCCCGCGCGGCCCGACTTT
>CP070641.1:713677-718491 GCA_020354085.1 Pseudomonadota bacterium
ATGGCGGAACTGAACGTCGACGGCGAAGGCTTTCTCGTGAATCGAGATGACTGGAACGAGGACATTGCGCGTGTGCTGGCGCGCCAAGACGGCATGGAGATCGACGACAAGATCATGCACTACATCAACGAAGCGCGCGCCATGTATGACAACGACGGCGTGGTCCCGCCCATTCGTATCTTCGCCAAGGCGCAGGGCGTGACGACGAAAGAGCTTTACGACGTCTTCAAGAAAGGCCCGATGAAGCTGATCTGCAAATGGGGTGGGCTGCCCAAACCGACCGGCTGCGTCTAGTCAGGTCACTTAACGAGGGCAGCCACGCCGGCCTGCGCCACTTCACCGTCCTCGGGTGAGGTCACACCACTCACACCGACCGCGCCGATCACGACGCCGTCCATGATTATCGGCACGCCGCCCTCCGCCGGCACCACGCCGGGAAGACCGAGCACTGCCTGACGGCCCCCCGCCAGGGTGTCGTCCCAGGACTTTGTGGGCCGCTTGAACGCAACGGCCGCGCGTGCCTTGGCGGTCGCGATCTCGACGCTGCCGAACTGCGCATTGTCCAAACGGTGAAGCGCGATCAAATGTCCGCCGTCATCGACTACCGCGATCACCACCGGCCAATTGCGTTTGATAGCCTGTGCCTTGGCGGCTTCGATCGCGGTCAACGCGGCTACCAGCGTCAGCGCCGGCTTATTAACAATAGCTGTCATGTCCAGGTTCCCACTCGACGGATGATAGGTGGGTCATCATACTAGCGTCCGCCGCCCAGGGCGACGAGATCCAACGCAAGCGCGTCGCTGCGCCGCAAGTCGTTAACCAATTCAGACCGGTCCCGCGACCATCAAGATCGAAGCCATATGAAATCCGTCATCGAAGCGCGCGGACTTACCAAATACTTCGACGGTCGTGCCGCGGTACGCGGCATCGATCTCACCATACCAGCCGGCCGCTGCTTCGGCGTGCTCGGGCCCAATGGTGCCGGCAAGACTACGACACTGCGCATGCTGCTCGGTGTGTCACCACCCACGAGCGGCGAACTCAAGGTTTTCGATCTGCCCATTACCAGCGCGGGACGCGAGATTCGCGCGCGCATGGGGGTGGTGCCGCAACTCGACAACCTCGATCCCGACTTTACCGTGGCCGAAAATTTGCGCATCTACGGGCGCTACTTCGGCATCGCACCGGTAGCGCTGAATGCGCGGATACGCGAGCTACTCGCCTTCGTTAACCTCGCCGACCGCGCCGACTCGCCGATCGCGACACTTTCCGGCGGTATGAAGCGGCGGCTCACGATCGCTCGTGCACTCGTCAACGAGCCGGAACTCGTGGTGCTCGATGAGCCCACGACCGGGCTCGACCCGCAGGCACGGCACATGATCTGGGGCAAGCTGCGCGAACTGCGGGCGGCGGGCAAGACGCTGCTGCTCACCACGCACTACATGGAAGAAGCCGAGCGCTTGTGCGATGAGCTGGTCATCATGGACCACGGAAAAATCCTGGCGCAGGGATCGCCCAAAGCATTGGTGCGCGCCCACGTCGAGCCTGAAGTGATAGAAGTGCGCGGCGATGACGCCCGCGCCCGTGCTCTGCTCTCGGGCATACGTGACGGGCGAACCGAGGCGGTGGGCGATACTTGTTACTTTTACACGCGCGATGCGCGCGCCGTGGTCGCGGGGCTGGAAAAGTCTCCCGAGTTCACCTTTTTGCATCGCCCCGCGAATCTGGAAGACGTATTCTTGCGATTGACTGGCAGGGACCTGCGCGACTGATGTTGCACATCTTCTGGTTGCCGCGTTTTCGCTATGCCGCTGGCGCCGTTTGGCGCCGCAACGTACTCGTTTGGCGCAAGTTTTTCACGCCCAGCCTGTTGATCAACTTCGGCGAGCCGTTCTTGTACCTGCTCGGTCTCGGCTATGGGCTCGGACTGTTCATCGGCGAGATGATGGACATGCCCTATCTCACCTTCCTCGCCTCCGGCATTCTCGCCTCCTCTGCAATGAACACGGCAAGCTTCGAGGCAATGTACTCGGTCTATACGCGCATGGTCCCGCAACGCACTTACGACGCCATCATGGCCACGCCGCTCGAAGTGCACGACATCCTTGCCGGCGAGGTGCTGTGGTCGGCGACCAAGAGTCTGATCAGCGGCGCGACTATCCTTCTGGTCGCTGCCGCGCTCGGCGCAGTGCATAGCTGGCAGGCGCTGTGGGTCTTACCGGTACTGTTCTTGACCGGCCTGTGCTTTGCGGGGCTCGGCTTGATCATGACGGCGTTCGCGCAAGGTTATGATTTTTTCAATTACTACATGACGCTGGTACTAACACCGATGTTCATTCTCTCCGGCGTTTTCTACCCGGTAAGTTCGTTGCCTGACCCGTTGCAGGTGGCAGTACAGATACTGCCGCTCGTTCACGCCGTCGACCTCGTGCGCCCGCTGGTGGCCGGCCAGCCGGTGACGAACGTGCTCATGCATTTGTCGGTATTAGTCGTGTATTCAGTGGCGAGTTACGCTATCGCCGCCGTGCTGATTCGACGGCGTCTGCTCATCTAAGACCTTCGTTCCGCACGCTACAGACGGAAATCTGCCATGCCCTATCGAACACTCGCATCCTTGCCGGCGGCAATTCGCAACCATCTACCGGCGCATGCACAGCGCATTTACCGCTCGGCGTTCAACAACGCATGGCACGAGTATGCCGATCGGCGCAATCGCGAGACGCTCGCACACAAGGTGGCATGGGCCGCGGTCAAGAAACGCTATGTCAAATACCGTGGCGAATGGATTTCCCGCGCGCGCAGACCTTGAAGACGAAGCGCGCGACCCTATAATGCTGCGCAGTCTTTTTCAGTCCACTCGTGGCTTTTCAAGCGGAGGAATTGCATGCGCAGAATAATGCAGTGGTTGGCGCTTTCCGTGATACTCGTCACCATTAGCGGTTGCGGCTACAACACGCTGCAAGCAACCGACGAGCAAATCAAGGCCAGCTGGGCGGAGGTGCTCAATCAGTATCAGCGCCGCGCCGATCTGGTGCCAAACCTGGTCAACGTGGTACAGGGCTACGCGGCGCACGAGAAGGAAATCCTCACGCGCGTGACCGAGGCACGCGCCAAAGTCGGTGCCATCAATGTCACGCCGGAGCTGCTGGCCGACGAACAGGCCTTCAAGCGCTTCCAGGCAGCCCAAGGAGAGATGACGAGCGCGCTCGCGCGCCTGCTCGCGGTGGCCGAGAACTATCCGAACCTTAAGGCCGATGGCGTATTCCGCGACCTCCAGGCGCAGCTCGAAGGGACAGAAAACCGCATCGCCGTGGCGCGCAATCGCTACATCAAGGCGGTGCAGGAGTACAACGTCACCGTGCGTTCCTTTCCGTCAAATCTGACGGCCATGCTGTTCAGCTTCAAGGTCAAGCCGTCGTTTGCAGTCGAAAACGAGCAGGAACTCGCCAAGCCGCCGAAAGTCGATTTCGGCGCAGCTGGGAAGAAATAGGCAGCGAGTGCGCGCCTCGTGGCGCTTTGCCAAACGTTAGTAGCTGGGCTCACGGCGACCGTTTTATTCGCCGCGAACGTTAGTTACGCGGAGGTCCCCGTTCCGCCGCTATCGGCGCGCGTTGTCGATCTCACAGCGACTCTCAGCGCAAAACAGCGGCAATCGCTCGAAGGCGAGCTCGCGGCCTTCGAGCAGCGCAAAGGCGCGCAGATCGCGGTGCTGCTTGTGCCGACCACGGAACCCGAAGCCATCGAGCAATTCTCGATCCGAGTGGTAGATGCCTGGCAGTTGGGCCGCAAGGGCGTCGACGACGGGCTGCTGCTACTCGTCGCCAAGAACGACCGAAAGATGCGCATCGAGGTCGGACGCGGGCTCGAAGGCGTCGTGCCCGACGCCATCGCCAAACGTGTCATTGCCGAAGTCATCACACCATTTTTCAAGAACGGTGACTTCTACGGTGGGATCGAAGCCGGTATCAATCGCTTGATCCGCATCGTCGACGGCGAGCCATTACCGCCGCCGCGCGAAAAGGACGTCAGTTGGTCGCAGCTCGAAGATGCCCTTTGGATCGGCGTGTTCCTCGTGGTCATGGTCGGCGCGCTGCTGCGCACGATACTGGGTAGACTACTCGGCGCTGCGGTGACAGGTGGCGCGACCGGTTTCGTATTTTGGCTGATCGTGGGCACGTTGCTGGGCGGCGTCATTGCTGGCGTCATCGCATTCGTCATCACGCTCATCATCAGCTTCAGTAATGGCCGCGGCGGGGGTCGATCGGGTGGTTGGTCGAGCAGCAGCGGGGGTGGCTGGTCGAGCGGCGGCGGGGGCTTCAGCGGCGGTGGCGGCAGCTTCGGAGGCGGTGGCGCCTCGGGGAGTTGGTGATGAATTGGCGACGCGTCATACGGCATCTCGCGATACCGCCTTGGCGAGTAAGACAAGTATTTGGACAGCCCGCCATGGATGCTATCGAGCAAGCCATCCGCGATTCCGAACGAACCCATAGCGGCCAGATTTGTTTCGCGGTCGAGGCTGCGCTCGACACGGTGCCACTACTCAAGGGTCAGAGCGCGCGCGACCGCGCCTTGGAGGTGTTTGCCAGCTTGCGCGTGTGGGACACCGAAAGGAACAATGGCGTGCTTGTCTATCTGCTGCTTGCCGACCACGATGTCGAGATCGTTGCCGATCGGGGCATCAGCGCGCACGTCGAGCACGCGGCATGGGAAAGCGTTTGTCATGAGATGGAAACGGCCTTTCGCGCCGGGCAGTTCGAACGGGGCGCTGTCGACGGCATACGCGCGGTGGGCGCATTGCTGGCAAAACACTTCCC
>CP070641.1:718591-723395 GCA_020354085.1 Pseudomonadota bacterium
ACATGATGCGGCACAAGTCGCGGCTGGCGGCATGGGTGTAGATCGGCCCGCTAAATCCCGCCTTCACCAGCAAAGGCAGGCGACCAGAGTGATCCAGGTGTGCATGGCTCAAGACCACCGCATCAACGCTGCGCGCGGCGAACGGAAAGGCCGAGCGGTTGCGCGCCTCGTGCTTCGGGTCGCCTTGAATGAGACCGCAGTCGACTAATACGCGGCGGGACCCCGTATCGACCAGGAAACACGATCCCGTAACCTCTTGTGCGGCACCGAGAAACTTTATCTGCACGGCTGCACGTCCTCCCTCCCGGCTTTGGCTTATAATTGGTCCTTACCTAACGCGTGCCTGTCAACGCTTTTGACAGTATCGAAATACCAGCCTTGCGGCGAGGAGATCACGATGGGTAATCGAACTTCCAATATACTCGTATGCACAGTCGCGGCGGCGGCCTTGGCACTCGGCGCCTGCGCAAGCAAGACCACGGTGGAGAGCGACCTGGGACTCAAGGGCGCGCCCGACTGGGTCAACAAAGGCACCAATATCTTGAATGACAAGGACGGGCGCCTGTTCCACGGCGTGGGGTCGGCCTCGCCCATGCCCGACATGGCCTTGCAGCAGGCGACCGCCGATGATCGGGCGCGCGCCGAGGTAGCGCGTATCTTCTCTTCCTACATGGACGTGGTCTCCAACGATTACCAGGCGGCCACCCGTTCCGACGGCGGGCCGGCGGCGAGCGAGGAGGCGGTATCGCGCCAGATCAAGAATGTCTCACAACTCAATCTGGCCGGCGCCAAGGTCATCGGACGCTGGCGCGACAAGAAGACCAATATCATCTATTCCATCGCCGAGCTCGATCTCAAGCACGTCAAGAACACCATGGCGGGATCGCGCGAGATGAACGAGGACGTCAAGCGGTTTGTCGCAAAGAACGCCGACAATATCTTTGATCGCATGAGCCAGGAGAAGCGCTAATGACGTGCGCCGCATTCCGCTCATCGCAATGGTTGTCCGCCGTCAGCGCGTTGCTGCTGGCGGCCGTTCTTACGGCGTGCGGGACCACCGTCACCCGCATGGAAAGCACAGAGGTGAAGGACTTATCCGGCGCGTGGAACGACACCGATTCGCGGCTCGTGTCGGAGGAAATGGTGCAGGATGCGCTTGCCCGCCCGTGGATCGACACGCACAACCGCGCCAAGAACAAGCCGCCCGTCGTGATCGTGGGCGAAGTGCGCAACCTCTCGCACGAACACATAAACGTCAACACCTTCGTGGCCGATTTGGAGCGAGCTCTCATTAACTCCGGTCGCGTCGAGTTCGTGGCCTCGCGCGGCGAACGCGGCGAAGTCCGCGAGGAGCGCAAGGATCAGGACGTGCACGCGCGCGAGGACACGCGCAAGGCCATGGGCCAGGAGATCGGAGCTGATTTCATGCTGAAGGGCACGATCAACACGATCATCGATGTCGACGGCCGCGACCAGGTTCGCTACTACCAGGTCGATCTCAACCTCATTAGCATGGCGGACAACCGCAAGGTTTGGCAGGGGCAGAAGAAGATCAAGAAATTCGTCGAGCGCAGCAAACTGCGATTCTAGGCGACCCCATCGTTGGCACGCGGGGCGCGGTGCAAGGTTCCCCAACGTGTTTATCGTCACTTCCTCGCCCTGGCGTAGCGGCGTACGCTTGGCGGCCAGCGTTTGCCTCGCGGCTGTTGGCCCGCTGAGCGGCTGCGCCACCTACAGCACGGGCTTCGCCGCTGTCGAGGCGCAGCTGGCAGCGAAAAACTACGATGCCGCGCTCGATGCGATCGAACAGCAGTCGCATGCCAGCCGCGACAAGATTCTGTATCTCTTGAATCGCGGCATGGTGCTGCGCATGAAGCGCGACTACCGTGCCTCCAACGACACCTTCGAAGCCGCCAAGAAACTCATGGACGAGCTCTACGGGCTTAGCCTGCGCGAGCAGAGTCTCACCTTCGTAATCAACGATGCCACCACCAGCTACGTGGGTGAGGAATACGAGCAAGTCCTGCTCCATCTGTACAAGGCGCTTAATTTTCTCGATCTCGGCGAACTCGATGCCGCACGGGTCGAGGCGCTGCAAGTCGATGTCTTATTGCGCCAGTTCGGCGGCGGCATCCCGGACAACAAGTACACCGAAGACGCCTTTGTCCGCTACTTGACTGGTCTCATCTACGAAGAATTGCGCGAGTGGAGCGATGCGCTGATCGCCTACCGCAAAGCCTACGAGGCTTATCTCAAGTACGAAAAGCACTATGGCGTCCCCGTACCGGGATTGCTCAAACTCGACCTGCTGCGCCTCGCGCAACGCCAGGGCTTGCACAACGAGGTTGAGCGCTACAGGCGTAGCTTTGGTATCGAGACCTGGCAGTCGGCCGGCGAACGTGCCCAGCTCGGCGAAATCGTCTTCATGCTGCACAATGGGCTTGTGCCGATAAAGCGTGAGCAGTCGGCGAACGTGCTCGACCCAAGCAGCGGCCATCTCATTCGTATTTCGCTGCCGTATTATCAAGACCGCCCGAGCGCGGTGAGCAGCGCGCGTCTGCGTGTCGACGTACGCGTCGCGAGCACCGAAGTAGCGGAAGACGTGGGCGCCATTGCCCGTCAGTCGCTTGAGTCCAAGATGGCGGGCATTACCGCGCGCGCAGTTGCGCGGGCCGCCGTCAAGGCGGCGGCAGCCAGGGAGGCTCGCAAGGCGGCGCAACAGAAATCCCGCGACGGTTCCAACGAAAGCGCAATCGCGGCGATATTGCTCGGTCTCAGCGTTGAAGCGGCGACGGTGTTAACCGAGCGCGCCGATACGCGCAGTTGGCTCACGCTGCCGCAGAACATACAGCTTGCCCGCGTACCCTTGCCGCCCGGAAACTACGACGTTAGAGTCGAGCTGCTCGGTGCGGGTCAGCAGGTGCTCGGCACGCATGATTTTCGTCAGGTGGTCGTGCGCAAGGGACATCAAACCCACCTGTGGCACCACGCGGTGCCGACCCCTTCCACCTTGAGGAGATGACCATGGCTACCCGTCATGTCGCTGATTCCGCCAGCCCATCCTGTTTTCGTTCAACCTTTGTGTTGTTCGTGTCGCTGGCATTGTTGAGTGCCTGCGCGACCAAACCGGCAACGCCGGATTGGGTCAATGGCACGAGCGGCAAGTATTCGGCATCGCATTACCTAACGGGTCGCGGCCAAGCCGCCAACGCCGACGATGCGCGGGATCGCGCCCGCGCTGATCTCGCCAAAGTATTCGCGGTGGCCGTGGTGGTCGAATCCGAGGACGTCCAGGCGTACCGCAGCGCCGGCGGCGGGCAGTATGAAGCCCAAGTGTCGCGCCGCATCAATACGCGCACGGAGCAACTGGTGCGCGGTATCCAGATCGTAGATCAATGGCAGGATGCGGAAACCAAGCCGCATTACGCGTTAGCCGTGCTGCCGCGCCTGCAAACTGCGAACAGTTTGCGTCAGGACATTGATCGGCTCGATGGCGCGACGCGAACCAACATCGAACAAGCGCGCCGCCAAGACGACATCCTCGTCAAGATCAGCGCCGCTCACCGTGCGCTCGATGCACAGCTTGAGCGCACCGGGTATCAGAAGTCGCTCCAAATCGTCGATGTCACCGGCCGCGGTATTGAGCCGAAGTGGAATACAGCGACACTCGCCGCCGACTTGAATGAGTTGCTCAAGCGCGTGCGCATCGCCCCGCGCATCATCCCCGGCTCGGCGGAGGGGTTTGACGATGTCGTGCGCGGGGCTATCGCCGCCGCGGGTTTCCTAGCGGAAACCGGTCAGAATCCCGATTTCGTCCTGGAGGCCCGTCTCAAGCTCGATGATCTCGGGCGTATGGACGGCTGGTACTGGCAGCGCGGCAATCTTGAGGTGAGCGTAGCCGAAGCCGCGAACGGGCGCGTGCGCGGTTCAAAGTCCTGGGCTATCAAGGAGTCGGCACGCGATCATGCCTCGGCCAAACGCCGCGCGCTCAATAGCGCGGAGTCGATCCTGCGTCAGGAGCTGCGCGGCGCGATTCTTGGGTTCGCCACTAGCGGCTGATATTGCTACGCACGTATCTCGGAGATCAGCGCGCGCATCAGGTGCTCGGCCTGACCGCCATAACCGCCCCCGAAAAGGTTAAGGTGATTGAGCACGTGGTAGAGATTGTAAAGTTGCCTGCGCACCGCATAGCCTGAGTCGAGCGGCCAAGCCGCGCGGTAGGCGTCATAGAAACGCGCGTCGAAACCACCGAACAGCTCCGTCATGGCGATGTCGGCCTCACGATCGCCGTAGTAAACGGCCGGATCGAACACGACCGGTTCGCCATTGCGGGTCGCGGCGTGATTGCCGCCCCACAGGTCGCCGTGCAGCAGGCTCGGCACCGGCCGGTAGCTTCCAAAAAAGGCCTCCAACCCGGCGAGCAGTTGCTCGCCCAAGCGCTGAACGGACCCACCGTAACCGTTGCGCTGTGCGAGCTCGAGTTGATAGCCCAGGCGATGGTTGCGGTAGAACGCAACCCAGTCTTGGTGCGGCGTGTTGGTCTGCGGAGTTGAACCAATGGTGTTGTCCCGGTGCCAGCCAAAGTAATTGCCTTGCGCGCGGTGCTGTCTCGCCAGCCCCGCACCGAGCTGCTCAGCAGCCCGCTTGTTACCGCCGTTCAGCTCCAAGTACTCGAGGACCAAGTAAGCATGTGAATGGGTTTGTCCGGCACAAACCGGTTGCGGCACCCGTACGCCGCCGGCTGCCGCCAGGGCGGCGAGCCCCTCGGATTCGGCTTCAAACATCACCACGCGCGCGGCATCGT
>CP070641.1:723495-728291 GCA_020354085.1 Pseudomonadota bacterium
GCTGCGCTATACCCCGATGCCGCGCCAATATACGCAGTGCCTCCGGGAGCGTCAACGAAACGCTGCGCGGGTAGCACATGCTACGCACGCGTGCGAAGATGCGACCCGCTTTGAGGATACGCCCATGACAGCCCGCCTGATTGACGGCAAACGCATCGCCAGCGACATGCGCGCTGAGATTCGCGAGCGCCTCGCGGCGCACGTGGCCCGCACACATGTTGTCCCCGGTCTTGCCGTCATCATGGTCGGCGAGCATCCAGCTTCCCAAGTCTACGTACGCAACAAGCGCCGCGCCTGCGCCGAGGTCGGCATTCACGACGCGTCGCATGACCTTCCTTCGAATACTTCGCAGACCCGGTTGCTGCGCCTGATCCAAGAGCTTAATCGGGATGCAACGGTGCACGGTATCCTGGTGCAGCTACCACTACCCGCCCATATCGATACGAACACGATCATCGACGCCATTGATCCTGCCAAGGATGTCGACGGTTTCCATCCCCACAACATCGGTCTATTGGCACAACGGCGACCCTCCCTGCGACCATGCACGCCGTTTGGAGCGATGCAGCTTCTCGCTTCAACCGGCGAGGCGCTCGCGGGCAAAGATGCGATAGTGGTTGGGGCCTCCAATATCGTCGGTCGCCCGATGGCCCTCGAACTCCTGCTCGCTGGCTGCACGGTAACGGTGTGCCACAGTCAGACCCGCGATCTACCGCAGCACGTCAGGCGTGCGGACATCCTGGTGGTGGCGGTGGGGCGTGCCGGACTCATTCGCGGCGATTGGATCAAACCCGGTGCCATCGTGATTGACGTGGGTATCAATCGCCAAGCCGATGGGCGCTTGGCGGGTGATGTCGACTTCGCGGCGGCCCGCGAACGCGCGGCGTGGATCACCCCTGTGCCGGGCGGCGTCGGGCCCATGACTGTCGCCTGCCTGCTCGCCAACACCCTACATGCCGCCGAGCGGCAACTAGCGACTCGCTAGACCTCGCAGGGAGTCGTGCGCCGTGCTTTCTCGATTGCGCCGTCTGATCGGTCGCAATCCTATTTCTGATCGCCTTTGGCGCGCCGCTCTCACCCGCACGCCCTATGCCAAGGTGCTGCCGGCTGCTAAGCGCCTGCAGCTACGCGCGCTCGCAACCCGCTTCCTGCGCAGCAAGTCTTTTGAGCCGGCGCACGACTTTGTCATGCCGGAATTAGCTTGCGTCCTTGTTGCGCTCCGGGCAAGCCTGCCGGTGCTCGAACTGGGGCTAGATTATTACGATGCATGGACCGCTATCGTCATGTACCCGGGCGACTTCCGTGTGCGCCACAACTACACCGACGAGATCGGCGTCGAGCATCACTACGTCGACGAGCTCTGCGGCGAATCGCTGAGCCAGGGTCCTATCGTGCTGTCCTGGGACACAGTCGATCGACAGCGCGGCACCGATTCATCCGATTTAGTCGTCCACGAGTGCGCGCATAAACTCGATATTCTGAATGGCGATGCCAACGGTTTTCCGCCTCTGCATTCTTCCATGAATCGCCGCGCGTGGACCGAGGCCTTCTCCCGTGGCTACGAGGCCCTGGTTGATGATCTCGACCGCGGCGAGAAGGTCAGCCTTGATCCCTATGCGGCCACCGATGCGGCTGAGTTTTTCGCCGTCGCGAGCGAAACGTTTTTTACCAAACCACGTCGGCTGGCCCGGTCCTATCCGCAGGTTTACGAACAGCTACGGTTGTTCTACCGCCAAAACCCACTCAGCCTTGCTCGCACGAAGCGGCGCTCGCGTCCTTCGGGGAGGCGGGGGCAAAATTGACCGCCATAGCACTCTGACGCGTGTTGCGACCGGCCCCATCAATGTGGCGCGACTAGCCGAACCGCGACCGAAAGCCCTCCCCTTGCTCCGCCATCGCACGCGGCCCGGTGACCACCTTATTTGTGGCATTGCTCGCGATCTGCAGTAACTGCCCGATGACGTACGCCAAAATCAATACCGCCAGCGCCGTGAGGATCCCCGTTACGACGAATGCGATACCGCCCATGAAGCTTGGGTCGTCGCGACCGCCGGGGAACAGGGCGCGAATCAGCGGGTTCAATACTTTGCTCAGGCTTTGGTTCGTAAACCATACGAACAAGCCGCCGCCAACCGCAACGAAGGTCACGAACGCCGCATAGGTCTCACCAAGCATTTGCACCAGCTTCGCGCCTAAGGGCAGCGCATAATACGGATGCGCCGGAAGTGCCTCGATCTCTTTCGCGCGCAGCACAAGCACATGCACGGCGGCGTATACGGCGACAACAAAGAACACTTCGAACAGAACGCCACCCAGTATTCCGGTGGTTGGCAGAGTGAAGATCAGTTTTCCCACACTGAAAAACGTCACCAGGCTGTACAACACCATCAGCGCGGCGCTGATGCGTATCACCCAGGCTGCGGCGCGACAGAAGAATTTCGCCTCGGCCAAATGCGTTAATACTGCACGTACGAACAGCAGTTTTTCCATAGCTTGTCCTTCCGACGATTACCCGAGCCCGGCGTGCTGCGGCTCGCTCGCTTCCCGGTTATACTTGCCCGCGTTTGCGAATCGGCGACTCGTGGGCGGGGTTGCTATTTAACCAAGCTACCGCGGTTTTCCGATAGGCCGACACTACCATTCGTCGCGGCCGCTGGCAGGCTGGTCGCCTCCTCGCTCGCAACCGCAACAGGCACGACACGA
Source organism: Pseudomonadota bacterium (assembly GCA_020354085.1). Lineage (GTDB taxonomy): Bacteria > Pseudomonadota > Gammaproteobacteria > Acidiferrobacterales > Sulfurifustaceae. Next base: position 726,199 of record CP070641.1, read on the forward strand.
CGACTCGAACGATGCGCCAGTATTTAGAACTGCTCAATCATGTCTTGACCCATGGTGCGCGTAAGGACGACCGAACCGGCACCGGGACCTTAAGCGTGTTTGGCCATCAATTGCGGTTCGATCTACAGCAGGGTTTCCCCCTCCTCACCACCAAGAAACTGCATTTGCGCTCGATCATTCACGAGCTGCTTTGGTTCCTGCGCGGGGACACCAACGTGAAGTACCTGCGGGACAATGGGGTAAGCATCTGGGATGAGTGGGCCGATGCCAACGGCGAACTCGGTCCGATTTATGGATACCAGTGGCGCTCGTGGCCGACGGCCGACGGTCGGCGCATCGACCAAGTCGCCGCCGTGGTCGACCAAATTCGGCGCAATCCGGATTCGCGGCGCCTGATCGTCAGTGCCTGGAACGTCGCCGACATTGACCGCATGAGGCTGCCCCCGTGCCACGCCCTGTTTCAGTTCTATGTGGCAGACGGGCGGCTCTCCTGTCAGCTGTACCAACGTAGCGCCGACATTTTTCTGGGCGTGCCGTTCAACATCGCCTCCTACGCGCTGCTCACTATGATGGTCGCACAAGTGACCGGCCTGCGTCCCGGAGACTTTGTTCACACACTAGGCGATGCGCATCTCTACCTCAACCACATCGAGCAGGCTCGCACGCAACTCGCGCGCGAGCCTCGCCGACTTCCCACGCTTCAGCTCAATCCATCCCGCACTGATTTGCTTGCGTTTTGTTTCGACGACTTCGCGTTGGTCGACTACGATCCACATCCCCATATCAAGGCCCCGGTGGCAGTCTAGCCGCACGTGAGATCTCACAAGGTCGGCGCGTTTTGAATTCTCAACCGACGGTATCGATCATCGTGGCCATGGCGCAAAATCGCGTGATTGGTATAAAGAATGGACTGCCTTGGCACCTGCCGAACGATCTAAAGCACTTTCGCCGCATCACCACCGGCCATCCCATAATCATGGGCCGCAAGAACTTCGAATCGATTGGCAAACCGTTGCCCCAGCGCACCAATATCGTCGTGACACGCGACCGTAACTATTCAGCACCGGGCTGCATCGTCGTGCATTCCCTTGCCGAGGCGTTGGCCGCAGCTGAGCCGGCAAGCGAAGCGTTCATCATCGGTGGTGCGCAGATCTACGAGCAGGCGTTGCCTACAGCCAAGCGCATGCACCTCACGTTGGTGCATGCCGACGTCTCCGGCGACACGCGCTTCCCCGATTTTGTTTGGAGCGACTGGCGGATAGTCGATCGCGAGGATCATAATATTGACGATCGGCACGGCCAAGCCTATAGCTTTTTGACGATGGAGCGAATAACTGCATGAGGCCAAAATTTATCAACCCAAGGATAACCGTGTTCGGGCTCGGCGGTGTTTTGCTACCCACCGCAGCCTTTGCCAGTGGTCCGCTACCCGTAAAGAACGACGACTTGCCTTACGAGTTCGCGCTACAAGGCGGGCGCTCTGACTACACGTGGAAGCGGTCGGGGGCCGACGTCGATACAGAGGTGGAGATGATGAGCCTTTTCGTCCGTCGTCGCCTGGCGGGCATCGTTTACGGTGATCTGTTGCTCGGCTATACGGCGCTGACACAAACCGGCAACGCGGCGACGAGCGGCCTGAAACCAGATGGATATCATGCGGGTTTGTCCGTCGACGTGGATATTCTGACGCGCGAGCACTTCAGCGTGTTCGGCTCCGCGGGGTACATTTATTACTACACACGTGACAGCAGCAGTTCGAACCGTGTTGAGCTTACCTGGGGCGAGTGGCGCGCACGTCTCGGTGGTTCCATTGGGTACGGCATCGTCCGTCTATACGGTGGCGGCACCTACGGCAGCCTCGACGGCACCGAACGACAAACGGGCACCGTGAACCAGACGGTCCGTTTCGATTCCAAGAGCCAGGGGGGAGGATTTATCGGTCTTGATCTTCGGCTCAACAACGATGGCTACATCGGCGTCGAGGGTCGCAGCGGTCTCGACGACGGTTGGCTCATTTACTTCAAGCATCGCTTCGACTAGCCAGCGCGCGACAGCAGTGTCGTGATCGAGCGCGTCGCCGAAATCAACTGTTG
>CP070641.1:728391-733089 GCA_020354085.1 Pseudomonadota bacterium
ATCCGACCCTCGACCCCGGCTGCGAATTTCATAGCATTAGCATTGCCAAGACCATGATCCATGGCGTTCTCTTGAGGCGGCGAGCGATGACAACCAGGCGTTTGCTACTGGCCGCCGCGGTGTGCGCCTGGCTGCCGGCAACGTATGCCCAAGGCTGCGACAGAGACGGCGTGCAGTTCCAGGTGCTCGGATCGGGCGGGCCGGAGCTTCAGGGGCGTCGGGCTGGAACGAGCTATCTCTTGTGGATAGACGGCGCGGCGCGCGTGCTGATCGATTTCGGCAGTGGAGCGGCGCTGCGGTTCGGCGAGTCCGGTGCACGGGGCGCGGACCTGGACGTGTTGCTCTTTAGCCACCTGCACATCGATCACACCAGCGACTTCCCCGCGCTAGTCAAGTCGACCTGGTTCGAGAACCGTACGCGTGTGCTGCCGATCTACGGTCCGGGCGGTAACAAGCACATGCCTTCCACCGTGAGCATGGTGCGCGAGCTGTTTGACCCTACCCGTGGGGTGTATCGCTACCTCGGAACGCTATTGAGCCCGATAAAGCGTGACGGTTTTCGACTCGAACCGCACGATGTGCGCGAGCGCCCGCCCAAAATCGGGTTGCCCAAACGCGATGATGACGATGTCCTGGCGGTGTTTTCCAACGAACGTGTCAAGGTGACGGCAATCCATGTTACGCACGCCGAGATCCCGGCCTTGGCATGGCGAATCGAAGCCGCGGGCAAGAGTGTCGTGGTGAGCGGAGACGCCAGCGGCGACGCGGATCAACTCGTCAAGCTCGCGCGCGATGCAGACTTGCTGGTGGCCCACAATGCCGTGCCGGAGAGCGCAGTCGGTGTTGAGGCGCGGCTGCACATGCGTCCGTCGATGATCGGCGAGATTGCCCGTGGCGCCGCAGTCAAACAGCTCGTCTTATCGCACCGCATGCTGCGGACGCTCGGCAATGAGGAAGAGACGCTCGCACAGATCGGCAAGCACTACAGCGGACCCACGACCTTTGCCAGTGATCTGGATTGCTTCGCGCCCGTGCAAGCGTTAGGCGCCGCCGAGGCGGGCGGGCGCTAGCGGCGCAGGAAACAGCACTTCACTCTGCGGGCGTGAAATGTAGTAGCCCTGCACGTAGTCGACGCCGTAGCTCACCAGCAGTTCAAGGATTTCACGGCTCTCGACGTACTCGGCGACAGTCTGCTTGCCGAAGGAGTGGGCGATCTCGTTGATCGAAGCCACGATCGCGCGGTCGGCCGAGTCTTCCAGCATCCCCCGTACGAACTGGCCGTCGATCTTCACGAAGTCGACCGGCAAATGCTTCAGGTGCTGGAAGGAGCTAAAGCCGCTACCGAAATCATCGAGCGCGAAGCGGCAACCAAGGCCGCGCAGATCGCTGATCAGCCGCTTGGCGGCATCGATATTGGCGATCGCGCTGGTCTCAGTGATTTCGAAGATTAGCGCACGCGGATCCACTACGTGCTCCTGCAACATTCTCTTGACGTGCGGAATCAACTGATCGGCATCGAGAGTCTGGCCGGAGATATTGATGGTAAAGGTCACGTCGCGACCTGCCGCCTGCAGCGCCGCCAACTTCTCGATCGCACGCGTAAGCACCCAACGGTCGACCTGCGGCATTATGCCGAAGCGTTCTGCCGTCGGCAGAAACGCACATGGGTAAACCACCTCGTCGCGCGCATCGACATAACGCACCAGCACCTCGTAGTGCGCTATCGCCATGTTTCCCCCGGCGGGCGCCAACGCCGGCACGATCGGTTGATAGTTCAACACAAACCGGTCGTTCTTGAGCGCTTCCTGCAGCCGCGCCGACCAACCGAGCTCGAGCGTCATGGCAACCTTGGCATCACTTTCAGGTTCATACAAATGAACCTGGTTGCGGCCTCGATTCTTGGCGATGTGGCACGCGATATCGGCGTTTGCCAGTGCTTCGCCGGGCGATGTCGTAGTCTTGGCAATTAGGGCGACACCGATGCTGCCATACACCTTATAGGTGCGCGCACCATGCACAAAGTCGTAATGCTCAAGCACTTCACGGAAGTGTTCGGCCGCCGTCATGGCCGCCGCCGGCTCGATATTGCGCAGAATGACGGCAAACTCGTCGCCGCCAAGGCGGGCGAGCAAGTCCGATGAGCGCAGACGCGTCTGCAGTTGGGCGGCAATCTCCATCAGCAGCTGGTCGCCAGCCGCATGACCAGCGGTGTCATTGATGTACTTGAAGCGATCAAGGTCGATATACAGCAGAGCGCTCGTCTCGTCGCTGCGACGCAGACGGCTGACCTCGTAATTGAGCTGGTTCTCGAAGTAATAGCGATTATGGAGATGCGTGAGCGTATCGTGGTTGGCCTGCCACATGAGCTCCTTCTCAAGCAAGCGGCGTTCGGTGATGTCGCGAAACGCCACCACCGAGCCTTCAAGTTTTCCGTCAATAATCAGCGGATAGACCGTGCATTCCACGGGTACGACCTTGCCGCTGGCATGCCAAAACACGCTCTCCCACGCTTGAAGCTCGTCGCCGGCACCATAGGCCTGCTGGAGAAAGCAGGTCTCGGGCGGATTGGGACGTCCGTCTTCGTTGGTGTGATGGAAGAATCGGTGCGCGGACTCACCGATCACCGACGCATCGGCATCGAGCCCGAGGATGGCGCGTGCCGCGGGATTGATGAAAGTAATAAGTCCGTCGCGGTCGACGCCATATACGCCGTCGCCTACAGAACTCAGGATGCCGGCCAAGCGCCGGCGTTCGTGTTCGATCGACTTGCGCGCGCGTATCGAGCGGCTCATCGCCGCCACCCGCGCCAAGAACAGCTCCGTCGGCTCGTTCTTGAACATACACTCGGTTGCGCCTGCCTCAAGCGAGTCCTTGATAACTTGGTCGAGGTAGGCCCCGGTAATGACGGCGGCAGTGATGTCGGCGGTGGCTGGATCGTTGAGCAGCTGGCGACACAGCGCATCGCCGTTACCACCCGGCATGAAGTAGTCGACGATCGCGATATCGAAGTTCCCCTCGCGGGCCTTGGCCATCGCCTCGGTCGCGTTGGCGGCGCTCGCGACCTCATAGCCGTGGGAAGTGAGCAAGCGTGTGTAGGCCGCACGAACCGTGACCGAGTCATCAACGAACAACACGCGTGTGTCTTCGGGCGGTGTGATCGCGTTGGTCGCCGGCGCGCCGCCGAGGAGTTTGCGCAGGCAGTCAACACAATGCGTGTACTCGTCCCACGCCAATAAGGCACTGCGCGCGCGACGCGCAACCCAGTCAAAAGTATGAGGTTCGGTGCCGTGCGCCAGAACTAGAACGGCGAGTTCGCTGTCCTGGCTCTCACGCAGCACGCCGAGCAATTCATCCGCGATGGCGGGCGCGTGCAGCGGATAGCCCAACACCAGGGCGGCGTAATCCTTGAGCAGCGTTGGATTGCGCACCAGCTGCAGGCCGGCCTCATAGTTCGCCACCGAGGTAACGGGGTATCCGCGCTGCTTGAGCAGTCGCTGCAGGGCGTGCCGCAGCGTCGGAGAGGCTTCGATGATCAGTACTGGCGCAGCCACGTTAGTAACACCCAGCGGTTACCGGGCCTTTCCGTGACCCGGTCGAACGGCATACCTGCACCTGCCAAGACCGGCACGCGCGAATAGGCTGAGAAGAATGCAGGGTCTATGCCAGTCGCTATGTGATTGATGTACCGACTGAAACCACAAGGCCCGGGAAAGCTATCAGGTGACGAATCGCGCCGAATCGCTGCACTCCCCGCCTGTTGCGGCGCGTGTTCGAATCCGTTATCTAACCATTCATGGTCCGCATCTTGTACTTCGCGCAGCTGGTCGACCGCCTGGGCACATCCGCGGAAGAGTTGACGCCGCCATCCGAGGTGACGACGGTTCGCGCGCTGCTCGAGCACCTGCGCCAGCGCGGCCCCGACTGGCGGCGCGTCTTGGCCGACGACACGGTGCGCGTAACCGTTGATCGCCAGCTGGCCTCGCTCGACACCTCAATTGCAGGCGCGAAAGAGATCGGCCTGCTATCTGCCCGTCCGTAGGAGCGTTTTCACTCGCCCTGTAACGTGTCGTTGTCGATAGCGGCACGTTTTTCGCAGGCGGCCGCGCCGGCACCGGAAAGGTGGTCTGCTATGCTTTGTTTCCGATGGCAGTGCAAATCACTTTCACGTGCACCACGACACCACCGAACGACTGCAGCAACTGATCCTCAGCGCCGGCGGCGAATTCGATCTCGCCGAGGCAGCATTGCTGCTCGCGAAGGACGAATATCCCGCGCTCGACGTCGGTGCGTACTTGGCGCGTCTCGATCGACTGGGCGCAGACTTGCGCGCGCGCATTCCCGAAAATTCGCCGCTCGAGCAGACGATCCTCGCTCTCAATGCATTCCTCTTCGAGGAGCACGGTTTTCTCGGTAACACCGACAACTATTACGACCCGCGCAATAGTTTCTTGAACGAAGTCCTCGACCGTAAGCTCGGAATTCCCATCACGTTGTCGATCATCTACATGGAGATCGGGCGGCGCGTCGGCCTGCCGGTCGAGGGCGTGTCGTTCCCGGGCCACTTCCTTGTAAAGTTCGGCACCGATCACGGCGATCTCGTGATCGATCCGTTCGCCGGCGGCATCCCCTTGAGCGAAGAGGATCTGCTCGACCGGCTGGAGGAAACCTATGGCGAGTTGCCGACCTCGCCAACTGAAC
>CP070641.1:733189-737885 GCA_020354085.1 Pseudomonadota bacterium
GCCGTACAGCGTGCACGAGATGTACAAACTGGTTTCAGATATTCCGGCCTATCCGCAGTTTCTGCCGTGGTGCGGCGGAGCGCGCGTGCTGTCGCGCGATGGCGAGCAGATGGAAGCCGCCATCGATATCGCCTATCACGGCGTGCACAAGAGCTTTACCACGCGCAATCGCCTGATCGAGGCGCAAAGTATCGAAATGAATCTGCTGCACGGCCCATTCAAGCATCTCAAGGGGTTGTGGAAATTCTCCGAGCTTGATCCGGCCTCCTGCAAGGTGACGCTGGACATGGAGTTCGACTTCTCCAATCGGCTTTTGAGCTTGGCGGTGGGGCCGGTGTTCACCCAGATCGCCAACGGGATGGTCGACAGCTTTCTCAAGCGCGCGATCGACGTCTATGGCCGGCGCTGATCTGTGCGTGCGTGTTGCCTATGGTACCTCTGAGTCGCAATATGAGCGGGAGGTATTCGTTCCGGCCGGCAGTTCAATAGAAGACGCGATACGGGCGAGCGACGTCCTGGCGCAGTACCCGGAGATCGATCTCGGCAAGACTCCGGTCGGAATCTTCGGCGAGCGCCACGCGCTCGCCGATCCGGTGCGAGACGGGGATCGGGTAGAAATCTACCGGCGTCTGATTGCAGACCCGAAGGAGACGCGTCGGCGGCGGGCCGGCAAATCAAAAAGGGCGCGTTAGGGCGAAGCGGACGGCGCCGCCGATTTATCGGCGATGTCGCCGCCGATGCGCGCAAGATGGTCGTCCTGGAAGTAAACCGTTAAGTGGCGTGATTCGCTTACCTCGCCCGTGCCCTTACGCAGCGCGTAATAGTAGTCCCAGCGATCGCTGTGGAATGGATCCGTCACCAGCGGCGAGCCGAGCACGAAGCGTACCTGGTTGCGGGTCATACCAGGCTTGAGCAGGTCCACCATTTCCTGGGTCACGACGTTGCCTTGTGGCACGTCCAGGCGATACACGGACAGACAGCCGCTCGCCGCGAGCGCAAGAACGAGCAGCGGCAAAACACGTATCAGGGTGGGCATTTTGCTGTTAACGCAGTGGCTGAATTACACTGGCGCCATCATACCGCAGTTGGTCGCCTTACCACATGGTTAAACACGACGCCGCAGACAGCAACGAGCACGACGGTGCCCACGACCTCAAGAAGGCGGGCCTGAAGGCCACGTTGCCGCGGCTTAAGATCCTGCGCATTCTGGAGGCGGCGGAACATCCTCACTTAACTGCCGAGGACGTCTACAAGCAGCTTATGAACTCGGGCGAGGATGTGGGGCTCGCCACCGTCTACCGCGTGCTGACTCAGTTCGTCGCGGCAGGGCTTGTGATCCGCCATAATTTCGAAGGCGGGCGCTCGGTGTTCTAGGTCAACCAAGGCGGGCACCATGACCATATGGTATGCATGGAGTGCGGCCAGGTTTTCGAGTTCTACGACAATGCCATCGAAGAGCGCCAACGCCGCATCGCCGACAAGGCGGGATTTGTCATCGACGATCACTCTCTCTATCTCTACGGCGTCTGTTCCGGGATGCGCAACAGCGGGCGTTGCTCGAAGAAGTAAGTCTCCGCCCGGTCGAAGCGTCAAGCGCGGCGATCGCCCACGACTGCGGCCAAGGCACTCACCAATGCCAGCGTCCACACGGAAATCGCGCCGGTGGGCCAATCGAGCACGGCCGACAGCGCTATACCTAAGACATAGCCGGCAGCGCCAATCGCGTAGCCCCATAACAAAGCGGCGCGACCAGTGAGCGAGCGGGTCGCGAGCGCCGGCAGGATCAAGCTGGCGAACACCAAGTAGACGCCTACCAACTGCACCGACGCCGTGATCGACGCCGCGAACAATAGGTAGAAACCGAAACGCTGCCGGCACCAACCGAATCCAAACCAGCCGATCAGCACCAAGGCCGATAGAACCGCGACAATGGCGAGCGCTTGCGGTTGCACCCATAGGATCTGCCCCACGAGCAATTCTTTGAGATGTTCACCGGCCTGTGGGTTGTTGGCGAGCAGCAATACCCCGCCGCTCGCTGCCAGTACAAACAGCGCACCGATCATGGCCTCTTGGACTTGCGGCCAGCGTAGCTCGGCCACGTATAACAACCAGGCGCCGAACAGCGCGGCACCGATTGCGAATAGTTGCACGGACAATCCGTGCGCCTCCCAGCCGAGACCAGCCGCCGCGATGACACCGAGACCGGCAATCTGTGCGACCGCCAGATCGGCGAAGATGATGCCGCGGCGCAGGACCTCTTGCCCGAGCGGCACGTGTGTGGCAATCACGAGCAGTCCCGCGGCAATGGCCGGCCAGAGGATGTCGATGTCGAGCGCCGCGAGCATTAACGCGGTACCGCGAGCAGGCGTGCCAGCGTGTCATCGAAGAGGCCGAATAGGTCCTTCGCACCGTCACTGCCGCCGACCGTGTAGGGCAGCTCGATCATGGGAATGCCGGTTCGTTCGGCCAGCCAGCGCGACGGTTTCGGATTCTGGTAGGCAGCGTGCAAGACCATGGCCGCGCGCTCCGACTTGTGGCGTTCTAGTACCGTCGTCAGATGACCGATGGTCGCCGGTAGACCGGGCTTGGGCTCGAGGACGGCGATCTCGCGCAGGCCCAGCCAGTCATAAAGGTACACCCAGCCCTTGTGCTGGCTGATTACGTTCGTGCCCTTAAGGCCGCGAGCGGCCTGTTCCCAGCGACCTACGGCCGCCTGCCAACGTCGCACGAAATCATCGCGAGCACTTTCGTAGCGTGCCGCCTGGGCTGGATCAATGTCAGCAAGGCGTCGACTGAGAGCCTGCGCGACACGGGCAATATTGCGCGGGTCGGTGTGGATGTGGGGATTGCCGGCGGCGTGAATGTCGCCTTCGGCGCGATCGAGTCGTTCCGGCCGCTCGCGCAGACTTACCCAATCGGTCGCCAGAAACAGTCCGCGCGCTCCTACCTGGACCTTGGCATTACCCGCCTGGCGCAACAGCAAGGGCAGCCAGGCGTCTTCCAGCTCCGCGCCGGTGCACACCACGAGATCGGCGCGGCGCACTTGGGCAATCAAGCTTGGGCGCGCCTCGATATGGTGGGGGTCCTGACGCGCGGTGGTCGCAGTAAATACATTAGCGCCCGGTGCGAGTTCAGTTGCCAACGCGCCCCACTCGGGTTCGCAGGCGAATACCCGCAGCTCGGCACGCGCCGCGGTCGATGCGACGGCGAGCAACAACATGACGATGTAGGTAAGGCGCTTCATCGTCGAGATCTCAGTAGGCATGCGCGCCGTGCGCGCCAAGACTCATGACGTATTGCAGGTACCACTGATTGTCAGTGGTCTCGGCGCGCGACTCGTCGCGATTGAACTGAAGACGAAGCCGTGAGAACTCGCTGTGGGACCAATCGATCATCGCGCTAACCCGCGTCGGATGGTGCCCCTGACTGTCGAGCACCGTGCCGGCGAGTGCCGCGTCGACAGCGTCGGCCTTTAGCCGGTCGTAGCGTAGCCCTACGCGCCAGCGCGGGATGAATTGGTAGACGCCCTGTACGTAGCCGCCCTGCTGGCTGCCGCGGTAGTCGAGCGGCGTGCCAGAGGATGCTGGATCGAATGTTCCGTCCTCGTCGCGCCAAAAATACTCGGCCTGCAACTTCACGTAGGTGCGCTTTGGGTTGCCGTCGGGTGCCCATTTCCATACGACATCGGCGATGGTGAGTTTCGATGTGCCCGTAAACAGATCGGGCGCTGTCTCGTCACCGGTGGCGCGGTTGTCGGCCTCGGCATCGAGCCGCGAGACCCCGGCGAGCCAACTGGCCGTGGCGCCCAGATCACCGCCCATTTTGAGGTAAGCGACACGGGTGCCACGACCGTCGCGTGCCGCTCCGCCGGCGGGGAAGCTATCGCCGCGAAACAGCTCGGCGCCAAGCGCGATGAACAGATCGGTGGGCGCTACCCAGCGCAGCTGTGCGCCATCATCGCCGTATTGGCCGCCGAGCAGTGCGCGATAAGCAAGCGGCTGGTCGACGAAATCCCAAGCGTGCGCGTGCACGCTGTTGAGATAGCCAATACTGGAGAGGAAACGTCCGGCCTTGGCGGTGAACCCACCGCCCAAGGCAAGCGTTTCAAAAAACGCTTCTTCGACCTCAACCTCGTTCTCCGGTGTTAGCGCGGCGGTGAAGCTCCCGTAGAACTTGTCGTCGATGTTCGCGCTCATTACCAGTTCCGATTCGCCTAGCGACAATCCTTGTTTACCGGGACCGGTTTCCGCCGCCAGCGGGAAACCGGGCAGGCCGTACGTATCGACGTTTTGTGAGAAGTGGGAGTACGTGCCGTCGAGAATCAGGCTGATCGCCGGGTTGAAGGCATTGGACGTGCTCTTACCATCGGTCGTTGTCTTGCTTTGCCCGCCGGATTCGAGTGCGCGGACGCGTTGGTCTAGGTCCTGAAGTTGCTGTTCATGGCGGGCGTGGTCTGACATATCCGCGCCCAGCACTGCGAAGGACACTGCCAATAGCGCGGTACTTACTGCAACAGACAACAAGTTACTACGCACGAGTCCTCTCCAAAGTCATTTGCCCGGCTGCGATGGGCAACCCGGGATAACATTCGCCGGCCAACGCCGGCAGTCAGCTAAGAAGCGACTTTCGGGGAGGCGGGTGGCGCGCGAATGGAGTACGGCGTGCATTGCGCGAGTGCGGTTTGTGTTGCAGGTGT
>CP070641.1:737985-742678 GCA_020354085.1 Pseudomonadota bacterium
CTTCTTCGCGTTGGTAATGGTGACCGAGGATGACGACGCGTTTGCCGAGACGCGCCTTGGTCGCGCGGATGCGCGCGTCGCAATCGTGATCCGACAGCGTATCGAACTGGTCGTAGGCCAGGGCCGTTGCCATGCTCACGTTTCCGCTTGAAGTTTTCGAATGACCTCGCGGTTGGTCCATGAGGTCGCCTTCTCCGCCGCCTCGGCAAAGCCGAACCAACTGTATTCCGTATGTTCGGCGGCATTCATATTTATCGCGACTTCACTCGGCAGTTCAAGGGCGAAGGCGTGCTCCAGGTTCTCGCTGACAGTAGGCGCATAACGCGCACGCCATTGCGGCAGGATCGGGAAACGGTGGGTGAGCTGCAAATCCCGCAAACCATCAGGGGCCGTCAGACCGGTTTCCTCTTGCAGCTCGCGCCGGGCCGCCGCCAGTGGGGAGATTTCCTCCCACGCGAGGCTACCGGTCACCGACTGCCAGAAATCCGGGGGCTCGCGCCGCCGCAACAGCAGCACCTTCCGGGTGCGGGTGTAGACGACCACCAGCACCGACTCGGGGCGCTTAAACTGGCTGCGCTCCACCCGGCGCCTCGCCCAGCGGCTTGCGCAGCTTGATATGCAACTCGCGCAATTGCAGCTCGCCGACCTGGCTTGGTGCCTCGGTCATGAGGCAGGAGGCCTTCTGCGTCTTGGGGAAGGCGATTACATCACGGATCGACTCGACGCCGGCCATGAGCGCGCAGATGCGATCGAGCCCGAAGGCGATGCCGCCGTGCGGCGGGGCGCCGTAGCGCAACGCATCGAGCAGGAAGCCGAACTTGGCACGCGCCTCGGCAGGCTCGATGCCAAGCGTACTGAACACCTTCTCCTGCACGTCCATGCGGTGGATACGGATGGACCCACCGCCGATTTCCGAGCCGTTCAGCACCATGTCGTAAGCGCGCGCCTTGACGTTAGCCGGGTCGATATCGACGCGCTCCAGGTCTTCGGCCTTGGGCGAGGTGAATGGGTGATGCAGTGCCGCCCAGCGCTTGGCCTCGGCGTCGTACTCGAACATCGGAAAGTCCACGACCCACAACGGCTTCCAGCCGGCCTCGACAAGTCCCAGATCCTCGCCGAGCTTGAGTCTCAGCGCCCCGAGCGCATCGTTGACTACTTTCGCGGCATCCGCGCCGAAGAAGATCAAGTCACTGTTTTGCGCGCCGGTGCGTTGCACGATCTCGGCGATGGCCGTATCCGGCAGGAACTTCAAGATCGGCGACTGTAGCCCGTTGCGGCCCTTGGCAACGTCGTTGACCTTGATGTAGGCGAGCCCCTTGGCGCCGTACTGACCGACAAATGCCGTGTAGGCGTCGATCTGACTGCGGGTGAGCTCGCCACCCTTGGGTACGCGCAGCGCGGCCACGCGCCCGTTCGGTGAGTTGGCCGGACCGGCGAAGACCTTGAAGTCGACGGTCTTCATGAGATCGCCGACATCCACCAGCTCGAGCGGCACGCGCAGATCCGGTTTGTCGGAAGCAAAGCGGCGCATCGCCTCGGCGTAGGTCAGGCGCGGAAAGGGATTGGGCAGTTCGACGTTGATCACGGTCTTGAACAGATGGCGGATCAGCTCCTCCATCAGACTCGTGACATCGGCCTCATCGAGAAACGAGGTCTCGATATCGAGCTGGGTAAATTCCGGCTGCCGATCGGCACGCAAGTCCTCATCACGGAAGCAGCGCACGATCTGGTAGTAGCGCTCGAAGCCCGCGACCATGAGCAGTTGCTTGAACAATTGAGGCGACTGCGGCAGCGCAAAGAAATGCCCGGCATGTGTGCGCGACGGCACCAGGTAATCGCGCGCGCCTTCCGGCGTCGATTTGGTGAGCATCGGCGTCTCGACTTCGATGAAGCCGCGCGGTTCCAGAAACCCGCGCAGTGCCATGTTCATGCGATGCCGCAACCGCAGGGTACGCTGCATCAGGTCGCGCCGCAGATCGAGGTAGCGGTAGGTCAAACGTACCGACTCGCTCAGACCCTCCTCGTCCAGCTGAAATGGCAGCGCGTCGGCGCGGTTCAAGACCTCGACCGACTGCGCCATGACTTCGACCTGGCCGGTCGCCATGTGTGGATTCTCGGTACCCGCCGGACGCCGCCGGACTTTGCCCTGAATGCGCAGGACGTATTCGCTGCGCACGCTCTCGGCCGTGGTGAAGGCCTCTATGTTGGTCGGATCGAAGACGACCTGCGCCAGACCGTCACGGTCGCGCAGATCGACGAAGATGACGCCACCGTGATCGCGACGGCGCGCCGCCCAACCGGCAAGCGTCACGGACTGGTCTATGTGGGATTCGTTGAGACTACCGCAGGAATGGCTACGCATTGACACAGGAAAGCCTTGTTGTTGGGGGCGACGTACGCCGAGGATCAGGCGTTGCCGGAAACGGAAGTGACAACTTTTTTCGGTTCGGGGACGACGACGCCAACCGATAGCAGCATCTTAAGGCCGTCATCGACAGTCATAGTGAGTTCGACGGTTTCATCGCGCGGCACCATGAGAAAAAATCCGGACGTGGGGTTGGGTGTGGTTGGCACGAACACGCTCACGATTTCGCGCCCGGTCTTGTCGCGAATCTCACGACTGCCGTCGCCGGTGAGAAAAGCGAGAGTCCAACTGCTCGCATGCGGATAGCGCACCAGCAGCACCTTGCGAAACGACTTGCCGCCACTGGTGAACAGCGACTCGGTGATTTGTTTGACGCCGGAGTAGATCGAGCGCACCAACGGAATGCGCGCCAGCATCTGTTCCCACAGGCGCACGAGTTGTTGACCGAACAGATTTGCGACGATCATGCCTGTGAGGATGACCACCGTTAGCGTTAACACAAGGCCTAAGCCAGGAATGCGAAAACCCAAAACTTGCTGCGGATGCCAGGCATTCGGCAACAGTAGCAGGGTTTGATCCATCACATCGACGAGAAACTTGATGATGAGGATCGTGACACCGATCGGCACCCATACGAGCAACCCGGCGACGAAATAGCGACGCAAGGCGGCCATGCGCTTAGTGGCAGCCGCACGCCCCGCCGCCGCAACCGCCGCCAGATCCGGAGGTCTTGGTATCTTTGGCCGAGGCACTCGATTCGCCGTCCGAGGCCTTCGGCTTGCTGCCGCCCTTGAAATCGGTTGCGTACCAGCCGCCACCCTTAAGCTGGAAGCCGGCGGCGGAGATCTGCTTCTTCAGGGAAGGCTTTCCGCAGGTCGGACAGTCGCTCAGCGCCGCGTCGCTGAACTTTTGAATCGCCTCGAGGGTGTGACCACAGCTGTCACATTTGTATTCATAAATCGGCATAACAAGGTTCTCCAAAAAATACTAAGGCCTCGCCGCCTAGGCGAGTGCGGGCAACAAAGCGCCCCCTAGGATGGGGGCGCGGTACCGGCGGAACAAGGGCATTATAGCCTCCATAGCGGGGTAACGCATTCTTTATTAAGGGATAACAGGACGCGCCGGGTCGGGCCTGGCTCACACCCGTTGACGGCCATAAGCCCGAGCGCGTTCGAGAAAGCCAACAAATGCCGCGGCTTAGGCAGCAACCACCCCCGCGGGCCGCTCGAAGGCACGGCGCGTCTCGAATACCGCCCGCCCGAAACGCTTGCCACGCACCGTGAAGCGCCGTTTGAACACGAAGTCGAACAGCAGCGGGTTATAGCGCCGGATCGCGGCCAGTACTCCAGCCTCCGTATTGGTCAGGTAGCCGGCTGTGACGGCGGACGACAGCGAGAACAGGGGCATCACGGCCACCAGCGGATAGTCCGAACCATTGAGAATCCGCCCGTGCCACTCGTCGCGCTCGACCAAGATCTCCATCGCGCGACCGATGCGATTGCGTTGCGTCATGGCGGACAGTTCGGCATAGAGGCGCCCGGCGTAGCGATGCTCCTCCATGAGCCGGCCGAACAAGTCAAAACTATCGACCAGGGAGCCGTTGGGTCCGCGATCCAAATCGATCGCGGCACCCAACGACGCGCTGTGCGCGACAATAACCGTAACACCATGGTCGAGAGCGCGCCGCAGACGCAAGGGATTGTTCAGCTCGGCCGCGGCACCGCCGTGCACTGCCATCTCATCGCCAGCGTGACTGAGCAGGGGCAGGCCAAGTCGTGCCAAAGATTCGTAGAATCGATCGCAACGCGCGGCAGCTGGATCGATGCCCATCGCCGATGGCAACCACTTCAGTGCGCGCGCACCATCGCGCGCTGCCGACTCAAGCGCTTCCAGCGCATCGGCACGATGGGGATGAATCGAGGCGATCCATTCGAAGTGCTCGGGCCACTTGTGCGCCAGATCGCGTGCGTAACGATCGGGTGCGTGAAACGCGCTATGCGCCAGGTCGCGTTGACCGGCCGCGTCGTGATTGTAGTCGAAGGCCAACAACATGAGCTTTGAGCCGGCGCGCATATCACGCTGCATTTCGAGCAGCCGCGCGAGGTAAGCCGTGTCAATCTCACCCTCGCGCTCCGCGCAGCCGGCGTTGAGGTAGAAACGCTTCTGAATGAATTGGATGGGGTGCAACCAACTGTCCATCCGCGGCGTCACCCACACACCGCTGCTGCCGTCGCCGGCACCAGCGACGTGCACATGGCAGTCCCAGACCCGCGCCGGATCGAGCCCCTCCCAGGCCGCCAGCACCACTTCGTGTTGCGCAAGCTGTGT
>CP070641.1:742778-747465 GCA_020354085.1 Pseudomonadota bacterium
AAACCGTCTGTCTTGTGGGCCCTGTTTGTCTTAAGTCCCGCTTAAGATCGAGTGGTTAGGATCTCAGGTTGTTCGACGTAACGTGGATCTTCCAGCTTCTCTTCGCCTACGATAATGCCATGCTGGTGTGCATACTTAACACGCCGCTGAGCCAACGCTGTGCGGTCAAACGCATTTATACGCGGGCTGCCAACTTGCGCGCACGGACAGTCTGTTGCGCGCCTGTTGCAGCTTTGTCGATTTCCTGAGACGAAGGACCGTGCATCTGCTGGTGGTTGAAGATGACGCGCTGCTCGGCGATGCCGTGCGGCGCGCACTGGTGCAGGAACACTACACGGTCGACTGGGCGCGCGATGGTGCTGACGCCGCACGTCGGCTGCGCCACACGCACTACGATCTGGTGCTACTCGATCTCAATCTGCCGCAGCGCGGCGGATTAGATATTCTGCGAACACTGCGGGCGCGTGGCCAGGACGTTCCAGTCTTAATACTCACGGCACGCGACACAGTCGATGCGCGTGTGACGGGCCTGGATGCTGGCGCTGACGACTACCTGGTGAAACCATTCGATATTGATGAACTCGGGGCGCGGGTCCGCGCGCTGCTGCGCCGCGGACAAGGGCGGGCGAACCCGCAACTTCAGTGCGGCGATGTCGTGGTGGATCCGCAGGCGCATACGGTCAGCCACAGGGGCTTGCCTGTCGAGTTGTCTCCACGCGAATTCGTATTGTTGCGATTGCTGATGGAAAACGCCGGTAAAGCCATGACACGTGTGCGGCTGGAAGAGGCACTCTACGGGGACGACAAGAACGTCGAGAGTAATGCGGTGGAGGTGCACGTTCACAATTTGCGTAAGAAGTTCGGCAAAGATCTGATTTGCACGTTGCGTGGCGTCGGTTACCTGATCGGCAAGGACAAGCCGTGATATCCATTAGGCGGCGACTGCTCGCCACTTTACTGGCGTTGTTTACGCTGGCGTGGGCCCTGTTGGGCGCTTTGTCCTTCGTCAATGCAAAGCACGAGATCGAGGAAATCTTTGACGCCGAGCTGGCGCAGTCCGCGCGCGTGCTGATGAGTTTGACGTTGCACGAGCTGGAAGAAGAACAGCAGGGCAAAGACGAGAATCTGCCCGAGGTGGTTCCGGACTACAAGATCGGCCATCACTACGAAAAGAAGATTGCCTTCCAGGTCTTTCAACGCGACAAACTGCTGCTGCAGTCGCCCAGCGCGCCTGCGACGATGCAGCACGATGTGCCCGGGTTCTCTGACCAACGTATCGACTCGGCCGTATGGCGCGTGTTCGTCTTGCACGAGCGCGCGCTGGACGTGCGTATTGTGGTAGCCGAGCGCGATGATTTGCGAGACGACCTCATCCACAAGATTGCTTGGCAAACGCTGGTGCCGATTGGCGTTACACTACCGCTTTTGGCATTCCTGATCTGGAGCGGCGTTGGCGGTGGGCTCGCGCCTCTAAAGCGTGTGGCGCGCGAGATTGGCGCGCGCTCACACCAGCAGCTGGCGCCGCTGCCGGAAACCAGCGTGCCCGTCGAGGTGCAGCCGCTCACCAACGCCCTCAATGATCTTCTCGCGCGGCTGCGACAGGCATTCGAACGCGAGCGCCGGTTCACGGCGGATGCGGCACACGAATTGCGCACGCCGCTCGCCGGCCTCAAGGCACAGGCACAGGTTGCCTTGCGCGAGGGCAAGGATGCCGATCGGCACGAGGCGCTCACGCGTATCGTTCAGGGCGTAGACCGCCTGACGCACCTGGTAGCTCAGCTTCTCACCTTGGCGCGGCTCGACCCCGACGTTGTCTCCACGCCGAGCGAAGAAGTGGATATAGCTGCACTCGCGACCGAGGTTATGAGCGAGCTCGCACCCGTCGCAACGGACAAGGACATCGCGCTTGGCTTGGCAGAGGGCAGCGCCGGTGTCGTGCGCGGCCAACGCGCGGCATTAGGTATTTTGTTGCGCAACTTGGTCGACAATGCCGTCCGTTATACGCCGGTGAACGGTGAAGTCGAGATCGCCGTGCAGACGGGTAACGATGGGGTGCTGCTGTCGGTACGTGACACCGGACCGGGCGTTCCCGCTGCCGAGCAGGCGCGAATCTTCGATCGCTTCTTTCGCGGCGAGGCGAGCAGTGGGGAGGGCTGCGGGCTCGGGCTTTCGATTGTCAAGCGCATCGCCGAGTTGCATCAGGCGAACGTAAGCCTGCATGCTCCCGCTATCGGCACCGGTTTCATCGTGCGCGTCGAGTTTCCGGCCACCCGCCAATGACAACAGGCGCCAAAGGCGCCTGTTGTGACCGCCCAATGGTATTGGGCCGCTACAAGTTGTAGCCGGTCTCGTTGTGTAGCACCACGTCGAGTCCTTCGGTCTCCTGTTCCGCGGTAACGCGCAAGCCCACGATGCCGTCGACCACTTTGAGGATGACGAAACTCACGATGGCGCTCCAGGCGATGGTGGCACCGACGCCGACGAGCTGCACGCCCACTTGCTTGCCCATGGTCATGCCTTCGGCCAAGCCGGCACCGCCGAGAATACCGACAAAGATGCCGGCGGCAATGGTCCCGAGTATGCCACCCACGCCGTGCACCGGGAACACGTCGAGCGAGTCGTCGATTTTCAGCCCGCGCTTGATGAAGTGCGTAGCGAAATAACACAGCACCCCGGCGCTCGCGCCGATGATGACCGCCGCCATCGGGCCGACGAACCCGGAGGCGGGAGTAATGGTACCGAGTCCCGCGACCATGCCGGTCACGATACCGAGCACCGACGGTTTGCCGTAACGCACCCACTCGCAGAACATCCAAGCGAGCGCCCCGGTCGCCGCGCCAATGTGTGTGACCAGCATCGCCATACCGGCGGAGCCATCGGCCGCTAGCGCGCTGCCGGCATTGAAGCCGAACCAGCCGACCCACAACATGCCGGCACCCGTCACGGTAATCGCGAGGTTATGTGGCGGCATCGGGGTTTGCGGGAATCCACGACGCGGGCCGAGCACGACTGCTGCCACCAGCGCCGCCACACCGGCGTTGATGTGTACCACGGTGCCGCCGGCGAAGTCGAGTACGCCGAGCTTTTGCAGCCAGCCGTCGCCCCACACCCAGTGACACACCGGAATATAGACGAGCACCAGCCACAGAAGACTGAACAAGAGCATGGCCGAGAAGCGCATGCGTTCGGCGAAGCCGCCGACCACGAGCGCCGGCGTGATGATTGCGAAGGTCAGCTGAAACATGACGAACACGGTCTCGGGTATCGTGCCCTTGAGTGTCGTGCCAGTGATGCCGTCCAGGAATGATTTGGACAGGCCGCCGATCCAGGCATTGGCGCCACCGCCGTCGCCAAAGGCGAGGCTATAGCCGAAAAGCACCCACACGACCGAGGCCATGCCTGTGATGGCGAAGCACTGCATCAGCACGGACAAGACGTTCTTGGTGCGCACCAAGCCGGCGTAGAACAACGCCAACCCCGGTAGCGTCATAAACAGCACCAGCGTGGTCGCCGTGAGCATCCATGCGGTATTCGCCGTGTCGAGCTTGGGCGCATCCGCCGCCCACACTGGAATACAAACGCAGGCCAACAACAACCAGACACCCCACTGAGCAGCTCTTGTGAGAGCCATAACGAGTCTCCTCCGATTAGTTTTGTACCGGGTTAGAGGGCCTGCGGCCCGGTTTCGCCCGTGCGGATGCGTACGACTTGGCCCAGCTCATAAACGAAGATTTTGCCGTCGCCGATCTTGCCGGTGCGCGCGGACTGCGCGATGGCCTCGATCACACGCTCGACCATGTCGTCATCAACCGCGATCTCGATCTTTACCTTGGGCAGGAAGTCCACGACGTATTCGGCACCGCGGTAGAGCTCGGTGTGGCCTTTTTGCCGGCCGAAGCCCTTGACCTCGGTGACGGTTACACCTTGTACGCCGATTTCGGACAGTGCCTCGCGTACGTCGTCGAGTTTGAACGGCTTGATGATGGCGGAAACCAGCTTCATTGTTATCGAGCCTCCAGGTAGCGGGGGAACGCGCGCGATCATATGCCTTGAGCGGCTGCGCGCCAAGGCCGGCAGGCGCGACCGGTTGACCGCGACCTTCGCTTGGCGCCTCAACGGGTCGTCGTGGCGGCCAATAGGCGTATGCGCTAGTCTGTGTCCGATTCCGAGGCGAGACGTGCAGGCACCCGCAATTACTACGGCGATCCCGCGGCAGCGCTATCAATTGGGCGGCTACCAGGTTGTGGCGCTGGCGGAAATCGAGTCGGGCGATGCGCGGCGCTACCAGTACATTTTGGCGTTCGTGCGCGACGGTGATACCAAGCCCGGCCTTTACGTAACATGCGAGAAGAATCCGCGCGCCAAGCGCCAGGAGGGGTCGCATTGCCTGCGCATCGTCTCAGAACCACTGACCGAGGAGCTGGGTTCGTCCGATCGTTGGGCGGACCTCGAGGCGTTTGCGCAAGAGGGGTTGCGGTTGGGCGCACAGGTGCTCGGACTGGGTGACGAATCTCCCTATCGTCTGGGCTAGATCGCTGGAGACTTAGGTGCGGTGCAGAAGCTCACCACGCGTGTCGCGCACTTCCACCTCGATCAGAATACAGTCGCGCACACTCTGGGTGGCAACGCGGTAGCCCTCGAACAGCTCGGTGCACCGCGCCACGCGCTGGGCGGTCGTCACCCGGGC
>CP070641.1:747565-752243 GCA_020354085.1 Pseudomonadota bacterium
AAGAAGCTGGGGATGGCCGCGACGTCGGCCACATTGCCACCGTCACTTCCTCCACCGGTGGCAATATCGGACTTGAACTCGACCTTTGGCACCATCACCATCAAGCCGGCAAGGATGCTGTCCTCGGTCATGCCGGTCATGCCGGCCGGGTTGGTCCACGCCGCGTCCGCCGTATACGTGTTAGTCGGATTGGCGACCGCTGCCGTGCCAACGCTGGCGGGCGTGCCCACCTCTGGGATGTAGAAGCCCGCTGCGTGGGCGTACTGCATGCTCAGCAGCAGTATCGCCGTTCCCGTTAGACGAGCCATGGTGCTCATTGAATTGCTCATGACAGTTCCTCCTGCGCGTAACCCACGATTACTTGTTGAGGTACTGCACCAAAAAAGTGTCCCTCTTCTTCACGGCGACCGCGCCTTCCAATGAATTTGCCAATCGGAATTGGTGAGATGATGCTCGCATTCATACGTATCAGTTCACCCTTTCCGCTTTCGGAGGGCTCCAGGTCTTCATCTTCTCTAGGTCCGGTACATAGATACGCATGATCGCGCCGATGTCCTCGTCCTTGCGGTTGATCGGCAACCAATTCTCTTCCGGTACTCCCTTGGGCTTCAGCGCCGCAATATAGATGGCGATACCACCGTCCTTGTCGAGTTTCATACCCGCGTTCTCACCGACGCTGTATTTCCTGCGATCGTTGGGAATGAAGAAGCCGTTCTGGGTGTCGTAGAGCGTAATTGACCAGAAGGCCTTCGCTGGTGGCAGGTCCTTTTTCGTCATGCGGATGACGTAGTCACGTTGTGCGTTCATGGGCTTGCCGTCCACCGTTGCAATCGGCGGGTAAAGCGCTTCTGCGGCCGGTACGCCGATGGGGCCGATGACCGATTGCGTCAGCAGCAAGTCCAGCGTTATCCGCCCCTTGGGTTGGAACAGCTTGCCCAGTTTTTCTCTCTTTGCCGGGTCGTTCATTCCAGAAAGTTCCGCCGCGGCAATGCCCTCGGCCGCTTTTTTCAATCTTGCACCATCAATCTTTGCCACACGCGCGCGGTCAAACGTGCGGCCCGGCGCAACGCCAAGCGGCTGGTAGGCGGCAAGAACTGCTTGATCGATTTCGTTCTTTGGATCAAAGGTGGTGTGATTGAACACAAACTGCATCACCTCGAGCAGGTTGCTGCCGAATATGTCGGCATCGGTCTTGCCAACCGGCGGGAACTGGATGTCATCGATTGGCTTTGCCTTGCCACCGCGAAACGTCGACAAGGTCACCATTTTGACTTCCTGCATTTGCTTCGCGATGCGCTTGAGGCGATCCGGGTCATTGGCATGCGGCATGACACGCCAGACCACGGAAATGAAGTCGCCAGTCGCCTCGAAGCGGCGATCGATCCCTTCAACCGGTTCGCCCTTGTACCCCTCGGTGCGTGCACTGTAGAGCAGCATTTTCGTCGGCTTGCGAAAATCCCCCTGCCGCGTCGACATGGGAACGTTGACGTAGTGGTCGTAGCCGGTGACCATCAACGACACGTACTTCGAATCAAAGGCCGGCATCTCAAGGACAACAGGATCCTTGCGCAAGTCCACCAGACAGCTGATGTAGAGCGTATCGTTGTTGGGCCGCGCGATTTCCCGCATCGTGTGGTCTTTGAGTTTCGTATCCACGGCACAGGTATTCCACCCGCCTTGCTTCATCGCGAACTTGTTGTTCACGTTGTACATCGCGACATACTGATAAGAACGCTTGACCAGATTCTCGACCTGAGCATCGGTCAGGGTGGTTGGCGCGGATTTGTTGTCGGAACAACTCGTCAACATCGATGAAACAGGGATCCCGATAACGAGAGCCACCGCCGTCAAAAATGCTTTTCTAGCCTGAGATTTGCCAATCGTCGTGTTCATATCGTTTTCTCCTGTTGCTTGAACGAATCACCGCTCGGCTCACGTTCCTGCCCCAGTGGCACGAGCCGATTCAACCCGCACCACTTCAGCAAGGGGATTCCCGATCGCGGCAGACGGCGGTTTGGCGCCCAGAACATTCGCCAGCGTCGGTGCAATATCGTAGGGCGTGATCGCACGGCTGACCGATTGTGGCTTCAGGCCGGCGCCGGCAAACATGACCGGAACAAACGTATCGTACCGCCACGGCGAGCCATGTGTGGCGGCGACCGTCAGACCATCGAAGTCATTGATAAACACGTTTGGCGCAAAGACCAGAAAGATGTCGCCGGACCGGTTCGGGTGAAAATTTCGCAGGATTGCGCGATTCAACAGCGTATCGGGCAAACCTCCTGTTCTCAACGCGCTACTCGACACCGCGGCCGCAACACCATTGAACTTCAGGAGCTCCTCGGCGAGGACTTTTTCCAACATCGCCTGATCCAGACCCTTCGCCTTGATCAATTTGCGATTCAGGTAGATATAGGGTGGAAAATACTTCTCAATCAGTTCCTCGCCCACACCGAATTGCTGTTTCAGTCGCTTGATCGCCGGTGCCTTGTCCAGGTTGCGCGTATCGAAGTAATGCGCGTTTTCGAAGCCCAAGCCGTGCAAATAGCCTGGAACCTCCGGCTGCCCATGATCGGCAGACAATACGATCAGTGTGTTCCGCAACCCGACCCGCTGGTCCACATACGCGAAAAGCTCTGCCAATACGCGATCCAGGCGCGCGATGTTGTCCTCGCTTTCCAGGCTGGATGCACCGAACAGATGTCCTATGTAATCCGTCGATGAAAAGCTCACCGCCAGATAATCGGGCACATCGTCCTGACCGAGCTGTTCGTTATCCAGCAACGCCTTGACGAAGCTGAGTGTGAGCTGGTCGCCAACCGGACTCAGCGTCAAACGCGTTGTAAAGTACTTGTCGCTCATCTCGCCATAGGCATGCGGAAAGGTGCGTCCAAACCCGGGAAAGTCGGTTTCATAGTCACGGTTATCCGCATCACCAAACAAATATCTTGCACGCGGATGCATCAATTCCCACGTCTTGCCGGCATAGGCCGCCGCGGGCTTGCCTGCATTCCACGCCGTCACCCACTGTGGATACTGCTGGTAATAGTAGGTGCTGGTCACGAATTCCCCAGTCGGTTTGGAAAACCAGAAGGCCTTGCCCGCATGCCCCGCCATCGACACGGCACCGCGATCCTTGATCGACACGGCGAAGATTTTTGGCTTGCCACTAAAGTGGCTGGCCAACTCGTCGCTCAAAGTTGAGGACAGGATCGTGGCCGGCGAGCGCCCATCGACCTTGGCGGCCTTTTGCGTCGCATCGACCTCCGTCTGTTGATCGACATCCGCACCGGCCGTCAGCAGACGATAGCGTGCATCCTCGATGTTGTAGACCAGGCGACCCAGCTCCCGATCGAACCACACGTTTCCGACCATCCCGTGTGCGGCCGGTACCGTGCCAGTCGCGAGCGACACGTGGCCAACGATCGTCTCGGTATTCGCGTGCTGATAGTGTGCGTTCGTGTAATCAATACCCTGCTCCATCAGGTAACGGAACCCACCGTCACCGAGCAATCGCGCATACCGTCTTGGCAGATCGCCACGTAGCGCATCGACGGTAATCTGCAGGATCAAACGTGGTTTGGCCGGCGTGGCGACCGGCTTCGTCGCCACGTTGTCCTGCGTACAGCCCGGCAACCAGAGCAGGCTCGCCAATACAACAAGAAAACCGCTGTAATACACACTACAACGTTTACCCCGTTGTAGCGATGATTCCTCCTTGTTGTTCTGCCGACGCATACGATTACGGTGTGTACCAGATCGGCGAGGTGTACGCGCGCTCCTGATGGGTCGCCGGCACGTCCTTGGGTAGCTCGATGCCGAAGAACGCCGCATCATAGGTCGTCCACCGCGGCGTCGGGATTTCCAGGACGCGCACGTAGTAAAAGGCGCGTTGCTTGGGATCGAACGCCGGATCCTTCCAGTACGCCAGCATCAGGGCATCGCCAATGCTGTTGGTATAGGTGGCTGCCTTGACGTCCACCGTATTGCCGACGGGTTTGTCGCAGCGATGCTTGGAATCTATGGCGCGCCGATCCGAACAGAACACATCGTAGACCTGTTCCTGCGTCGCGCCTTTGCCATCCAGCCAGCCTTTTACAATCTGAACGCGATCCAGATTTGCGCCATCGACATCGCGCAATGCACGAATCACAAAGGTCGGTGATTTGCTTTTGGGGGCTTTCGTCAAATCACCCCCCATCGGCACGCCGCGAAGGTAACCAACCTTCGCGAAGTCCGGTCGCTGCACGTCGGCCGCCTCGAAGTCCCATCCGGCGAAAACCCGTACTGTCATGCGCGTGCCGGTCGTGGCGTACACCTCCTTGCGCGCTAACGCATCCCACAAGGCTTCACGGGTGTTGTCGGTTGCCCAAACGGCTGCGAGGCCCGAGGCGAGCGTCTGATAGTGGCGGATGGAGATGTCCGGACCACCGGGCTTTTGTAGAAATCCGGTGATCTTTTCCTGGAAACGTCCCGGATTGGCTGTGGGCTCGGCGGGTGTGGCCTTGCCGAAGTAATTGTTTTCCTCGGTGGTCGACAGCGAGGTGTGCGTGTCGGTCGAACCGATCATGCCGAACTTGAACGGATTGGCGCCCAGGCTCTGCTCATACTTGAGGCCACGCTTCAATGCCTCGCGGGCATATTCGCGCGGTAGCATGTCTTTGGTCTTCGGCTCGGG
>CP070641.1:752343-757014 GCA_020354085.1 Pseudomonadota bacterium
AATGCGCAGCACATAATCAGCGACGTTATCGACCTGTGCGGCGGTCGAAACGTCTTTGCCGAATTGCCAGTGCTGGCGGGGCAAGTGGACTTGGAGGCGGTGGTACACGCGGCGCCGCAAGTCATTGTGGCCGCTGGTGATCCACGACTGTGGCGCGAGTGGCGCGAGCGATGGCAGCGTTGGTCGCAGATTCCGGCCGTCGCCAATCGCCAGCTTTACTGGATAGACCCCGACCTGTTGCACCGTTCCACGCCACGTTTGCTCGATGGCGCCGAGCAGTTGTGCGCGGCGTTACAAACGGCACGCACAGCAGTCAGGCAACGCGCGCCTTGAAGGTACTACGGGCGTTCGTGGCGCCACAACGTGTCGGTTACACCAGCCAGGGCGTTCATCGCGCGCGCCATGACGAACAGTAAGTCCGAGAGCCGATTAAGGTAGGAAGCGCCGACAGGATTGATCGGCTCCGCACGAGCGAGAGTCGTGATACGTCGCTCGGCGCGCCGACAGACAGTGCGGGCAGCGTGGCAGGCGGCGGCAGCCGGGCTTCCGCCCGGCAAGATGAATTCCCTGAGTGGCGGCAGGTCTTGATTCAGCTGGTCGAGTATTCTCTCAAGACGCGCAACGTGTTGATCGGCGATGGTGCATGAATTGGGAATACACAGCTCGCCGCCCAAATCGAATAATTCATGCTGCACGCTTGTCAATATTTCGCGCATGGTGTCCGGCATCGCATGCGTAAGCGCTACACCGATCGCGCTGTTGAGCTCGTCCACCGCGCCGAGGGCTTCGATCCGCGCATGATCCTTGGGTACGCGCGCGCCGTCGCCCAGTCCGGTCGTGCCATTGTCGCCAGTGCGCGTATAGATTTTTGACAGTCGATTTCCCATGGTTTGTTGCGCGATCAGCCACTCACTAGACGGTAGCGTATAGGAAGGATCAAGGATAGATCGCTGCCGTCCAGCCATACCCCGGCTTCTGGTACATGTCGCACCGCTAATAAGGCGTCACGTGCCGCCTCGTCCAGTATCGCATAGCCGGAGGTTTGCACGATGCGAATGTTCGACAGTTGGCCGCGCGCGCCCACGATCAATGCCAAGCGTACCTCGCCCTGCCAACCATTCCGCTGGGCGATCAATGGATAATAGAAGTGCGTGTCAAGGGCGCGCCACAGAGCGCGGCGTATCTGTTGCGCGCGCGCGTCGGCCGAACCCCTGGTATCAGGCTGGCGTGCGTTTGCGGTGGCAGGTGTTGCACGCGTGACGGTCGGAGATGGTGTTATGCCGTCGGTAGCTGCCTGGGCGCTGTTCGCAGGCGCAGGCATCGCGGGCACCGGCACCTGGGCGCTCGTGGTTTTGGGACGCTTCGTGCGAGCGGTTACCTCGAGTGATGGCAGCAGCAAGGAAACCTGCAATTCCGTCGCGGGCGGTCCTAGCCGCAATTCCTGGGAGTGGTTTGGCAGAACCAAGACCACGGCATGCGCAATAATCGACGCCACCAGGAAGATGAAGAACGGTCGCGGCGCAGGCAGCTTCATGCGTTCAGAATTGGCACTCGACTGTGAGCATGTAGTTGCGCGTAGGCGCAGCGTAAAAGGCCGTTTCATTGGTGAACGTCGCGGGATTAAAGGACGCCGCGGCGTAGTCGCTGAATTCACGGTTGGTGAGGTTGTTGACACGGAAGGTGGCCGATAGACGTGGGCGTCGATATCCCAGCGCGAGATTGCCGATCGTATATCCATCGAGCTTCTCGAGTGAATTGGCAACGTCTCCACCGACAATACGCTCACCGGCATAGCGAGTTTCCAGTATGAAATACCACTTTGCGGTCAGCTGCATGTCTGCCGCAAGCCAAGCCGCGTTCGTCGAAACCAATGGCACACGATTGCCGGCAAACGGACCGCTGCGAAACGACGCATCGACGTAGGCGTACTGGCCCCGCAAGCTGAGGTATTGTGCGGCACGCCACCGTCCTTCGAGCAGCAAGCCGTCGCGCCGCGTGGGATCGAAGTTCACGTTCGCGAATGCCACCGTGTCATAGTCAATTTCGTTTTCCAAATCGAGCCGATAGATCAGCACTTTCCATAGATGTTCGCCTCTTTGCCACTGCGTGCCCGCCTCGTACGACACGCCGGTTTGTGTTTTGAGACCGATCACGCCACCGAGCGTCTGCGCCAACTCGTCGACCTTGGGAAAACGGTAGTTCTGGTCGGCTCGTGCGAAAACGCGCAGCGTTTGATCGACCTGTGTCGACCAGCCAAGTGAACCGACCGTGACATCGTCGTCGAGCTCAATGCCGGAAGGATAGGTGAACGAGTCACGCAGATTGTTGGCGATGCGCGCATGCCGCGCACCAACGGTGACTGTGGAACGCGGGGAAACCGGGAGGGCAGCTTGCGCGTATAAAGACTCGGCGTGTTGGTCGTTTTCGGTGACGCCGAACGGCGAGGTGATGGAGTAATCGCTCTGGCTCAAGTCGGCGCCTGTCGTAATGTTTACTTCGCCTGTGGCCGTGCGGACCCGGCCGACGAGCCGCGGAGTGAGCTCGGTGACACGTCGCTCCTGGGTGAAGGGGGAACTGGTGAGCTGTCCGTCGATGTCGGCGCTACGATTGGCAAGCTCTCCTTCGATCACCCAGTCAGAAGCGATACCTTGGCGCAGGCCAAGGCGCTGCACATTCGTTCGTGTATCAGAAAAATCCGTGGGAAAGCGCGCCGCACGTCGATCGGCATCGTATTGCGGCCGAAACAGGCCGCCCGGGAGATTGAGGTCTTCGCGAACGTGCTGCAACTCGAGGAATGCGGTGCCCGATCGCCACTCGCGATCGACGCGACCGAGCAAATTGCCGTACTTCACCTCGTTGTTCTCGCGGTAGTTGTCGCTCTCGCGACCTTCCGCCAACACGCGGTAGCGCGTGTGTCGCCCCGCCTCGCCGGCTAGTTGGGCCGTCAGCTGCTGCGTGTCGTAGCTGCCCGCGGTCGCGGCTACCGCACTGGTCGTGCGGTCAGGGATGCGCGTAATGATGTTAACCACGCCGCCCGTGGCCTGGTCTCCGTACAAAACGCCGGCACTGCCTTGAATGATTTCAATGCGCTCCACGTTGCGAAGTGCAGTGGCCGTGAGTTCCGGGGGTGCGATGTCGGGGTTATTCAACCGGCGACCGTCTACCAAGACCAGTACGTTCGAACCGGCGGTATCGCCAAAGCCTCGGATGCCAACGTTCACACGACTACCGTCTCCGTAGAGATCGGACACCTGCACCCCGGCGACGGTGCGCAGGATGTCCGGCAGACGTGTCAGCCCGCTGGCCTTAATGTCTGCGCGGGTGATGATCGTAATGCTGCTGCCGGTCGGATTGCCGTGCTGTGTCGAACGCGTCGCGCTAACGACGACGGGTTCCAGAACAGTAGGATCGGGTTCGGCGTAGACCGGGAGACTTGCGGCATAAAGTGACGCCAGTAGCGCCACGCGACCCACTGCGGCGACTGGTAACATATTGGAAGGTCCTCCCGCTAACCGCGCGCACCCGCGCAGTGTTCGTTGGGACGCGAAGCGGAGGGGGCAGGAGATCGGCCTGCATCGCCCGCCGCGACGCGCATCTATCCGCTTCAGGCCGGTCTCCGGGCTCGCGAGTGATCCAAGATAAGATCGGCGAATCGCCTTCCCGCGCCTAACGAATGGCGCAGTGGCATCGTGATTCGCCCGGCTCGCTTACCGTTGCGGGGGCAGCGCCGGCATTGCTCTGTTTGACAAACGAGCGCACCAGCTTCCCGTTTCATTCCCAAGACGTTCGTCTTTAAGGAACACCTGAAACGATGAGCTTGAGCAATGCTGGCTCAGGCTCGCGCGCGATGTTAAGAGCGGTCGATTGTTAAGTCAACGCGGTGCGTAGCGAACAAAAAAAGCCGATCCGCGGGCGCGGATCGGCCAACTCAACCAAAAATCGGAGCGTTACTTCTTTTCGGGCGCAGCGGGCGCCTGTGCCGGTGCGGCACCCTCTGCAGGTTTGGCATCGCTCGCCGGTGCAGCCGGAGCTTCGGCGGGCGCAGCGGCCGCCGGGGCGGCAGCGGGTTTTTTCTCTTCTTTCTTCTGGCACGCAATGGCGCCGACGGTCAGGCCGAGTAGCGTGGCTAGCAATATCGCGGACTTCTTCACAATTACGATCCTCTTTTGTCTTAGTTAATCCAATGTGGAAAATCACCTAAACTTGCTTGGCGTATACGACCAAGCGGCGCGCATCTTTCGCGAAAGGTCGTAGCGCTGTCCAGCGCAGTTGCTGAACGTGATGATTGTTTTTGTCGATGGACGCAAGGTCGAGAATTCTAGTGACTTAAACGCACAGCGCCGGGGCGCCGAGAAAGTTCCCTTGCGCGTTGCGAATGACGATACGCTGCAAGGCGTGTTGCGTGGCCGCGTCGTCTACGTATGCTGCAATGGTTTGTGCGCCAGCAGTATATCGCGCGGTTACTTCGCGCGCGGCAAGTCGTCGACCGACGAACTCGCGACGAATATTCTGTGTCGGCCCGAAAGAACGGTATCGATTCGGCAGCGGTAAAGGCGTTGAAGATTGGTATCGTCAAGCACCGTCGCGACCGGACCTTGGGCCGTTTGACCGTCGTCGAAGAGCAGCAGGGCATGGGTGCAGTAGCGCGAAGCAAGATTGGGATCGTGCAAG
>CP070641.1:757114-761781 GCA_020354085.1 Pseudomonadota bacterium
CCAAGGCCATGCAGCGCGAAGGCGCCGAGCTCGCCTTCACGTATCAGAATGAGAAACTCAAGGATCGCGTCGATAAGTACGCGAGCCAGCTTGGCTCCAACGTAACGCTGCCCTGCGATGTGGCCAGCGACGATCAAATCACGGCGGTGTTTCAACAGCTGCGCAATCACTGGGATGGGCTGGACGTCATCGTGCACTCGGTGGCATTCGCGCCGCGCGAACAACTCGAAGGCAGTTACCTTGATGCCGTGACGCGTGAGGGATTCCGTATCGCGCACGAGATCAGCTCCTACAGTTTCGCCGCGCTCGCCAAGGCCGGCCGCGGCATGATGCAGGGACGCCAGGGCGCCCTGCTCACGCTTTCCTACATTGGCGCGGTGCGTGCCCTGCCGAACTACAATGTCATGGGACTCGCCAAGGCTAGCCTCGAGGCCAACGTTCGCTACCTCGCGCAGTCGCTCGGGCCGGAAGGCATCCGCGTGAACGGCATTTCGGCCGGGCCGATCAAGACATTGGCAGCCGCCGGAATTGGCGATTTTCGAAAGATGCTGGACTACTACGAGAAGACCGCGCCGCTCGGGCGTGGCGTCACCATTGACGAGGTCGGTAACGTCGGGGCGTTCCTATGCTCGAACTTGGCCTCCGGCATCACCGGTGAGATTACCTACGTCGATGCAGGCTTCAATAGCGTGGCACTCGGCGCGGGCTACGCCGCTGGCTAGGGATTAAATTCCGAACCTGCGCACCAAGCGCTACAGCTGGTCGCGGTTGATCTTGACCTCGGCCTGCGCGCGCAAGCCCGCACGGTAGCCGGCGTACAGGCCGGTGCCGAACTGCTCAGCGAGGATGCGCTTGACCTTTTGCGCTGTCGCGCTGTCCGTCTTTTCGGGCGTCCCATCCTGCACGCGCTGCAATGCGAAAACCGCCACCCCTTGGCTGCCAAGCTCGACCCCGTCATAGATCATCTGCCCGTCGGCCGGGCGCACGGCGCGGAACACGGCCTGCACCAAGCGCCGATCGATGTTGGCCGTCTGCTCCCGTGTCACGGTCTTGGGCGGGTTGAATTTGAGATTATGTTTCGCGGCGAGAGCCTTGAGTGCGGTCCCCGCGCGCAGTTCCTGCAGCAGCGTCTGGGACAAGGCCCGCGCCTGCTCACTAGCCTGCTGTTGCCGCAATGTGCGCTCGATTTGCCCCCGCACCTCGGCCAGCGGTCGGCGCGCTGCCGGCCGATGCTCGATCACGCGAAGAGCGACCAATGTACCGGCGTCCAACTCGATGACATCGCTATTGCGGGTGCCTGCCAGTACTTCAGGGTGAAAGGCGGCCTCCACGAACTTGAGGTTACTCGCCATCCCTTTGCCGCCCGCGCGCGTAAACCATTCGCTTGCCTGCACCTCCAAGCCGATCGCCTTGGCTGCCGGCTGCAGACTGTCGGTGCTTTCGTACACGAGGTCATACAGCTTGGTCGACGCCTCGGCGTACTGCTCCTCGGCCTTGCGTTGCCGCACGATCTTTTCCAATTCCGCCCGCACGTCCTTCAACGCACGACGCTTCTCCGGCGTGAGCCCGGTTAGCTTTACGAGATGGAAGCCATAGCTGGTGCGGACGGGCTCGCTGAGCTCATTCAGCTTGAGCCGATTAATGGCACTCTCAAGCTCTCGCGGCAACATCCCCGCGCGCACGTCGCCCAGGTCGCCACCCTTGCTGGCTGACTCAGGGTCCATGGAATGCTGACGCACCAGTTGGGCAAATGGCGTTCCCGCTCGCGCCTGGCGCTCCAGATCACGAATCCTGGCCTCGGCCTTCTTGACGTCCTCTGGCGAAGCGCCCGGCGGGGTTTCAATCAAGATATGGCTGGCTCGGCGGCGCTCCGGTGTCACGTAGCGCGCGGCCTCGTCCGCGTATGCACGCTGGATCGCTTCTTCATCCGGTACATAGTGCTTACCCAATTCTGCAGCCGACAGACGCAGGTACTCGACGCGCACCTGCTGCTCGGTCATGAATCGCTCCGGGTAGGCGTTGTAGTGACCCTCGACTGCTTGCTCGGTCACGCTCGCCTTCGCTGCAAATCCTTCTGTGGGCACAACGGCATAGGCGAACTCGCGTTCCTGGGTCACAAGGCGCAGCAGGCTCGCCGCATCGGATTTGGTTACGAAGGCGCTCTCGACGACGCCGCGCTCCAGCTGGCCGATCACAATCTCGCTGCGTAGGCGGGCGCGAAAGTCCCCTGCGTCACGCCCTTCGCGGCGCAGAAATGCTTCAAACAACGCCGGGTCGTACTGGCCATCGCGCTGGAAGAACGGCAGCTCGCGTATACGCTGGTCGAGCTGTGCATCGCTCACGCGATACCCTTGATCATCAGCGTTGCGCGCCAACAGCGTTTGGTCGATGAGGCTCTCGACGATCATCTCCTTGAACTCGCGGCTGTCGAGCATCTTGGGGTCGACGCGCCCGCGCAACTCATCCAAGCTACGACGATAAGCCGCGGGCGTAATAGATTCCCCGCCGACCGTCGCGACGACCGGCTGCGTGCCACGATCGGTGTAGCTCTGGATACCGAACAGGATGAACGGGATGCCGACGAGAAACAGAATGGTGAAGGCGATAATGCCTTGCGTTTTTTCGCGGATTTTGCCGAGCATAGGGGCCGCTACTTTACCGGATGCCCGCGCTTCCCAGCAACGCGAAGCTTGCACGACGCATCGACCGGGGCACGCGAATCGTTAATTTTTACTGGTGGCGAAAACACAGAAGGACGAGAAACCAGTCTCGCCCTTGGGATGATGGCGGAGCGGACGGGACTCGAACCCGCGACCCCCGGCGTGACAGGCCGGTATTCTAACCGACTGAACTACCGCTCCACGAAAACTACCGCGCAAACTCAATTACCGCACTCTGGTGGGTGCTGAGGGTTTCGAACCCCCGACCCTCGCCTTGTAAGGGCGATGCTCTACCGCTGAGCTAAGCACCCGGCAAAAGGCCGGCTAGCGCCCAGTGCCCGTGGCGAACGCGCTTTCGACAACGGGCGCAACGAGCCGCCGTGTATCTTGTTTCCTTGAACGCTTGTTCCGCCCACTTCGAAAGCGCTGCGCCTCGGAATCGGGCGGCTAGTGTAAGCCATCGAGGGCGGCTTTGCCACCGCCCGCTTGGGGGAAATCGGGTATCAGTGCGCCCGTACTGGATTGACGACGTCGTGCGCCTCAGTACCAGGTGCCGCACCCTCGGCCGGGGTTTCCGGCAGCGCCTCGGGCATCCGCTCCAACGCCGTCTCGAGGACCTGATCGATCCAGCGTACCGGCCGGATATCCAGGTGGTCGCGGATGTTCTTCGGGATCTCTTGCAGATCCTTGCGGTTCTCCTCGGGAATCAGAACGATTTTTATGCCGCCACGATGCGCGGCCAACAGCTTTTCTTTCAGTCCACCGATCGGTAACACCTCGCCACGAAGCGTGATCTCGCCGGTCATGGCGACATTCGCGTGAACCGCGATACGAGTAAGCGCCGAAACCATGGCCGTGCACATCGCGATGCCGGCGCTCGGACCGTCCTTGGGAGTCGCGCCTTCCGGGACGTGAACGTGAAAATCGTGCTTCTGGTAGAAATCCGGCGAGATGCCGAGCTTGGCAGCGCGCGCGCGGACAACGCTCATGGCCGCTTGAATCGACTCTTGCATGACGTCGCCGAGCTTGCCGGTGATGGTGAGCTTACCCTTGCCGGGCACGATCACGGCCTCGATAGTCAGTAACTCACCACCTACCTCCGTCCAAGCAAGGCCGGTAACCTGGCCGACCTGATTCGCCTCTTCCGCAAGCCCATAACGATATCGACGTACGCTCAGGTACTTGTCGAGATTGCCCGGGGTGACGGCGACTTTGCCCTGATCGTTGCCAAGCAACAGATCTTTGGCCACTTTGCGGCAGATCTTCGAGATCTCACGCTCGAGATTGCGCACGCCGGCCTCACGCGTGTAGTAACGGATGATGTCGCGGATCGCGTCTTCCGTGATGTCGATTTCATCCTCTTTGAGTCCGTTGTTCTTGCGCTGCTTTGGCACGAGATAACGCACGGCGATATTGAGCTTCTCGTCTTCCGTGTAACCCGATAGCCGGATGACCTCCATGCGGTCAAGTAACGGCGCGGGAATGTTGAGCGTATTGGCCGTGGCAATGAACATCACATCCGAGAGATCGTAATCGACCTCGAGATAGTGATCGCTAAAGGCATGGTTCTGCTCGGGATCCAGCACTTCAAGTAACGCCGAGCTGGGATCGCCACGAAAGTCCATCGACATCTTGTCCACTTCGTCCAGCATGAACAGCGGATTGCGGACTTTGGCCTTGGCCATGTTTTGGATGAGCTTGCCCGGCAGGGAACCAATATAGGTGCGCCGGTGGCCGCGTATCTCCGCCTCGTCGCGCACGCCACCCAACGCCATGCGAATGAACTTCCGCCCCGTTGCGCGGGCAATCGACTGCCCAAGCGAGGTCTTACCCACACCCGGTGGACCGACCAGACAGAGGATCGGCCCCTTGAGCTGGTTGACTCGCTGCTGCACCGCCAAGTATTCCAAAATGCGTTCCTTGACCTTCTCCAACCCGTAGTGATCGGTCTCCAGGATTTCCTCGGCCTTGCGCAGGTCCTTTTGAATCTTGGTGCGCTTCTTCCAC
>CP070641.1:761881-766547 GCA_020354085.1 Pseudomonadota bacterium
CTTCCCGAATCATCATCCCGACCCAGCGCACCCCGAGAATCTGGAAGATCTCATCAAGATCGTAACCCAAGGCGGCTACGACGTCGGGCTCGCATTCGACGGCGACGGCGATCGGTTAGGCGTGATTTCGCCCGACGGCCATATCATCTGGCCGGATCGGCAACTAATTCTATATGCGCGCGATGTACTTTCGCGCCATCCCGGCGGCGAGATCATCTTCGACGTGAAGTGCTCGCGTACCGTCGAAGCCGCCATCCGCGAAGCCGGCGGCAAGCCCACGATGTGGAAGACGGGTCATTCCTTTATCAAGGCCAAGCTCAAGGAAAGCGGCGCGCTCTTAGCCGGTGAGATGAGCGGCCACATGTTCTTCAAGGAGCGCTGGTACGGCTTCGATGATGGCCTGTATACCGCCGCGCGCCTGCTGGAATTGCTGTCGCGCGACCCGCGCCCGGTGCAAGAGGTGTTTTCGAGCCTGCCCAACACGGTGAACACACCGGAGCTCAACGTGAAGTTCGCCGAAGGCGAGCACTATTCGGTCATGCAAGAGCTGATAAAGGCCGCTTCCTTCCCGGACGCCAAGGTCAGCACTCTCGACGGCCTGCGTGTCGACTTCGCCGATGGCTTCGGTCTGGTGCGCCCGTCCAATACCACGCCTGTATGGGTATTGCGCTTCGAGGCCGACAGTAAACCGGCACTCGAGCGCATCCAGGCGCGCTTTCGTGATCTGATTCATAAGGTTCGCCCGGGCCTGGCACTTCCTTTCTAAAGGCAGGTCTTAGCAAAACAGAAATCGACGACTTTTGATTTACGTCATATCGCCGGGGTCTGGTTCAACTATCCTTTTCGCCATGCTGCAACGTCTGATTCGTCGTCAACGCTCGATCGGCCGCCACCTGTTGGCGGCCTTTTTGGCATTTTGGGCGGTGGCGGCCGTTACGCCCTGTGTTCTGGCCGCCGCCCAGAACTCGCCCGTGCACGGTGGCCTGTGCAAGCTGCCGGACTGCCCGACGCTCGCCAAGATTGACTGCCAGGCGAGCAACCAGAAAGCCGTCAAATTTCAGGTCACGACCGCCGCCGATAACACGCTGTCGTTTGTGCCGTGGCAATACCTTGCACCTGTGTCAGTGGATGCGACGCGCCCGCCGCAGACGCGCCACGCCGCGGCATCCATACCGCGACCCCCTATCATCCTCCAGTACGTCATCATGTTGACCTAGATCCTTTGCTGTCGTGGTGACCCGCGAGCACTTGGCGCTCGCCCTTTCACACAGCGGAGAGATCTATGTTCGTCCATTTCAAGTCGCCCCATTGGGCCTGGCTGTTGTTGCTGGTAGCTGCGTCGAGCGCGGCTAGTGAGCTTGGTTTGCGCGAGGCTGAGCGGCTGGCGCTGGAGCACGCGCCGTGGTTCGCGCATCACCGCAGCAATGTTGCCGCGGCCAGTGAGCGCGTGGTTTCCGAAAACACCCTGCCCGATCCGCAGCTCACCTTGGGCGCGGTCAACGTCCCGACCGACAGCTTCAAGCTCGATCAGGAAGACATGACCATGGTCATGGTCGGCGTGCGCCAGACGTTTCCTCCCGGCGACACGCTCGCGCTCAAGCAACGCCGCGCCGAGAAGGAGCTCGACCGCGAGCGCGCACGCCTGGAGATGGAACGGCGCAATGTTCTGCGGCAAGTACGCACCGCCTGGCTCGAGCTCTATTATCAGGAACGGTCGCTGGCCCTGATTCGCGAAGTGCGCGTGGTACTCCAAGCGCAAGTGCAAGGCGCGGAGAATCGCTACCGCGCTGCGCAAGAAACCCAGCAATCGTTGCTGCGTTCGCGCCAATCGCTCGCGCGCCTTGATGAGCGCGAGCAGGGCGTGCGCGCCCAGGCGATTCGCCTGCGCGGCCAGCTCGCGCGCTGGATCGGTGTCGAAGCCGCGCAACGGCCGCTGCCCGACACCCTGCCCGGCTTTCCCCGGCTACCCGTCGAGTTCGACGCCACGCGCCATCCGGACTGGATCGCGGCTAACGCCATGCTGGAGACAGCGCGCACCGAGGTCGACCTGGTTCGCCAGGAATACAAACCCGGCTTCATGGCCGAGCTGTCTTACGGCGCGCGCCAAGCCGGGCGCACCGACATGGTGACGGCGCTCGTGACCGTCGATCTACCGATCTTTCGCAGCCAACGCCAGGACCGGCGGCTGGCCGAACGGCAGGCGGCCGAGACGGGCGCGCGCTTCGAAGCCGAAGACAAGAAGCGCGAGCTTGAGGCGATGTACGCGGCGGCCCACGCCGAGCATGACGCCTTGGCCACACGCGCGCGTATTTATGCCGACCAACTGCTGCCCGACATCCAGCGCGAGGCGCGCCTGACCACGGCCGGCTTTGCGCGCGATCAGGCGGAACTGCGCGAAGCGCGCATGAAGGAGCTGGATGCCGAGATCGAGCTCACGCGCCTGCGCGTCGACTTGGTGCGTTCGCACGTCGAATTGCTGTACCTCAAGGGAGAGGACACCCCATGAACCGCAACATTTCTATTCTTTTGATCGTCGTTGCCTTCGCCGCCGGTGCGGCGAGCGTTTACTTCCTTGCACCGCCCGCACAACGGTCAGCCGTCCCGGCGAGCGCATCGGGGGAGCGCAAGGTGCTCTACTGGCACGACCCGATGGTGCCGGGACCACGCTTCGACAAGCCCGGCAAGTCGCCGTTCATGGACATGGACTTGGTACCCGTCTATGCCGATGCGGCCGATGCCGCCGAAGGCCCACCCATCATCACCGTGCGGCCCGAAATCGTGAACAACCTCGGCGTACGGACCTACAAGCTCGAGCGCTCGCGCCTGCCGCGCCGCACCACGACCCACGGCTACTTGATGCCGGTTGAAGGCAATGGTGCCTATACCGCACAAGTCGACATCTTCGACCGCGATGCCGACTGGGTGCGCGAAGGCATGCCCGCGCGCCTGCGTATCGATGCCCTGCCGGGCGAGATCTTCAGCGGCTCGGTGGCCAGCATCGATCCGGACATCGGCATCGGCGCGCGTACCCTGAAGGCGCAGGTGCGCGTGGCGACACGCGACCCGCGCCTCAAACCCAACATGTTCGCCGAGGTAACGATCGAGGCACCATCACCAACCGCGCACCTGCACGTGCCGCGCGAGGCGCTGATTCGCACCGGCACGCGGACCGCCGTGGTGCGCGCGCTGGGCGAGGGACGGTTCCAGCCGGTCGACGTCGTAATCGGTCGCGAGCTGGGCGAGTTCATTGAGATACGCCAAGGGCTCAAGGAAGGCGATAGCGTGGTCGTGTCTGGGCAATTCCTGATCGACTCGGAAGCGAGCCTGCGTGCGACCTTCACGCGCCTGACACCGACGGAACCAGCCAAGGACAGCGGCGCGCCGGTGACCGCACCGAAATCAACCGAATCAAAACACTGACCTCATACGGAACTGAACATGATCCACGCCATCATTCGCTGGTCCGTACAAAATCGCCTGTTGGTGCTGCTGGTCACCGCGGTCGTGGTCGCCTGGGGCATCTATGCCACGCGCACCACGCCGCTCGACGCGATCCCGGATCTCACGGACGTACAAGTCATCATCAAGACGACTTATCCGGGCCAAGCGCCCAAGGTCGTCGAGGATCAGGTCACCTACCCGCTCACGACCGCCATGCTGTCGGTGCCGGGCGCGACCGCCGTGCGCGGCATCTCGCTGTTCGGCGATTCGTTCGTCTACGTCATTTTCAAAGACGGCACCGACATCTACTGGGCGCGCACGCGCGTGCTCGAATATCTATCGCAGGTCGCCCCGCGCCTGCCGCCCGGGGCGAAACCGGTGCTGGGGCCGGACGCCACGGGCGTGGGCTGGGTCTATCAGTATGCGCTCGTCGACCGCAGCGGCCGCCACGATCTGGCGCAGTTGCGCGCAATCCAGGATTGGTTCTTGAAGTACGAGCTGCGCAGCCTTCCTGGCATCGCGGAGGTTGCCACCGTCGGCGGGATGGTCAAGCAATATCAAGTCGTCATCGACCCGGTGCGCCTGCGCGCCTATCGCCTCACCCTCGAACAGGTACGGCGCGCGATCCAAGACGCCAACCAGGAGACCGGCGGCTCGGTTATCGAGATGGCGGAGGCCGAGTACATGGTGCGCGCCAGCGGCTACATCCAAGGTGAAGCAGATCTGCGCGCGGTGACGCTCGGCGTCAACGCCAACGGCACCCCGATTCTGCTCGATCATTTGGCCGACATTCGTATCGGGCCGGAGATGCGCCGTGGCATCTCCGAGCTTGACGGCGAGGGCGAAGCAGTCGGCGGTATTGTCGTTGTGCGCTATGGCGAGAACGCGCTTGCGGCGATCGAGGCCGTGAAGGACAAACTCGCGCAGCTCGCGCGCAGTCTGCCGGAGGGCGTCGAGCTGGTGACAACCTACGACCGCTCAGCGCTCATTCACCGCGCAGTTGGCACGCTCACGCGCACGCTGATCGAGGAGTTCATCGTCGTGGCGCTGGTGTGCCTGGCGTTCCTCCTGCACTTGCGCTCGTCGCTGGTGGCGATGGTGACGCTGCCGCTCGGCATTCTCATGGCATTTATCGTCATGCGCTACCAAGGCATCAACGCCAACATCATGTCCTTGGGCGGCATCGCCATTGCCATCGGCGCCATGGTCGATGCAGCCATCGTCA
>CP070641.1:766647-771297 GCA_020354085.1 Pseudomonadota bacterium
GACCCCAAGCGACTTGCCAATATGACCCGCGATGAGCGGCGGCGCGTCATTGCCATCGAATACGCCGCGCAGTCCGCGCTCCTTGAGCATGTCCTGGTAGGCGGCTATGACGATACCCGGGGTCGGCGCGGCCGACATCCAGAAGGTCGCCGTGATCGCGATAATCATCGTTGCGGCCACCCCGAAGACGACAAACGCCCTCAAGTCGCGGCGCGGTGCCGAAGCGGCCGCGGAATCGATGCTCGCCTCAATCCGCGTGCGCAGATCAGCAGGCGCGCGCGGCGCCGCCAGCAGCTCACGCAGCCGCCAGTCTTCGGGAGACATGTCTTGTTCGTTCTTCATGATTCGGCTTTCTTCCTGAAAGGCACGATGTTATCCGCTTTACCGGTCTCCATCAGCTGCCGCAGCGCGTCCCGGGCACGAGCGAGCCTGCTCATGACCGTACCGAGCGGCACCTGCAAGTAGGCGGCGATTTCTTCGTAGCTCATGCCGTGCAGGGCATGCAGCAAGACGATGTCGCGTTGTACGGCGGTAAGTTCGTGGAGGCCACGGGCCAAGTCGATCATCTCGCCGACCGGTCCTTCCGCCGCCTCTTCCGAAGCGGCAACGAACTGCGCTGCCCAGTCGCGCTCGCGCCGTGCGCGCCCGTATTCCTGGAACACTCGCCGCCGCAGGATGGTGAGCAGCCATGCAAACGCCCGCGTGCGCTCGCGCAGCGAACGGCGCGCACGCCAGGCCTGATAGTACGTCTCCTGCACGAGATCGGCGGCGAGCTCGCGATCGCCCGTCATCCACAGGGCGTGACGAAATAGTGCGCCGTGATAGGCATCGATCCATTCGCGAAACTCGTCGCGTCCCAGCATGCGCCCGCCCTAACTAGCGCGCGGCATCCGCGCCGCCGCGCAGCCCGTGCACCGGGGGAAATTCGTCCGGGTCACCCTGCCGGCGACTACGCAGGATCTCCAGCCGAGCGCGCATCGCGACAATCTCGCTCTGCTGACTTGCGATGATCTCCTCGGCCAACCTGCGCACGAGCGGGTCACGCCCATGAAGCAACTGGAGGCGCGCCATCTCAACGGCGCCCTCATGATGCGGAATCATCATGGCGAGAAAGTCATGATCGGGATCGCCGATCATCGGAGCCTGCTCCATATCGGTCATCATCCTGACCATGCCGGTGTGCATAGCCCGCGCAAATGCTGCATGGGCGTCTGATGTATCGCCAGCATGCCCCACGAGCGTCAGCACGAGCAAGGAGCAAACCGCCGGCAATATTGCCCATCGCCCGAATCGGCGTTCAGTCATTATGTCTTCCCCTCTATTTATGGAGTCGGAATGTCGCTGCCCCGGGGGAACCGCGCACCTCAGGCGCAAGCCTCGCGCCGGGCGACGAGCGCCGGCGATATCCCGCCGGCACCCCGGGCGATCCGCTAGCCTGCCTGGCTACGACTACCCGGCCGCACGTAGACAAGGTTGATGCTCTTCTTGTTGCGCAGCTTTCCCGAGGGCAGGTCAAGGTTGCCGAGCGCGATTTGCGCCACAAAACCCGGTTTGAACGGGTCGCTGACGTCGAAAACGCTGCACACCGTTTGCCCCTCGTTGGGCGTGCCCGGCAATTCATCCTGCTCGTGCGCGACGTAGAGCCGGGTTCCCTCCGGATTGGTCCACAACCCGTGCGATTCGCGCCCATGGGTAAAGAAGGTATGCACAACCTTGCGGCCGCCGGCACCGCCGGCGCGATCGATCACCGCAATGCGGCTCGATGCCACACCGCCGGGGCCGCCATCGTCGACCCGCCCGAGGCTCACGTATGCCGCCTTCCCCTGCGAGTTCTCGACGAATTCAACATGGTTCGGGCGCGCCTTCTCGCCCAGCGCGATGGCGTCGAGCAGACTGAAATCTCCGCTCGTCGAGCGTGCTGACACACCGTCGGCAAGCTTGTGCGAGAACCACACTTCCTTTCCATCGGGCGTCGTTTTTTGGAACGGCGTGAATCCGAATGGATCCTGCGCCTTGATGTCGAGGGTAGTCTTGCGCTTGGGGTGGCTGTTGCCGTTCTTGTCCGCGTGCACCGCGAAAACGTCGATCTTCGATTCTTTCTGCGATACCACGAAGGCGAGTTTGCCATCGGCCGAAAACCAAACCTGCGCCGGACCCTGAATCGTCTCGACATAGCTGCGCACGGCGCCGGCACTGACTCCGCTGGCCTCCTTCTTAGCGCGCTCGACATCGAGAATGGCAATTCGGTTCTCGCCGCGCACTGCCACCCACACTTCCTTGCCGTTGCGCGTGAACGTCGGCTCATGCGGTTCGCGCCCGACCATGATGCCGCTGGAAAGCCATTCTGGATTCACCTTGTCGCTCTTGTTCGGGTTCGGCACATTGCCGATCACCTTCATCTGCGCGGTGTCGACGAGATAGACATTGCTGGTCCCGCGGCCGGTCGTGGCAAGGAGGCGCGAATCGGGCGAAGGCGCCGCACCATGAATCGAGATCGCGCCATGATAGAGGGGCTTGTGGACCATTGCCGCGTGGGTCGGTACGACACCTCCGGTAACGAAGCGAAACGGCGGGCGCGGATCCTCATCGAAACTCGTCAGATTGATGGTCGTTTCGATGGTGTTCGTATTCGGATTGATCACGGAGAGCGTGTTCGAATCCTCGTTGCAGATGATCACCCGATCTTTGGCGCCCTGGCCGCTGGCCGCCTCGCCGGCCTGTGCGAGGCGCGCCCCGGCAGCTGCCACCGCACCAGCGGCGGCAATCTTGAGAAAATCGCGTCTGGTTGTTGTCACGTAGGGTCTCCTTGAAGTGTGGTTTCGTTGCCTGGCCGCAACAACAATGGGCGGGCAATCGAGCT
This sequence comes from Pseudomonadota bacterium, assembly GCA_020354085.1. Lineage (GTDB taxonomy): Bacteria > Pseudomonadota > Gammaproteobacteria > Acidiferrobacterales > Sulfurifustaceae. The sequence continues at coordinate 769,508 of CP070641.1, forward strand.
ATAGTGTGGCGAACACAGGCTTCTATTCCCCCGACTGAGGAAATATTTCTTGGGCCCGCAGGTCTCTGGGAGGGTACGGCAGCGTCACCCGGCTCTTGCTATTCGCCCCTCACCGCGAACGAATCCCAAGGCATTCTTCATCAACAGGTTACGCAGCGGCTGAAAAGCATGCGCGTCGGCATGACTACGCGGCTTTCCCCGCTCGTTGGAGACTCCGGATTGGATTCGATCCGTTGGCGTGCGGTTTACGAAAGTGTTTCAACGTGCGGCGCTGAATGATTAACGTCGAACACTCGATTTTCTCAGTTCCCTCAGATCTGGCATTAGTCCATTCCGCCCCGCCTTCAATTGCAGCATCCAACAACCTTGGTAGATTTCGGGAACGAAGCCGACGTGCGCGCGAAGAGTCTGCGCACCTGGTGAGTTGCCTTGGTCAGACGGGAGCTCGGTATCGATTGGGCGCTTTCGATGCGCATCAGCCAAACCAGCCCGATACGCATGCCAGTACCAATACCGATCACCGCGAGCAGTGCGGAAATCGAGAGTGTGGACATACCCGTCAGGCCTTGTCCGATGTTGCAACCGCCGGCAAATACGGCACCGATCCCGACGAGGCCTCCACCAACCACCGCTCGCGCGAGTTCGCCTGCGCGTATGCCGACCCAGCGAAACTGCCGACGAACCAGAGCACTCACCACGGAACCGCCAAGCACGCCCACGAGGAGAGCCAGATGAAACCCGTTGCCGCGCTGCTCTCCAGTCGCGATGAGCTGTGTTGCCTGAGCCATGGGACCGACAAAGGTCATCGAAGCCGGGCGCACCGTTGCCTCGAACGGATCTTGTGCCAACCACCCGCTGATCCACCAGCCGCCAACGATAAGCGCTCCGACAATCACCCCGGCAAGCAGGAGTCCGATGCTAGCTCCGCGCCGGAAGGTTGCGATGATGGCGAGCACGCATCCTGTAGCAAAGAGCGCCGCTGCCCACCCGTGCGCCAAGCCGAGAAACGATGCGATGGAAGCATCGCCTGAAGCTGGGTCAACGGAAAGCACGTTGTGCAACTGGGCACGCACCGGTTCCAGCACGCCGTAGGCGCTGGCGGCTCCACCAATGCCCGCGGCTACCAGCGCCACCACGGCACCAAGGCTTCCTTCGGCGCTCCGCACGACCAGGCGCCCGGCGCAGCCACCCGCGAGCACCGCACCGAAACCGAACAAAGTTCCCCCGACGAGCGTGCCGAACCAATCGATTCGACCACTGCGGAATCCGGTTTCCGCGATCGCCACGAGACCCGTAAGTTCCAGCGTGGCGGTACCGATCACAGCGACGGCGACGGCCGCAAGATAGGCGTGCGCCTGTCGCAGGTCGCGCATCAAAACCCAGTTGGAAACTGCCGCCAGCACGCAAAAGCGCGAGCGCTGTGCCACGGCACCAAACAGTAGCCCGATTACAAGGCCACCGCCGATCAGCCACAGATTGAGTTCCTGGATCATGATCCTTCTCCTGTGCGGTTCAGTTAAGTTCTCGGTAATCGCCGGTATCGATTACCCTCCTGCAACGCACGGCACCGACTGCGCCGGGCGTTGCAGGATCTCCCTTGGGTAACGCGAGTGTTGTTCTTTGGTCATCATGCGTATTTCCGGCCTCACCGACAGGCCGACTCCTAGCAACTACCGTTGTCCGAATCGGACATGCTGTCCTCGGGCGCAGCACCCGTTGTCTCGCTGGCCATACCCGGCGCAATGGACAGGGTTAGCAGCAAGGCAGCAAACAGACTTGCGATCAGGTTC
>CP070641.1:771397-776012 GCA_020354085.1 Pseudomonadota bacterium
GCCTCGGGCGAGGTGGGGCCGGCGCTGTTCTTCTCGCTCCTTATTATCACCTTCTCGTTCTTGCCGGTGTTCGTATTGGAAGCGCAGGAAGGGCGCCTGTTCGCACCGCTCGCCTTTACCAAGACCTATGCGATGGCGGCCGCCGCGGGGCTATCCATCACCGTCGTGCCAGTGCTGATGGGTTACTTCATACGCGGTCGCATCCGGCCCGAAACCCAGAACCCCATCAACCGTGGTTTGATCAACGGCTATCGCCCGTTGCTCGAGTGGGTGCTGCGCCACCCACGCGGCGTGTTGTGGGGCGCGCTCGTACTCACGCTGGTGAGCGCCTATCCCGTACTCAAGATCGGCACCGAGTTCATGCCGGACATGGACGAGGGCGACCTCCTGTACATGCCATCGACCTTGCCCGGATTGTCGCCCGGCAAGGCGCAGGAGCTCCTTGGCCAAACCGATCGCATACTGAAGACGTTTCCAGAGGTCGAGCGCGTGGTTGGCAAGGCCGGTCGCGCCGAGACCGCCACCGACCCCGCACCCCTGTCGATGTTCGAAACGACCATCAAGCTCAAACCCAAGAGCGAATGGCGCCCAAATACGACAACAAAAACGCTGATCGAGGAAATGCGCGCGGCGTTAAAGATGCCGGGGCTACCCGATGTATTCGTCATGCCAATCAAAACGCGTATCGACATGCTCACCACCGGCATCCGCACGCCGGTCGGCATAAAGGTCACCGGCCCCGATCTAGATGGCATAGAGCAGGTCGGCCGGCGCATCGAGGAAGTGATCCGTGCCTTGTCTGGTACCGTGTCGGTCTATGCCGAACGCATCACTGGCGCGCGCTACGTGGACGTGCGCATCAACCGTCACGCTGCGGCGCGTTACGGACTCAATGTCATGGACGTACAAGAAGCGGTGGCCACTGCAATCGGCGGCATGAACGTGACCGAAACCGTGGAGGGGCGCGAGCGCTATCCCGTGAACCTGCGCTATCCCACGGCGTTGCGCGACTCACTGGAACGCATCCGCGCGCTGCCGGTGGTCACCATGTCGGGCCTGCCGATTCCGCTATCGGACGTTGCCGATGTGCGCATCGTCGATGGCCCCGACATGATCCGCAGCGACAACGCGCGCCTGTCCGGCTGGATCTCGATCGATATCGCCGGGCGCGATCTCGGCTCCTACGTGGTCGAGGCGCAAAAGGCAGTGCGCGAGCAAGTACAGCTCCCGGCCGGCTACGCGCTCACCTGGACCGGCCAGTACGAATACCTGGAACGCGCCAAGCAACGCCTGTCGCTGGTCATTCCGCTGACTATCGTCATCATCCTGTTGTTGCTGTACCTGCACTTCCGCAACACCGCCGAGGTGCTGATTATTCTTGGCACCCTGCCTCTCGCCTTGGTCGGTGGCTTCTGGTTGTTGTACGCCATGGACTACAACATGTCGGTTGCGGTGGGCGTGGGTTTCATCGCCCTGGGCGGCGTGGCGGTGGAAATCGGCGTGGTCATGCTCGCCTACCTCGACAACGCGCTCGCCGAGCGCGTCGAGTCGCGGCGCAAGCGCGGCCAGCAGCTCACCCGCAACGATCTGCACGAAGCGATCGTCGAAGGCGCGCTCATGCGTATCCGGCCCGTGACCATGACCAAGGTCGCGATCATCGTGGCGCTGCTGCCGATCCTTTGGACCACGGGCACCGGGTCGGAGCCCATGAGCCGCATCGCCGCGCCCATGGTGGGCGGCATGCTGAGTGTGGCGATACTGACGCTGCTCGTGATTCCGGCGGCCTATTGGCTGTGGAAAGCGCGCGCCATCAAGCATTGAGGCGTTGTCGAGATCGCGTACACTGCCGCCGTGAACCTTGCCTGGCTCGACACGCCAACGATCGCGGTCGCGGTCATTTACGCGATGACCTGCCTGCCGCTCGCCTGGGCGCATGTGACGCTTGCCGCCAGCGCACGCAAACGGGCGTTGATCTGGGTCGCGTCCCTCGTGATCGGCGTTGTGCTGGTCGCGCTTGGCCGGGGCCTCTACTACGTTGTCTTGGAGCTGATGCGCGCTGATCCGCAAGGCGGTCGTTCGTGGTTGCTCAAGATCGGGCTCGCCGGCTTCATCGGCATCGGGCTATGCGCGCCGACCGGGCTCGCAGCACTGCGCCTTCTCAAGCGCCGGCGGAGCGCTGAGTAGCCGGTTCGCTGTTGATATAGTGCGTCAATTCCTGGATGAGCTGTTCTTTTTCATCGAGCAGCAGTAGCACCAGATCTCGCAGCGACACCAAGCCACGAAATTCTCCGTCGTCGAATACCATCAGGTGGCGCGTGCGGTGTTGGCGCATAAGGTCGAGACAACGCTCGACGCTTTCATTTGCCGATACCGTGACGACGTCCGTGCGCATGACTTCCTTAAGCGGTGTCGCCGCCGGGTCACGGCCTTCGCCTACCACGCGCTTCATTAAGTCGCGCTCGGTGAACAGTCCTCGTACGCGCCCGGTTTCGTCCGTTACCACTACCGAGCCGATAAAGCGCTCGCTCATCAGGCGCGCCGCTTCGAGCGCCATACTAGTCTGCGGAGCGCGCGCAACATCGCGTTGAATGCGTTGGGTGATTTCGGGCATATCGCACCTCCAGTCAGAGTACCTGCGAGGCGGTGCGCGACAGCCGGCTCGACGCGCCGCCGGCCGTGAGACACACCGTGCTGGTAGTAACAGGGCCCGTTCAAAAACGCGGCCCGTCGCCTGACCAGCTTTACGCCGAATTTTACTCCTCTTGAGTCCGTACCCGGCTACGGGGCTAGGCTTCGTGTTCGCTTGTGTTTTCGGATTGCGAAACGATGCCCATTATTGAATTCATTTATGACAAGGATTGCCCGAACGTCGCGGATTCCCGCCAGGCACTCGCCGCCGCGCTCGCCCACGCCGGATTGCCGGCGACGTGGCAGGAATGGGATCGCGCCAACCCGGCGGCACCGGACTACGCGCGCCACTACGGATCGCCCACGGTGTTGGTAAACGGGCGTGATGTTGCTGGCTTTGAGCCCGAGCATGAGCCGGCCTGCCGAATCTATGCGCATGAGCAAGGCCGGCAGCGCGGTGTCGTGCCGCGCGCCTTGATTGACGCCGCCCTCGCGCCGTATGCGCGCAGGCGTTTCGCGCGCGGCACGCAATTCGTTGCATGGCTGCCGGCGGTCGGGGCGGCGCTCTTACCGAAACTCACCTGTCCCGCCTGCTGGCCTGCTTACGCGGCGCTGTTGTCGGCGCTCGGAATCGGGTTCGTCGACTACACGCCCTATCTGCTACCGACCGTGACGCTATTGCTCGGCATCAATCTCTGGACCTTGGCGTATCGCGCCAAGCGGCGCCGCGGTTACGGTCCCTTTGCTCTCGGTGCGGTCGGTGCGTTCACGCTGCTACTTGGCAGCTTCTGGATCGAGCGAGAAGGCATCGTCTGGGTTGCGGCCAGTGTGTTGATTGTTGCTGCGATCTGGAACCTCTGGCCACGCCGTGCTCAGTCTGCCGCGGCCTGCCCAGCGTGCGAGGTTCGCGAGCCGACCGCAGCATCATGAAGACTCAAATCGCGGTGCGATCCTCCTAGCCTTTCGGGTCCGGCACGAAATTGCCCGGAAACGGATTGGGCTGCAGCTCATGCGCATGCTTGGCTGGAATCACGCCACGCGCAACAAGATTACGATAGCTGTCGTAGCAAATCGTTACCAGCTGTGCCGGCTTGTCGGTCGCACGTTTGAAATCCGTGTACTCGACGTGCGACGTCTCGCGATCGCCGTGACCGGTACCAAGCTTCTCCTCGCGCGGCGCGCGGCTGCGATCGGCTGCGCCGGATTCCGTTTCCGCTGACTTCGCTGCGGCCGCCGGTTCGGTAATACGAGCGCGCGGCGGCACATACTCGCGAAATACCGCAACCCCGATCACGCCGACGTTCTCGGGCCGATCGGTGCGTGCCGCGTAACTGTCCGGCAGCGACGTGAAATAGAACGCCGCGACCTCATCGAGGCTCTTACGCCAACCGTTGATCTCGGTGCTGCTCCGCGCATCCAGCACGTAACCACTTTGTCCAACGTGTGCGGTCTCGCCCGTGACGACGTTCACGCCATCCACCGACGTCACCGCGAGCAATCGCCCACCGCTTTGATTGCGCAGCTCGATCGCATACTTGTGGCCCGGTGTACCAACGACGTAACGCTTGCCGTGATGGTAATAGACCGGCAACCGCTGGCCGGTTTGCCGGTCGATGACCGCGACGTCGAGCGGATGGGCCACCGTCGGCGCGCTGACGCAGGCGCCCAATAGTGTTACGGCCAAAGCACTTAAAAATGGTTTCATAGGATGTCTCCGTGGAGGACAGGTGACATCCATAAACGCACCGAACGAGACAAAGGGTTAGGTTGGGGCTACGGTTCGTGCCGGAATGCGTGGCGATGACGATGTCCGCCTCAACGCGGGTACTGTATGTAGCACCCAGTACTTGTTCCTATAGGTAGGAACACTTGACCGGGTACTAGGTACTAGGCCGTATCTTGATAGTTTAGGCCAGTAAGTCGAAAACATTTCACGCAAAAGAGGTTCTTGCCAGCGCCAACTGTCCTTGGCCCCGCTCCTTTCGGC
>CP070641.1:776112-780694 GCA_020354085.1 Pseudomonadota bacterium
CGACAAGAGTCCGCGAGTCGCGGCAGGGTCTTGAACGAGAGCGCCCCCGTCAGGCGCGCCCCCTTTTCGGCGAGCAGGACCGGATCGATGGTCGCCGGCAGGCCAGGCATAGGGCGCGCATCATATATTCGGCGCTAACTTGTGTCAAAATATGGGACTTTTTGCGCGTCAGGGCAGCGGTCATGATGACAGTCAGCAACCCTTTCAGTAGCCAGATTGGCGTCACGGCGAGACCCCGGCGGCGGTTCTACTCGGGACGGCCATCACCTTGATCGACAAGATACTCGTCGCGAACCGCGGCGAAATAGCGGTCCGCATCGTGCGTGCCTGCGCCGAACTCGGCATCAAGTCGGTCGCTATCTATACCGACGCCGATCGCCACGCGCTGCACGTGAAAAAGGCCGACGAGGCGTACAACATCGGGCCCGATCCGGTGGGCGGATATCTCAACGCCCATCGCATCGTTAACCTCGCCCGCGCCGCCGGCTGCGACGCCCTGCACCCGGGTTACGGATTCCTGTCCGAGAATGCCCAGCTGGCCGAGATTTGCGCCAAGAACGGCATCATCTTCATTGGCCCCTCGCCAGATGCCATGCGGCGCATGGGCGACAAGACCGCGGCACGCGCCGCAGCGATAGCGGCCGGCGTGCCGGTGGTCCCGGGCAGCGAAGGGAATCTCGCGAACGCCCAGGAGGCCGTGCAATTCGCTGCCCGCGTCGGCTACCCGGTCATGCTCAAGGCGACCTCTGGCGGCGGCGGTCGCGGTATTCGCCGCTGCAACAACGAACAAGAACTGGTGCGCGCCTACGAGCGTGTGGTGTCGGAGGCCACCAAGGCCTTCGGCAGCGCCGAAGTATTCCTGGAAAAGGCGATTCTCCAGCCGCGCCATATCGAGGTGCAGGTGCTGGCCGACAAGTTCGGCAATGTCGTGCACCTGTTCGAGCGCGACTGCTCGATCCAGCGCCGCCATCAGAAGCTGGTCGAGGTTGCGCCCTCGCCGCAACTCACCGAAGCGCAGCGCCAGGAAGTCTGCTCGCTGGGCGTGCGTGCCGCTAAACACGTCAATTACCAGAACGCCGGCACGGTCGAGTTCTTGTTTGATCAGAACGGTCGATTCTATTTCATGGAGATGAACACGCGCCTGCAGGTGGAGCACACCGTGACCGAGCAGATCACCGGCATCGACATCGTCCAAGAACAGATCCGCATTGCCGACGGGCAGCCGCTATCGTTTGCCCAAGCCGACGTACAGCGCCGCGGCTACGCCGTGCAGTTTCGCATCAACGCCGAAGACCCGCGCAATGACTTTCTGCCGAACTACGGACGCATCACTCGCTACTACTCACCCGGCGGCCCCGGCGTGCGCACCGATGCCGCCATCTACACCGGTTATGAATTTCCGCCGCACTACGACTCGATGTGCGCCAAGCTCACGGTGTGGGCGCTGACCTGGGAAAAACTCTTGAAGCGCGGGCGCCGGGCCCTGCTCGACATGGGGTTGTATGGCGTGAAGACCACCAAGCCCTATCACCTACAGATACTCAAGACCGCAGAGTTCCAGGCAGGCCGGTTCGACACGAGCTTCATTGATCAGCATCCCGAACTGATAAACTACTCGATCCGCCGGCCGCCGGCGGATCTGGCGGCGGCAATTGCTGCCGCGCTCGTCGCCCACCACGGATTGTAAGTCAGAGGAACGCCATGGCCGCCGGCAAGAACAAGGTGCACGTGACGGAGCTGGTACTGCGCGACGCGCACCAGTCGCTGCTCGCCACGCGCATGCGCACAGAGGACATGCTGCCGGCTTGCCCACAGCTCGACGCCATTGGGTTCTGGTCGCTCGAGGCCTGGGGCGGGGCCACGTTCGACGCCTGCATTCGTTTCCTAAAGGAAGATCCATGGGAACGACTGCGGAAGCTGAAGGCGGCGTTACCCAACACACCGATTCAAATGCTGCTGCGCGGGCAAAACCTGCTCGGTTACCGACACTACTCGGACGACGTGGTCGAGGCCTTCGTGCGCAAGGCAGCGGAGAACGGTGTTGAGGTGTTCCGCATCTTCGACGCCATGAACGACCTGCGCAATGTCGAGTTATCGGTTCGCGCCGTGGTCAAGAGCGGCAAGCACGCGCAGGGTGCGATCTGCTATACCACCAGCCCAGTACACACCACCGAGCATTTCGTCGCCCAAGCGAAAGAGCTCGAGACCATGGGTTGCCATTCGATCGCGCTAAAGGACATGGCAGGACTGCTCACGCCCAGGGCGGCGGTGGAGATCTTCTCCGCGCTGTCCAAAGCAACCAAGCTGCCGCTCGCTTTTCACTCGCATACCACCGTCGGTCTGGCCAACGTCTGCATGTATCTCGCGGTCGAAAACGGCGCCCGCCACGTGGACACGGCAATCTCCTCGCTGTCCTGGGGCACCAGCCACTCGCCGACCGAGAGCATGGTGGTGGCGTTTCAGGAAACGCCCTATGACACCGGGCTCGATCTGGAAAAACTGCAGGCGATCGCTGGGCAGTTTCGCGCGGTACGCAAGAAGTACCACCAATTCGAAAGTGAGTTTGCCGAAATCGATACGCGCGTGATGGTCAATCAAGTACCCGGCGGCATGATCTCGAACCTGTCCAACCAGCTGAAAGAGCAAGGGGCGCTCAATCGCATGAACGAAGTGCTGGCGGAGATCCCGCGCGTGCGCGAGGATCTGGGGTTCCCGCCACTCGTGACGCCGACTTCGCAAATCGTTGGCACCCAGGCCGTACTGAACGTCCTGACCGGCAAGCGCTACAAGAGCATCACCAATGAAGTGAAGCTTTATCTCCAAGGCCGTTACGGGCGCGCGCCCGGCAAAATCAACGATGCGGTGCGCAGCATGGCCATCGGCACCGAGGAAGTCATTACGTGCCGGCCGGCCGATCGGTTGAAGCCTGAGATGCATCGGCTGCGCGAAGAGATCGGCGAGCTCGCGCATAGCGAAGAGGATGTGCTGACCTACGCGATGTTTCCGGAAATCGGTCGCAAGTTCTTGGAGGAACGCGCGGCTGGCACACTGCATCCGGAAGAGCTGAAACCACCGCCCAGCGCGGAGACCACGGTCGCGCCCTACGCTCCGACGGACTTCAACGTCACCATGCACGGTGAGACCTATCACATTCGTGTCACCGGCGTTGGTCACAAGAGCGAGGAACAGCGGCCGTTTTTCGTCACGGTCGACGGCGTGCCGGAACAAATTTTGATCGAGACGCTGTCGGAGACGGTGCCGACCGAGGGGGCGATGGTCGATACCAAACGTGCCTCCAAAGGTTCCAAGCGGCCCAAGGCCTCGCGCGAAGGCCATGTGACCAGCTCGATGCCTGGGCGCGTCGTCGACGTGCTCGTACGAGTCGGTCAAGAGATCAAGGCCGGCGATCCGGTGCTAGTGATCGAGGCGATGAAAATGGAAAACGAAGTCCCCGCCCCTGTTGCCGGCACAGTGAAGGTTGTACATGTCGCCAAGGGAGACAATGTCAATCCGGATGAGGCGCTGGTCGAGATTGAATAGTCTTATAGTCTGAGGTCTTAAGTTTGACGTTTCAGGTTTGCGTCGAGAACCTGAAACCTTGAACCTGAAACTTGAAACCTTTTTTCCATGCCTCCCCGTCTAATCCTCGCCTCCTCCTCTCCCTATCGGCGCGAGTTGTTGGCGCGTCTGAAAGTCCCGTTTGAAGTAGTATTGCCACAGGTAGACGAAACGCCACGGGCCGACGAATCGCCGCAGGCCCTGGTGGAACGTCTGTCGATCGAGAAGGCGCGTAGTGTCGCGGAAGCCGAACGTGGCGCCTTGGTCATCGGCTCCGACCAAGTCGCCGTTTACGATGGTCAGATCGTCGGCAAGCCGCACAGTCACGAACGTGCCGTTGAGCAGTTACGCCTGGCGGCCGGCCGCACCATCACGCTTTATACGGGACTCGCACTGATCAACAGCGACACGCAGCGTACGCAGTGCGACGTGGTTCCCTATCGCGTGGCATTTCGCCCACTCACCGAGGCGCAGATCGATAGCTACTTACGCAAAGAGCAACCCTACTCCTGCGCCGGCAGCGTGCGTTCCGAAGGTCTTGGCATTGCGCTACTGGATCGCTTCGACGGCGAGGACCCGAATGCGCTCATAGGACTACCGTTGATTCGGCTAGTCCGAATGTTGGAAAACGAAGGGCTGCACATCATCTAAATTTGCTAAATTTGCATCCTCTTGCGCGGCGCGGTTAGCGCAGCGACGGCGCTCCCGTAAGCAGTCGCGCGCCCAATGTTTCAGCAATCGTCGTCCCGAGGCGGCGCGTGAAGCGATCAAAGAATCCTTCATGGAAGGTGAAGTCGACGATCTCTTCGGCGCCGATTATCTCGCGTGCGACATAACCGGCACTGCCGAACTCATCGACGAGGCCATGCTTTTGGGCGTCCTCGCCGGTCCAGAACAGGCCTGAGAACGTATCCTTGGTTTCCTTCAGCACCTCGCCACGGCCATCGCGCACACGGCTGATAAACTGTTGATGCACCTGATTTAACAAATGCTGGGCGTGCTGTCGGTCGCGCGCCTTCATGGG
>CP070641.1:780794-785365 GCA_020354085.1 Pseudomonadota bacterium
AGGCGGTGCGGTTGGTGGGCCCAAGTACGCCAGCGACGAAACGCGGTTTGTGCGGGTTCTTCTTCTCGAACTCGTCGGCAACCGACCGAGCCAGCCGTGCGCCTTCCTTGTTCAGTTCATAGGCCAACTCCTCCATGCGGTAGTCGGCGAGCGAAATCGACTGGGCATTGAAGGTGTTGGTCTCGAGGATATCGGCGCCGGCCTCAAGATAGGCGGCATGGATGTCGCGGATGATCCTCGGTTGTGTGAGCAGCAGCAGATCGTTGTTGCCCTTGAGTTCGTGCTGCCAATCAGCGAATCGTTCGCCGCGGTAGTCCTTCTCCTCCAGCTTGTAGCGCTGGATCATGGTGCCCATGGCGCCATCCAGGATCAGAATACGCTGCGAGAGGAGCTTATTGAGTTGTTCCAGGCGCGCGCGGCGCGCGCTGTCAGGGACGGAATAGCCGGCGGGTTGCATTGTTGTCGTTACGTAAACCGAGATGCGGAGTTTACCGAAAAGGGTAGGGGATTGCCGGAAACAAAAAGGCCCCCGTTGTTAGACGGGGGCCCTGTCTTCGCATCGATGCTGAGCCAATCAGGCCGCGGTGCCGTACTTTTCTTTCGCCGCACGAGCTGCCTTGGCCTCGTCCTCGTTGTAGGCCTTGCCGGACCACAGCATGTTGTAGGCGATCTCTTCGTTGCCGTTCTCGCACAGTTCCAGCACCTTAAGGAACAGCGGCTGGAACGTTTCGCTGCGATGAGATTTCTCGTGATCCTCGAAGGTGCGCCAGAAGGTCACGATGAGCGCCTCTTTATCCTTGAGGGGGCTCTTGACCGCCTGCCCGATGGTCGAGCCTTCATTGGAAATTGCCCCACTGTTGAGCGCCACGAAGCCGCCGACGAATCCGGTGTCAGAGTGATAGGTTTTGACGTTTTCACATAGTATCGCGACCCGCTCTTGCAGGTCGTCCACGGTGTAGTTTGGTTTCAAGATCACGCGATTGATCGTGACCACGCCGTCGCTCGGAAAACCGTTAATCAATCCGCTACTCATGTCTTTGAACCTCCGAGGTTGCATCGCAAAAGTCCGGGCAGAGCATCAAGATCGGCCAATCCCGGAACCGGCCAAGTAATATTAACTTTCGCTAATATATAATCTCCTAGTAACGAGATCAACTATTCGACGGTGATCCAGCCGATGGGCCATTGAGAGAACTGAATGCTCGCCGCTGCGATCCACCGATGCGGCGCTTACGCACTCACGTTTCATGAAACTGATCGAAGTCGTCGCCGACGCCGGGCACGGCCCCACCATTGAGACGAGAGCATCGCGCAACAGCACGGGGTGGCGGATCTTTGGCAGATGGATGCCGGCTCGGACGCGGAAACTGCCCGCCGCGTGTGGCGCATCCTGGCGAGCCCGCACCGCTGTCAAGCATTGTTGGATGGACTGCAAGCCGTGTTAGGGGAGGGAAGCGGTGCGCGCATCGTAGTACTCCCAGTCGCAGCGACCCTACTGCGACCTGCACCGGAAGAGGAAGAAGCCGAAGCCAAGGTGGCGGGAGAAATCACGCGTCAAGCGCTGTACGAGAGCGTAGCCAAGAGCGCGCCCCTGGATCCGAGATATCTGCTGATGGTGATCCCTTCGACCGTCGTGACTGCAATCGGACTCAACGAAAATAGCGTCGCGATAGTGATTGACGCAATGGTGATCGCGCCGCTTTTAGGTCCCAACCTGGCGCTCGCCCTGGCAACTGCGTTGGGCCATGGCGCGTTGATGTACCGTGCCATGACGACGGGCCTCATAGGCTTGTTGGCCGTCGTTTTGCTGTCTTTTTTGATCGGGCTGGCGTGGCCGCCGGATCTCGGTAGTGAAGATCTCATGGCACGTACGCGAGCGGGTCTCGACAGCATCGCTTTGGCCCTCGCATCGGGTGCTGCCGCCACTTTGTCGCTGACCGCCGCCGTACCGACAACGCTGGTCGGTGTCATGGTCGCGCTGCTGCTCCCAACAGCGACTATCGGATTGATGTTGGGCGGTGGTCATCTCGCTGCCGCCTTCGGTGCACTGTTGCTTCTCGCCGTAAATACCGTGTGCGTAAACTTGGCGGTGAAATTGGCATTCGTGATTCGCGGGGTACGGCCGCGGACTTGGTACGAGAAACGCAAAGCCAGCCAGTCGATGAAGCTCTACATCGACTCCTGGATCGTGCCGCTGGCGATTTTGGTGATCGCGATGCTGCTCTGGCGACAGGGTATGGCTTAGCGGACTATTCTCCGACGCGTTCCTTGAACGCGGCAAAGCCGAGATTGAGCAGTCGCTGGACAAACTGCGGATACGTGAGGCCGGCCTTCTCCGCGGAGTAGGCGCATTCGTCGTTTGCCGCGATTGCTGGATTCGGGTTCGCCTCCAGCACGTACAGCTTGCCGTCCGGCGTCAAACGCAGGTCGATACGCGCATAGCCTGATAGATCGAGCGTACGGTAAATGCGTTTGCACAGACGTGCGATGCGTTCCGGCACACCGGCAGCCAGGGGGCGTGCGAACACATAGTCAATGCCCCAACGCTCGCGGTAGTCGTAGTCCCATTTGACCTTGAAAGTTGCCACACGCGGTTGACCTTCCGGCACCTTGTCGAACACCAGCTCGCGAATCGGGTAGACATCGAGTCGGTGATTGCCCACGACGGTTACATAGAGCTCGCGGCCATCTATATATTGCTCGGCAATGACGTCACCCTTGGTGCGCTCGTGCAGCATCGCGACCCGCTCGCGCAGCTGGTCTTCGTTCTCGCAGTACGAGGCCTGCGCAATCCCGACAGAACCCTCTTCGATGAGCGACTTGACGAACATCGGATAGGACAGCTTGCGAATACGACCGATGCGCTTGCGGTAACGGAATACCTGGAAGTCCGGCACGTCGATGTGATGGTAGGTCAGCAGCTTCTTGGACAGCGCCTTGTCGCGCGCCAGCAGCAAACCGCGCGGATTACAGCCGGTATAGGGAATGTTGAGCATCTCCAGATAGCTGACTACGTAGTAATCGAAGGCGCTGTTGCCGGCGAAGTCCTCCAGCAGGTTGAAAACAATGCTCGGTTTCCATTCGTCGAGCATCTTGCGGATTGGCGCAAGATCGTCATAAACGCCGATGACCTGAACGTCATGGCCGAGCTTGATGAGCGCTTGCTTGACGTCATATTCGGTTTGGCATTTCTCGACACGCGGATCGTCGTCGCGTTCGATATCCTCAGGAGGAATCAGGCTCCAGTGCACCAGCATGGCGACGCGCAAGGACGCCCGCGACGATGAAGAATTGCTGTCTTTCGAACTGCCGGCGCGCAGTTTTTTCATAGCGAGATGTGAAATCCCCCACTGTGAAGCTTGTTCATCACCAGCATCGTAAGACAAGCGATCATCTCATCCTTCATGGCATGATCGTCACGGCCGACACGCAAGTCGAGTTCCTTGCAGCGTTCCGTCATTTCCTTGAGGACTTCGTTGATCCGGTAGTCGTACTCGGAAGTCCAACGCCCGACGATATCAATGATATCTTGGCGCACGCGCCGCACGTAATGCCAGGCCTTTTCGTTCGTCTTGTGCTCCGGCGCGTCCGAGAACAGGCGTCGCAGATCACGGTCGAAGAACTCCGGACTATCGGCGGCATAGCGCTGCTGTTTGTCGGCATAGTATTCACGCAGAGTTTGACGCATCCGGCTGACCGGTTCGACCACCCGTCGATTACGCACCAGCGGTTGCTTGTCGCGTATCTCTTTCATCAACTGGTCGACGTATTCGAGCTTCTTCAGCGCCGGCCAGCCCTTGTAGCGTTTTCGCCAGTCTGAATTCGGTTTTAGCCATACGGCAAAGGTTTCCGCCCAATCTTCGTGTGGATGCGCCTGCGCGTACCAGTTCTCCAGGTGAATTACGAAGCGCTTGCTGTATGGTTGCGGAAGGTACGTGTCTGGATATTTTTGACTGGACCGACCGAAGACCTTTTGCCAATCACGCCGTTGATGGAGGCGGTAGGCGTTGAGCAAGGCGTGTGCTGTCTCATGGCGCATGAGCTTCAGACACCACTCCTCGGTGCCGCCTTCGACTTCCAGCATCAGCTCTCGTTCCAGACGACGCAGTCGCGCGTTGGCGAGAAAGAATGGAATCGCGATGCCCGGGACACCGTCGGGGGTGTACCACTCGTTCGACAACCAGAAGTGCGGCCGAAAGACCAACCCACGCAGGCGTAACTCACGATTGAGCCGCCGAATGCACGGCTTGATCTGGCTACCGTCGATCTGCAGATTGAGGTCGCAGATGCGCAGATCGAGCAGGCGATCTTTTGAAAACTTGGTCCAGCCTCGAATGAAGTGGCGTCGCGTCGGGCGCCGGCGTTGGCGGCTTTTCTTTCGGGTGGCGCGGCGTTTTTTTCGGACGCGGCGTTTAGCAGGGCGCCGCCGTGCTTTGCGAGGTTTTCGCCGGCCTTTTTTTGCTCGACGTCGACGCGTCGGTTTGCGTCTCGCCGGGCGCCGTTTCTTTGGGCGGCGCTTGGCCGGGCGTCGGCGACCTTTCTTCTTCTTGCTTTTGCGTCTTGGGCGACGC
>CP070641.1:785465-790020 GCA_020354085.1 Pseudomonadota bacterium
TGGTAGCCGAACAGGTGAAGGATTTCCTCCAGAACGGCAATATACGGAACTCGGTGAATTTTCCGGACGTTGTCGCACCACGGGAATCCGCGAATCGCTTGATTGTCGCAAATGCCAACGTTCCCAATATGCTCGGTCAGATCTCGGAGGCACTCGGCCACGCGGGTCTCAATATCCATGACATGGTCAATCGCTCGCGCGGCGATTTCGCCTACACGGTCGTCGACACGGACAGCCCGGTACCGGGAGACGTTTTGCAGCGCGTTGCCGCCATTCAGGGCGTACTGATGGCACGGCTTGTCTAACGATGGCCAAGGGCGGGCGCAACGGCGACAACGACCGGCGCATTTCTAAGCTGCGCGACGAGATCGACGCGCTCGACGAGCGGCTGCAAGCCCTAATCACGAAACGCGCTGAGCTCGCGCAGGAAATCGCCCGCAACAAGCAGGCGGGTGGGGCCGTCAATTTCTACCGACCGGAGCGCGAAGTGGATGTGCTGCGCCGTGTGCTGGCGCGGAATCGCGGGCCGTTGCCGGACGAGACAGTGGCGCGGTTCTTCCGTGAGCTGATGTCGGCATGTCTGGCGCTTGAATCTGAACTCAAGATTGCTTATCTGGGCCCGGAAGGGACGTTTACGCACGATGCAGCCTACAAGCACTTCGGGCGCTCGGTGCGTACCCGACCCTTGATGGCGATCGATGAGGTGTTTCGCGAGGTCGAGTCGGGTGCGGCCGATTTCGGGGTCGTGCCGGTCGAGAACTCGACGGAAGGTGTCGTCAATCACACGCTCGATATGTTTCTTAACTCGCCACTCAAGATCTGTGGCGAGGTAGAGCTGCGCATTCATCACCACTTGCTAGGCAAAGGCGCAGATCGCAAGACGGGGCGGCGCGTGGTTTCCCATCAACAGTCTCTTGCCCAGTGCCGTGAGTGGTTGGATGCGAATTTGCCTGCCATCGAACGGGTCGCTGTCTCAAGCAATGCCGAGGCTGCGCGTCTGGCGGCGAGCGAACCGGACACGCTCGCCATCGCCGGAGATTCCGCGGCGCGCCTCTACGGGCTCAACGCACTCGCGAGCAATATCGAGGATAACCCGGACAACACCACGCGCTTTCTGATCATCGGGCGCCTTGAGAGCAAGCGCACGGGTGCAGATAAGACGACCTTGTTGGTTTCGGGTAAGAATAGACCGGGCGCGTTGCATCGACTGCTGGCACCGCTCGCGCGCCACGCGATCAATATGACTCGTATCGAGTCGAGGCCATCGCGTCGCTCGCGCTGGGAGTACGTATTCTTTGTCGACATCGAGGGGCACGCGACCGATCGCAAAGTCGCGCAAGCACTGGCGAAGCTGGAAAAGGAAGCAGCGTTTATCAAGCTCCTTGGTTCCTACCCCAAGGCGGTGGTGTGATGGTGTGCGACGTCGCGGCGCTCGCCACTGCCGGTGTGCGGGGGCTGCAACCGTATCAGCCGGGCAAACCGATCGCAGAGCTTGAGCGTGAGTACGGGGTGCGCGACATCATCAAGCTCGCGAGTAATGAAAGTCCCCTTGGTCCGAGTCCGCAGGCGCTTGCGGCGGCGCGGGCGGCGCTCGACGACATCTATCGCTATCCCGACGGCAATGGTTTCGAGTTGAAAATTCGCATTGCACGGCGGTACGGGGTGGAACCGGCGCAGATCACACTCGGCAACGGTTCGAACGATGTGCTCGAGTGTGTGGCGCGCGCCTTTGTCACGGCCGAGAACGAGGTCGTGTTCTCGGAGCACGCCTTCGCGGTTTATCCGATCGTGACGTGCGCCGTGGGGGCGCGGGCAGTCGTCACGCCTGCCGTGGACTGGGGGCATGACTTGGCGCAAATGCGTGCAGCTATTACGCCACGCACGCGCCTTGTGTTTATCGCCAATCCGAATAATCCGACCGGCACCTGGCTGCGACGCGTGGCGCTCGAAGAGTTTCTCGCGAAGGTGCCGGATCATGTGTTGGTGGTTGTCGATGAAGCCTATTTTGAGTACGTGCAGGAGCCTGACTACCCGAACGCCATGGGTTGGCTAGAGCGTTTTCCAAATCTGATCGTCACGCGCACGTTTTCCAAGGCCTTCGGACTCGCCGGTTTGCGGGTGGGCTATGGCGTGTCGAGCATCGCTGTGGCCGATATGCTCAATCGGGTACGCCAGCCGTTCAACGTCAATAGCGTCGCGCTCGCCGCCGCCAGCGCAGCGTCAGAGGATGAAGCGCATCTCAAGCGCGCGATCGATGCCAATCACGCGGGAATGAATCAGCTCGTTCACGGCGTGCGCCGACTTGGGCTGGCTTTTATACCTTCCGTCGGCAACTTCCTGTGCGTAGACCTAAGACGGCCGGCGGCTTCGGCGTATGAGGCTTTACTGCGCCAGGGCGTCATCGTTCGACCAGTTGCGAACTACGGTATGCCGAATCATCTACGGGTGACCGTCGGGTTACCTGAAGAGAATGAGCGGTTCCTAAAGGCGCTGGCGCATGTGTCGGGTTCCTAGCTTCTAGTTCGAAAAACCCAGACGCCTGCATCTCGAAATAAGAGTTGCGATGATCAACAAACTTTGCATCATCGGTGTAGGTCTGATCGGCGGTTCGTTGGCCCGTGACTTGCGTGCCGCTGGTGTCGTGCGCGAGATCGTCGGTCATGGGCGTGGGCTTGGCAATCTTGAGCTTGCGGTGGAACTGGGAGTCATCGATCGTGCCGCGGTATCGAGCGCCGATGCAGTACGCGGTGCGGATATGGTGGTGATCGCGGTACCTGTCGGCGCCATCGGACAAGTGCTGGCCGACATCGCACCGGCGATTGGCGCGCAAAGCGTGGTGACGGATGTTGGCAGCGTCAAAGGCAGTGTGGTCGCGGCTGCGCGTGACTCATTCAAGCAGCACTTTAGTCGCTTTGTTCCCGGCCATCCCATTGCCGGCACCGAGCGTTCGGGTGTCGGTGCGTCACTTTCGGGGCTTTACCGGGGACGGCACGTAATTCTCACACCCGAAAGCGATACGGCCGGCGATGCCGTGCAGCGCGTTAGCGACATGTGGCGACATACCGGCGCGCGTGTCTCAACCATGAGCGCGCAGGAGCATGATGCCGTGCTTGCCGCCAGCAGCCATTTGCCGCACATGCTCGCCTATGCGTTGGTCGACATGCTGGTGCGACGTGATGATCATCGCAAGGTATTCGATTTTGCCGCTGGTGGATTTCGTGATGTCACGCGGATCGCGGCGAGTGACCCCACGATGTGGCGCGATATCTGTCTGAATAATCGCAAGGCTATTGTTGAAATGCTGCGCCAGTATCGCGATGACCTAGGTGCCATGATCGCGGCAATCGACAAGGGCGATGGGCAGTGGCTGGAAGAAACCTTTGCGCGCGCCAAGCACGCGCGCGAGATATTGTTCCCAAACAACGATAAGTAGCAGCTTTTCTATGTCCGCAGAGCTTTCCTCATCTCGTGTCGACTACCTCGTGCGCCGCGGTGGGCCACTCACGGGGCGTGTGCGTGTGCCGGGCGACAAATCGATCTCGCACCGGGCGGTGATGCTGGGTTCGCTGGCGGAAGGTACAACCCGCATTTCTGGCCTACTGGAAGGCGAGGACGTGCTCTGCACGCTCGGCGCTTTTCGCGCCATGGGGGTCGAAGCGGACGGACCAAAACAGGGCAGGCTCACGATCCATGGTGTCGGCATTCACGGCCTGCGCGCACCCGGTCAGCCGCTCGACATGGGCAACTCCGGTACCGCCATGCGACTCATGGCAGGTCTTCTGTCGGCACAAGGTTTTAATAGCGAGCTGGTTGGCGATCAGTCGCTCAGTCGCCGTCCCATGGCACGCGTGGCAGACCCGCTGCGGCGGATGGGCGCGACAATCGATACGGAGGCGGGCGGGCGCCCCCCACTGCGCATAACAGGCAAGCAAGCACTGCGTGGTATCGACTATCGATTGCCGGTGGCAAGTGCTCAGGTGAAGTCGTCACTCTTGCTTGCCGGTTTGTACGCCGACGGGCAGACCTGCGTTACCGAGCCCGCGCCGACGCGTGACCACACCGAACGCATGTTGCGCGGATTCGGTTACGCGGTCGACACCGACGGGGCGCACATTTGCCTGCGCGGCGGCGGACGTCTGCGCGCCTGCGACATCGATGTGCCGGCAGATATCTCGTCGGCGGCATTCTTCCTGGTCGGTGCCAGCATCGCACCGGGATCGGATCTGTGGTTAGAGCACGTCGGGATCAACCCGACCCGCATCGGCGTGCTCAACATCTTGCGACTGATGGGCGCGAATATCGAGCTGCACAACACCCGTGTAGTGGGCGGTGAGCCGGTCGCCGATCTGCACGTGCGTGCCGCACCGTTGCGCGGCATTGAAATCCCGGTCGATCAGGTGCCGTTGGCAATCGATGAGTTTCCCGCGCTATTCATTGCAGCTGCCTGCGCAACCGGCCGCACGACACTGACCGGCGCGCACGAGTTGCGCGTCAAAGAATCCGACCGTATCGCGGTGATGGCGCAAGGGTTAAAGCAACTCGGTATACGCGCGGA
>CP070641.1:790120-794653 GCA_020354085.1 Pseudomonadota bacterium
GTATTGCATCGCAGCGCTATCCAGCCACAGGCGATAGAAGTCGTTGCCCAGGTCGTAGTGGTGGTGGATATTACTGCGCGACCCGGCCAGCGTGTTCGCGCGCGGCCGGTTGGTCAGGCGTTCACGAATCTGGGCGAATCGGCTACGCCGCACGGCGGCGCTGGAGCCGCGATAGGCGTGCTCGAGGAACTGCACCAGATCGCCTTCAATTTCGATGCGACCTACACTGTACAGGTCGCCGAAATTGAGATCCGGGTTCATGAGCAGCTTGTACAGCGCACCGCGATCGCGAATGCGCACGCGCGCCACGGACTGGCCTTCGGACGGGGCGAACTCCTCTTCATCCCACAGGACCAAGGTGAACGGCGGGTGGGCGAGCGCTTCCAAGACTTGACGCGCCAAGGCGCGATCGAGGGCGCCCGCGCGCCCGACGCTACGGTGGCCCGCGTCGTCGCTGATGTCGAGCTGCCCGTGGGTGGCAACCGGGATCGACAGAGTCTTCGTCTTTACCTTGCTCATGACCTACTCATCCATGCTCGCAGTATCGTCGCGTGACATGCTACAGGCTCTCCAACCTGCCTGACAAACCCGTCCGCGCGACTTGGTGTGCGGTGCCAGCACACGCCAACTGTGGAATCCTGTGGGCCGCGGGATTGGCCGCAGTCATAGAGCGATTCCGGCACCATACATCAGCCCGTCGGTCTGGCTATCCCTCTGTTTCAAGGGCCAAAATATTCGCCGTTGAGAAAGATCGTGGTATGGTAAACGAGCTGTGTCACGAATAGTCACCGTGGACCGCAGCAACAACAAAACGAACAACGCCACGAGGGTCGAGATGGACCAACTTGCCCGCAAGAATCTCTTTGCCCGTCTGTGGGGGCAAAAGCACGAACCGCAGAGCCCTACCGCCGCACCGGCGCCGAAAGACGCGATCGTGTTAGTGGTCGATGACTCGCGCACCGTAGTGGTCGCGCTGCAGCGCGTCCTGGAGTCGGACGGCTACCTGTCAACGCCCGCATTCGACGGTCAGCAGGCGGTGGAAATCGCCAAGCGGCGCGCGCCGGATCTCATCCTTATGGATATTGTGATGCCGCGCATGAACGGTTTCGAGGCCATGCGGGCACTCGCCGCCGACCCGCAGACGCGTGACATTCCGGTCATCATGGTGAGCGGCACGGAAAACCCGTCCGATCGCATCTGGGGCGCGAAGCTCGGCGCTAAGGCCTTTCTTGCCAAGCCCATTCGGCGCGAGGAGTTGCTCGCCAAGGTTGCAACTGTTTTGGCACTCAATCGCGCGCGCGCCAGCGCAGTGGCGGGTGCATCGCCGGCCGCGCTCAATCTGCCGACCCGCTAGCGCGCGCCGCACTATAGCCGCGGGCGGCTCCCGTGGCAGTGGCGTGTGCGCGTACTATCCTTAGGGGCAACCGACTCAGTTTAGGAACGATTCGCGTATGAACAAGAAATCTCTCATTCAGATGGCGGTGTTGGTCGTATTGCTCATCGCGGGCGGCGTGGCCTTTCTGTCGACCCAAGAAGGTGGTCTCGACTTTCTGGGCGAATTCATCCCCGGTCTGAAGGAAGAACCCAAACCTGCCCCGGCCCCAGCGCCGGTGGCGAAGCCGAAACTCGACATCCCGCCGATCCCGGCCCAGCCCGCGCAAGGCAAAGTCGGCGGTAAGGCCTTTAGCGTTGCAAAGGCGGCAATCGAAAATGGCGTATTAACTCTTACGCAAGGAGCAGGGGGTGATTCCGTGGAGATCGCCATCGACTTGCGTACCAAGCGCTGGGATGTGCCGGCCGGGCGCACCATCAAGGTATTGAAGCAGACGCAAGGCGAGCTGCCGCAGATTACGTTGCGTGTTGTCGAATCTGGTCAGCGGCTCGCGCCCCAAACCTACAAAGACAAGTACACCATGCTGCTCGAGCTCGGTGCGGAAAAGGACAAGCAGCTGCCGGGCAAGATTCACATGGCGTTGCCGGACGAGCAGGAAAGCAAGATTGCCGGTACCTTCGACGCGCAGATACGCGGCTTCCGTATCATTAACGGTAAGCCCGATCTTTCGGCCGACTCCGTCGAAACCTTTCAGTACCTGGTGTTCCGCGAACTGCTCAAGGACGATCCCGAGAAAGCGGTGCAAGACGTCACATTTTTCGATGCGCGCATCGATACCAGCAAAGCGAGCGGTCCCGCGACCGGCTATATGGAGATCGACTACCGTGTTGGCCAATCACCGCTGACCACCGAGCGCTGGCAGTTCGTGAAGGAAAACGGCGAGTGGCGCGTGCGCGCCAAGCTGCGCACGAGCGAGATCGACGAGGCCCACCCGCTCAACCCGCCGAGCGCCAAGGATGCCCCGGCCGCGTTGTTGTATCTGGCAGCCAAGCGGCTGGAGGCGCAGGTGCAGAAGAAGCCCAATCAAGGAATTTACACGCCGAGCCTTGTCGCGCGTCACAGCGACAAACACAAGATCGGCGTTGCCGAGGTGGGCTATCGCCCTGCCCGAAACGCCGAACCGGTGCAGGTGGCTTACCTGTTTCGGTTCAAGGGCAACGCTTGGGTGCTCGAGCGCGAACTCGGCAAGCGCGAGAAGGTCAACGTCGACAGCGGCCGCATCGAGCAGGCAAAAAAATAAAAACCCCGCGCGCGGCGGGGTTGAGGAGGCCGGCTGCTGTATTCGCAGCAGCCGGCGATCATGAAGTCGGGTTTAGATGGCGCGCACCATAGTGGCCTGCATGCCCTTCGGACCCTTCTCGCTCTCGAACTCTACGCTTTGACCCTCGGCGAGCTTGCGGAAGCCTGATCCCTGGATCACCGAATAGTGGACGAACACATCCGGTCCCCCGTCTTGCGGCGCGATGAAGCCGAAGCCTTTTGTTTCGTTAAACCACTTCACTGTACCAGTACGCATGCAAATGCCTCGCAATAAATGACGATAGAAACGTGCTGAAATGATGGGGGTTTCGCGGGGGTCGTGGACCTGCAGAAAAGCCAACATTACAAACAACGGCAGCGCGCGGCTGCGTTTTCAGTATAACCCATCCACCGGGGCTGTACAGATTCCAGGGGTAGCGGCCGTCTGAGGCTAGGGGGCCTCTTCGGCCGGAGCGATCAGCTGAGTCTCGATCGCCGCGTGTAGCTTGGCAGGGTGGGCCTCGGCGCGCAGTTCGGCATGGAAGTGGCCATCGCGATACAGATACAGCGCGGGCAGATGGTACACGCCGAACTCGCGGATGAGTGCGCTGTCTCGCACCGCGTCGACCTCGAAGATTTGCAGCGCATGCGCGCGCTGCACCCGGTAGTCGGCGAGCACGCCGCGCCAATGACGACAGGACCCGCAGCCCTCGCGCGCAAAGAACACGATCACCACACCGCGAGTTGACTCGAGCGTGTGATGAAAATTGAACTGATCAAGGATGGGGAAAGTGCTCATGCGCCACGCATGCTAGCGCCCTGCGACGCACGCGCCAAGCGCGGTGCTAACCGTTTTCTTGTAGGCTGGCGAGCCGACGACGGCGATCGTCAAGCATGCCTTGGTAGGTGCGTTCCATCGCCTTCTCGTAGGCGGATTCGTCGTACAAGGCCATCTGCGCAAGGCGCGCTTCAAGGCGCTCGATTGCATATTCAACTTGGGCGACTTCCGGGGTCACGGCGGGCAAATTGTTTCTGACCATGGCAATTCGATTTTGGTTGACATGTGCCCACCCAAAATAGTCGCTCCATGTTACATGCGCGTGAAAAAAGCACGTCGGCCCGACGGCGACAATCGCCGCCCCTGGTAATCGGCCGACCGTCGTTGATCCCTATGCGGATACCGCGCACTCGTTAACATAGACATGAAAAGCACAACCCACGGAGGTCATGACGTGCAAATACCCTGGTATGTGGCGGCTATCGGTGCCGCAGTGGCGTGGGGCGTGCACTATCCTTTGGTCGATCACGCCCTCCGACGAATGTCGTGGCCGACGGTGTTCGTGTTAACGGCTTTGCCCGTTCTGCTAGTGGCGCCGGTTTTTTACAAGCAGCTCGCCGTGGATTTCTCGACACTGCGCAATATGGATTGGTCTGCTCGCGTGCCCATCTTCGCCATCATGCTCACCAGTCTTGCCGGCGCGGTGTTCTTGTTTCTCTCGATCGCCGGTAAAAACGCGACGCTCGCGGCCCTGATCGAGATTTCCTATCCGGTATTCGTCGTGGCATTCGCCTGGCTATTGTTCGGGGAGTATCACCTGACACCCCGGGTGCTGTTGGGCGCGGCCTTGGTGTTCAGCGGCGTGCTGCTGATCATTTGGAACAATCCCCATTTGATGGGTTGACCGCAATCGATCGGTCTGTTGCACAGGGCATAAGTGAGCAGCGTGATGCGGTAACAGTTAGGGCTTGGCCGTATGCTATTGCCACAGCTCGGCAGGGGCGGGAGATTTCCGTTATGCTCACGATGCGTGGAATTCAATCAAGCAGGCGCGTGGCGGCAGCGGCGGCCAAGGTCGGTCCAACGCGAACGATCCGGAGACGGTGCGTAAACCATCTGTCTT
>CP070641.1:794753-799260 GCA_020354085.1 Pseudomonadota bacterium
CACTAACTGCACTGTATCCACCGGCAGGCGGAATTCGGGGGCAAGCAAGGTGGCGCGGCTCAACTCAAGATCGGCCGCCAGGCGCGCGCGGTACTCCTGTCCGCTAAGTGGCACGCGCGGGGCATCGCGATAGAAACGCGCCAAGCGCTGCGCGAGCCGCTCGATCTCGTCATCGCGCAGCGCGCCGCGCAAAATCAAACTGTCCAACATGCGCTCGGCTGGCAGGCGGCGCGATTTCACCAACCAGTCCTGCACCTCGCCCTGCGCTTCAAGACGCAACCGCCCGCTCACGTCCGCCGCGAGCGGCACGGTCGCAAGGTAGACCCCCGGCGCGAGCCGCTGGTTGATGCGCACTTCCTCGTGACAGGCCTGCTCGCGCAGGGCCAGTGTGGAGAAGTCGAGAAACGCGTAGCGCACGGGCTTCTTGAGCTTGTAGGCATGCCGTGACGTGAGAAACACATGCGACATGTGCGTCTCTATCTCATCGATGCGTGCTGGGCAGTCCGGGTAAGTCGCGGGATCGCGCAATGCCGCGCGTTTGGCGGCGAGTGAAGTTTCTTGCTTCGCGCTCGCTGCGGCGCCAGAAGACCCTGCGTCGAATCTTCCGCGTGGCTTCATCGGTGCATCAGGTCGTGGCCGGCGCGATCGCAAGGCGCTGCGCAAACCAGTCGGCCGCGAGCCGTGCGACCTGCTCGAGCGTGCCCGGCTCCTCGAACAAATGCGTGGCACCCGGAATAACCTCGATCGCCTTCTCACAGGCCAAGCGTGCATACGCGGCGCGATTGAGGTCGAGCACGACCTCGTCAAGACCACCGACGATCAGCAGGGTCGGAGCGGTCACGCGCGCCAGCGCCTCCATCGCCAGGTCCGGGCGCCCACCGCGTGAGACCACGGCGCGAACCATCTCGCCCAACTCGGCCGCCGCGTACAGCGCCGCCGCCGCGCCGGTACTGGCACCGAAGTATCCAAGCGCCATGTCACGGGTGGGCGGCTGTGCCGCGATCCAGCGCGTGGCACCGACCAGGCGGCGTGTGAGAAGCTCAATGTTGAAGCGCGTCTCGTAGACCTGATCTTCGCGCGCGGTGAGCAAATCGAACAGCAGGGTCGCAATGCCGCGGCGGTTGAGTGCCTGAGCGACGAAGCGATTGCGCGAGCTCAGCCGGCTGCTGCCGCTTCCGTGCGCGAACAGCACGATGCCCGGCGTGTTGGCCGGTACCGCAAGCGTGCCGGGATGCTCCGCGCCTTCGAGCACAAGCGAAACCTCGGTCTCTGCCTGCCGGCTCATGTTTCGTATCCCATCTCCTGCATACGCCATACCATCGTTGCGCGCGGCGCTGCGCGCGACTTTGACATGCATCAAGCCGCGACCCGCCGGCTATGGGCGGTAGAGGTAGACGATGACGCTCGTCACGATGCAGAAGCCGACCATTTCGAGGAGTTGGCCGGTCAGAAAGTAGTAACCAAAACCGGCCAATGCCGGCAGGTCGGCCACGGCGAGCCCCAACATGAGCCGCTTCTGAAGCAGCCGTAGACGCTCGGCTTCCGACAGGGCGTGCACGCGGCTGCTGGTGAGCATGTCCCGATAACCGCGCCACAGCGGAATCGATGGCAGAATCGATAGCACCGCCAGCCCCAGCGCGTACGGACCCCACTCGGGTCGATAACCCGGCACATCGAGTGACAAGGCCGCCACGACCAGCACCAGACCAAACACCATCGATTGCACAAAGACCGCAAGCCACATCTGCACCAGGCGCATGCGGCCGTCCGGCGCTGGCGTTTGGGTTGGTTCCATGAGCTGCTCCTGCACTTGCCTGCAATGAAGGTTGTGGACGGGAACTTAAGGAATGGAGCTGGCTGTGTAACGACTCACGCGCAGAGTAGCGGACCAATAATCGACCGGCAACCCGGCCTTGCGCTTGAGCTGACGCAGGAAGTCGTGCGGTTCGGCCAGTTGTTCCCACACCGCCGGCAGGAATGTCCCGCGATACGCGCCCTCCTCCAACACCAGCCCATCGATGCCGGGTCGCAATTGCGCCAACAGTTCCACCTCCGAACCGAATGACATCGGTTCCGGTGCGCTCAATACTGAAATGTGAATATCGAGCTCGTCGAACTCCCCGCGCGTGACGGGTGCGAAGCGCGGATCGCGGAACGCAGAACTGTAGGCGTTGCTAACGACGTCCACGATCAATGCGCGCTCGGCCTCGAGCGTGCCAATGCAGCCACGCAGCTCGGCGCCGATCCGAAGCGTTACGAAACTCGCGGCAGGGGCGGCGAGCATCGCGCTGAATTCATCGGGCCTGACGGCTAGTCGCTCGCCCTCAAGCCCGCTTGCGATCGAGCGGCGCGCGTGGGCGAGCAGGGTCTCACGATCGCGAGTCGAAAGGATGCTTGCGTGATCAGTTGAAGAGATATGCGCCATAGCCAACCACCTGATGGCGCGGCCCTGCGGTATCGCCCGAGTTGCGCAAATCGACGGTGCGCGCGTGCAGACCACGGCGGCGCGCGACATGCAGCAGGCCACTCACCGGAATGCGCCCGCAGGCGTCTTCATAACCGATGTCTTCATAACGTAACGCTTCAATAGCCTTGGACGTCTTGGCATCCATCCGCTGAGCGGTGGCGTAGTCATGATAGTGCGACAGGTCCGAGCTGATCACGATCAGGGTCTCCGCCCCGCCCCACAGTCGTTCCAATACCTCGCCGACCTCTGCCGCGCTGGCATCACCGACCACCAGCGGCACAAGCTTGAACTCGCCCAAGATTTCTTGCAGGAACGGCAGATGGACTTCCAGGCTGTGCTCCTCGGCATGCGCGCGATCGAGGACCTTTACCTGCGGGAGCTTATTGATAAGAGCAATCGCTTCGACATCGATCGGTACATCGCCGAGCGGCGTCGCAAACGCATCCACCCCCGACAGTGCCAGCCCCTTCACCGGCACGCGATGAGCCGGTCCCAATAGCACCACGCGGGTGATGGTGTCACGCGCGGCTCGCAAACTAGCGTAGGCGCTGGCCGCTACCGGTCCAGAATAGATATAGCCGGCATGCGGCGCGATGATTGCCTTCGGCACCTGCTCCACCGGTTTCGCGGAGGCCAGAAAATCAGCGATCGCAGCATGCAGCTCCCCCGGTTCGTCAGGGTAAAACATCCCCGCCACCGCTGGATGACGAATTACAGCCATTAAGAAACACCTCGATAAACCATGTCATTAACATGACTCCGTGCGGCGAGGTTTTCAAGCGCCGTGTGCGGGCGTATCGTGACCATTGAAGATTGGTGCGTGCGGCCGCAGAAATTAACCATGTCCGCCGAGACTTTCAGCGATACGGTTGCGACCAAGTACTGGCACACCCTCGAAGATGGGCGGGTGCAGTGCGATGTGTGTCCGCGCTTCTGCAAGCTGCACGCGGGGCAGCGGGGCTTGTGCTTCGTGCGCGCCAACCAGGATGGCAAAGTCGTCCTGACCACCTACGGGCGCTCGAGCGGCTTCTGCGTCGATCCGATCGAGAAGAAGCCGCTTAACCACTACCTGCCGGGCACGCCGATCCTGTCCTTCGGCACCGCCGGTTGCAACCTCGCATGCAAGTTCTGCCAGAACTGGGACATCTCCAAATCGCGCGAGATGGATACGCTGATGGATCAGGCAAGCCCCGCGACCATCGCGCGCGCGGCACATGATCTCGGCTGCAAGAGTGTCGCCTACACCTATAACGACCCGATCATCTTCATGGAGTACGCCATCGACGTGGCCAAGGAGTGCCGCCGCTACGGCATCAAGTCAGTGGCGGTCACCGCAGGTTACGTGACGCCCGAACCGCGCAGGGAGTTTTACCAATACATGGATGCGGCCAACGTCGACCTGAAGGCCTTCACCGATGACTTCTACTATAAGGTATGCGGCGGCCACCTCCAGCCAGTGCTCGACACGCTGATTTATCTCAAGCACGAGACCAAGGTCTGGTTCGAACTTACGACCCTGCTGATTCCGGGACTCAATGACTCCGAGCAGGAACTCGACCAAATGACGCGCTGGGTGGTGGAAAAGCTCGGGCCGGACGTGCCCATGCATTTCACGGCCTTTCATCCTGACTGGAAAATGCAAGACACCCCCGCGACACCGCCCGCGACGCTCAAACGTGCGCGCGACATCGCGATCAAGAACGGGGTGCGCTATGCCTATACCGGCAACGTGCATGACGAGGCCGGGCAAAGCACCTATTGTCACCAGTGCGGCACCAAGCTTATCGGGCGCGACTGGTATGACATCACCGCCTGGAATCTCGACGCACAGGGGTGCTGTAACAAATGCGGAACAACTTGTGCCGGTGTATTTGAAGCGAAGGCCGGTGATTGGGGTGCGCGCAGACAACCGGTCCGACTAAAACACTACGCCGCCTAACCGCGCGACACCGTCGCAAGCGTCCGCTCACTTTGCGCCGGTGGCGTCGAGCATTATTGATTTCAATCAATCGTGACGATCTGCGCTCATGCTATAGCTCG
>CP070641.1:799360-803852 GCA_020354085.1 Pseudomonadota bacterium
AATGGTGAGCGCTGCGCGAATCATCATGTTGCGCAAGCGCGGTCTCCACTTCGTCCATTGAAAACCGCCCCACCTCCACGATCCGCGCGTCATTGCGGTACGTAGGGGGAATGATTTGCATCGCGGCCTGGCGGGACTCCACCTCGACCGTCATCCATGCCTTGTGGATGCCATCCCGGCAGCCCCAATCGCAATGCGTCAGAAAGTGCGAGCCGCTCGCGAGAAAAACATGAATCGCCCGATAACAGGCGATGCGGTCGGCCTCGTGGGGTATCTCAATAAAGAATCGTTTCATGAAATCTTCTTCCAATAGAACGAGGTCGCCGGGACAGGCCAACGTTCGCAGCGCGCCCGGCTACCGACTGGCTCAGACTCGCTCGATATCAATCGACACCGATGTTCCGTGCACTACGGTGTCGTAGATTGGCGAGAACTCGGCGAGTGCCCTGAGCGTTTCCGGCGAGGCATCGGCCTTCACCCGAAAGCGGGCCCGGATGTTTTGGTAACCGGTCCGTTGCGCGTCACTGATCTCGAGGAAGTTGTGCGCGTCCATGTCGCCCTCGATCGATGATTCGATCGATTCGACCTTGATCCCGCGTGCCGCGGCCTTGTAGACGATGGTGCTCGTCAGGCATCCGGCCAAGGCATGGAGCAAGTACTCGGCCGGGTTGGGCGCCTCGTCATCGCCGAGCAACAGCGGTGGCTCGCCGGTGTCGACGGTGAAGTGTCGGCTGTCGACGCCTTGTTCTTCCCCGCCGCCATGGAAGTTGCGAATGGTCGTCTGGTTGAGCCCGCCGCCGTGCCAGCGGTTGGTGGCGCGAAACTGGAACTTGGCGAGCCGGGGCTCGTCGCGCACGGCCTCGACGATCTTGCCGTACTCGGTGACATTGAGCCCGTTCAGGTACTGGTCCGGGGTTACAGGTTGCTGCTTTAGCATGATGGATCTCCTTGTAATGTCAGTTGGGTTGTTGCGCTCAACGGGTCGAGATTTCCCGCGCGCAGGAGCAATATGAATCTGGCCAGGATGATTTTTCAGGGGCAAAATGCTCGAAACCGAGCCATTTCTGCCAAATCACCCTCGCCATGATTCACGTCAGCCTGGTCGGTATTCCGGAATGCGGTGCCTCGCTGATCGGCGCCTTTGAACTGGTCACGTCGGTGGGAACGGCGTGGAATCAGATCATCGAACGCAGCGAACCCGAACCGTTGTTTCACGCACAGATCGTGAGCGAGCAGGCCGGCGCGATACGTTGCGCGGACAGCTGGACGGTTCAACCGCATGCAACCCTCGCGCAGGTCGCGCACACCGACGTGATCTTCGTTCCGTCGTTGTGGCTTGGTGCGGACGAGACGTTCGCGGGCCGCTATGCGGAACTCAAACAATGGGTCGTGGATCGCCACCGGGACGGCGCGATGATCTGCGCGGCGTGCACGGGCACGCTGCTCCTTGCCGACGCGGGCCTCCTTGATGGCGAAACGGTCACCACCCATTGGGCTTACGTGGATTCGCTGCGCCGGCACTATCCCAAGGTCCGGATTCAGCCCGAGAAGGTGCTGGTGGTGTCCGGCGATGACGGGCGGATCGTGACCTCCGGCAGCCACGCGACCTGGTACGACCTGCTGCTGTACGTCATCAGCCGCCTGGTCGGCAAGGAGGCTGCGCTTCAGACCGCGAAATTCTTTCTGTTGCAGTGGCACACCGACGGCCAGCTGCCCTACATGGCGTTTCGCGAAAACCTGCAGCACGGCGACGCCGCGATCCGGCAGGCGCAGGAATGGTTGAACAACCACTACAGCCACCCGAACGCCGTCGAGGCGCTCGAAAAGCAATCCGGTCTCGCCTCGCGCACCTTCAAGCGGCGGTTCAAGCAGGCAACCGGTCTGACGCCTGTCGCCTATGTGCAGCAAGTGCGTGTCGATCGGGCCAAGACGCTGCTCGAAAGCAGCGACCTGCCGGTCGATCAGATCAGTTGGCGCGTGGGCTATGAGGACATCGCTTTCTTCCGGCGCTTGTTCAAGCGCATGACAAACCTGCGCCCGGCCGAGTACCGGAAGAAATTTCGCCTGCCGGTGCCGGGACCGGCATACGGCACAAAACAGTGATTAGTAATTCAATACCGTCGACGCACTTTGCCAGTTTGGCCACGCTGCGATCGCTTCGCGCACCGCCGGGACGGCTTGCCGTCCGGCTTCGATGCCGGCCTGCACCAGCCGTTTTTTCTGACTGAAGTCCATCATGCTCACGTCGCCCACGGCTGGTGTCACCACCACGTCCGCACCTCGGCGGCGTTGGTTGACGTTTTCGGCGAACATGATGTTCACGGCCTGCAAAGTCACGTCAACGAGATTGGTGATGTTGAAGTTGGTCACGTTCTGGCTGATGTCGACGGCGATCACGATGTCAGCGCCTTTCTGGCGCGCCAGCGCCACCGGCAGATTGTCCACCGCACCGCCGTCTACCAGCACGCGGCCCTGGTGCTCGACCGGTTGAAACACGCCGGGAATGGCACAGCTCGCGCGCACGGCGCGCGCCACCGAACCGCGGTCCAGGTCCACGCGCGTGCCACGGTTCAAATCGGTCGCGACCGCCACGAACGGGATTTTTAATTGTTCGATGTTTTCTACCTTGATGTTCTTCTTCACGAACGCTTCCAGTCGATCGCCCTTGACCGGGCCCATGGCGGCGCCGAGGAGGGCGTAGTCGAAAAGATCGTCCTTGGTGAGTGTGAACGCGGTCCATTCCAGCTCGAAACTGTTGCCTTCCTGCGCGTACAGCGCGCCGATGAGGCTGCCCACGCTGGTGCCGACAACAAGATCGATCGGAATCTTTTCCTGCTCCAAGGCGCGGATCACGCCGATGTGGGCAAATCCGCGCGCCGCGCCGCCGCCCAACACCAGGGCCACTTTCGGGCGCGGCCGGTCGATGGCACCGTCAACCGCCGTTGGCGTGGTGCTGCATCCTGCGAAGGTCGCGAGTCCGAATACGAGCCAGAGGGCGAGAAGGGTCCGTTTTGATGAAACCATGATGTCTCCCTGGACGAAATTGAACTGCGTTGTCCAACGCAAAGATTACCGTGAGTGATATTCGGACCCAAAGGGTAGCCGTAGGTTCCGGTGGCGGGGGCTTTCGGCATTATCGAGATCAGATCACATTTCTCCCCCTTATATTCTTCGCAACGAAGGGATTTTTCCTCTCTTGTGCCACTCGTCGGACGATCTCGTCCGATTAACAAAAATTCTGCGTGATGAGCACCTTGTTCTCGGAACGGATCTCGACAGCGATGCCTTGGCGGCGCCAGTGCGGGGTGAGTATATTTTCGCGGTGGCCTTGGCTTTGCATCCAACCCTGGACAGTCTTGCGAGCAATGGCATCGGGTGAGTTCCAGTCGTAGTAGGCGATGCCATTTCTCTTAGTGAGGGAGTTGTAGAGGCGGGCGAGCGCTACGTTCTCGGCACCGGTGTGAATTGTGTTCCCAATGCGGACTTCACAGTTGTAGCCGGCCTGCCGGTAGCGATCGCTGAAGCTATAGCCCTCAGGGCTGTCGTGACCCACATAGTTGCGCCGCGCCATGTCGCGGCTGTGATCGGCCGCGATGTGTGCGAGCGCGGAATCCCAGGCGAGCGCCGGAAGCTTATGTTTCTTACGTTCTTCGTTGACTAACTTGTGAATCCGCTGCGCGACGTCGGCGGCATTCACCTTTGGTTGTGGCGCTGGCTTGATCGCCTCGCGTGCGTGCGCGGACGCGCCGCCGAAAAGAATAGCGACGAGCATCAGACTCATGTGCAGCCGCCGGCAAGGCGCGAAGTTGACTAACATGACCACGCGTGTGAGCCCATTTCGAAGAGATTCACTCCCTGGTAGCTTAATAATAGACACCCGCTATCTTCCCCATGGCGACATTCAATTAGAAAGTGGTCGCTCGTCCCCGTAGTCTCACTCCCGTACCGTGACACACGGCGAATCGATGGAGATACAGACTATGTCCTACACCGCAACCACGACACCCGTAGGTTTGTTCGCGAGCCAGTTCAGCGCGTTCGAGTCAGGCGCGAAGACAGACAGCCTCGCCGTGCAGTTGCTGCGGCCCGTCGGTCGTGCGCTCGTGGCATTTGGGCAGTTTCTCGGCGGCGCGTACCCGCGGCCCCGAGTGCGGCGCATGATCAGGGCCTACAAACGGCGGCGATAGCCGGCGCCTATCGAGGCGATCGGGACAATCCATTGGCCCTGACGTGCCGATGACACCATAGTGAACGCACACCTAACAACGGTGCCTCTTAACCTGAATTGACTCTTGGAGACTTAACGCTATGAAACTGAAAGGCAGCAAGACTGAACAGAACCTCAAGGACGCCTTTGCCGGCGAGTCGCAGGCCAACCGTCGTTACCTGTACTTCGCCAACAAGGCCGACGTCGAGGGCTTCAACGACGTCTCGGCGGTGTTCCGCTCCACGGCGGAAGGCGAGACCGGCCATGCGCACGGGCATCTGGAAT
>CP070641.1:803952-808409 GCA_020354085.1 Pseudomonadota bacterium
GCTGCCGGCGGACGCCCAGATGGAACGCTATTTCCGCGCCCACCGTGAGATGGGCGTGCGCGACCGCGGCCAAGTTGCTGAGACCGTCTATGGTGTTCTCCGTCATCGCCGCGAGCTCGCTCATATCGCCGGCGCGGAGGATGCTGCGCCGCAGGATCTCATCTACGCCTGGATGATCCGCCAAGGCATCAGTGCGCGTGCACTGGATGCCGCCGGTGCCGATGGCGATTTGGTTTCTCTGGTCGCGCGTGCGCGCCAGCTTGATGAAGCTGCGCTCCCGTTCGCGGTACGCGCCGATCTACCGGATTGGCTGGCACAGGCGCTGCGCGACCAACTCGGGGACACGGAGGCGCTCGCGCTTGCCAGCGCGCTCAAGGCGCCCGCTCCTGTCGATCTGCGCGCGAATACGATCAAGATCAAGCGCGAGGAGTTGCGCACGCGCCTGGCGGCCGAGGGCTTCGCGACCGAGCTCACACCCTATTCGCCCGTTGGCCTACGGCGCGCGACACGCGAACCGCTGTTTCACACGGCGGCTTTTAAAGAGGGGCTGTTCGAAATCCAAGACGAAGGCAGCCAGTTGTTGTCGCTCTTAGTGGAACCGCGCCGGCACGAGATGGTGGTCGACTTCTGCGCCGGCGCCGGTGGCAAGACCCTGCACCTGGGCGCGCTCATGGCCAATACCGGAACGGTCTACGCCTTCGACACGCAGGCGAAGCGTTTGGAGAAGCTGAAGCCACGCCTGCAACGCTCCGGGTTGCAAAACGTGCGCTCGGTTGTCATCGCGCACGAGAATGACGAGCGCGTACGGCGACTGCACGGCAAGATCGACCGCGTGCTGGTTGACGCGCCGTGCTCCGGCACCGGCACCCTGCGCCGCAACCCGGACATCAAATGGCGCGCAATCGACCTTGCGTCGCTGGCGGAAGCACAGGCCCGGATCCTGGCAGCCGCTAGTGAGCTGCTTAAAGTCGGCGGACGCCTGGTCTATGCAACCTGTAGTTTGCTGCGCGAGGAGAACGACGCCGTCGTCGAAGCCTTTCTCGCCAGCCACCCGGGGTTCACGCCGCTCGCCGCGCAAGAGCTGCTCGCGCACCGCGATGTAACCGTGCCCATGCACGATGCGGCGCTGCGCTTGGCGCCGCATACGCACGCCACCGACGGCTTCTTTGCGATGGCGTTCGAGCGCGGCGCCTGAATCGCAGCTCGCCTGCGGCTATTTCAGGCCATGCTCGCGGGCGTGGCGGCGGTGGCGCCACATGGTGATGATCCAGATCGCCAACCCGACGACCACCAGACCCCCCAGCACGTAGAGCGCATAGCGGTGGTAGTCGTCGATGAAATATTTGAAAGCCTCACCCACAAAGAAGCCCGTATAGGCAAAGATAAAAGCCCAGACGATGGCGCCAATTAGGTTGAGCGTAAAAAAACGCAAACGCGGGATACCGGCCGAACCGACCACGAATGGCGTAACGTTGCGCAGGCCGTAGTAGAAGCGAAAGGTCAGGATCAGCCAGTACTGGTGGCGATGCAGGTGCTTGTAGACTTTTTCGGCACCTTCCTGCCAACTCAGGCGCTTGGCGATGATTTTCGGGCCCCAGTGCCGGCCAATGTAGAACCACAGTTGATCGCCGGCGAAGCTGCCGGCAATGGCGGTGAGCGCGACTAAGTTGATGTCCAGGTATCCTAAGTGTGCAGCAATACCGGCGAGGATCACTATGGTCTCACCCTCAATGAAGGTGATTACCAAAATGGCCAGATAGCCGTAGTTCTGAATTAGTTCTTCCAGCGACATCGATCGAGACTATTCGGTGGCACGCGCCGGAGGCCATACGGCGGCGTACTGTAGAGAAAAAAAGCCCCGTCGCGTGGACGGGGCTTCATAAATCCGGTTTGTTATCTCCTAGCGCGGAAGGACGCGGGTGGCTTGTCTTCCCTTGGGTCCCTGGGTCTGCTCAAACTCCACCTGCTGCCCCTCAGCGAGTGTCTTGTACCCGTCCGCCTCGATGGTGGAGAAGTGCACGAAGACGTCATCACTGCCGTCCGTAGGAACGATAAAGCCATAACCCTTGGCATTGTTAAACCACTTGACGGTACCAACTTGCATAAAGGCTCCTCTATTATGAAAAGCTAATGTGCCGTCCGCTTGGTGTTGTTGCTGTACGGGCGACGGGGCCATCCTACGTCAAGTGCTGGGATTCTGACAACGACGCCACCGTTAGAACTCGTCTGGGCGTCCCCGCCGGCGTTTGCGCTCTGCGGCACGGCGCTTGGCTGCCAGGCGCCGCTCCTTGGCGGCCCGCGGCACTCGCGTCGGACGGCGCTTCTTGGGCCGTTGATTGAGGCGTGCCAGGCGCTCGCGCAGGCGTTCCCAGGCAATCTCGCGATTGCGGATCTGCGAGCGCGTGTCGGAAGCGACTACTACCACGCCCGACGGTGGATGGGTGAGTCGTACAGCGGATTCGGTGCGGTTGACGTGCTGCCCACCGGCACCAGAGGACCGGTAGGTGTCGACCCGGACCTCGCGGGTGAGGACGTCGGGGTCGAGCGAATACGGCGGCGGGCGGCGAATCGTTTCGGTCATGAGACAGCATGCGCGCGGGCGCGGGCTTGCCGCTAGAATACGCGCGAGCGAACGCCGCCACTACCCCACGCCATGATCGTCATTCTGCACCCTGAGGTTGCCCCCGAGAGCCGCGAGTACCGCGCGGTGCTCGATTACCTTGCGCACAAACCGAATATCAAGACGCGCGTGCACCAGGAGGTCGGATCGCTGCGCACCGTCACAGAAATTTATCTCATTGGCGACACCATGGCGCTCGACCGTGCCGAGATCGAGAGCCTGCCGGGTGTCGAGCGCGTCGTGCGCATCTCGGAAGAGTATCGCGTGGTCGGTCGCCACCAAGACGACACTCGCGCCACCGGCTTCGAATACAACGGGGTGCGCTTCGACCAAGACGGCCTCAATGTGTTCGCCGGCCTGTGCGCGGTCGACACGCCCGAACACGTCGAGTTGATGATGCGGGCGCTCAAGACGCACGCTCAGGTCTGCACGCGCATGGGCGCCTACAAGCCGCGCACCAACCCCTATTCCTTTCAGGGCCACGGCAAACAGTGCCTGCCATGGGTGTTCGAGCTCGCGGGCAAGTACGGCATCAAGGTAATTGCCATGGAGATCACCCACGACAAGCACGTCGATGAGATCCGTGAGGCATTGGAACGCACCGGCCACCCAACCGGCGTGATGCTGCAGATCGGCACGCGCAACACCCAGAACTTCGAGCTGCTGAAAATCGTCGGGCGCCAGCGCGAGTTTCCCGTGCTGCTCAAGCGCGGTTTTGGTATCACCATGGAGGAGTCGCTCAACGCGGCGGAGTACCTGGCGAGCGAGGGTAACAGCCGCATCGTCTTCGGATTGCGCGGCATGAAGACCAACATGGGCGACCCGCACCGCAATTTTGTCGATTTCGCGCATGTCCCCGTCGTGAAACGACTGACGCGCATGCCGGTATGCATCGACCCCTCGCACTCGGTCGGCTCGCGCGAGCACGCCCCGGACGGCATCCTGGACGTGCTGCATGTCACGGCGCAGGGCGTAATCGCCGGCGCCAACATGATCCTGGTGGACTTCCATCCGGTCCCGGCCAAGGCGCTGGTCGACGGGCCGCAGGCGCTTACGCTCGAGGAGCTACCGTACTTTCTGGAAGACGTGGCGATCGCGCGCGAAGCTTACGAAAAGCGCCGCAGCCTACGCTCACGCTTCGGCAACAAAGCGTAGCGCCTCAGAACGGCGCGCCGCAGCCGCCGAAGACCGGAGTCGAACTTCGATACGCCGCGTGAACGGCGAGACACCGCGACTATTTCTTCTTGACTGGATACTTGCGCTGCGTCTTGCCGACGTAGAGCTGACGCGGGCGATCGATACCGTGCGATTCGTCTTGCTGCTCGAGCCAATGGCTTGCCCAGCCGGCGGTGCGCGCCAGCGCAAACACGGCCGTGAACATATTGGTCGGGAACCCCATCGCGCGCAACAGAATGCCGGAGTAGAAATCGACGTTCGGATAGAGCTTGCGCTCAATGAAATATTCGTCCTGGAGTGCGATCTCCTCCAGGCGTACCGCGACGTCGAGCAGCGGATCATCGATGCCGAGGTGCTTCAACACGCCCCGGGCCTGCTCCTGAATGACGCGCGAGCGAGGATCGAAATTCTTGTAGATACGATGGCCAAAGCCCATCAAACGGAACGAGTCCTTTTTGTCCTTGGCGCGCGCCAGTGCCTTCGGGATATCCTCGACCCGCCCGATCTCGGTCAGCATCTTGAGCACCGCCTCATTGGCGCCGCCGTGCGCCGGCCCCCACAGGCTGGCAATGCCGGCGGCGATGCAGGCGAACGGATTGGCGCCGCTCGAGGCGGCCAGCCGTACCGTCGATGTCGAGGCGTTTTGCTCGTGGTCGGCGTG
>CP070641.1:808509-812944 GCA_020354085.1 Pseudomonadota bacterium
TCCCCGGCTTGCAAGCGGCGCGCGCCGCCCTTCGCGCCGATCAGCACGCCTTGACTGTGCGGATCGTTACGCCCGTCTTGTTGGCGTAGTTGGTAGTACATCAGATCGGTACCATCGTCGAATTGCAGCGCGAACCAATCCCAGCCGACTTGTTCACTGCCAAGCGCGCTCGTGCTCCACTCGCGGTCCAACCATGAGGTGCCTTGCACGGCATGGCGTCGATCGCCAATCGTGACATGACCGCGGGTTGCGAGGCGCGGAATGGAATAGTAGTAGGAGGCATTGCCCGGCTCGTCGCTTTTTTGGCTCAGGCCACGATCACCTTGCAGCACGATCGGCTTTTCCGGCGCGAGTGTGACATCGATGGCAATGTCGTCTGCGGCGGCTGTCAGGCGCCAGGTATGCGGGTCCTGTCGACCGGCGTGCACGCCCCAGTTTTCCAGCCAGATGGCGAACGGCTCGGCGCGCGCTCCCGCGAGCCCGGCGGCGCCGCGGGCGATGCGTTCGAAGAATTGAAAGCGCTGCCCACCGGCGTCGGTGAGCGCGAAGTGCGCCATGTAAACTTGGTTGGTCCCCCATTCGGACTGGCGCGCCACCGCGTGCGGGGTGAGCGCGATACGAAACAGCGCGAGCTCGTAGCCGAAGCGCCGGCCTAGGTGGTCGCGCAGATTGCCGGTGAAGTACCACCACTCGTTGCGAAACAGCGGATGTGGTCCATGGTCACGGGGAAACTGAAACGTGTAGGCGGCGAGCGCCCGGGCAAAGGCGGGATCGGCCGGCCCGCCGAGTGCTTCGGCCACGTCGAGGCGCGTCTCCTCGCGCAACGCGACGGGTCGCGTCGCCAGCCACGCGATGATAGCGAGCGCGACCAACGCCACAAGAAAGACGGCAGCGTGAATTGATTTCATTCTTCGCGCAGGCTTTCTGCCGGGACGGCGCGGGCCATTTTGAGCGCCGGATAGATGCCGGCCAGCAGGGCCGCCAGTACGGCGAGCACGACGCCTTCCAGCATTACCGTAGCGGAGAGCTGGATGTCCATGCTCCATCCGAAGGCGCGGCGGTTAATGACATCGATCAGCAGATGCGCGAGCACCACGCCCATGGGAATCGCAAGCGCCCCGGCGATCAGCCCCATGGCGCCGCTCTGGGTCAAGACCAGCGCGCGCATTTGGCCGGGCGTGAAACCGACCGCCCGGAGTACGCCGAGTTCGCGCGCGCGCTCGAGCGCGAGCGCCATGAGCGCGCTCAGGATGCCGATGACGGCCGCGATCACGGCAAGCCCTCGTAACACGGTCGTAATGGTAAAGGTGCGATCGAATATCGCGAGTGACAGTGCTCGCAACTCACGATTGGCGCGCACCACGACTTCCATGCCCGCGGGAACGGCCGCGCGCACCGCCGCAGTTACGTCCGCAATCGATGCCGACGGGGCAAGCCAGATGCCAAGTGTCGTGACGTGCGGATCGGCATAGTGTGCGTCATAGAGCGATCGGATCATCACGAGCTGACCGTGTTCCGTGGCGTAGTCGCGAAATATGCCGGCGATGCGAAACGCCGTCGGTCCCCGTTCGGTACGGAGCACCAAGCTGTCGCCGACCGCGACACCCCGGTGGTAGGCGTAAGGTTCGGTCACGAGTATCGCGCTGCCGGCGAAGAAGTCGTTCAACGCCGCTTCGGGATCGCCCTGCAAGATTGTGAAGCGCTCGCCAAAGTCGCGCGGCGCGTCGAGTACCATCAGCTCGTCGAGCCGACCGTGCGTTTCGACAACCACATAGCGAACACTGGTTACCGACCCGATCCCAGGGAGGGAGCGCACACGTGCGGTAAAATCCGGATCGAGATGCGCGGGATTGCGGGTGGACTTGAGGCTGGGCACGCCGACGAATAGATCGGCGCGCAGGGTGGTGTCCAGCCAATCGGCAACCGAGGCACGAAAGCTCGCGATCATGATGCCCACGCCGATGGTAGTGGCGACTGCAAGCATGAGCGCGGCGATCGCCACCCCGGTGCGAGACAAACTCGCATCGATGCCGCGCAGGGCAAGTCTGCCGGTGGGTCCCGTCCACCGGCCGACTATCGCGGCGGGCGCACGGGTGACGCCGTGCACCACCATCGGCGCCATGAGCGTGAGACCGATGATGACCAGGAACACACCGGCGAAGGCGACCAGCAGATCGCGGCTCGAATAGGCGAGCAGGACAAGCGCCGCCAGCAGTAGACCGCCACCGGCAAGCGCGAGCCGCGGGGCGCCATAATGCGCGCGCGTCTCAAGCAACGAGCGCGTGGCCGTCTGTTGTGGTGGTGTCACGGCCGCCTCGCGCGCCGGGACGAGCATCGCGAGCAGCGTGCCGGCGATGCCGAGCAAGGCGCCCTTGATGAGCGGTGCGGGGGCAATCGCGAGCTCGGTGACGCTGACGACGAAGTAGAGATCATTGATGGTGCGGGCCACGAGACCGATCAACCCGTGGGCGAGCGCAATGCCGGCGAGCAGCCCAAAGGTCGTGCCCAGCACGCCGATGACCAAACCCTCTCGCACGACCAGAACGAACAGCTGGTCGCGCGTCAGCCCGAGCGCACGCAACAGACCAAACAGGCGCCGACGCTGGAGGACGGCGAAGGTCATGGTGTTGAAGATCAGGAACATGCCGACCAGGAGCGCAAGCAGGCTCATGGCCGTGAGATTGATGCGAAATGCGCGCGTCATCTGGGCCATGGTCTGTGCGCGTGACGCGGCCGGCACGAGCTCGGCGGTGGCAGGCAAGATCGCGCGGATGCGCGTCAGCAATGTCTCGCCTTCTATTCCCTCGGGCACCACCAAATCGATCCAACTGATGCGGCCCGCGGTCCCGAGCAGCTCCTGCGCGGTGGCGATATCGGCGATTACCAGTCCGTCGAGCCGGGCACGATTCCCGGCATCAGTGGCAATGATGGCGGCAACCGTGACCTGCGCGCTGCGCGTGCCGAGAGCGAAGCGAAATGAATCATTCGACGCGAGGCCAAGGCGTTCGGCCGTAACGTCGGCGAGGACGACGGTGCTGGGTTCCGTGAGCAGGCGCGTGGTGGCCGCGCGCGCCACACCGGCCAGCTCATTGCGCACGCCGGATTCGGCAAAGGGATCGACACCGAGCAGGTGCAAAGTCTCGCTATTCGCCGTGCCGAAGCCCTCAATGACCGGTGCGGCGGCACGCATGCCGAGCTCGGTACGCAACCGCAGGTATAGACGTTCGTCCAGGCCGGTCGGTCCGCCGATGATCTGGTGCGTGGCCTTGCCGACCACCGTGTCCGAGGACAGCGCGAAAGCGCGTGCCGCGGCCTCGTTGGTGATGTCGACCGAGACCATTACGGCGACGCCGAGCGCAACGCCGATGATGGTTAGAACCAGTTGCCACGGGTGACGCGCGAAGTGCCGCGCGGCGGCACGCGCGGCGAGACCATTTACCATACGACCTCTTTCGCCCGCGAGTGCAAATGGCCATCTTCCAGGGTCAAGACACGGTCGGCGAGGCGCGTCACTTCACGTGAGTGTGTGACGAGCAATAAGGTCTTTCCGCGCGCTCGCAGCAGTCGATCGAAAAGCGCCAAGACCTGGCGGCCGGTGTCGGCGTCGAGCGTTCCGGTCGGCTCGTCGGCCAAGACCAGCATCGGTTCGTGCACCAGCGCGCGGGCGATGGCGACGCGTTGTTGCTCGCCGCCAGACAGGCGATCGGGAAAGGCCGCCGCACGATCGGCCAGGCCGACCGCCGCGAGCAGATCGGCGACGGTGTCTTTCGCCTGATCGGGTGGGCGGGCATTCAGTTCGAGTGGCAGCAGAAGGTTTTCTTCCACCGTCAATGTGGGAATGAGGTTATAGGCCTGATACACGAAGCCGATGTGGCGGCGACGGAACAGCGTGCGCTCGCGTTCGGACAACGCCGTGACGTCGGTGTCGGCGATACGCACCTGACCCGCATCCGGGCGATCGATGCCGCCAATGAGATTCAGGACGGTCGACTTGCCCGAACCGCTGCGTCCGAGCAGCGCGACACAGCTGCCGGCCTCGACGTCGAGGTCGACGCCTTGCAGCACGACACGCTTACGCTCGCCTTCCAAGAAGGCACGGGTGAGGCCACGCACTTCTAGCAATGCCGACATGGTGTCAGCATAAACGATACAAGCGTATTGCCCCTAGTGAGAGCAGGCGCTACGTGCTTGAGCGAGCACGCAAACGATTTATCGCAGAGTATGTCTACCAGGAGGAGGTGCGCAATGCAGGGCGGCGCGCCCCGCTTAAGACATTACAAGCGGCGCGTTCGGCTGAGCGGCGCTAATCATGGTCTGCATCAGCCGCTGGGCATTGCGGAATGCAATGCGCTCGGCGACGTCGGGCGGAAGTTGAGCCAGCCAATTGCGTATGTCGCGCAGGATGTAGCGGAAGTAGTACCAGGTCACGCTGGTA
>CP070641.1:813044-817469 GCA_020354085.1 Pseudomonadota bacterium
GCAAATTGCCCATTTCGTAATCGATGACCGCGATGGTGGTCATTTGGCGTTCGGGAAACGGCGATCAAATGCGATTGGATAAAGCTCACCGCGCGCGCAGCGCCTATAGACTGCCCTTGGTCGACGGCACCACTGCCCCCATGCGCTGATCGAGTTCGAGCGCCGCGCGCAGCGCCCGCCCAAACGCCTTGAACACGGTTTCGGCCACATGGTGGGCGTTATCCCCGCGCAAACAGTCAATGTGCGCGGTGACCTGCGCATGATTAACGAACCCCTGGAAGAACTCGTGCACCAGGTCGACGTCGAACTCGCCGATGCGCGCGCGTGAAAACTCGACGTGATATTCCAGCCCCGGACGACCGGAGAAGTCGACGACCACGCGTGACAGCGCCTCATCGAGCGGCACGTAGGCATGTCCATAGCGGCGGAGACCCTTCTTTTCGCCGACCGCCTTGGCGAACGCCTGTCCCAGGGTAATGCCGATATCCTCGACCGTGTGGTGGGAGTCTATGTGCAGGTCGCCCTTCGCCGTGATCGTGAGGTCGATCAAACCGTGGCGCGCCACCTG
Organism: Pseudomonadota bacterium; assembly: GCA_020354085.1. Lineage (GTDB taxonomy): Bacteria > Pseudomonadota > Gammaproteobacteria > Acidiferrobacterales > Sulfurifustaceae. Next base: position 813,613 of record CP070641.1, read on the forward strand.
CTCCAGCATGTGCTCAAGAAACGAGATACCGGTATCGAGCCGGCAGGCGCCGTTACCGTCGAGGTTCACCTCGACCGTGATCTGCGTTTCCTTGGTGTTGCGCGTGACTTGCGCGCGGCGGGGGGACATGGGAGTTGGGTGCGTTTGTACGATCGAATACTAGCATAGCCCCTATTTCAATGCCCCTCGCAACGCCGCTACAAACGCGGCGTTCTCAGCCGGCATGCCGACCGTCACCCGCAAGCACTCCGGCATCGTGGCGTTCATATTCTTGACCAATACCTTCGCCCGCAGCAACGCCTGAAACACCTGGTCGGCCGATTTCGTCTCCACACGGAACAGAATGAAATTCGCGCGACTGGGCCAAACAGTCAGCCCGTCGATGGCCGCGAGTTCCTGATACAGCGTTTCGCGATCGCGACAGATCTGCGCCGCCTGTTCATCGAGCATCGCGCGCTGGGTGAGCGCAAACTCTGCGCTCGCCTGCGTCAAACTCCCCAGGTTATACGGCAGTCGCACCTTGTCGAATTCGTTGAGCCAGGCAGGTGCGCCCGCCAGGACCCCTAAACGCAGGCCGGCGAGACCCTGTTTGGAGAGCGTACGCATCACCAAGAGATTATCGAATTCGGAAAGCTGCGCCATGAACGAGTCCTGGGCGAACGCGTGATAGGCCTCGTCCACGACGACCAAACCAGGCACGGCGCGAATCAGGCGCTCGACCACCGCACGATCAAATAGGTTTCCGGTTGGGTTGTTCGGATATGCCAGGAAGACAACGGCAGGCTCTTCGCGCTCAATGGCTTCGAGCATGGCGGCGTCATCGAGCGCGTAGTCCTTGGCGAGCGGCACGCTGATGAATTTCATGCCGGTGAAGGTGGCTATCATTTCGTACATGACGAATGTGGGCGTGGGCGCGAGCACCACCGCGCTCGGACGTGTGAGCGCGAGACAGATGATCTGAATCAGCTCATCCGAACCGTTGCCGAGCAAAAGGTCTTGGCCGGGCGGAACCTCGAGCGCCGTCCGCAAGCTTTCCTTCACTTTGCGCGCGCCGGGGTCCGGATAGCGGTTCAAGCTCACCTGACGTACGGCTTCAAGCCAGGCGCTCCGCACCTCCTCCGGCCACGTGTAGGGGTTTTCCATGGCGTCGAGCTTGATCAGCCCCGTGGCGTCCGGCACGTGATAGGCCTTGAGCGCGCGGATTTCGGGGCGCACGAGGCGAGCAACTTTATCGGGCAGTGCGGTCATGACAAGTTTCAAGTTTCAGGTTTGAAGTTTCAGGTTAAGGAGCGGTCCGGGCAACCTGAAACCCGAAACCTTAAACCTGAAACTACTTCTTGATCCGGTATTCCGCCGAACGCGCGTGCGCGGTCAGGCGCTCGCCGCGCGCCAAGACCGACGCAGTACGCCCAAGAGTATCGGCGCCGGCGTCCGAGCACATGATGAGGCTAGTGCGCTTCTGGAAATCGTACACACCCAGGGGCGACGAGAATCGCGCGGTGCCTGCGGTCGGCAACACGTGATTGGGTCCGGCGCAGTAATCGCCCACCGCCTCGGCGGTGTAGCGCCCAAGAAAGATGGCGCCGGCGTGGCGCACGCGTTGCGCAACCTGGAGGGCGTCTTCAATCGAAAGCTCCAGGTGCTCCGGCGCGATGCGATCGACCAGGCTCACAGCCTCGTCCAGATCGCGCACGGTAATGAGCGCGCCGCGCGCCTCGAGCGAAGCGCGGATGATCGACGCACGTTCCATACCGGTGAGATTCCGCTCCATTGCCTGCTGCACCTTGCGGGTATAGGCGGCATCGGTGCTGATCAGGATCGCCTGCGCGTCCTCGTCGTGCTCGGCTTGCGAGAATAAATCCATCGTCACCCAGTCGGGATCGGTCTTGCCGTCACACACCACCACGATCTCGGAGGGCCCCGCAATCATGTCGATCGCGACCGCGCCGAACACCATGCGCTTGGCGGTGGCAACATAGATGTTGCCGGGGCCAACGATCTTGTCGACCTTGGGGATCGTCTTGGTGCCGTAGGCAAGGGCCGCCACCGCTTGCGCTCCACCGATGGTGAACACGCGATCGACGCCGGCGATGGACGCGGCCGCAAGCACCAGGTCGTTCAACTCACCGTCGGGTGTCGGCACCACCATGATGAGCTCGGCCACGCCCGCGACCTTGGCGGGGACGGCGTTCATCAGCACCGATGACGGGTAGGCGGCCTTGCCGCCGGGTACGTAGAGACCGACGCGCTCGAGCGGCGTGACCTGCTGGCCAAGCACGGTGCCATCGCCTTCGGTGTAGCGCCAGGAGTCGACGCGCTGGCGCTCGTGGTAGGCGCGGATGCGCGCAGCGGCCGCCGCGAGCGCCTGCAAATGATCAGCGCTGACGGCGCGCTCAGCCTGTGCCAGGCGCGAGCGCGGGATTTCGAGCGCCAGCGGCGAGTCCACCACGTGCCGATCAAAGCGGCGTGTGAATTCCACTACCGCGGCATCGCCACGCGACCGCACCGCGTCGATGATCTCGCGCACCGTGACTTCGATCTTGGGATCGACTGTTTGGGTACGATCAAGCAGCGCCGCGAACTGCGCGGGGAAATCCGGCGCCGAAGTTTCGAGCATACGAATCTTGAGCGCCATCACTTCGAACCCACAGCTGCCGAGAGCTCGTCCACTACGCGCTTTAGCGCCGCGCGCTTCATCTTCATGGCCGCTTTGTTGGCCACCAGCCAGGCCGAGATGTCCGCGATGTGCTCGACTTCGACAAGCCCATTGGCCTTGAGTGTCTGACCGGAACTCACCAGATCCACGATCCGCTCCGACAGGCCCACGAGCGGCGCAAGCTCCATCGAACCGTAGAGCTTGATGATGTCGGTTTGGATGCCCTTGGCGGCGAAGTGCCGGCGCGTGATGTTGACGTACTTGGTGGCGACGCGCACGCGCGTCCAGACGCGCGGGTCGTCGCGCGAGGCCAGGCTCGCGGGTTCCGCCACCGCCAGCCGGCAGCGCGCGATGCCGAGATCGAGCAGTTCGTACAGGCCATCGCCCTCGTATTCCATTAATACGTCTTTGCCGGCGATGCCGAGGTCGGCGGCGCCGAACTTGACGTAGGTCGGGACATCGGCCGCGCGGATGATCGTGAGCTTCACCTGCGGCAGGCTGGTGTCGAGAATGAGTTTGCGCGTGGTGAGCGGGTCTTCGACGGGGCGAATGCCGGCGCGCGCGAGCAGCGGCAGCGATTCCTCAAGGATGCGGCCCTTGGACAAGGCAATGTTGACGCTTGTGGCCGCGTCCGCGGGACGGGAGTCGGCGCTCGACATGACTGTCGCCATGCTCAAGCCGATTTTTGCCGGGCCGAGGCCACCGTGCGCTCACCCGGCACGCGCCGGATGCGCGCGCCGAGTTGCGCTAGCTTCTCTTCGATACATTCGTAGCCGCGGTCGATATGGTAGATACGGTCCACCATGGTCTCACCATCGGCCACCAGCCCGGCGAGCGCGAGGCTCGCCGAGGCGCGCAGATCGGTCGCCATCACCGGCGCACCCTTGATGCTCTTCACACCACGCACGATCGCGGTGTTGCCTTCCATCTCGATGTCGGCGCCCATGCGCTGCAACTCGTAGACGTGCATGAAGCGGTTCTCGAAGATCGTCTCCGTGACCGTGCCGGTACCCTCGGCGATCGCGTTCATCGCGATGAACTGCGCTTGCATATCGGTCGGGAACGCCGGATACGGCGCCGTACGCACATTGACCGCGCGCGGGCGCTTGCCGTTCATCTTGAGGCTCACCCAATTCTCGCCAGTCTCGATCTCGGCACCAATCTCAGCAAGCTTCTCGAGCACCGCGGTGAGCAACGCCGG
>CP070641.1:817569-821978 GCA_020354085.1 Pseudomonadota bacterium
TGCCGGAGGAATTTCTACGCCGGCGCTTCGCAGGGGATTTCGTCATCGAGGCCGTAGATAGCGATGTCGGCATGCACATGAACTCCGCGGTTGACGTTCGTCTGGAGGACAGCGCACTGGCCTATGAGCGGTTTCACCAGGATTGGGATGCGCGTGTCACGCGGGAGGCGGGGCGTTTGCGCGCAGCGCCGCCCGATCTGGTACTGAGCAACATCGCCTATCTGCCGCTGGCCGCCGCCGCGCGTGCCGGAATCCGCGCAGTGGCCATGTGCTCGCTCAACTGGGCGGATATCTACACGCACTACTTCAGCGCGCGACCCGAAGCGGCGCGCATCGAGCAGGAAATGCGCGCGGCATACCGCGCGGCGGAAATGTTCCTGCGCCTTGAGCCGGGCATGCCGATGTCAGATCTCGCCAACAGTATTACGATCGGACCGGTTGCTACTGTCGGCCAAGATCGGCGCGCGGAGATTTTCCGGAAACTCGGGCTTGCGCCCGACACGCGCCTGGTGATGCTTTCGACCGGCGGTATTGAGCTGCGCCTGCCGGTCGAGCGCTGGCCCGCCGCATCGAATATTCACTGGTTGGTGCCGGCGGCTTGGACCGTTCGGCGCGCAGGCTTCAGTGACATGGAGGCGCTCGGGTTGCCGTTTACCGATGTGCTGCGGGGTTGCGATGCGATCATCGGCAAACCCGGTTATGGCACCTTCGCCGAGGCGGGCTGCAATGCCGTGCCGATGTTGTACGTTCCGCGCGGTGACTGGCCGGAGGCGCCTTACCTGATCGAGTGGCTCGCGCAACACGGTCGCACGCGTGCCATCGATATCGAGGCGCTGACGCGTGGTGACGTAGAAGTCGATTTGCAGGCGCTGTGGTCTCTGGCGGCCCCACCCGCGACCGAGCCGCGCGGCATCAAGCAAGCGGTCGCGCTATTGGATGATGCGCTCGCCCAGGCCTCGCGTTCTGCAAGTTCAGTACCAGCACGCCGGCAATAAGCAGTTTTCATGAGCGCATAGCGGCTTTCTACTAGCGGGGGCGGTGCGGCCATCGCTACCATGGCCTGCTACACCGGGCCGCGTGCCCGTCGCGTGGGTGCGGCGGGATGAGATCACATACAAGAATGGCGCCGGATCGGCGGTCACCCGCCACAGGAGGCTAGCAATGCGAGTGAAAGATGTGATGACGACGGCCGTCAAGGCCGCCAAACCCGACGACAAGATTCGCGACATCGCGACAACCATGTGCTTCAACAAGATCAGCGGCATGCCGGTCGTGGACGAAGCCGGCAAGATCATCGGGGTGATCTCGGAAAAGGACATCCTGCATGGGATGTTCCCGAGCCTCGATGACATCATGGAGAACCCGAAGCCGGTCGACTACGAGGCGATCGAGGGCGAGTACCGCGACGTGGTGCACATGAAGGTGGCGGACTTGATGAGCAACCGGGTCTTCACGGTGGAGCCGGACATGCCGTTGCTGCGTGCCGCCTCCATCATGTTTCGCAATCGCATACGGCGCATTCCAGTGTCGGACGGCGGCAAGTTGGTGGGAATCGTGAGCGTGGGTGACGTGCACAAGGCCATCTTTCAAAAGAATCTGACGCGTCCCGATTGAACGTGTGGTGAATAACGGCCCTTTATTGGCCTATCATTGACCCTGTAACACCGGGTATTTATACTGCGCGCCCTCGCCGCCGGCCTCTAGCGGGCTATCGGCGCCCAACTGTGGCCGGACTCGCCGAGAGAGGGTCTGGCCACTTGTGTTTCATGGCTACCGCATGGGCCCCCCGTTGACCGCGTCGTAGAAGTCTGGCCGTACCTTCGGTTGCCCGTAATGAACGGTAAATCAACAGTTTATAAGATCATTCTGGCGCAGTTGGCGACCGCCCTATTGGTAGCGGGGGGAGCGGCCGCCGGTTTCGGCGCGCGCGCGGGTTACTCCGCGCTGACGGGTGGCCTGATCGGCGTTGCCACCAACCTATACTTCGCCTGGCACGTGTTCGGATTCGGTGGCCGTAGCGCCCAATCGGTCGTGCGCAGTTTCTACGTAGCCGAAGCAATCAAGATGGCGTTGACCGCCGCGCTGTTCGTGGTGGCGGTGCTGTGGCTCGAAGCCCAGCCGCTGCCGCTGATTGTGACCTACGGACTTACCTTAATGGTGTACTGGGCGGCGTTGTTGCCAACGATCGATCAAACCAAGGCAGACAAGGCATGAGCACCGAGGCAGCCAGCGGCAACCCAGCCACCGATTATATTATTCACCACCTCACCAACCTCACGGTGGGTCAGGGCTTCTGGACGTTCCACCTCGACACCCTGTTCTTCTCGAGCGCGCTGGGTCTGACTTTCTTCTTCCTGTTTCGCAAGGTGGCGGTACGTGCGACCGCCGGTGTGCCCGGTGGTCTGCAAAACTTCGTCGAGATCATGGTCGAGTTCGCCGACCGCCAGGTGAAGGACAGTTTCCATGGCAGGAGTGAATTGATCGCGCCGCTGGCGCTCACGATTTTCTGCTGGGTGTTTCTGTGGAATTTCATGGACCTGGTGCCGGTGGACTTGCTGCCGCTGATCGCGAGCTGGTTCGGCGTGCCGTATCTGCGCGTGGTGCCGTCGACCGACATGAACGCCACCTTCGGTCTGTCGGTGTCGGTGCTGCTGCTGATTGTTTTCTACAGCTTCAAGATCAAGGGGCCGGTTGGGTACGCCAAGGAATTCCTGACGCATCCGTTCGGCCCGTATCTGTTTCCCGCGAACCTGGTGCTCAACATCGTCGAGCTTCTGGCCAAGCCGTTATCGTTGTCATTGCGCCTGTTCGGCAATCTCTACGCCGGCGAGATGATCTTCATCCTGATCGCGCTTCTGCCCTGGTGGATACAACCGCTGCTGTCCTGGCCGTGGGCCGTGTTCCATATCCTCATTATTACGTTGCAGGCGTTCATCTTCATGGTGTTGACCGTCGTGTATCTGTCGATGGCACACGAGGACGTGCACTAGTTACGGTTTCGAAAATTCAACTTCTATTTCTTCGGAGGCTTTGTCTATGGAAACTTTGTACGGTATGACCGCCATCGCGGTGGGCCTGATTCTGGGCATGGGTGCGCTCGGCACAGCAATCGGTTTCGGGCTGCTGGGCGGACGCTTCTTGGAAGGCGCGGCGCGCCAGCCGGAGATGATCCCCACGCTGCAGGTAAAGATGTTCATCGTTGCCGGTCTGCTCGACGCGGTGACCATGATCGGTGTCGGTCTCGCGCTGTGGTTCACCACTGCCAACCCGTTCGCCGCTGCCCTCAAGGCCGCCGGCGGTTAGTCGTCGGCGCTGCGACCCACGAGACTTAGAGGAGCCAGACCGTGAATATCAATGTCACGCTCGTCGGCCAGATGATCACCTTCGCGTTGCTGGTGTGGTTCACCATGAAGCTGGTGTGGCCGCCCGTGATGCGCGCCATGGCCGATCGCCAAAAGACCATCGCCGACGGACTCGCGCAGGCCGAGCGCGCCAAGTCCGAGCTTGAGCTCGCGCACAAGAAGGCCACTGAGATCCTGCGCGAGGCGCGCGAGGATGCCACCGGCGTGATGGCCGAGGCCGGCAAGCGTGCCGCCAATGTCATCGAGGACGCCAAGAACCAGGCGCGCGCCGAGAGCGAGCGCCTGCTCGCCGCCGCGCGCGCCGAAATCGAGCTTGAAGCGATGCGCGCCAAGGAGCAGCTGCGCACCGCGATCGCCGATCTGGCCGTCGCCGGCGCCGCGCGCATCCTGCAAAAGGAAGTCGACAAGGCGCAGCACGGCAAGCTGCTCGACGAGATCGTCACCAAGCTATAGCGCCATGGCCGAAGCCAAAACCATCGCCCGACCCTACGCTGAAGCGGTATTCGCGCTCGCGCGCGATCGCAAGACGCTCGATGCCTGGTCGCGCATGTTGGCCTTTGCCGCGCTCGTTGCCAGTGACGCCAATATCGCGCGCCTGGCGAGCGACCCGAAGTTCGCGCGCGCACGGCTGAGCGAACTCTTCATCAACGTCTGCGCAGATCAGCTCAACGCCGAGGGACAGAGCCTCATTCGCGTGCTGGTCGAGAACCGCCGGCTCGGCTTGCTGCCGGAGATCGTCGCGGTGTTCGAGGAGCTCAAGAACGCTGCCGAGCAGCGCGTCGAGGCGACCGTGACGGCGGCACTGGCGCTCGACGACGCGCAGGTGAAGAAAATTGAAACCGCGCTGAAGAAACGCCTGCAACGCGAGGTGCGTGTTACCGTGGAAATCGACCCGCAGGTGATCGGTGGACTGTTGATCCGGGCCGGTGATCTGGTGATCGACGCCTCCGTGCGCGGCCGGCTGGAACGCATGGCCGCGACCCTGAATTCGTAACGAGGATTTGAACGATGCAACTCAACCCGTCAGAGATCAGTGAACTAATAAGG
>CP070641.1:822078-826482 GCA_020354085.1 Pseudomonadota bacterium
CGGATAGCGCTGCGGCCGACCCATGGAATAGGTATAGCTGGCGGCCGCGATCATCGGCATCTTGGCGATCAGCCGGATCGCCGCCAACACGCGGTCTTGCTGATTACGCATATCCATGACGTCGTGATAGAAGGCCGACAACGCGCCCACCACGCCGACCATGACTGCCATCGGATGCGCGTCACGGCGAAAGCCTCGGTAGAAGCTCAGCACCTGCTCGTGCAGAAGGTTGTGCAGGCCAAGTGCGCGATCGAAGTCCGCGCGCTCGGCCGGCGTCGGCAACTCGCCGTGCATCAACAGATAGGCCACCTCAACGAACTCGCTGTGGTCTGCTAGCTCCTCGATCGGGTAGCCGCGATAGAGCAGCACCCCGTTGTCGCCGTCTACGAAGGTGATAGCGCTCTTGCACGAGGCGGTCGACCGAAAACCCGGGTCGTAGGCCAAGATCCCGTGCCGCGCGAGCAGCGCCTGGGTGTCCACTGCCGCCGGGCCTAGCGTTCCCTCCAGCACCGGCAGGTCGCCCTCGTGCGGCTGCTCCGTAAAGGTCGCGGTGACGTATTTTTGGGCCATTGCTCGCTCTCCTTCGGCTGACGTGGGGAATGACCTAAGGATCGGCCATCCGTTCGGTGCTGTCTAGCCCAAAAAACCGGACTGGACCGCGGCACCAATTGTGGAAAACAATGGCGCCCCGACTGCCACCGCAACACAAACGCCATGAGCCACCAGAGTTGTCCACACTGCGCGCAGCCGCTGCCCACGCCACTCGTGTGGAAGACCCTGTTCGCCGGGCAAACAGCGCATACCTGCCCGGCCTGCCGCAAACGTTTTCGCCTGACCTACGCTGCCAAGCGCGCCATCGCCTATCTCAATGTGGCGCTGATGCTGGGGATTACGATCCTGATCGGTTATGCCCTGTATGGGGAGCCCACAAAGTTGCTGCGCTATATCCTGTACTACCTGATCGTAGCCATCGCGATTCTGATCGCACTACCCCAACTGGCGCGCTACGAAAAGACCTCGGCGCCCTACCGTTAGTTCTCGGAGGCGGCAGGCGCCGCGCTGGCGTCTGCCGCCGGCGGTTCCACCCAACGCTCGCCCGCCGGCCGCTGATAAACCCACGTAAGCAATGCATCCTGCACCTGCTCGGCCGCGAAGGTGTTGATGCGCGGATGATTGTGCAGCGCCACGACCACCACGCGCCGCCCGTGACGATCGTACAAATAGCCGGCCATGCTGCGTACCTCGTTAAGGCTGCCAGTCTTGAGATGCATGCGTGCCTCGAGCGGCGCCCCGCCGAACCGTCGCCTGAGCGTGCCGTCCAACGCCGCCACCGGCAGCGAGGACACGAATTCCGGCATGAACGGGCTGTCGTATCCGGCGAGTAGTACTTGACCCAGATGTCTTGCCGAGATGCGTTCGGCGCGCGATAGGCCCGAGCCGTTATCCAGCACCAGCTCCGGAAAGTTGAAACCGCGGCGCGCGAGCCAACCCTCGATCACCTTGATGCCCTTGGCCGTGGTGCCCGGCGCGCCGCCTCGTTCGGCGCCAAGCGTGAGCAGGAGCTGACGGGTCATGACATTGTTGCTGAACTTGTTGACCGACCGGATGACGTCGGCGAGCGGCGCCGAATGCTGCACATGCAGGCGCTGCGCCTCGGGCGGTACCGGCGCCAGGCGTACGGCCCCGTCGAAACGGCCGCCCTGTTCGCGCCAGTAGGATTGGAAGACCCCGTGAATGAAGCTCACCGGCTCCGACACCACACGAAACAGCTCGTACTCGCCGCAGTTGGCGTCGTAACGACCGCTCAAGCGCACCTGCACTTTGGCGTCGCGTTCGAGAACCTGCATGCCTACCCGGCGCACGCCCTCGCGACAACGCTCACGGGTCATGGCGATCCGATTGTCGATCTGTACATGCGCAGGATGTGGATCGGCGATGACGCGCAAGCGATTGGCGTGCGGCATCAGGTGAAAACGCACCGCCTGGAAATTTACCAGCAGGGCGGCCGGCAATACGTTGTACACGCGTGACGGCTCGCCATCGAATTCCGCCGGGTCGCCGGGCTCGGGGACAAAGTAGGTTTGATCCAACACCAAATCGCCACCGATCGTTTCGATGCCGTCGGTGCGCAGCTCGCGCAGAAAGCGCCAGAAATGCTCTGACACCAGGAACGGGTCACCGTAACCTTTCAAGTACAAATCGCCCGTAAGACGACCGTTGGCGATCGGCGCCGCGGCGTAGGCCTCGGTCTTCCAGGCATAGGCCGGCCCCAGTTCCTCCAGTGCAACCAGGGTGGTGAGGAGTTTGATCGAGGAGGCCGGGTTGCGGGCGCTGTCGGCATCAAAGGCGAGCAGCGGCGTATGCGCGCCAACCTCGTGCACGTAGAGACTTAGACCCTTTGCCGGCAGTCCGACGCGCTTGAGCGTCTGCGCAACCGGTTCTGGCAGCCGTTCGGTGGCCAACACAATCGGCGACGCCATCAATGCCGCCAAGAGCACCGCTCCCCGAATCCGCATACCGGTGAACATCGGCAACAACTCTACCAAATCCAAGGGCCACAAGGCGCGCCGTCTAGGATCGTCGGCTCCATCGTTGGCGGCGACCGCGTGGGAAGGAATTTGTGTAGGATGCCGCCATGAGTTCTTCTCTGAACGTGCTCATTCTCGGTCATGGAGAAATGGGTTCTGCCATGGAGTTCTTGCTCGCCCCGCATCACCGGGTGCGCGTGTGGCAACGGCGTGGCGCCACCCCGCTCCCAACGGCAGCAGCCGACGCGGCGATAGTGCTTTTCTGCGTGCCGACTCCGCCGCATGCGGAACTCGCCCAGGCCCTCGCGCCAGCTCTGGCGCCGACCGCACTCTGTCTCACCGTCGCCAAAGGGCTCGACGAAACGGGGCGCACGGCGGTCGAGGCACTACACGCAACGCTCGGCGATCGGCCGTACGGCGTAATCTACGGGCCGATGATCGCCGAGGAACTGCGCGCCGGGCGCCCCGGGTTTGCCCTGCTTGGGCTAGATCATGCACAAGCCGACGTCCGCGCAGAGTCGCTTTTTCAGAACACGATGCTGCACATCGAGCGCGCTACCGATATTGCCGGTCTGTCCTGGTGCGCGGTGCTCAAGAACGTATACGCGCTGCTGTTCGGCGCGGCCGATGAGCTTGGTCTCGGTGACAACATGCGCGGTTACCTGGCAGTCGCTGCGGTTGCCGAGCTCGGCGCGATCTGCGTCAAGCTCGGTGGGCACGCGGCATCCGCTGCGACACTTGCCGGACTCGGCGACCTCATCACCACCGCTACCAGCCGCGGCTCGCACCATCACGCGCTCGGCCAGCGCATCGCGCGCGGCGAAACCGCTGGTCTCACAGGCGAGGGCCTGCACACGCTGCGCGTGCTTGCCAAAGGAGCGCGTCTCGCGTTGCAGGATTACCCGCTGGCCGCACTCGCGGCACGTTGCGCGCTCAGTGGACACGACGCGCGCACCGAGCTTGATCACTATCTCGAACAGCATCGCGCGGTGGCGAAAACCTAGCCGCAGGATCACAGCCGCGCGCCAAAATCAATCCTGCGCGCGCTGAATGCATTGGCTACAATGCCGCGCGCTACGACCGGCATTACACGATCAGATCTTGTCTACCCTCAATCCGCCACAGCAGTCTGCCGTTGAATACGTCGATGGACCCCTGCTCGTCCTCGCCGGCGCCGGGAGCGGTAAGACCTCGGTCATCACGCACAAGATTGCCTGGTTGATTCGCGCGCGCGGTGTCGCACCCAACCACATCGCCGCCGTCACCTTCACCAATAAAGCGGCACGCGAGATGCGCACACGCGTGGCCGCCATGTTGAGCGGCGAGGCCGCCCAGGCGGTGACGATTTCCACCTTCCACGCCTTGGGCCTCAACATCCTGCGCGCCCACCTGGCAGAGACCGGCCGGCGCCCGGGCTTTTCCATCTACGATGCCGAAGACAGCGAAAACCTGGTCACTAAGCTTGCCCGCGGGGACGCGCGCACCGAGCGGGCCGCGGCGGCGCGCTGGCAGATCTCGATGTGGAAGAACGCCTTGCTCTCGCCAGCTGAGGCACGTGCGGCGGTGCCGCGGCGCGGCAGTGATGGCGCACGCCTCGCGGCCGATCTCTACGAAGAACACGAGCAGCACCTTGCCGCCTACAACGCGTTCGACTTCGACGACTTGATCGCCCATCCCGTGCAATTGCTGCGCACGCGCCCCGAAATTCTATCCGCTTGGCGGGCGCGCATTCGCTACCTGCTGGTCGACGAATACCAAGACACCAATGCCTGCCAATACGAGCTGGTGAAGCTCCTGGTTGGGACACGCGCGGCATTTACCGCCGTGGGCGACGATGACCAGTCGATTTACGGTTGGCGTGGCGCCCAGGCCGAGA
>CP070641.1:826582-830977 GCA_020354085.1 Pseudomonadota bacterium
GGTCGCGCCCACGCCGCTCGCGGCGATCTGGCTGGCGCGCGTTGGCGAGAACACGCAAGTGACAGAGACGACAGCGTTAGCGGGCGCGCTTGCGCCGTTACCGTTACGTTGCCTGGGGCTGCCGGATAAACAGCGCGATACCTTGCTCAGCATGGGTGTGCGCACGGTAGGCGATTGTCTACGTTTGCCGCGCGCAGGACTTGCGCGGCGGCTGGGCCAGGAAAGTGTGCAGGCGCTCGATCGCGCGCTCGGTCGCCTTCCCGATCCGCGCCCGTATTATGCTGCGCCGTCACGCTACCAAGGCAGCCTCGCACTGCCCGGCACGGTCGATAACATTGAGGCTCTCCTGTTTGGTTTGCATCGCCTGTTGCAAGAGCTCGCCGGCTTTTTGCTTGCCCGGGGCGCTGGCATACAGGCATCGACGCTTGATTTACATCATCCGCAGCGGCAAATGACACGTATCGATCTCGGCCTGCTCGCGCCCACGCGCGATGCGGAACGTCTGTTGATGTTATGGCGCGAGCGCCTGGCGCGTGTCGAGTTATCCGCGCCAGTGGAGGAGATGACGTTGCATGCGCCCCGGCTTATCCCGCTTGCGCATCAGGCCAGCGATTTCTTTGCGCCCAGACACCAGGAACCCGCCGCGCGCGTCGAACTGATCGAACGGCTCAAGGCGCGTCTCGGCGATGCGGCAGTGCAGGGACTGGCGTCGGTCGCCGAGCATCGGCCAGAGCATGCCTGGCGCTATGCGGCCCCGGGTTCCCCGCAGGCCCGGATTGCCGCCGGGCGGCGGCCAGTTTGGTTGTTCTCACAACCATTAGCGCTCGAGCAGCGTGACGCACGGCCGTGGTTACACGGTGGCCTTATGCTCGAGGCCGGACCCGAGCGGATCGAATCCGGCTGGTGGGATGGCGCGGAGGTGCGACGCGATTATTTTATTGCCCGCGATGAGCGCGGAACGCAATTATGGATTTTTCGCGAGCTCAGCGGCGAGCGGCGGTGGTTTGTGCACGGCGTATTCAGCTAATCTCACCGTGCGTACGACACCGCAAGTCGTACCGCCCTACCATCGTACCGGCCCACCCTCGGCGAATACCCCGCCGCTCAAGGCCGGTCGGAAGCTGACAAAGACATTCTCGCGCGGGATGCGGGCGCGGCTGGCCAGGCTGGATGCGACGGATTCGAGCATGCGCTCGACGATCGCGGCCGAATTTGAATCGGGCGCGTGCAAATCCACCAACACGGGATGGGAGTTGATCGGTTGGGCGTCGACGGTTTTTCCTGCGACGGCGTAGTGGCCCGGCGCAAAGTGTTCCCAGGTGGTAGTGATATGCCGCAAGGCGACGCCGGTGTCGCGCGCGAAATCCTTGCAGAGGCCTTCGAGTATGGCGGGAATGTCGCGCTGTTCGCGAAAGGGCAGGGACTTGATGTGAATGAACGGCATCCGTTTCCATCCTCCGCTGCGCAGCCGACCGTATCGACGACGCGTCTTGTTCTTATATTTATATCAGGCGACGGGCGGCATCCCTAGCGTTCACACGCTTTCATTGGGGAAAACGACGCTACGCTCGCCACGGTTGACGGAGTGCTCACCGCGTAGCGGACCGATTGCCTTTGGCGCGATACGAAGTGATCGCGTCTAATTGCGCGCGAACATGGCCCGTGTCCAACCCGAGCCACGTGCACGCAATATCCAAGGTGTGAAACACGATGACCGTTATGCCGTAGCGCTCCATCTCCTTCGCCAGCAGCTGGGAGAATCCAAAGGCATCGTAATTCACGAGCAGGGCGACCCGGCTCAGCGGAGATTTCTTGCCCGATTCTGCTTGAACGGCGGCGATTTCGCGTACTTTCTCGGGCGGCGTTTCAAAACGTGCGGTAGTCGCATCGACGAGCACCGAGGCGCGAGCCATGATGCGCTTGTCCCGGAGCACGCGCCGATCAAGCTGGAGAATATCCGCGTGCGAGACATCGCCCGTCCACTTCTCCAAAACCAAACGTCCATTGTCGAGTACAACGTACTGGCCGGGCATCTTGCCCTCCTGGTGGCCCGATCCGCCACCGATCCCTTATGTTCGCGATTCTTCCTTTAGCTTGCCTTCTGCCAGTGATAGACGCGCATTGGCGGGACATTACGAAACTCCAGCGCGACACGTTCGGTCCCGAAAAGCGGTCGACACAAGGTGGCAACCCGGTTGCTCACTTGATAGGCCACGAAGCGTCCGTTCGGGACCAGCAGATTGGAGATGACTTGGCAGATTTCCGCGCCCACTTGCCGATCCATCGTTGAAAATGGAATGCCGGAGATGACCGCTTCCGGCGCATCGAGGCCATAGTGCCTCAGGATGCTCGGTAGGTCGTGGGCGTCTCCCAAGTGCGCAATCAGGCGATCGTCGTCAATATCGCTCACCATCGCATGGAAATGCGGATTGATGTCGATCGACAGCAACTTGGCGTGCGGGCGCATGGCGCGCAGGATGGCCCGGGTCGTGCCGCCGGTGCCGGAGCCCAGTTCGACCACGGTCCTGGCGGACTCGATCGCCGCGGCGTCTAGCACGCGCCGTTCGAGATAGCGCGAGCTCGGCACAACGGACCCGATTTCCAGCGGGTGGCGCAAGAACTCCTGGAAAAACGCGAATCTGCCGTTGAGTAGCCTACGCACCGGTGTTCCATTCGCCATCCGAGGACCTCCCCTCCGTTGTCATTGGTCTTATGGGAACCCTTAGCTTACCGGGATGCGCCGCGGATGCGAAGGGTCAGGGCGATGGCCGGTATGGCGGCGCGGAGCCGTTGTTGCCAGGCCCCTTGGTACCGCACTTGCAGAGGGCTCGCTCACTATTCCGCGCGAACTGCTGTTTCAAATCGGGAACCGGCAGTCGCGCCGTTCATTTCGCGCTAACAATTGCCGCGCGAAACGCTACTAAGCCAGCTTGGCCTTCTCTGCAACGCGTGCGTCGAATTTTTCCCGATTAATCACGAAGCGCTCGTGCCGGCCCTTGGCGATGAGATCGACGCCGTCGTGGGCCTGAACGTCAAACACAAGCTTGCGGCCTTCGACCGCGATCAGCTCGACGGTGGCGGTCACTTCCAGCCCTGGCGGCGTGGCGGCCTCGTGCGTAACGTCGACATGCGTGCCGACCGTTTGCTCGCGCGGCCAATCGAGATACGGGTTGACGGCCTTGATGCAGGTCCACTCGAGAAAGCCCACCAGGAACCCGGTTGCGAATACCTCCGGCATCTCGACAAATTCCTCCGCCTCGGGATACAGCGCCGGGACGGTCTTTGTCTTCGGGATGACGAAACTGTGCTGATAGCGGATTCCTGGCTTGAGAGTTTCTTTCATGGGGAGGTGGCTATTCGTCGCGATGTACCGTCGCAGGAGAGAATGCCGGCACGCATACGGCAATGTATTGCGCGCCGGCCGGGCCAGGCGTGCTGTAGCGGACCCATTCCCCGGGGAGCGTTACCACGGCTTGGCCGGCCTTGACCTCGTACTCACCGCCTTCAAATTCGACATGCAGGCTCCCGGCGAGAACGACGGTGATTTCCTCGAAGTCAGGACGCTGCCCCGGCTCCACCCATCCGGGTGGCGACACCATGCGCGCCACACTGACGGTCGAATGACCGGAGTTCACGCGCCCGGCGTATTCTTCGATGCGCTTGGGTTTGTTCCCGGCGGCCTCTACGATGGCCGGTGCGGAGATCAATCGTGGCATGGTCCCACCTCGTTTTGTCTGCGCGTAGTCAGGTCTACGGACGATCCAGCGCGTGGCGCGCTTGCTAGGCGTTCAGGAGTGTAACGGTGGTCTCCGCTGTGCGCCTGTCGATATCAAATTGCAGTTCGCAATACTCGGCTTGCTCGCTGATCGGCGTGGGATCGTCCGCGCAGCAGCTTCCCGCGATGATTCCCGAGTAGAAAATGCCGGCCTTGGCCCGAATGCCGCTCGGGATTTCCGTGACCGTCAAGATCACCACGTCGATGCCGCCGTCGCAGGCGTAGCTCGTGTGCGATAAGCCCTGCTGCAAGGGAAGCTGCGCCGTGTCGAGGCCTTTTAGCTCGGCCTTCAAGGTCGTCTCGAAGTCGGGGCTTCCCCACGCCGCCAATGCGTTCGCTAGCTTGATCATCGCTGCCATCTGGATTGCTTGGGCTGCAGTTTACTTGATGTCGGTCGGATTCCGATGAAATGCTCAGACCACAGATTCGAGAGGGTAGAGCCCCGTCGCACAAAGGCGCGCCCCGCGCCGTTGTCATCGGATTTCCCAGGGCTCCACATCCCCCCTAATGCGCCGAAAGAGCGGGTGAGCGCGCAGGCGGCTTACTGACTTGAGCGTGGCATATCGTTTTCGGTCGCGGGTCCGGAGCTTGCGCAAGAGATGTCTGTGCTCGTAGCCGAG
>CP070641.1:831077-835443 GCA_020354085.1 Pseudomonadota bacterium
CCACCGAGCAGAGCGTGCTCGGCGATTTCACGAATGCACGCTTCTCCTACGCCGGTGTGACCAGCCGATTTTTTCGGCGCGACGGGAAGTTTTTCGTGACGACCGACGGACCGGACGGCAAGCTGGCTAACTTCGAGATAAAGCACGCCTTCGGTATTGAACCCCTCCAGCAATACCTGATCGAACTGCCCGGTGGGCGATTGCAGGCGCTGTCGATCGCCTGGGATACGGAACGCAAGCGCTGGTTTCATCTCTATCCCAATGAGCGCATCGACTACCGCGATGAGCTGCATTGGACCAAGCCCGCGCAGAACTGGAATCACATGTGTGGCGAGTGTCATGCGACGGACTACCGCAAGAACTTCGATGCGGCAACGTCGAGCTACAAGACGACCGCCGCGCGGTTCGACGTCGGTTGCCAGGCCTGTCACGGACCCGCGTCTCGTCACACCGACTGGGCCAAGCGGGCAGGTGGTGGGACCGTAGAAGCGCCGGCCGGGTCGCGCAAGTCGGATTTCGATGTCGCCCTTTCGGCGAGTTCGCGCCTGCAAATCGAAACCTGCGCGCGCTGCCATTCGCGCCGCGGCACGTTTTCGTCGGACTATCGCCATGGGGCACGCCTCATGGATACGCACCTGCCGGCGCTGCTCAACGAGGGGCTCTACTTCGGCGACGGGCAGATTCTGGACGAGGTCTACGTGTACGGGTCGTTCCTCCAAAGCAAGATGCACGTAAAGGGTATGCGTTGCAGCGATTGCCACGAGCCGCATTCAACCAAGCTGCGCGCCGCCGGCAACGCGTTGTGCACGACCTGCCACAACGCGACCGCGCCAGCCGTTGGTGCTCACGTCGACACGAATGGCTTGAAGCGCAAGAATTACGATTCGACGGAACACCACTTTCACAAACCGGACCAGCCCGGTTCACAGTGCGTCGACTGCCACGCACCGGCGCGCGCCTACATGGTCGTCGATCCGCGTCGTGATCACAGCTTCCGTATTCCGCGTCCGGACCTGTCGGTCGCGATCGGCACGCCGAATGCGTGCAACGGCTGCCACAGCAAGCAGCCGGCGAAATGGGCTGCCGATTGGGTGGCCAAATGGTATGGACCGAATCGCCGGCAGGAACCGCACTATGGCTCTGCGCTCGATGCCGGGCGTCACGCCAAGCCCGGCGCGGTGCAGGGTTTGATCACGCTCGCGGAGGATACCTCGCAGCCCGCCATCGTCCGCGCCACGGCCATCGAGCTGCTGAATCGTTACCCTGGAGCCGCTGTCTTGCAGGCGATGCAGCGGTCGCTGCGCGATAGCGATCCCCTGGTGCGGCGCGCGGCCGTTGTCGGACAGGAGCGCTTGCCACCGGAGCAACGCCGCGCCGCACTGGCGCCCTTGTTGGACGATCCGGTACGCGCGGTACGCATGGAGGCGGCGCGCCTGCTGGCACCGGCGGCGGCGGCGTTGGACGCGGGTCAACGAACGCGTCTTGACCGAGCGGTCGCGGAGTTCGAGGCGGCACTGCGCGACGACGCCGATCGGCCGGAGGCAATGGTCAACCTTGGCAATTTGTACGTGTCTCGCGGCGAAGTCACCGGTGCTGAGCAAGCGTACCGCCAGGCCATCTCGCGCGACGCGCTCTTCGTGCCGGCGTATGTGAATCTTGCCGATCTGTATCGTGCCGGTAAGCGCGATGCCGAGGCCGAGCGCGTGCTGCGTGAAGGTCTACGTGCCGCGCCGAAAGCGGCGGCCTTACAGGAGGCATTGGGTTTGGCGCTGGTGCGGCAAGGCAAGAAGACCGAGGCGCTCGCTGAGTTCGCCGCCGCGTTCAAGGCCGAACCCAATAACCCGAGGCACACTTATATCTATGCTGTCGCGCTGCACGACACCGGCCGCAAAGCGGAAGCGATGAAGCTACTGGAGGCTGCCGCGCGGCGCAGCGGTGATCGCGACGTGTTGCTCGCGCTGGCGTCTTTTCATCATGCGGCAGGCGACGTCAAAGCGTCCGAAAAGTATCTGCAGCGACTCGCGACCGTCAATCCTTATGACCCGGCGCTCGGTCAATGAGGAACGCACGCCAATTTAACCCTGCGTCATTCGCGACTATTCAGATAGCGATTGGCGAGTTTTTGATTCGAGGGACTTGGAAACCTGGAGATCCAGAGTTGGTGAAATAAGAGCGCCGCTGATTTCGCTGCACCACCATTCACAAGGCCAAGCGCAGGCGAGCCATCGTTTTTAAATTGCGCGCTGGAAATACAAAAAGGCCACTCGACGTGGCCTTCTTGTATTGCGTTGGTGGAGGTGGCGGGATTGCTCGCCCCCTCCCTGGGGCTCGCCCTCGCGATTTTGTCGCTCGGGCCAGCGTCGCGTTGCTCCGCTGTCCAAATCTGCTCCCGGCAGATTTGTCGAACCCGCTACGCGGGTTCAAATTAGCCAGCAACTGCAGCCACTAATAGGAAAGGGCCCATTCGGGCCCTTTCCTATTAGTGGTGGAGGTGGCGGGAATCGAACCCGCGTCCGCAAGCCCTACGGCCCCGGTTCTACATGCGTAGTCTTTCTTTTATTTGACGCCTCGCTCCCCGGCAGACAGGGTCATCGAAGCGCTTAGCCTGCTATTGTTTAACGCCGGCCCAACAGGCGCGAACCGACGCGGTCCCGATTTGATGACCCCTCGATCCCAATCCTACGGGCGCGGTTCGGGCGAGAGGCTAGCGGGTATTAAGCCGCCAGAACGTAGTTGTCGTCGTTGGCAACTATTGGTTTGCAGCTGGATTTACGAGGAACTCTGCACCTCGGCATGCTCCAGAGATTTCGTGACCCACGTCGAAGCCAGGTCACCCCCGAAGTCGAACTAAGTATAACTGACTGAGGGATTTGATGGTGACGCGGACCAGAAGTTTCAATGCTTTGAACGCGTTATCGTGCCCAAGGATGTCGGCGCCCCGAGGCTCGCTCTTCAATCAAGCGTGCGACGGTACAGGGTCAAGGCGAGTATTAGCGCAAACGCGGCGAACACGGCGATGGGCCAGGAAAGACCGAGCACGATGTCATCACCGGCGCCCTTGAGCAGCGCACCGCGCGCAGGAAATGGGTGAGCGGCAGCGTCGCGGCCAGAGTTGCTGTGATAGTTTCGTGACAGCCGCAGCGGCACGATGGCGAGTTGCCGAGGGGACCGAGGACGGCCCCGGGACCACGGTCCGGAAATCTAGCGGTTGCGCGTGCGCAGGGCGCGCTCGACCTCGCGCTGGGTCTCGCGTTTCTTGATGTCGGCGCGTTTGTCCGGAGCCTGCTTGCCGCGCGCGAGGCCCACGAGCAATTTGGCGCGACCGCGTTGCCAGTAGAGCTCGAGCGGCACCAGCGCATAGCCCTTGCGTTCGACCGCGCCAATCAGTTTGTTCAACTGCTCGCGATGGAGCAGGAGTTTGCGCGCGCGCGTGGGATTGGCATCCACATGGGTGGAGGCTTGCGCCAGCGGCGAGATATGCGCCCCGACGAGCATGGCCTCACCGTTTTGTAGCATCACGTAGCCTTCCTTGAGCTGCGCGCGACCGGCGCGCAGGCTCTTGACTTCCCATCCCTGCAGCGCAAGCCCCGCCTCGAACTTCTCTTCAATGAAATAGTCGTGCCAGGCCTTGCGGTTCTGCGCAATGACGCGGTTGGGTGAATCGTCTTTCTTCTTGCTCATAGCGAAATCACGCGGCGGGCGCGCATCTTAGCAGTTTGCCACGGCGGCTGTCCGGATGCGGGCGATATGTATATAAGGTGTAAACGCAGACGGCATTGTGGACAGGCTGCGGTGCCTGTGCCACATTCCAAGCCCCAACACCCTAGCCGAACTGACCGACGCATGCAGGCCAAAGACGGCGGCAAAATCAGAGCCGCAGGCACGCGCCGCCGCGCCCGTGACGAGGTCTCCGTTGGATGGTCATCGCCGCGCCTCTTCGTGCTCGCTACCGCGGCGGCCGCTATCGGCTTCAACAATTTCTGGCAGTTTCCTGCCATTACCGTGCAGTACGGCGGCGGTGCATTCCTGTTGGTCTATCTCGCCAGCGTGGCGGCGATCGGCGTTCCGCTGCTCATGGCCGAGATCATGCTGGGCAGGCGTGGGGGTGGCTCACCAATCACGACCTTCCGCCGCATGGTGCAGGCAACCCGCAGTGATCCCAACTGGGCGGTGGTGGGTTGGTTGTGCGTGATCGGTAGTTTTCTGATCTTCAGCTATTTGAGTGTGATCGCGGGCTGGACGCTCGCCTATGGTTTGCGCGCAGCGTTCGGCGTGTTTCGCGGCCTCACGGCCGACGGCATCGCGTCCGTGTTTACCGGCTTGGTACGCGACCCCGAAAAGCAACTGTTCTGGCATTTGCTTTTCA
>CP070641.1:835543-839847 GCA_020354085.1 Pseudomonadota bacterium
CCGAGATCAAGATCTCGGTCGTGGTCGATGAGAAGTATCTCGAGCTTGGCGTACGGGCTCTGCACAGCGCTTTCGGCCTGGATAAGGCGGCCTAGCGCGCCTTTGGTGGCATAGAAGCTGCAGATATAGGGGCGAGGTGCGGTGCGGCGGCGGAGGATGGGAACCCTTTTCCTTGTCTTATCCGCCGGTTAGCGTATGCTGCGGCGTAGGCGGTCGGGCGAGACCTGACCAGAAACTGTCAATCTACGGCGACAATCTAGATCGCCGGTGACGCAGCAGGGATAGTCGAGAGGGGCCAGCCGACCAGGGTGGGGCTGGAATGTGCGGGAAGCTAGGGATGCAGTATTTTGCAACGGATGACATTTGGAGAGCAGCGCTATGCTGATTCTGACTCGACGGATTGGTGAGACCCTCAACATCGGGGACGATGTGCAGGTCACCGTGCTTGGCATCAAGGGCAACCAAGTGCGTATCGGTGTCAACGCCCCGAAGCATGTTCCGGTTCATCGCGAAGAGATTTACGAACGCATCAAGAAAGAGCGCGAGAACGGAATCACTCACGAACCCAAAGCAGCCGAACAGGGCGGCTAGCCGCCGTCAACTTTACGGGGACACCGCAGGCCGGGTATGCTTGCGGGCGCATTTCGACTTGGAGAGATGCGCCGAGCTGGTCGACAAAATCGTCGGGAACGATTTTGAGCAGCGGCGCGTAGCGGCGCTGACCCGAAGGGCGGAGTACACGGATGTACGGAGTAAGGCGCACCCCTGCTAAAGGTGTATACGCCTGGAGCGTATCGAGGGTTCGACGAGCGGCGCAGGAAGCGTCGCCGAACGCCGGAGCGCAGCGACGGCGGCCCGAAGGGCAAGATCCACGGTTGGATCGAGTAATCCCTCTCTCCATTTTCGAAATCAAACATCCCGTTTCACGTTCTGTTTCGGAGAGATGGCCGAGTTGGTCGAAGGCGCACCCCTGCTAAGGGTGTATACGCCAAAAGCGTATCGAGGGTTCGAATCCCTCTCTCTCCGCCAAGTTCTCTCGAAACCGGTCCCGGTGGGGACCCGTTTCGAGAGAACTTGGTTGGATGACGAATTCAACTCTCATCTCGATCCGAGGGTCCGGAATCCCGAAGTGCAAGGATTCAGGAATGTCGCGAGAGTACAGGGAGGTACGGAGCGACCTCTCTCTACAGTTTTTCATGTTGGTTTGCCCACGCGGTTCGAATTTCCCGTCACTTCTGTATAATCTGCGCCCCACGCGCCCGTAGCTCAGCTGGATAGAGTACCTGGCTACGAACCAGGCGGTCGGGAGTTCGAATCTCTCCGGGCGCGCCACTACTGCAAAGGGTCCCGTTGGGGCCCTTTTGCATTAGCGATTGTGATTCGTCGAAATTCGAACTCCCGACTAAATCATATCCCGGTTCGACCAGATCGTCGGCGATCCACATGGATGTGGGAACCTAGGGCAACGCCGGTTGCTTCGGGCTCCTGCCCTCGCGCGACATGCGTACATCCCTGTACAGCAGAGCGGTTACCGAAAGCGAATTTGAATAGCCGAAGACCGGCCCCGGAGGGGCGAGGCCCAGGGATGGGCAGAGTAGTCTCTCCGGGTGCGCCAATTAATCCGGGGCCGCGTGGGCGGGCATTCTTTCTTAACCCTCGCCGTTGCCTCTCGTCTGCGACCCAATTGCGGACGCGGGCAGACATTGCTCACGACCGTAACCAATCCCCATCTGCGCTTGAGTTGCCGCCACACGCCGTTGCCTTCACAATAGCGTGTCCATGGATCGCAAGTTACTGATCACGCTGTTGGCATACACCGCGCTGATCGGCGGGATCTATCTGATCTACGTCATCCTCGGGCCTTTCTTGCAGGCGATCGGCTGGGCCGTGGTCGTCGCGATTGCCACGTACCCGCTCTATCGCAAGTTAGCTGCACGCCTGAAGGGGCGAGATTGGTTGGCTGCCACCCTGATGACCGCTGGTGTGTTCGTGTTGTTGGTGGTGCCGGTGAGCATCGTGTTGGCGCTCCTCGTGCAAGACGTGGTAGAGGCCGAGCGCTTGATCAGCAGAGCGATCAAGGGTGGCGGCAACACTGACTTTGCCACGGTCCTGCAGCATCCGTATGTCGCGCCATGGGTCGAGCGCGCCACTGAGTGGGCGGCCATGGCCGACATAAATTTGACAGCCGCCGCCGGCAAGGCTGCACAAACGACGCTCGGGTGGTTGCTCGGTTCCTTCGGCACCGTGCTCAAGAACCTGTTCGTTTTTCTCTTCCAATTGTTTCTAGTCGTGGTGGCGTTGTTTTTCGTGTATCGGGATGGTGTGCGCGCGGAATCTGCGCTCTGGGCAGTCGTGCCGATGAGCCATGCGACCAAGTCGCGCGTGCGCGAGACATCACGCAGCGTGGTCGCGGCGGTGGTATCCGGCGTGTTGGTGACCGCGGCGGTGCAAGCCCTGCTCGCGGGGCTGGCCTACTGGGTATCCGGGTTGCCCTCCGTGGTGCTGTTGGGCGCGCTCACCTTTATCGCCGCGTTCATCCCCGTTGTCGGTACGGCCCTTATCTGGTTACCCGCCGGATTGTATCTGTTGCTCACCGGGGAGCCGGTCTTCGGCATCGGGTTGCTGATTTGGGGTGCGATCGTCATCAGCGGTGTCGACAGCGTGTTACGCCCATGGCTCATCAGCGGCGGTACGGGGTTGCCGCTGTCGCTCATGATGTTGGGCGCGCTCGGCGGCTTGCTCGCGTTTGGATTCTCTGGCTTGATCATCGGCCCACTTACCTTGGCTTTGCTCTTGGTACTGTTTGAAGTTCAACGTAGCAGTGATTCGGGCGGGCAGCGTCAGCAGGAGTCCTAGACCAACAAGCTGAGACGGCGCGCGGCGTGTGGCGGCGCATCGACCGGGCCAGGATGGAAACGTGTACGGAAGTCTCAGCAGTTCGACGCCCTCTGAGATCGCCACACGCTCGGCGATGCGCGCGCGGTGCCGCTGCAGGGAAAACTACAGGCAATGTGCATTTCAAAAAATGAGGAGGCGGAGCATGCGGGTGAGAGCGTACATAGTGGTGGCGATGTGTGTTGTGCCGGTAGTTGCCGGGGCGCAATCGCTGACGTCCGCGCGCGATAGTTGGTGGTGGGACGAGGCATGGTGGTCAAGGGGGCAATTGCCGTCCACGACCAACTATCCGGTCGAGACCCGAACAACGTCGTATCGCAATGGCGACGTCGAAATCCCGGTCAAGGTGATCCGCCCCAAGGACGGAAAGAAGCATCCCGGCGTGTTGTTCGTGCACGGGCGGCGCGGGCTCGATGACCTCGTTACCCTGCACGCCGTGCGACTTGCGGCACGGGGGTTCGTGGTATTTGCGCCGGACCTGTTTACCGGCCGTTTTATCGCGCCCTTACCGAACGAGCATGACTATGCCCTGGAGGAAGATCTGAACAAAGGTCTCGACCTCATGCTGAAACTGCCGGATCTCGCCGGCTCGAAGGTCTGCACGTACTCGCATACCCGCGGCGGTTACTACACGCTCAAGCTCGCGGTCAGTAAAGGGCGGCAGGCGAAAGAGCTGGCATGCTATGTCTCTTACTATCCGGTTTGGCAGGATCCCAACGCGCCGGAGCCGATGCAGGTCTATCAATACGCGCCGGAAATTAACGAACTGAAACTGCCGACACTGGTTTTCGTCGGTGAGCACGAGCAGTACCATCGCAAACGAGTAATCGATACGTCGGTCGATACATTGCAGCGCAACGATCAGTCGGTGACCTACATCGTCTATCCGGGCGTCGGACGGGGTTTCGATTTCAGGCCGGAAAACGTCCGCACGTTTGCCGACGATCTGGCTTCCAAGGACGCTATCCAGCGCGCGGCAACATTTATCAAACAACATTTGAAGTAGCCGGCGCGAAGGAGGGCGCATGCAGGTAACCATCGTCCACGTCCAAGTCAAACCCGAGCACGTGCAAGACTTCATTGCCGCCACGCGTCGCAACCATGAAGCCTCCGTGCGCGAGCCCGGCAATCGCCGCTTCGACGTTCTGCAATCGCAAGACGACCCGACCCGTTTCGTGCTCTACGAGGCCTATGCGAACGCCGAAGACGCGGCCGCGCATAAGAAGACTACCCACTATGCCACTTGGCGAGATACCGTAGCGGGTTGGATGGCCGCACCACGTCAAGGCGTACCGTATTTCGCACTGTTTCCGGGATGACGTCGCCGTCAATCGGCGCTTTCTCTGTCGCGCGCCTGCCCCGTATCGTCTTCGGCGCTGGCAGTTTCGCCAAGCTCCCTGACCTTATTG
>CP070641.1:839947-844246 GCA_020354085.1 Pseudomonadota bacterium
CCTGTTTGAGTTGGGTATCGTCGCCGGGCGTAGCGCGCAGCACGGCGCGCAGGTCGACCGAGTGTTCCTGCCCGAGGCACAGCAACAGCCGACCCTCGGTCGTCAGGCGCACGCGGTTGCAGGTCGCGCAGAAGTTGTGACTGTGCGGCGATATGAAGCCAACACGCGTTTCGGTGCCGGCCACGCGGTAGTAGCGGGCCGGCCCGCCCGTGGTTTCGGTGGTGGGGACCAGGGTGAACGCCGCTTCCAGGTCGCGTTTGATGTCATCGCTCGAATAGTAAGCCTCGGCGCGGTCATGATCGCCAATTACGCCAAGCGGCATTTCTTCGATAAAACTTATGTCCATACCCCGCTCGATGGCGAAACCCGTGAGCGCGGCGACCTCGTCATGATTGCGGTTGCGCAGGATGACAGCGTTGACCTTGAGGCGCGCGAAGCCCGCGCGGCGCGCGGCCTCGACGCCGCGTAGCACCTTGGCCAGCTCCCCGACGCGCGTGATGCGCCGGAAACGCATGGGATCGAGGCTGTCGAGGCTAATATTGATGCGTTTGACGTTGGCCGCGCGCAGCTCGTCGGCATAGCGTTCGAGCTGCGAGCCGTTGGTGGTGAGCACCAGCTCGCGCAGACCGGGCAGCTGCCCGATCTTGCGTGCCAGCCACACGATATTGCGGCGCACCAGCGGCTCGCCGCCGGTTAGCCGAATCTTGGTTACGCCCAGTTCGGTGAACGCCCGCGCCACCGTCAGCATCTCCTCCAGGCTCAGGATTTCGGCGCGCGGCAGGAACTCCATGTCGTCGCTCATGCAGTACACGCAGCGCAAATCGCAGCGGTCGGTAACCGAGATGCGCACGTAGTTGACGTGGCGACCGAAGCCGTCAATCAGGCGTGCCGGCGTAGGTATGGGAGCATTCAAAGCGCGTACCTCCAGGTCATCGCGTCAAGCACGCAGCCACAGAGTGAGAAATCGCCATGGAAGCTATTGGCGCGGCAGCAAGAAGCATACCGCGCAAGTTATTACGAGCAACTCGAGTAATCCCAATACGATTGTTGACCTCTGCCGTGAAAACTCCGCCATCAGAGGGAGAGCGACTGGGTCAAAATGACGCAGCGATAGTTTGAGTGTGTTGTTTTGTACCAGCGTTAGGATAAATGCATACAGCATTTTGAAGCGGGTATCGCGTTTTTTCCATCATTTTCCACTGGTATGCAACTTGCCTCGCGCGCATTACGCGAGGCAATTCATTGTTCTAGCGAAAGCGAGGGTATGAATGGCGACGAGCGAAGCGGCCACACCCGTCATTGCTGAAGTACCGGTCGGCGTGGTGACCGTGCACGAAACGGTATCCGGCAACCCGTGGATCAACGAGCGCTGGCGCGTCGTCGGCGTGCTGGCGGGCGAAACGCTCGGGACAACACGCGGGCGGCGCTCAATCCGTCGCGGCCAAGATAGCGAAGAGTTCCTGTGGACCGGGTTGACGCTGCGCCTCACGCCGGTCGAGGCCGACAGCTACTATCACAATCTCATCGGCCGCGCGCCGGCGGTCTATGTCAAGACGCAGGCCGAGAACGACGGTGAACCGATTCCGATTCAAGTCAGTATCGAATATATCGAAGCGCTCGCCTTCGACGAGGCCGGCAACGACAGCCATGCGGTGCCCATGCCGCCTGACATCTATCGTATCGTCGAGCGTTTCGTGTTGGAGCACTACGTCCCCGAGGAGCCGCGCATGAAGCGCAAGCGCGATGCCCCAAGTTCGGATGATTCAGGCCATGGGCCGCGCTGTGGATGATGCTGATAAGCCGGTGAACGCGCCGGCCGACGAAAGCGCGCTGCAGCGCTGGGCGCG
Organism: Pseudomonadota bacterium; assembly: GCA_020354085.1. GTDB lineage: Bacteria > Pseudomonadota > Gammaproteobacteria > Acidiferrobacterales > Sulfurifustaceae. The sequence goes on from CP070641.1 coordinate 841,795, forward strand.
GCGGAAGAAGGAGTCCCGCGCGCTTGCGGAAGCGCCGGACACTGAACCGATGGCAGCTGATGTGACGGCGGAGGCCAAGCCTGCGGAGGCCGAGCAAGTCTTGACCGACGCTGACATGCCACCGATCGAATCGCTTGATAAGGACTCGGACTTCAGCTCGTTCATGTCACCGGGCGTGAGTGAGGAGCTGCGTACTGCGGCCTTGCGCAAGCTCTTCCGCTCGGGGCTGTACGACCAATGTTGTCCGCTCGAGAGCGAATACTTCGATGGCCATGGTCTTACGCCGCTCGGCAACGTGATCACCCACGAGATGCGTTCGGCTATGGCACGCGAGGCCGAGGTCCTGAAGCGCAAGGCGAAAGAGGTGCTGCTGGCAGATAAGTCGCCTCGGGCCAAGCCGGCACGGACAACGAAGGCAGCTGCCACAAGGCAGATCGCCGCACCAGCCAGTCAGGCAACAACGACCGGTCGCAGCAAAAAGCTGCGCCGGGTAAAGCGCTCCACGCGCCGTCGCGCACGGCGCACCTAAGGAAACGACGGCGGAGGAGATCAACATGGCAACGGGGTTGGCAGAACGCGCCAAGATCGAGCTTTCGGAAGAGACCGCGAATGGTCGGGCACGCGCCAAAGCGCTCAGTGCCGCGCGCAAAGTGGCGGCGCGGCCGACCTCCGCGGTTGCTTACCGTTCGACCGGCGCCGCGGTGATTATCGGGCCTCACGAGGCCGCGGTGCCGGCCGCGAGCAGGCTGCACCCGCAGGTGCGTTGTACCGTTGTCGTTCACCCACCCGCTGGAGCCGCAAGCACCGCCACCCAGCCAACTACCGGGCGCGCGGTCAAGAGCGAGAAGGATTTTCCGGTCGTGCATGAGAAGGTCGTGCAGGTCTCCGGTCATCTGGGGCAATACGCTGTCATCGTCTCGGCGCCGCCGCCGGCAGGCGGCGCGAACTTATTACAGAAACTCGGCAGCCAGCGCACGCACTTCGACCTGGTCCTCGACCTCACCGACCCGCCGTTCATACGCCAGGAGTTGCTGCCATTTGGCTACTACGCGCCTGGCAAGGATGCCCAGGCCTTGGAGCGCGCGCTACTGGAACTGCCGGAGATGATCGGGGAGTTCGAGAAGCCGCGCTTCTTTAACTACAACCCGGACATCTGCGCACACGGTGAGAGCGGACTCACCGGCTGCACGCGCTGCCTCGATGCCTGCCCGGCGAACGCCATCATCTCGATGCACGGCGAGGTCGCCGTCGATCCGCATCTGTGTCAGGGGGCGGGGCTGTGCGCCACGGTCTGCCCGACCGGCGCCATGACGTATGTGTACCCGACGGTCGCCGACCAATTGGCGCGTGCGAGCGCGCTACTTAAGATGTATCTCAAAGCAGGCGGCAGCCAGCCGATCGTGTTGTTGCACGACGCCGAGAGCGGCGCCGAGCGGATCGCGGCGCTGGCACCGCGTTTGCCCGAGCATGTCTTGCCCATGCAGCTCGCCGAGTTGGGGTCTCTCGGGATGGAGGCGTGGTTGTCGATGCTGGCGCACGGTGCATCGCAAGTCGCGCTATTGCCGACAGCCACCACCGGGGCGAGTGTCTTGGGCGCGACCACCGAGCAGATCACGTATAGCAGCATCATTCTCGATGGCATGGGCTACGGGTCCAACGCCATTCGTTTGCTCAGCGGTGACGACGCCGCAGTACTTGATCAGTTGCGCGCGCCGGCGGCCGCAAGCGCGCAACCGGCCGCGACGTTCGCGCCGATCGATGAGAAGCGTACCCTGCTGCGCTTGGCGATTGAGCACCTGCACGCGAACGCGCCGCAGCCGCGCGCCGAGGTTGCGCTGCCGGACGGCGCGCCATTCGGCGAGATCATCGTCGATCGCGTCGCCTGCACGCTGTGCATGGCCTGTGTTGGTGTGTGCCCGGTGAGCGCACTCAGCGACGGCGCCGATCTGCCGCAGCTTAATTTTGTCGAGGCCAACTGCGTGCAGTGCGGGTTATGCCAGACGGCTTGTCCGGAGGACGCGATCCGCCGTGCGCCGCGTTATCTCTATGACGCCGAGGCACGCCGCGCCACGCGTGTGCTCAACGAAGAGACGCCGTTTCACTGCGTGGCCTGCGGCAAGCCGTTCGCCACGCACAAGATGATGGAGCGCATGCTGGAGAAGCTGGAAGGACATTGGATGTATCGCGACCCGACGGCGCGGCGGCGCATGCAGATGTGCGGCGATTGTCGGGTGCGGGATGTGTTCCGCGCCGGTCAGGGGCATCCGGGAGGGCATTTGCAATGAACGGGTCGAAACGATCTGAAGCTGGGACAAATTGTCCCAAGCGGTGGCGCTGCGCGCCGCTAGCTTATGACTATTTGGGCGTGTGTTGCCCGTACGCGCATGCCCGCACTGGTCTGCATATTGCTGTAGTGACAATAAGTTGGGCGCGACTGCGGGGTGCGCCATGA
>CP070641.1:844346-848611 GCA_020354085.1 Pseudomonadota bacterium
GTCGGCATGAAGCACGCGCAACACCTTGGTTAGCCGCTCTCGCGTAATGGCGCTTGCAACCTGCGCGAGCGGCAAGTGCGTGGTGGCCAGCGCTACGCGCAGACCTGGGGCGGCCAGCATCATGACTGGCAACGGCGTAGCACTGTGTTCCGCCAGGAATTCCGTATGGCCGCTGAAGGCGAACCCGGCGTCATTGAGGCAAGCTTTGTGTACGGGGCCGGTAACGAGCGCCGTGAATTCCCCCGATTGGCAGCCGGCCACCGCGCGCTCCAGCGTCTCGATGACATAGGCGGCATTGGCGGTATTGAGCGTGCCTGCATGCACCTGAGCGCACGCGTTGATGGTCAACAGATAACAACCCGGTTCGGTTGATGCGGCGGTCCACGATCTGGGCTCAAAAGCCCGCCGTAGCTGTCGAGCGCGCGTCGCGAGCACCGTGGAGTCAGCGATGATGACGATACGGGCGTCGTGGCGCGGCTGCGCGGCCAGCTCGACACAGAGGTCGGGGCCGATGCCGGCCGGTTCTCCGGCGGTTACGGCGATGACCGGTGGAAGAGGCATGGTGGCGCCGCGCCAGGCTTGCCGGTACTACTCCACGCTGTCGACGAATTCGACATAGGCCTCATCGCGCAGGCGCCGGGCCCACTGTTCGTAGGCCTCTTCCGCCTTGCGCTGAAAAATCTGCCGGCGTGCGGCGCTGCGCACCCGTTCTTGACTGACATCATGCTCGCGCCGTTCCAACACTTGAATGAGGTGCAGTCCAAACTGCGAACGCACCGGTTCGCTGAGGGCCTTCAATTCCAGGCCATTCATCGACCGCTCGAATTCAGGCACTAGTTGTCCCGGATTGACCCATCCAAGGTCGCCGCCGTTGGCCGCCGAAATGCCGTCCTCCGAATGCGCGCGGGCGAGCGCCGCGAAGTCCTCGCCGTTCTCGATTTGCTCGCGCAGCCGCAGCAAGCGCGAACGCGCCTCGTCCACGGACAGGATTTCGCTAGGCTTGAGCAGGATATGACGCACGTGGGTCTGGATCACCGAGTCGGTAGGAGCGTCGCCGCGCCGTTCATTGAGCCGCAGAATATGGTAGCCGCTCGGACTGCGCAGCGGCGCGCTTACGGCACCCACGGTCATGTCCGTGAGCGCCGAGAGGAACATCTCCGGCAGTTGCCCGGCGCGTCGCCAGCCGAGTTGACCGCCCTTGAGCGCCTCGGTACCGCGCGAATGCTGGTGCGCGAGCTGCTCAAAGTCCGTGCCCGCACGCACCTGGCCGACGATGTCCTCGGCTTGGGCGCGTACGCGCTGCACGACCTCCGTACTGGCACCGTCCGGCACCGGTAGAAAAATGTGCGAGAGGTTGTACTCGATACTGACTTTACGGCGACCCTCGTCGCGCTCGAGAAACGCCTCGACCTCGGCGTCGGTCACCACGATGCGGTTATGCACCTCGCGATCGACAAGCTGTTGGAGGATCACCTGGTCGCGTATCTGCGCGCGGTGTGCCTCGATGCTGATGCCGGCACCCCGCAGGTAGTCGTTCATGCCCTCCAGGGTCATGCGGTTCTGCTGGGCGATGCGCTCGACCGCGCGCTGCACGTCGTTGTCGCTGGCGCGAATATTGGATTGGGTGGCGAGCTGCAGCTGGATCCGCTCCAATAGGAGGCGCTCCATTACCTGGCGACGCAAGGCCTCAGCGGCCGGCAGGCGCACATCCTCGGCGCTCAGTTGGCGGCGCGTTTGTTCGATGCGCTCGTCAAGTTCGCTCGCGGTGATTACGTCGTCATTGACCACGACCAGGATGCGGTCGATGTCGATTGATTCTTGGGCGCTTGCTATCGGCCCCGTGAGGGCGACCATCACCACTACCAGGGCCAATGCAAAACGGGCCACCAGCTGGTAACAGGCGGGTGAGCGGCATTCGGGCAGCAATGCAGCGACACAAAGGCGTTGGGACATGGAGTCAACAAGGGCAACGGGGCAGCAGGGCCGCAAGGATACCATGCCCCCATGGGCCTTCGGCAGTCAGCGGCGTGACACCTACGGGGGAGATCCCTCGAGTGGTTGGGTTGTGCCGTAGTCGTAGAACAAGCCATCCCGCAACGGACTGTCCGGGACCGAGCCGACCTTGGAAAAGCCGGCAAGCTGCAATTGCAGCTGGATGGAGGCTACCTGCCGGTCCTCGGTTCGGTCGTAACGCTGGGCGCCGAACAGGCGCAACGCCCAGCAGCAGGAGTTGTATTCAAGACCGAGATAGCTCTCGACATTGCGGTGATCGCGCTGGGAATAGACGGAACGTGCCATCACCGTCCAGTCGGCGCCGAGCGGCCACTGCGCCGAAATATCGGTTTGGCGAATTTGATCGCGGGTATAGCGCTCGCCGAGATTAAGGATGCGATCGCGCGCCGGTTGATATTGGACGTAGACCCCATGCTTCTGGACATCGTAATTCTGATCGTCGACTTGGACGGTTGCCTGGCCATACCAATTGCCGAGTAGCCGGGCCCCAATCTCCGCCACGATGTCGGAACGCGGTCGATCATCGACGCCGATCGTCGCTGGGCCGGGGGCGGATCCGCTCGCCGGCAGGCCCACCCTTTGGTCGGCGAAGTAGAAGATCTGACCAAGGCTCAGGCGCAGGTGTTCCACACCGTCGCGTTCATCCAAGAAACGGCTAGTGAGGGCAAGGCTCGCCTGATTGGCATCCCCGATGCGATCTCCGCCCACGAAGCGGTTGTCGCGAAACAGGCTTAAGAAAGTGAAGTCGGGCAGGGTGGTATCGAAGTTGGGCTGTTGGTCTTGGTCTCGATACGGGACATACAGGTAGTAGACCCGCGGTTCCAAAGTCTGCACATAGCCGCGCCCGCCAATCCATGTTTGCCGTTCGAAAATTAGGCCGCTATCAACGCTGGCGATACCGGCAGAGGTGCTGGGCGTGGTTTCGCCGGTGATATCGCGGAGGTTGTACTGGATACCCTGTCCTAGCACGCGTGGGGTGAAGAATGCATAGCTATTGGCGAGGGGAAGCGCCGCACCCGCCGACAGATTCAACCGCCCGCCCGTCACGCTGTTGTCGCGCTCGAAGTTGTTCCACTCGCCGTCGAATAGCCATTGCGGCCGGTTGTAGACGGCTTTGCTATTGGCAGCCAGGATGAGCTGCGGGAGGCGTGTGTAGGGGCGTAAGCTATCGGGCACGGTGGGATCGATGGTCTGATAGTCTGCGACGCGCGCTGTAAATTTGAGGTCCTCGCCGAAGTAGAGGGTCTCAGCGATTTGCGGGAGATAAGACTGGCTCGCGATGTTGATGTTGTCGCCAAAGTCGTTGAGATAGTCGCTGTCCGAAACACGTCGGGCGTCGATATTCGACGACCATCGACGCGTGAGCTGATTGCGGTGCTTGAATACCCCAGCTGCCCGGTCGTCGCCATACACGCGGTCATGGGCCAGATACTCGACCTCGAAATGGGTCTGTGAGGCGCGGCTCATGTGGCGAAACTCGTTGCGCACTTGCAGGCCGCGGTCGGACAGCAGCCGAGGCGTGAGCGTATCGTCGTAGTTCGGCGCGAGGTTGAAGTAGTACGGCGTCGCGAGCTCGGCCCCGAGCTTGTCCGAATAACCGACACTCGGGTATAGGAACCCTGATTTACGGCGGTCGGAGATAGGGAAATTAACGTAAGGGAAATAGAAGATTGGCACGCCCTGAAACTGGACCCAAGCGTGGTAGGCGGTGCCTAAGTCCTCGGCGGTGTCGAGCGTGAGTTCGCGGCTGTGCAAGAACCAGCTGTCTTGACCGGGCTGACAGGTGGTGAAACTAACGCGCTCGAAACGTGTCTTGTCCGGTCCGTCGAATTCCACGTGTTTCGCCGTGCCGCGTGCGGGGGGCTGGGCCAAGGTGAATTCGCTCTGACCGGTATGGCCGGTACGGGAGTCCATGAAAAGCTGAAGCTCATCAGTTCGATAGCGATCGCCGGCGGTATTGCTGAGTTCAACCCCGTCGCGCGCCTCGATCCGGTTGGCATCCTGGTCATAACGCAGAAACTGCGCGCTCAATCGACCTTCGCCACGCCGCAGTTCCACATCGCCCATGAATTCCCGCACCGACGGGCCCAACGCACGCAGTTGATCGGCCTCAACGAAGACCGGGCCTTCCAGCAGCGGTGTCACACGCGGTGCGCGCGGCGCACTCAGCGTGCGATCGAAGGGGCAGGCGCTCACCGTCGTCTGGCCCCAAGCGCTCGGGGGTAGATATGCAAGCAGCCCAATCAGAAGGA
>CP070641.1:848711-852956 GCA_020354085.1 Pseudomonadota bacterium
AGGAAGAGCGGGCACGCCTGCTGGCACGCGTCACCGCGCATGGCTTTATCGACGACTATAGCGGCGTGCGTATATCGGCCGGTGGTCGTCGCTTTCGTGTTAAGGGGGCGACCGTGTGGAATGTCATAGATAGCCAGGGATGCAACCGGGGACAGGCCGTGATGTTCCGGGAGTGGGAATACCTGTAATCTGGCCCCCAGTCTTGGGGAAACCACAGGAAAAATGCAAACCGATCGGCAGCGGCGCAGTTTCTTATTGGGTATGGCGGGGCTTTGGCTGGCGACACCCGTGTTGGCGCGCACACGCCTTGATCGCACGCCGGCGCAAATCGCTGGGCCGTTTTACCCGGACGATCTACCATTGGATGATGACAATGATCTAACGGTCGTGCGCGGCCGCAATGCCCACGCCAAGGGAAACGTTAGCGACGTGAGTGGACGCATCTTGGACGTGAATGGCCAGCCGCTGGCGCACGTACGCGTGGAGATCTGGCAGTGTGACGCCAACGGACGCTACCATCATCCGCGTGATCACGGCGGACCACTTGATCCCAACTTTCAGGGCTTCGGGCACACGCGCACGGACGCGCAGGGACGGTATCGGTTCCGAACCATCCGACCGGTCCCTTATCCCGGCCGCACGCCGCATATCCACTTCGCCGTGTTTCCCGAATGGGAGCCACGCTTCACCACGCAACTCTATGTGGCCGGCGAACCGCGCAACGCGTCTGATTTTCTGTTCAATTCGATTCCCGCCACGCGCCGTCACCTGGTGCTGGCGGAATTCAAGCAGGTGCCCGATGGGAGTGCTCTCGCTGCCAGTTTTGACATTGTGCTGGGCAGCGCCGACGGTACGCCGCGCGGGTGAGGCGGCAGAAAATCAACAATAGGAGGCAACACGTGAAATCGATACCTTCGCGGTGGTTCCAATCGCTTTGTGGATTCCTCGCTTTTGTCGGGATCACAGTTACCGCGCCGGTAGCGGCTGCCGACAAGGGGGTGGAGGTACAGTGGTTGGGGCACGCGACCTTCAAGATCACCAGCGTCAAAGGAAGAGTCATCCTGATCGATCCTTACCTCACCAAGAATCCCAAAGCACCGGAGAAATACAAGGATTTGGCCGCGCTTGGAAAAATCGATCTGATTCTGGTGACGCATGCGCACGGCGACCATGTGGGCGACGGCCCCGAGCTTGCCAAGAGACATGATGTGCCGCTCTATGGGCCGGCGGGCCTGAACGATACTTTGCTCGCGCTCGATCTGCTGCCGCAAAAACTCTCGCCGCGCTTTAACAAGGGCGGCGTAATTCAACCGCTCGGTGCCGATATTCGCATCACGATGACGCGCGCCGAACACAGCTCTGAGTTCCGCTGGAAGAATCCGGAGACCGGCAAGACCGAGATCCACGTCGGCGGCGAGCCGGCCGGGTTCATCGTCGAACTGGAGAACGGCTTCAGGATCTACCACATGGGCGATACGGGCCTGTTCGGCGACATGAAGTTCATCGGCGAGTACTACAAGCCCGATCTGGTGCTGATCCCGATCGGTGGACATTTCGTGTTGAGCCCGACGGACGCCGCGTATGCGACCAGTAACTATCTCAAGCCGCGCTTCGCCATCCCGATGCACTACGGGACAAATCCACATCTGAAGGGCACGCCGGAGGAGTATGTGCGCGCCCTCGGCAAGACCTCGACCCAGGTTCTCGATATGAAACCCGGCGATAGCCGGCGGTTCTGAGTATCGTCGAGCGAGGACTAAACGACGCCGCTGCCGCGGAGTTCATCGATCTCCGCAGCCGACAAACCCAGTCGTTCGCGGAGGATTTCCTGCGTGTGCTCGCCGAGCAGCGGTGGGGGTGAAGTAATCGTCGCCGGAGTGGCGCTTAGTTTGAGCGGCGTGCCCGCCAATGGGAGTTTTTCCGCGGTCGGGTGCGGCACCTCTACGCGCATGTTGCGCGCCAATATCTGTGGGTCGGCGAATACCTGATCAAGCGCGTTGACCGGTCCGCCCGGGACATCGGCACTCGCACACAGTCTCCGCCAGTCTTCAACGTTGCGTGCGGCGAACATAACATCGAGCATCGGCACCAACTCGGCGCGGTGTGCGACACGCGCGGGATTGGTCGCAAAGCGCGAGTCGTTTGCCAGTTCCGGCTGGCCGGCCGCGACACAAAAGCGCTGCCACTGGCCGTCATTGCCGATGGCGAGGGCAAAGTAGCCATCCGCCGCCTGGAATACTTGATACGGCACGATGGAGGCGTGGGCGTTGCCCCAGCGCTCGGGCACGCGGCCGGAGACGAGATAACTCGAACCGACGTTGACCAGGGTCGCGACCAGACTGTCGAGTAGCGCGATGTCGACGTACTGTCCTTGCCCCGTGTGCGTCCGCGCCGCGAGCGCCGCCAGAATTCCGTTGCAGGCGAATAGGCCGGCGAAGACGTCGATTAGCGCGGCACCGACTTTGAGCGGCGGGCCATCCGGTTCGCCGGTGATGGACATGAGGCCACCGCGCGCCTGGATCAGTAGATCGTAACCACCCAGCTCGCGATCGGGACCGGTTTGACCAAATCCCGTTATCGAACAGTAAACAAGACGCGGGTTCGTGGCGCGCAAGGTCTCGAAACCGAGCCCCAGGCGCTCCGCACCGCCGGCCCCGAAATTCTCAATAATTACGTCCGCCGAGCGGGCGAGGGCTCGTGCCAACTCGATTCCGCGCGCGCTCTTTAGGTTGAGCGTGACGCTCTTCTTGTTGCGATTGGTGCACAGGTAATACGCCGACTCACCGCCCACAAAGGGCGGGCCCCACTGGCGTGTCTCGTCGCCGCCACCGGGTCGCTCGATCTTGATGACCTCTGCGCCAAGGTCACCCAACATCATGCCGCAATAGGGACCGGCCAGATGGCGCGATAAGTCCAGTACCAACAAACCTTCAAGGGCGGATGCCATGGGTCTGAATCAAAAAATTGTGCGATGGGGTCGGACTAGAAAGCATTCACACCGGTGAGCTCCCGACCGATCACCAGTGCATGTACGGTCTCCGTGCCTTCGTAGGTCACGACACTTTCCAGATTGAGCATGTGGCGAATCGCAGAGTACTCGCCGGTGATGCCGCCGCCGCCCAGGAGGTCGCGAGCCTCGCGCGCGACGTCGAGCGCCATACGCACGTTGTTCCATTTCGCCAGGCTCACCTGTGCAGGTACCAGCCGTCCTTGGTCCTTCAGGCGTGCGAGCTGCAGTGCGAGGCATTGGGCCGTCGCGATAGCTCGTGCCATATGGGCCAACCGTTGTTGCACGCTTTGGGTATGAGCCAGCGGTCGTCCGAACAGCACGCGCGTCTTTGTGAACTCCAATGCCTCGCGCAAGCAGGCGATGGCGGCGCCGATCGCGCCCCAGGCAATGCCGTAACGCGCCTGGGTCAGGCAGGATAGCGCTGTGCCCAAGCCCTCAGCGCCCGGTAGCCGGTTGGCCTCCGGTACGCGCACGTCGTCGAACCATAACTCGGAGGTGATAGAGGCGCGCAGCGAATACTTGCGCTCGATGTCGCGCGCGCTGAAGCCCGGCGTGCCGCGTTCGATCAGGAAACCGCGCACGCCTTCTTCCGTTTGCGCCCATACCAGCGCGACGTCGGCAATACTGCCATTGGTGATCCACATCTTCGAGCCATTGATCAGCCATTCGTCGCCCGTGCGCCGCGCGCGTGTCTTCATGGCCGCCGGGTCCGAACCGCCATGCGCCTCGGTCAGGCCGAAACAACCGATCGCTTCGCCGCGCGCCATCGGCGGTAACCAGCGCGACTTCTGCTCCTCAGACCCGTAGGTGTGAATGGGCCACATGACCAGGCTCGATTGCACCGAGTTGAAGCTGCGCAGTCCGCTGTCTCCGCGCTCGAGTTCTTGCGAGATCAAGCCGTAGGCGACGCTATCGAGTCCGGCACAGCCGTAGCCCTCGAGGTTGGCCCCGAGCAAGCCAAGGGCAGCGAGCTCGGGTATCAGCTCACGCGGAAAACGATGCTCATCGAACGCGCGCGGGATCAGGGGCAGGGCCTTCTCGTCGACGAAGCGCGCGACCGCGTCTTGTATCAGTCGCTGCTCCTCATTGAGTGTGCTGCGCAGGTCGAAAAAATCAGTAGGGTCGAGCGCCATGGCTACCTCACATATTGGCATAGTTGGGACCACTACCGCCTTCCGGCACGGTCCAGACGATATTCTGCGTCGGGTCCTTGATATCGCAGGCCTTGCAGTGAA
>CP070641.1:853056-857269 GCA_020354085.1 Pseudomonadota bacterium
GCAGTCAACGCCGCCGGATATTGGTTCTTGCTCTCTTCGACCGCCATCTGCGATACCGGTCGCGCCAAATCCGGAGTGTGTGGCCCCACGACTTGCGGCTCGAGCGCAGAAAGATCTATCTCGACGATCTCGTCGTAGTAGTCCTCCGGTTTCTGGAGAACCTGCGCGTCCGCCACCAAGTGTTCGGCGTTGGCCTCGGCCAGTTTCGCCCACTCCGCGCGTCCGGTGGCGCGCAGGTATTCCGCCATGCGCCGATCGAAGGGAAATACCGACGTGGTGGCACCGAGCTCGGCGCCCATGTTGGTGACGGTCGCCTTGGCGGTACAGGATAACGACTCCGCGCCCGGACCGAAGTACTCGACGATTTTGTTGGTGCCACCGGCGACCGTGAGCATGCCCGCGAGCTTGAGAATCACGTCCTTGCCGCTGGTCCAGCCGGAGAGCTTGCCGGTCAAACGCACGCCGATCAGGCGCGGCCATAGCAATTCCCACGGCATCCCGACCATCACGTCAACCGCGTCGGCACCGCCAACGCCGATCGCCAACATGCCGAGCCCACCGCCGTTAGGTGTGTGCGAGTCCGTGCCGATGATGAGCCCGCCGGGGAAGGCGTAGTGCTCGAGCACGACCTGGTGAATGATGCCCGAGCCCGGCTTCCAGAAACCCATGCCGTACTTGGCCGCGGCCGAGGCGAGAAATTCGTACACCTCTTTGTTGGTGCTTTCGGCGACTTCCAAATCCTTGAGTGCGCCGACCTTGGCGCGGATCAAGTGGTCGCAATGCACGGTGGTCGGCACCGCCGTCTCCGCGCGCCCGGCGGTCATGAATTGCAGGATCGCCATCTGCGCAGTCGCGTCCTGCATCGTGACCCGGTCGGGTCTAAGTGCCACCGTGCTCTTTCCGCGTTCGGGGAGCTTGGCGTCGAGATCGGCCTTGTGCGCGAACAAGATCTTTTCAGCCAACGTGAGCGGGCGCCCGACAAGCTTGCGCGCCTGCGCGATGCGCGCGGGCAAGTCTTGATAGTGACGGCGAACCGTGGCGAGCGCGTCAACAGGATTCTTTTCCATGACGGTAAGGGGCCTGTAGAGTGGGATGGATGGTGCCCACAGAGGGAGTCGAACCCCCGACCTACCGCTTACAAGGCGGTTGCTCTACCAGCTGAGCTATGCGGGCAAATTAACCATGCGAAGTATAACGCGCCCGCACGCCTCCACCGTAGTGCCTAAGGCCCTACGACAGACTCGGGTTTGGCGGCGATCTCCCCGCTGCGCGGGCAGACGACATCGTGAAGCCGCACCGCTTCCGGCTGCCACACGCGGTCCTTGATCGCCGCGACCGGATTGCCGCCTCGCACGGCGTCGGCGTCGAAGCGCAGCGTCAGCCAGTGCACGGTACGGATCTGATAGAGCGGCTCGATGCTGGCCTTGACGCCCTTGGCCGCGAGCACTTTCAGATGCCGGCGGGCGTTGGCCTCGACAGAATACACGCCAAGGGAGATGGCGTGCTTGAGGTCTTCGTCCTCGATCAGGGCGTGATCGCGGAAACCGGCACGCGTGAGTTCTTTGCGCTTGGCCTCGGCCGCTTCCTTGGTCGGAAACGGCGGGAGGTAAACGCGATGGCTCGCGATACGGCGCTGCTCCTCGGTTTCGCGCGCATAGGCGATCGCCAGCTCGATCAAGACTTTGCCGGCCGCGTCAGCCGACTCGACGTCGGGAAACGGCCCGATCCGATAGCAGGCACCGCTTGCCTCCGCTCGATCCTCGCTTGGGGCGCGCCCCGCGGCGGGCGGAGGCGGCTCAATGCGCGGCTTGGGTCGCGGCGCGAGCTTCACGCCCGGCTCGCTCAGCAGCTTCATGGTCTCGGCCGCTACTACGGGCCGCGCGCTCGGCGCCGGTTGCTCATCGCGCTGGTAGATACCGGTGACCCACAGCCAGAAGCCCAGATTCAGCAACAATAAGAAGGCGAACACCCATTTCATGACAACGACTCGGCGTAGCGCGCGAGGCCGCGCAATACAAGATCGGGAACGAGCCTAATCTGTAGAGCGAGCTCAGCTGCCACGCGCTCGGCATCGCCACCGGTCAAAAAAACCGTGACGGTCTCGCCCAGTGCGATCTGTTGCTCGCGCACGCAGCGCTCGATCGCGCCGAGCAAGCCGTAATAAGTGCCGCCCGCAACCGCATCCGCGGTCGAGCGCCCGAGGCAACTGGCCTCGCTGCCGTCAGATTGCTTGACACCGCTCGTTCCTTGCGTGAGCGCGGCACGCAGCAGTCGAATCCCGGGCAAGATCACGCCGCCCTGAAACTCGCCTTTTGCGGACAGCGCGTCCACCGTCACGGCCGTGCCGCAATCGACTACGCACGCCGCACCCGGCACCAAGGCACGGGCGCCAAGCAAGGCCGCCCAGCGATCGGCGCCAAGACTGGTCGGATCGCGATAGTGATTCACGTTGTCGAGCGTGCGCGCTGCCGATTGGAAGATCGCCGGTGTGAGTGTCCAGCGTGCCTGCATCCACTGCACGAGCGCCTGGCGGCGCGCTTCCCCGCCGACACAGCAGATCACCGCGCGCTGCGGCACCGGCACCGAACCCCATTGTGTATCGAGCATGGGTGCGAGATCGGCCTGCGGCAAATCGCATGCGCCGGTACGCCAGACGCCGGGGGCGGCCTCGGCCCACTTGAGGCGCGTGTTGCCGCAGTCGACCAGGAAATGACTCATGCCGGTCGCAGGCTGATCTCGCCGGCGTGAAAGGTCTCGCGCTGACCCTGCGCGGTACGCAACACCAACGCGCCCAGTTCATCGACGCCAATCGCCGTTCCGACTACGGAAGTCTCCCCCGTATCGAGGCGGACGCGCTGCTCTTGATACAGGTGACGGCGCTCCCAGTCGCGTCGAAACGGCGCGAGACCGCGGGCGCTGAAATCCTCAAACATGCGGTAGAGCTCGGCGACTACCAGGGCGGCGAGTCGATTACGATCCACCGCGCTATTCATGATTCGGTACAGATCGATCCAAGGTTGGTCAATGCGTGCGGCGGCACGCGCACCGAGATAACCGTTGACGCCGATACCCACGACCACGCGCGTCGGACCGTTGGCCTCGCCCTGCAAATCGACCAAGACGCCCCCCAACTTGCGGCCATCGACCAAGATGTCGTTCGGCCACTTGAGTCCGAGACTGCGCACACCGTAAGTCTCAAGCGCCCGCGCCAAGGCGACCCCGGCCGCCAGGCTCAAGCCGGCGGCAGCCGCCGGGCCGGCGGCGAACTGCCACGACATCGACAGCATGAGGTTGTGGTACGGCGTGGTTATCCACGCGCGTCCGCGCCGCCCGCGCCCCTGCGGTTGTGCTTCGGCCAGACATACACGGGGAGCGGTCTTCTTGTTTTGCATCAGGTAGCGGCTGGTCGAGTCAATCTCTTCAAGGATCTCGACGTCCAGATCGCTAATTCCCACGCCCACCAGCGCCTTGAGAATCGTGCGCCGCTCCAAGGGGTGCGCAGCAATCGCCATACGATAGCCGCGACCGGAAACGCTTTCGATTTCGAGGCCCGCGGCACTGAGGGCCTGCACCGTCTTGCACACCGCGGCACGCGTCACGCCGAGCTTGCTGCCGATCGCGGTGCCCGAATGAAACGCGCCATCGGCCAAGAGTTTCAACGTTCGGGTGCGCGTTGCCATGCGGCCATTCTAGCAGGCCCGGCGCGCGGCCTAGCGTGACAAACGCTCGACCACCTTCACGACCGCGGCCGAATCGAGCTCGCCGTCGCCCGATCCCATGAGCGCATTCATGTGTTGCGCGACCAGTGCCGTCCCGGGCAGCGCCATCCCAAGCGCGTGCGCCGCATCCATGACGATGCGCAGGTCCTTCTGATGGAGCTTTACCTTGAAACCTGGCTTGAAGTCATTGTCGAGCATACGCTTGCCGTGCACCTCGAGGATGCGGCTGCCCGCGAATCCACCCATCAGCGCCTCGCGCACCTTGCCGGCATCCACGTTGTTGCGACGCGCAAAGGTTAGCGCCTCGCTCACCGCCTCGATGGTCAGGGCCGCAATGATCTGGTTGCAGGCCTTGGCCACCTGGCCGGCGCCGTTGTCGCCCACCAGCACGATGCTCTTGCCCATGCATGCTAAGTACGGTTTCACGCGTTCGAACACTGCGGGCTTGCCGCCCACCATGATGGACAACGTACCGTTGACGGCGCCGACCTCCC
>CP070641.1:857369-861576 GCA_020354085.1 Pseudomonadota bacterium
AGCCAAGTCCGGCCTTGGCCGCGAGCGGTTTCTCCAGTACCGGCGCGCTGTCGGTGAACACCCTATAGCCAAATTGTCCGACCTGGTTCTCGATCCGTGTGGCAAGTTTTTGCAGCCGGGCTCGCAGCAGCTTGTGGTAATCACGCCCGAGGGCGTAGCGCGAGATATAGCCCTGTCGCGGGTCTTGTAACACCTGTTCAGCCGGCGCGGCCTTGGGCCAGTAGTCGAGACGCGCGCTGATCACGCGCACAGTTCCCGGCACGAGGTCGGCAGGACGACTGCGACGTGTGCCGTGGTTCTGCATGTAGCGCATTTCGCCGTGATGCCCGGCCGCCAGCCAGTCGATCAGCCGTGCCTCGGCCTCGCCCAGTTCGGTATCGGCGATGCCGAGCGACTGGAAGCCAAGCGCCGCGCCCCACTGTTTGATGTCGGCGGCCAGTGCGGACCAGTCGATCTCGCCACTATTTATTTGGCGTCGTACCCTAGCCATTGGCTCTATGATAAACCTAAGGCAGTCTGGGAGCTTATCGATGTATTGGCCACGCGAACTCTATAGTGCCGCACAGGTGCGCGAGCTTGATCGACGCGCGATCGAGCAGTGCGATATCTCCGCTGACACCTTGATGGCGCGCGCCGGTCGGGCGGCGTTTCAGCTGCTGCGCGCACGCTGGCCGCGCGCGCGGCGCGTTGTCGTGGTATGTGGGCCGGGCAACAATGGCGGCGATGGCTACGTGTTGGCCCGCTTGGCGGCTATAGCGGGCATTGAGGCGCGAGTGCTTTGTCTGGGCGATCACAGCAAGCTCGCCGGCGCGGCGCGGGCAGCGGCCCAGGCCTGTCAGGTGGCCGGGGTGCCCGTCACGCCATTCTCTGACGACCGCTTAGTCAACAGCGATGTTGTGGTCGACGCGATCTTCGGTACGGGTTTGGAACGCGCGTTCACGGGCCATTGGGCCCACGCCATCGACGCCATGAGTGCCAGAGGTCAGCCGCTATTGGCGCTCGATATTCCGTCAGGACTGCATGGCGACACCGGGGCCGTGTTGGGCTGTGCGACGCGCGCAGACGCCACCATCAGTTTCATTGGCCTCAAGCTTGGGTTGTTCACCGGCGCCGGCCGTGAACATGCCGGTTCGATCTATTTGGATGACTTGGGGGTTCCGGCGAAGGTGTACGAGGGCCTGGGACCGCTTGCACGCCGGCTGGTATCCGAAGACCTGCGCGAGTTGCTGCCGTATCGTGCGCGCGACGCGCATAAAGGGCGCGCCGGTCGCGTATTGATGGTTGGCGGCGGACCCGGTATGCCGGGCGCCGTGCGCATGGCAGGGGAGGCCGCATATCGCGTCGGTACCGGGCTGGTGACGGTTGCCACTGCGCCCGAACATGCGGCCATAACGAATCTCGGCTGTCCCGAGTTGATCGTGCGGGGCGTACGTGACGCCGCGGACTTGCGGCCGCTGTTGGCCACGGCCGATTGCGTGGCCGTGGGGCCCGGCCTCGGGCGCGATAACTGGGCGCGTGAGTTGCTTGCTGTAGCGCTCGAGGCACGCAAGCCGCTCGTAGTCGACGCCGATGCGCTCAATCTCTTGGCGGTCGATCCAGTGCACCGCGAGGATTGGGTGCTCACGCCCCATCCCGGGGAAGCGGCGCGACTCATCGACGCCTCGTCGTCGGCCGCCGTGCAGGATGATCGGATCACTGCCTTGCGCGCGATCACGGCCAAGTTTGGCGGCAGCTGCGTGCTCAAGGGTTCTGGCACGTTGATCGGCACACATCGGGAAGACGAAATCAATGTGTGCGATCGTGGTAATCCCGCGATGGCGAGCGCGGGCATGGGCGACGTGCTGACCGGGGTGATTGCGGGGTTGATCGCGCAGGGAGTAGCGCTGCCCGAGGCGGCGCGCTTAGGCGTTTGGCTGCACGCCACTGCCGGCGACCGCGCGGCTAACAGAGCAGAGCGTGGTGTGCTCGCGACGGATGTCTGCAACAGTTTGCACGCAGCCCTGGATGAGTTGATCACGCGGTGAAAACGGCGTGTATCGAAGTCGCCTCGGCAGCCAAGATGGAGGCGCTGGGCGAGCGTCTAGCGGGCGTCTTGGGCGAGGTGAGATTGGTTTATCTGCGTGGCGTTCTGGGCAGCGGCAAGACCACGTTGGTGCGCGGGATGCTGCGTGGACTTGGGTATCGCGGCACAGTGAGGAGCCCGACCTTCACGCTGCTTGAGTCCTATACGTTGGCGCGGCCGCTGCATCACTTCGATTTATACCGTCTCAAGGATCCGGAGGAACTCGAGTTTTTGGGTATACGCGACTATCTTCAAAATGACATGCTGTGTGTCATCGAGTGGCCGGAACGGGGCGCACCGCTTTTGCCCACCCCCGACCTAGACGTTATGATTGCGATCGCAGACATGGGAAGGCAGGTTCAGCTAACCGCCCTCGGTCCCAGGGCAGAACAAATAGTGATCGCGCTCCGATGTTAGGCGGGCGTATCGTCGTTCTGTCGTTGTGCCTTCTCGCGGCGACGTCGGTGAGCGCGGCGTCGGTCACCGTCCAGAATCTGCGTCAGTGGCGTGCCCCAGACCACACGCGTTTGGTATTCGACCTGACTGGCCCCCTGGAGCACCGTGTGCTGGTGCTCGAAAGTCCGCCGCGCATCGTCATCGATATGGAACGCGCTCAACTCGACGACGCGCTGCCCCCGGCGGAGCCGGACAATCCCTTGCTTGCGGCCGTACGCTCCGGCATGCAGGACGCCAATACATTGCGCGTAGTGCTCGACCTGCGGCGCGCTGTCGATCCACGAGTGTTTCTGTTACCGCCAGCCGGGCCGTATGGTCACCGACTGGTGATCGACCTCTATCCCGGCGAGAACGGCCCTGCGGTGCGCGATGGGCCGGCGCCCAGCGCGCCTGCTCCCAAGCGTCAGGCGCCACGTGAGATCATCATCGCCATCGACGCCGGGCATGGTGGGGAAGACCCCGGGGCGATGGGTCGCCGTTACCGCACGCGCGAGAAAGACATCACGCTCGCGGTGTCGCGTGAGCTGGCGAAGTTGGTCGCCGCCACACCCGGCATGCGGCCCGTGATGATCCGCGACGGCGATTACTACGTCGGTCTACGCGAGCGCTATCTCAAAGCGCGCCGCAAGGGCGCCGACGTTTTTGTCTCGATACATGCCGACGCCATTCCCGGCGGACATGCCAAAGGCTCGTCGGTGTACGCCTTGTCCGAGCGCGGCGCAACCAGTGCGCTCGCCAAGCACTTAGCCGATCGTGAAAACTTTGCCGACCTGGTGGGCGGGGTTAGTCTGGATGATAAGGACGATCAGCTACGCAGGGTGCTGATGGATCTGTCGCAAAGCAAGACCTCGCAGTACAGCCTGGAGTTAGCCGAGGCGGTGTTGAATGAGCTGCGTCGCATCGGGCCGGTACATAGCAACCGGATCAATCAGGCAGGCTTCATGGTACTCAAGTCGCCGGACATCCCTTCTGTTCTCATCGAGACGGCCTTCATCAGCAATCCGACCGAGGAGAAGAAGTTGCGTACGCACGCGTTTCAGCAGCAACTCGCGAGCGGGATTCTAGCTGGCATCAAGCGTTACCTGGGGCGCAATGCACCGGCGCGCACCGTGGTGGCGAGCGGCGGACCGAGCAACGTCAACGAGCACGTGGTGCGCAAAGGCGAAACCCTGGCCTCGATCGCACGCCAATATAACATCCACGTCGAGGCCCTGCGGTTCATCAATAACCTGGGCGAACGTGATCCGCCGGTCGGGGTACGCTTGCGTCTGCTCGACGGCGATACCTGACGACTGCGAAGGTTTCGCTGGGCGGCAATTAACGCCGCGCGATATGATGCGCCGTCTTACCTCATACCTATCGCACCCGTGACCGAAGAGCGTCGGCAGTCTATCCATGGCGAGTGGTCGTCGCGCTGGGCATTTGTCTTGGCCGCGGCCGGTTCGGCCGTGGGCTTGGGCAACATCTGGAAGTTCCCTTATCTCGCTGGCGAGAACGGGGGCGGGGCGTTCGTACTGGTGTATCTCGCGTGCGTGTTGGTGGTCGGGCTACCCATCATGATGGCCGAGATCATGCTCGGACGACGTGGCCGGCGTAGTCCGATCAATACCATGCGTGTATTAGCGCACGAGGCGCGGCTCAGCCGGCACTGGCAATGGCTCGGCTGGGGCGGCGTGCTCGCGGCCTACC
>CP070641.1:861676-865823 GCA_020354085.1 Pseudomonadota bacterium
CGCGCGACCGCAATGGGGCGCGTTACCACAATGGCGCGTCGTGGCGCATCTTGTGCAACGATGCCGATGCGATTGATGAGTGACACGAACGGTTCGGCGCTGCCATCCATGATCGGCACTTCGCCCGCGTCGAGTTCGATGGTGGCGTTGTCGACCTCGCAACCGCGCAGGGCCGCGAGTAGATGTTCGACAGTGTGCACCGATACGCCGTGGGTATTGGCGAGGCCGGTGCAGAGCTGGGTATCGAACACATTTTCCCAGCTCGCCGTGATCACCTGCCGGTCCTCCGGGAGTTCCTTGCGGACGAAGCGAATGCCGCTGTCGGGACCGGCTGGCAACAAACGCATGACAACCTTCTGGCCGCTGTGCAGGCCGCGGCCGACGTAGGTAAAGGGGCCGGCCAGCGTGTGCTGACGAGTGGGGATGCGCAGATCTCTGTCTCTCATCGTAGCGGTCTCCTTGTCTCGGTGGTTCCACGACGCGCGGCGGTGCGGTGAATTCCGGGATGCGTCGTTGTCGGTGCTAGAATGGCGCGCGGCGCGCTGTCCGGCCTGTCCGTTGACGCCATTGCGTTGTCGGCGCACGCAGTCCCTGGACGCCAAACGGTTGTCTTCGGGCGTCGGCACGCTGGCTGGTCAGTGGTGACGAGGGAAAAGGATGGAACCAACCACTATTGCGTCATGGGCTGTGGTGATCTGGCGGGCGCTCGATGCGCGTGGCGTCGATCCGCGCAGCGTGTTTCAGCGCGCCGGACTCGAGGCCACGCATCTGCCGGATCCGAACGCGCGTTATCCAATATCCGCCATGACGCGTGCTTGGGAAGGCGCGGTGGCGGCCACCGGTGATCCCTGTTTTGGCCTGGAAGCGGCGCGCTATCTACATCCGACAACCTTTCACGCTCTCGGTTACGCGTGGCTGGCCAGCCCAACGTTGCGCGAGGGGTTCAATCGCTTGCTGCGCTTCACGCGCCTCGTGTCCACCGGTTTGAAGATCACCAGCGTCGCGGCCGATGGTGAGTTCGAGATTCAACTGGGCACGATGAAGAATCTTGTGCCGACGACCGCGGCGTCCGATGCCGGGATGGCGGCGATCGTGATGCTTTGCCGGGCCAGTTGTGGTGATGGTTTTCATCCCAAACAGGTGCGCCTTAAGCGCCCGCCGCCGCCCTGTGTCGAACGCTTCAATGATTTCTTCCAGGCGCCGATCGAGTACAGAGCCGTCGACAACGCACTGGTATTCGACGCGGTGGCGATCGACAAGTTGCTGCCGACCGCCAACGCCGCGCTCGCGCGCGCGAGTGACCAGGTCATTCTCGAATACCTTGCGCACCTGGATCGCGCCGATGTCCCGACTCAGGTCAAGGCCAAGCTCGTGGAGCTGCTGCCCTCAGGTCGCGTTGCCGCCAAACAAGTGGCCGCGGCCTTGCACCTGAGTGTGCGCAGCATGCAACGCAAGCTTGGCGAGAGCGGGACGAGCTTCGCAGACTTGTTGGAAGAAACGCGGCGCGAACTGGCCTATCAATACTTGGGCAATTCGCAAATGTCGGTAAGCGAAATTACTTATTTATTAGGTTTCGCCGATCCGGCTAATTTCACGCGTGCCTTCCGACGCTGGAGCGGCACCTCGCCGAGTCAGTACCGACTACCACCGCGCCGCTAGTTCACACTAAGGCGAATCACGCTCCCGGTAACTGATTCGCTACGGCGCATTTGCCCTGTTGTAATGAGTTGCGATTTTTCATCGCGCCACAGTCTGCGGTAAGCTATCAGCTCCGGGTTGGCGCCAGAAGCGAAATTACATCTGTCGTATCGCATATTCCGGAGTATGTAGTGACTAGAATTCATTTCCATCGTGTGCGTACCGTCATCGCGCTTGCCGCGGTACTGTTCGTCGCCGGTTGCGCGACCAACCCTGTCACCGGCAGAAGCCAGTTGATGCTGCTGCCGGAGAGCGAGGCCATTACCGCCTCGGCACGCGCCTACACCCAGATGCTGACGCCGCTCGCCAAGGAAGGGCGCATCAATAACGATGTCGCCATGACCGAGCGCGTCGTCAGGATTACGGAGCGCCTGTTGCCGCACGCCATCAAGTACCGTCCGGAGACCGCCAAGTGGGCCTGGGAAGTAAAGGTCATCGACGACCCCAAGACGGTCAATGCTTTCTGTATGGCGGGCGGCAAGATGGCGGTTTACTCGGGACTTATTGAGAAGGTCCAGCCGACCGACGATGAGCTCGCGCAGGTCATGGGCCACGAGATCGCCCATGCGCTGTCCGCGCATACCGTGGAACGCATGTCGATTGCGCTGGCCACCAACGTGGCGATTACCGCCGTAGCTGTAACACAGGACCGCCCGGGTATTGCACTCACCGGCGCCGCTCTGGCTGCGGCGCTCGCGATTCAACTGCCGAACAGCCGCCAGGCGGAGACCGAATCCGACCGTATCGGTATCGAGCTTGCCGCGCGCGCCGGTTACAATCCCTACGCCGCGGCGAGTTTGTGGGACAAGATGGGCAAGGCGAGCGGGGCGGGCAATTCCAAGTTCGATTGGCTGAGCACCCATCCGGCGCCGGCCAAGCGGCGCGAGACCTTGCTGCAACTTGCGCCGCAGATGATGCCGTACTACGAGGCGAAGGGCGAGCGGCCGGTGTTTCCGCTCAAGGTTTCCAAGTGACCGGCGGGCAGGCCATGCGCCGGGAAACAAGATCGACCAAGGAGGCAAAACCGTGACGCATACTTATGATGAGCTAAAGCACAAGACCGTCGCTGAGCTGCGCGAGATTGCCAAGGGCATCGAGCACGAGGCGGTGAAAGGTGCCACGCAGATGAACAAGGACCATCTGTTGGTTGCGCTATGCAAGGCGCTCAACATCGATACCTTCGTTCATCATCACGCCGTCGGTATCGACAAGGCGGCGATCAAGGGCAAGATTCGTGAGCTCAAGAAACAGCGCGATGAGATCCTGGGCTCGGACGATCGCAAGGAATTGAGTGGCGTGCTCCGCCAGATTCACAATCTAAAGAAACGTATTCGGCGCGCGACCGTCTAGGCCGTCACCACGATTCGTTAGTCGGCGAACTCCAGTCGTTCGAATACGGAGTCAAGCGCCTTTTTGGCGCAGGCTTCGTCTTTGTCACCGCCCGGGGCGCCGCTTACTCCAACCGCGCCAATCAGCGTGCCGGCCGTGCGGATCGGCAACCCGCCATCCAACACCATGATTCCGGTCACGTGATTCATTTCCTGGCTAATGTCGTTACGGTTTTTGCGAAACTCGGCCGACGATACGCCGGATAGCACCACGGCATTCGCCTTCTTCTCGGCAATCTCGATGGTAAAGCGCGCGGCGTAGATGTCGCGCATTACTACCTGTGGCGCACCCCCACGGTCGACTACGACGACAGCCACTTGATAACCATCGGCGCGACAAGCCTCAACGGAGCGTTGTGCGATATCGCGTGCGAGTTCCATCGACATGAGCTTGGTGTTAATGACGTCCTTTTCCGCGTAGACCGAGGGTGAGGCGAAGAAAGCGGTGGCAAGCATGAATAGTAGTTTGCGTGTTTGCATTGTTTCTCCAGATGGCTTGTCCAGGAAAACAGGAGTCGGATGATGTTATGGTACTCGAGTAAGTCGATCCTTTGACGGAGGTCAGGTTGCAGGATACGCAATGTCCGATACCTGGCGTCGCGGACCTGAGCGGCGTGACGGTGGTGAATTTGTCCCCGCAACCACCTGCGGCGGACTATCTGGCGGCCATGCAGCTAGCCGACACCGAGGCGACGACCCGCCTGGGCGAGCATATGCTGCTGTCCTGGTATGACCGCGATCGCGATTTTGAGTCGCCGCAGCACGTGAGCGAATGCCACCACGCGAGCGCCGTACCGGGATATGTGGACTATGCGCTGCATCGCGGCGCGAACCTGATGGTCGACGTCGATAACGGCCGCTTTGTGTTCTTTTATCTGAGCGTTGCTGCGTGATGGAAGCGCTACGAGTATTGGCCCCGCTCCTCGATGAACCAGACTTTTCGTAAACGCTGGCGACAAGCTGCTGCTCTCGTGCGCGGGCTATGGGGCGACAGGCCATCGGGTTTGGTGCTGGCGCTCGGTGGCGGGGGAGCGGCCGGGCTGGCTCACATCGGCGTACTG
>CP070641.1:865923-870061 GCA_020354085.1 Pseudomonadota bacterium
GGTTTTGAACAGATGCTGGCCGGTGCTGGCGCGTCAATCTCATCGATGCCGAGTTCCGAGATCTACACGGGCCTGCAGACCGGCGTGCTGGATGCGGCGAACACCAGCTCGGGCAGCTTTGTGTCGTATCGACTCTATGAGCAGGTCAAGTGCCTGACGGCACCGGGTGAGTACGCGCTGTGGTTCATGTACGAGCCGGTGCTGATGTCGAAGAAGACCTGGAACAAGCTCAACAAGAAGCAGCAGGACGCCTTGATGGCGGCCGGCCAGAAGGCAGAGGACTATTTCTTCGACGAGGCGAAAAAGCTCGACAGCAAGATGGTCGAGGTCTACAAAAAGGCTGGCATTGAGGTCGTGACGATGAATGAAGCCCAGTACAACGAATGGCTCAAGATCGCCGACCAGACCTCGTATAAGAATTACCGGGAAAAGGTTCCCGGCGGCAAGGAAATCATCGCCAAGGCGCTGGCTGTGAAGTAAGACCGTTACGCCATGGCCGGCCAATGCCGGCCATGGCGCTGCTTTCAGGTCGAGCTGCCAGGGCGCATCATGGAAATCTTCATTCGCTCGGTCCGCGCGTTGTCCGTTTTCTTCGGCATTGTCGCCGCGGCCAGTCTTGTCGCGGCCATCGTGGTGGTATGCGAGATGGTCGTCCTGCGCTACTTCCTCACGGCGTCCACGGTTTGGCAGACGGAGTTCGTCACTTACAGTATCGTCGGCGCGACCTTCATCGGTAGCCCCTATGTGCTGTTGACCAAGGGCCATGTCAACGTCGATCTGCTGCCCCTTTATCTGAGCCATCGCATCCGTAAGGTGCTGGCGCTGTTCGTCTCCGTGTTGGCGTTCGCTGTTTGTGTGGTCCTCGCCTGGACCGGATGGGAGTATTTCCACGAGGCGTGGGTCGGCGGCTGGCGCACCGATACGGTCTGGGCGCTGCCGCTGTGGATTCCCATCCTGCCGCTGCCACTCGGAATGGGCTTGCTGTCGCTGCAGTATGCAGCCGATATTTGTTGTCTCGTCACCAATCGAGAAGCACCGTTCGGTATTCAGCCGAAGGAGGAGGGCGAATGACTCCGCTGGTCATCGGGCTGCTCATCGGCATCGCCACCATCGTCGTTCTGACCAGCGGCATCCCGATCGCGTTTGGTCTGGCCTTGGTAGCCGTGGGATTCTTGGTTGGGTTCGGCGGGCTCGATAGCCTGGGGATTCTGGCCGAGACGTTTCTGGGCGGTATTTCGCACTTCAGTCTCGTCTCAATTCCAATGTTCATTCTGATGGGCGCCGCGGTCGCCGCTTCCCCTGCGGGGCGCGATCTCTACGAAGCGCTCGATCGCTGGCTCACACGCGTACCCGGCGGTATCGTCATTTCCAATCTCGGTGCCTGTTCGATCTTTGCTGCCTTGAGTGGTTCTTCGCCCGCGACCTGCGCAGCCATCGGCAAGATGGGTATCCCGGAGATGCGACGTCGCGGTTTTCCGGACTCGCTCGCCACCGGATCAATCGCCGCCGGCGGAACGCTCGGCATTCTCATTCCGCCAAGCATCACCATGATCGTCTACGGTATCGCCACCGAAACCTCGATTGGTCGACTGTTTCTGGCCGGTGTGCTGCCCGGCATTATGCTCACCGTGTTGTTCATGGCCTGGGCGCTGTTCTTGGCGTGGCGCCGCGGTTATCACTTTAGCGAGATGGCGGCACGACAGTTCTCGCTGCGCGAGAAGCTCGAGGTGCTGCCACGGGTGTTGCCGTTCTTCCTGATCATTCTCGGCATTCTTTACGTGCTGTACGGCGGGGTGGCAACGCCGTCGGAGGCGGCTGGTGTCGGCGCCATGTTCTGTCTGATCCTCGTGGCGGTAATCTATCGCATCTGGCAGCCACGTCGGGTTTGGGAGATCTTCCACACCAGCACGCGCGAAAGCGTGATGATCATGATGATCATCGCCGCTTCCGAACTCTACAGCTACACGCTGTCCAGTTTGTATGTGACGCAGTCGATGGCCGAGTGGATCGCCGCGCTGGAGGTCAACCGTTGGGTGTTGATGGGCATCATCAATGTCTTCCTGTTGGTGGCTGGTTTTTTCCTGCCGCCGGTGGCAGTGATATTAATGACAGCCCCGATTCTGTTGCCGATCATCACCCAGGCCGGCTTTGATCCATACTGGTTTGCTGTCATCCTGACCATCAACATGGAGATCGGACTGATCACGCCACCGGTGGGGCTCAATCTCTACGTCATCAACAGCATTACGCCGGACATCAAGCTGCCCACCATCCTGTGGGGCTCGTTGCCGTTCATGCTGTGCATGGTGTTGGGGATCGTCGTGCTTTGCATATTTCCGGAGATCGTAACCTGGCTGCCCGACGTCTTGATGGGGTCGACAGCGGATTGAGACAGCGTCCGGCGCACGACGGCATGGAGTGATTGAATGGACATCGTGATGCTCGTCGTCATGGGCGGGTTGGCGGGAGTCATGGCCGGCCTGCTCGGGATTGGCGGCGGCGCATTGATCGTTCCCGTGCTGGCGATCGTATTCGAGGCGCAGGGCGTCGAGCGCGGCGTAATCATGCAATCGGCCCTTGGCACCTCGCTCGCCACGATTGCCTTTACCGCTATCTCGGCAACGCTCGCCCATCACCGGCGCGGTGCGGTGGAGTGGCGTATCGTCGCGTTGATTGCGCCTGGCATCGTGCTGGGGGCCTGGCTCGGTGCTTATGTCGCGGCGATCTCGACCATGCGCGTGCTGCAGATCATGTTCGTGATTTTCCTGTTCGCGCTCGCGGCGCACATGGCGCGCGGACGAATCGCGTCGCGCCCGCATGGCAAGCTGCCGGGGCCCGTCGGCATGGGTGCGGTCGGCATTGTCATTGGCGTGGCCTCAGCCTTGTTCGGCATCGGCGGCGGCGCGCTATCGGTGCCTTTCATGACGTGGTGCAGTATTCCAGTAAAGCGTGCAATCGCGACTTCTTCCGGGATCGGGCTCGTCATCGCCCTGGGCGGCAGCATCGGTTTTATCGTAGCGGGTTGGGAAGCGAGTGGACGGCCGCCGTGGAGCATTGGCTACGTGGTTTTGCCGGCGATGGCCGGCATCGTGGTCGCGAGCATGGCGGCCGCGCCGTTCGGCGCGCGCCTAGCACATCGGCTTTCCGATGTGACTCTGAGACGGATCTTTGCTGTGTTCGTATTCATCCTGGGCGTGCACATGCTGTGGGGTTTGCTGAAGTGATTGTGCCGGCTAAGCTGCTTGCGTCATGAGTGCTGGTACGACAGATGCGAAGCTGATCGAGCTCGCCGACGCGGTCGGCAAGGTCTTGCAGCTCAGTCGGCTGGTACTTGCCACGGCCGAATCGTGTACTGGCGGTTGGGTAGCGCAGGCGATCACCTCGATCGCCGGGAGCTCGGCGTGGTTCGATCGCGGCTTTGTCACCTACTCCAATCAGTCCAAACAAGACTTGCTCGGCGTCTCCCGCGAGGCATTGGAGAACTATGGGGCCGTCAGTGAACCGGTTGTCAAGGCAATGGTCGACGGTGCGCTCGCGCGCTCGCGCGCCGATGTCGCGCTCGCCATTACCGGCATCGCCGGACCGGACGGCGGCACTCCGGAAAAGCCGGTTGGTACGGTCTGGATCGCATGGCAGCGCAAGACGGCTTCCGTCGCCGTACGCCGGGCGCATTTCGCGGGTGACCGCGCCGCCGTACGTTGGCAGGCGGTGGCCGGCGCGCTATCCGGGTTGCTCGAATACCTTGAATCGCATTAGCGATCACGTGTTTCTGCGCGGCTTTTGTGCAAATCTCCGTGGAATCGTCAGGACGATGACCGATACCCGGTGAATGTGGAATAATTCCGCGCCAAGAAAATTGCGTTGCTGTAAATACCCTTAAGCAAGCGGTTCGCCGCGGGAGCGTGGAATGGATACACAGAAGGCCAAGGCACTCACTGCCGCCCTCAGCCAGATCGAAAAGCAATTCGGCAAAGGCTCGGTCATGCGCCTCGGTGACGCCGGGGTTTCGCAGTCGATCGGGGTCGTTCCCAGCGGTTCGCTCGGCCTGGACGTGGCACTCGGCATCGGCGGTTTCCCGCGCGGCCGGGTGGTGGAGATCTACGGCCCGGAATCCTCGGGCAAGACCACGCTCGCCCTG
>CP070641.1:870161-874287 GCA_020354085.1 Pseudomonadota bacterium
TGGAAATCATGTATACGGCTAAACCGTATCGAGGGTTCAAATCCCTCCCTCTCCGCCAATTACACGAAGGGCCCACCAACAGGGCCCTTTTACTTTTCTTCACTCGCTGGTAAGGCGGCGAAAATCGCTTCTGCGGAAGCTTTAGTGCGCGTGTTAAACTGCGGCCGAATCGATTATGGCGGCAAGAGCCGGTCCCCTCGGCGACGAACGTCTGTGAACCCGGTCAGGTCCGGAAGGAAGCAGCCGTAGCAGCCCGCTCGGGTGCCGGGGTATGGCTGGCTTGCGCCGCCACCCGAACGCATAAGACAACGAGCCCTACACATGAGCTACCAGGTCCTGGCGCGCAAATGGCGCCCGCGTAACTTCGCCGAACTCGTCGGCCAAGAACATGTGTTGCGGCCCTTGGTCAACGCCCTTGATCACGGACGGCTGCACCATGCCTTCCTGTTCACGGGCACACGGGGAGTCGGCAAGACCACGATTGCGCGCATCCTAGCCAAGTCGCTTAACTGCGAGACGGGCGTCAAATCGCAGCCTTGCGGTGAGTGCAGCGCCTGCGTGGAAGTGACCGAGGGGCGATTCGTGGATCTGATCGAGGTAGATGCTGCCTCGCGCACCAAGGTCGACGAGACGCGCGAATTGCTCGACAACGTGCAATACGCGCCGACCCGCGGACGATACAAGGTCTACCTTATCGACGAAGTGCATATGCTGTCGACACACAGCTTCAATGCTCTGCTCAAGACGCTGGAAGAACCCCCGCCACACGTCAAATTTCTGCTCGCCACTACCGATCCGCAGAAGCTCCCGGTGACAGTACTGTCGCGCTGCCTACAGTTCAACCTAAAGCGTCTCATGCCTGAACAAATCGAAGGGCAGTTGCAGCGCATCGTCGCCGCCGAAGACATCGCGCACGATACAGGTTCGCTCAAGCTCCTGGCACGAGCAGCCGATGGCAGCATGCGGGATGCCCTGTCGCTGCTTGACCAGGCCATCGCCTATTCGGGCGGCGGGGTCAACGAGGCTGAGGTCCGCAAGATGTTGGGCACGATCGACCAGGATGCGGTCGATCGCCTACTGGCCGGGCTGGTAGCCGGCGACGTGCATGCCTTGATGGCGGTGGTAGCAGATGTCACCGAGCACGGTGCAAATCACGACGCGTTATTGGCCGAGCTCTTGTTGGCGCTGCACCGCATCGCGCTTGCTCATGGCGGCGCGGGGGCGCGCGACGAAGCAGCCGAGCGGCTGCAACGGTACGTACAATTGATCACGCCAGAAGACGTGCAGCTCTATTATCAGATTGGCGTGCTGGCGCGGCGCGATCTGGCATATGCGCCGGATTCCCGAACAGCAGTTGAAATGGCGCTGTTGCGCATGCTGGCGTTTCGACCGGAGGCAGCGGGTGCGCTAGCAAGTGCGGGGGAGCAGATGCGGACGAATACCGCTGTGCCACGTACTCCCACGCAAAGCCTGCAGCCGGCACCGTTGCCGAAGCGCGCGGCGTCGCGTTTGACTGAAGTCGCGTTGACGCCGGACGGTTGGAGCGGTCTCGTCGGGCGATTGGCGTTGAGCGGCATGGCGCGCGAGTTGGCCAACAACACCGTGCTGGAGTCCGTCGACGGTGCCACGGTAAACCTGATTTTGGATACGGGCTGCGCACAGTTGCTGGGTAAGGAACGCGAGGCGGCGCTCAAGCAGGCGCTGGAGCAGGCGCTCAATCGCGAATTGCGTCTCAATGTTCGCGTCGGCAAGCCGGAACAGGAAACGCCCGCGAAGGAGCGGCTGCGCACGCAGGCCGAGCGTCAGCAAGCCGCCGAGGAGGCGATCGCGGCGGACCCAACAGTGCAGGCCCTAAAAGAAAAATTCAACGCGCGCGTCAGCCCCGGTTCCGTGCGCCCCAAGGTTTGATGACGAGGCAATCATGAAAGGCAATATCGGTGGTTTACTCAAGCAAGCGCAACAGATGCAGGAGAACCTGCGCAAGGCGCAGGATGAACTCGCAAAGGTTGAGGTCACCGGTTCGGCCGGTGGTGGCCTGGTATCGATTACCATGACCTGTCGGCACGACGTCAAGCGCGTGCAGATCGACCCAAGCCTGCTCGTGGATGACAAAGAGGTACTCGAAGACCTAATCGCCGCAGCGATGAACGATGCGGTACGCAAGGTCGAGGAGACGTCACGCGAGCGCATGGCCGGGCTTACCGCCGGGCTCGGTTTGCCTGGGTTTAATTTGCCTTTCTAAAGACGCATGGCCGATAGCCCGACGCTCGAAGCGCTGAAGCAAGCGCTGCGGCGCTTGCCAGGCGTGGGTCCCAAGAGCGCACAACGCATCGCGTACTATTTGCTCGAGCGCGACCGCGAAGGCGCGCGCCTATTGGCGCAGGCGTTGTCGCTAGCGGTCGAACGCATCAGTCATTGCAGGACGTGCAACAACTTCAGCGAAAGCGATATTTGCGAGATCTGCGCGGCACCGCGTCGCGACCGCTCGCTGCTGTGCGTGGTGGAGTCGCCCTCGGATCTTTCATCGATCGAACAGGCCGGAGCGTACAACGGGGTTTACTACGTGTTGATGGGGCGGCTGTCGCCGCTCGACGGCATTGGTCCTGAAGAGCTTGGCATTCCACGGTTGGAGGCGCGTTTGGATGAAGGCGAGATCAAGGAGGTCATACTCGCCACCAATCTCACGGTTGAAGGTGAAGCGACCGCGCAGTACCTGACCGACGTGGTGCGCGCGCGCGGCATTCGCGCCACCCGCATCGCCTACGGTGTACCGGTAGGGGGGGAGCTGGAATACATCGACCGCAGCACGCTGGCGCGGGCCCTGGCGGGCCGTCGTGACGCGTAGCACGCCCAACCAGCGAGGTTGAGAGGAAACGATCAGCGGGCAACCCGATACGAGCCGGTGTGCGTTGATGACAGCAGCGGATCCGACCCAGGACGAGGACTTGATGTTGGCCTATCGCGATGGCGATGTGCAGGCGTTTGACACACTGTACGCACGCCATCGCGGCGCGCTCTATCGCTACCTCTTGCGCCAGTGCGGGATCGCGGCCGTGGCCGAGGAGCTGTTCCAGGACGTCTGGATGAACCTGATTCGGGCACGCGAACGCTACGAGCCGCGCGCCAAGTTCACGACTTATCTGTTTCGTCTTGCGCACAATCGCCTGATCGACCACTATCGACGTCAGGCTGCCGGTGTGCCGCTGTCGTACGATGACGATCCGGACGACCCGCTTATCGACAGCCTTGTCGCCACGACACCAGGGCCCGCTGAACAGGCAGCGCTGCGCGCGGACGCTGAGCGCTTGCTGACGCTGATCGGTGAGTTGCCCGAGGCCCAACGCGAAGCGTTGTTGCTACGTGAAGAAGGCGGGTTGTCGTTGGTAGAGATCGCAGAGGCAACGGCCGTGAATGTTGAAACGGCGAAGAGTCGGTTGCGCTACGCGGTGGCGAAACTGAAACGCGACATGGAGGTGGATTGAGCCATGAGCGCCAAAGATCAAGATCGACTGTTCGACCAATATCTCAAAGGTGATTCGCGTCTGTCGCGCGCCTACAAAGAAACGGCAGCGGTTGAACCGCCACCGCAATTGGATGCGGCAATACTCGCCGCGGCGCGGCGTGCGGCCGGGAGCCGGCCACGCTCGCGATTCAGTCCGTTCGGTCAAAGCTGGCGTGTGCCGCTCGCCGCCGCGGCGGTATTAGTACTTAGCGTTGGTCTAGTGATGTTCATGGCGCGCGAGGAGATGGTCGCACCGCCGCCGGAATCGGCACGACTACCGATGGAAGCGGAGCCACGGTTGGGCGCGATGTCGGCGGATCAGTCAGTGCCATCAAAGGCGGCGCCGGCGCCCACCCCCGAAGCGGTGCCGCGGGAGCGACAGGTACGCGTAGCTGAGACGCCCAAGGTATCGGAGGAACTCGCCCGCGCCGCGGCGCCTTCGGCGTCGGCGGCACGGGTACCGTCCGCGGAACGCAAGAAGGAGGCGACGATGACGACGGCTGCGATAACGAAAACGGGCGCGCACGCAGATGTTACCGAGGTCAAGACCAGCGGTACGGCCGGGGCGTATCAGTTCTCCGTCACCGTGCGCAGCCCCGACCGCGGTTGCGATCAGTTCGCCGA
>CP070641.1:874387-878478 GCA_020354085.1 Pseudomonadota bacterium
GCTCGCCATGTTGGTGATGGTGATTCAAATCGTCACCGGCCTGTTTCTGGCGATGCACTACAAGCCCGATACGGCGCTTGCCTTCGCCTCGGTCGAGTACATCATGCGCGACGTGCCGTGGGGCTGGTTGTTGCGCTACCTGCATGCCGTCGGCGCGTCGTTCTTCTTCATCGTCATCTACCTGCATATGTTCCGCGGGCTGATATATGGGTCGCACCGCGCACCGCGTGAGCTGATCTGGATAATCGGCATGATCATCTACGTCGTGCTGATGGCGACCGCGTTCCTGGGCTACCTGCTGCCGTGGGGCAACATGTCGTACTGGGGCGCGCAGGTGATCATTTCGCTGTTCGACGCCATTCCCTGGGTCGGCCCGCCGCTGGCGGAATGGATTCGGGGCGATTTCGTGGTGTCCGACGCGACGCTCAATCGCTTCTTTGCGTTGCATTTCTTCATCCCGGTCTTGATCCTGCCGGCGCTGGTGTTCGTGCATATCGTTGCGCTGCACAAGGTCGGCTCCAACAACCCGGACGGCATCGAGATCAAGAAAAACAAGGGCCCGGACGGCACACCGGTCGACGGCATTCCCTTTCACCCGTACTACTCGGTAAAGGATATCGTGGGCGTGGTGGTGTTCCTGCTCATTTATGCCGCCGTGGTGTTCTTCGCCCCAGAGTTGGGCGGGTTGTTCCTGGAGCATGACAACTTCGTTCCTGCCAACATCCTG
Source organism: Pseudomonadota bacterium (assembly GCA_020354085.1). Lineage (GTDB taxonomy): Bacteria > Pseudomonadota > Gammaproteobacteria > Acidiferrobacterales > Sulfurifustaceae. The sequence continues at coordinate 875,115 of CP070641.1, forward strand.
CAGACACCGCCGGAAATCGTGCCATTGTGGTACTTCACACCGTACTACTCGATTCTGCGCGCCAACGTGTACAACTTCCTTTGGATCGACGCCAAGATCTGGGGTGTCGTGTTCATGGGATTGGCGATCGTGGTGTTCTTCTTCCTGCCGTGGCTCGACCGTTCTCCGGTCAAATCCGTCCGCTATCGCGGCTGGATTTACAAAACAGCGCTCACCATCTTTGTCATCTCGTTTATCGTGTTGGGTTACCTGGGGATGAAGCCCGCGTCGGGGATCAACCTGATCCTCGCGCAGATCTTCACGGTGATCTATTTCGCGTTCTTCATTCTGATGCCGTGGTTCACGAAGATCGACAAGACCAAGCCGGTGCCGGAGAGGGTGACCTGATCATGAAAAGAACAATCCTGCTGTTGGCACTGGTGTTGAGCCCCGCGCTGGCGAGCGCCGCGGGCGCCCCGGTCAAGCTCGACCAGGTGAAGATCGACCTGGGCGACCAGAAGTCGTTGCAGAACGGCGCGCGCATTTTCGTGAACTATTGCCTGTCCTGTCATTCGGCCGCCTACATGCGCTACAACCGTATGGGTAAGGACCTCGGCATCTCCGAAGAGCTGGTGAAGGAAAACCTGCTGTTTGCGGCCGACAAAGTTGGCGACCTGATGAAGGCCGTCATGCCGGCGGAGGATGCGAAGGCGGTGTTCGGCGTAGTGCCGCCGGACCTCACGGTGATCTCGCGCTCACGTGGCCCGAATTGGCTGTACACTTACATGCGCGCTTTCTACCGTGACGACAAATCCTATAGCGGCTGGAACAACACCGTGTTCCCGCATGTCGCGATGCCTCACGTGCTCTACGAATGGCAAGGCCAGCAGCGCGCGGTGTTCGATAAGGACGGCAAGTTCGAGAAGTTTGAGGTCGAACGGCCGGGCAGCATGAGCACCAAGGACTACGATGCGGCGATGCGCGATCTCACCAACTTCCTGGTGTATCTGGGCGAGCCCGCGAAGCTCGAGCGTTATCGCCTCGGCGTTTGGGTAATTCTGTTCTTGCTGGTGCTGCTGGTGTTCGCGTACCTGCTCAAGAAGGAATACTGGAAGGACGTGCACTGAACGACCGTCCGGCCACAGGTGGCGAAGGGGGCTGAGGCCCCCTTTGTCGTCCAATAATCGGAGACTCGCATGTCGATCCCTACCACACGCAAGCCCATCATGACGCTGTACGTCGGCTCAACGGACCCCGAGAGCCATCGCACGCGCATCGTCCTCTATGAAAAGGATATCGAGTGTCAGGTCGTCGAGGTCGATCTTAACAAGAAGCCGCGCGAGCTTGCCGATCTCAACCCTTACAACACGGTGCCGACCATGGTCGATCGCGACCTGGTGCTGTACGGCTCGCACATCATCAATGAATACCTGGACGAACGCCTGCCGCATCCGCCGCTCATGCCGGTCGATCCGGTGTCGCGGGCGCGCGCTCGGCTCATGCTCATGCGCTTCGACCGCGATTGGTACGGGCTGGCCGGCGATCTGTCCGGCGGTGACAAGAAGTCCGCGGCCAAGGCGCGCAACATCATGCGCGACGGTCTCACCGTGATTTCTCCGGCGTTCAAAGACCAACCCTTCGCGATGGGCGAGGAGTTCACCCTGGTTGATTGCTCGCTCGCGCCCATCCTGTGGCGGCTCGACCTGTGGGACGTTGCGCTCCCGCGCCAGGCCAAGCCCATCCTCGACTACGCCGAGCGCCTGTTCGCGCGCAAGGCCTTCAAGCTGTCGCTCACGGAGCCCGAACGCGGCATGCGCAAGTAGCTTGCGCGGCGGAACGACTCGATGACGTCGCTCAAGCCTTACCTGCTGCGCGCCGTCTACGATTGGGCGATGGAGAACGGCTGTACGCCGTACGTGGCGGTCGATGCGACCTATGCCGGCGTGCAGGTGCCGGAGCGTTTCGTCGAAGGCGGGCGCATCGTGCTTAACATCGCGCCGAGCGCCATTCACGGTTACCAGCTCGATGACGACGGCTTGAGTTTTTCGGCGCGCTTCGGCGGCGCGCCCTCACAGGTCATCGTGCCGTTGCCGGCGATCCTGGCGATCTACGCCAAGGAAAACGGGCAGGGCATCTCCTTCCCCGAGCCCGGCAAGAACGCGGAGTCCGAGCCCACGCCACCGGACTCACCGACCCCGAAGAAGGGTCCGACCCTCAAGATCGTCAAGTAACCGCGCCGCAGTCGCTCGCGCGCTTTCCATGCGCCGGCGATCGGCGCGACAATGAAGGCCCTTCAATGATCGGCGGAGGGCGTCATGATTCGAGTCGTCCAGGGCGACATCACGCAACTCAAGGTCGATGCCATCGTCAACGCCGCGAATTCGACGCTGCTCGGCGGCGGCGGCGTCGATGGCGCCATTCACCGCGCGGCTGGGCCGGAGCTAAAGGCGCACTGCGCAACGCTCGGCGGCTGTCCGACCGGAGAGGCCAGGATCACGCCGGGCTTCAAGCTTCCGGCGAAGTACGTCATCCACACTGTTGGTCCTGTCTATCATGGCGGCAAATCGAACGAAGCAACATTGCTCGCCAATTGCTATCGCAACTCGCTTGAGCTTGCATTGCAGAACGGCGCGAAGTCCATCGCCTTTCCTTCGATCAGCACCGGCGCCTACGGCTATCCCAAGGACGAAGCCGCGCGCATCGCTGTTTCGACCATGAAGCAGTACGAGAACAAAATCGACGAGATCGTCGCCTGCTGCTTCAGCGCGGGAGACAAGGCGCTGTACGAAACCACTCTGGCTCGCAGTTGAACCGGCGGGCGCTGTCGCCCAACCCCGCAACCGATTGTTAAACGTCGGGTTTGTGCCGTTTTATGCCGTACCGATAAACCGATTTAGGCGTCCCAACTACCGTCCGCGGTTGTTTATCGGTAGGACTGCCGTATATTTCCCCCTCATCGCTACCAGGGAATGGTTCTAACAATGTGTGTTTCCAGCACTTCCAGTTTTTCCACCCGGCCCGATTTCGTGTTATCGGTAATTGGGCCGTCTACTCATAGTTAGGCAAGGCCAGCTCGGGGAGGATTGTGTCTATGCAAACTCGTGTCAATGAAGCAATCCAGACGCACTACACCCGTGCGGACTTGGGAGAGGTCATACTGGCGGCGCTGGAAAAAGCGGGCAAGGACGTAAACCGCCTAACGCCTGAGGACCTGGCCCCCATCGACCAATTTCATATCCGGGGACGGGCGGCGACACTCGAGCTTGCCCGGGCGGCGGGGCTCGATGCGACAAAGCGCGTACTCGATGTCGGTAGCGGTGTTGGCGGGACCTCGCGTTGTCTCGCAAAGGAATTCGGTTGCCGCGTCACCGGCATCGACCTCACG
>CP070641.1:878578-882660 GCA_020354085.1 Pseudomonadota bacterium
CATGAAGTAGTGGCGCTTGATGTGATCAAAGTTCACGGTCTCGGCCACACCCGGCGCTTGATATAGGTCGCGCACGTAGTTGGAAATATTGGGGTAGTCCTCGATGCGCCGCAGGTTGCACTTGAAATGCGTGACGTACACGGCATCGAAACGGATGAGCGTGGGAAACAAGCGCCAATCGGCCTCGGTGATCGTGTTACCGACCAGGTAGCGATGTGTGCTCAAGCGTCTCTCCAGCCGGTCGAGTGCGCCGAATAGACGCTTGATGGCCGCTTCATAGACCGCTTGATTGCCGGCAAACCCGGCCCGGTACGCGCCGTTGTTAATGTCGTCGTAAACCCAGGCGTTGACCTCGTCGATTTCGGCACGCAACCGCGCGGGATAGTAGTCCTCGCGCACCGATGTGTAGGCATTGAATGCGCTGTTCAACAGGCGGATGATCTCGGACGATTCGTTGTTCACGATCGTATTCGATCGCTTGTCCCACAGCATCGGCACCGTTACCCGCCCACTGTAGTCGGGCCGGGCGCGGGCGTAGAGCTCGTGCAGGTAGCGCGCGCCGTACAAGGGGTCGGTCTGGCCGCCGTGTTCGGTGCCGAACTCCCAGCCCTGGTCGTGGTTCACGGGTTCGACCTCGGTGACTGAAATCACGGCTTCGAGTTGCTTGAGCTTGCGAAAGATGAGTGTCCGATGGGCCCAGGGACAGGCCAGCGATACATACAAATGGTAGCGGCCCGATTCGGCGGGGAAGCGCGATGAGCCATCCGTCGTAATCCAATCACGGAACTGGCTCGCGGCGCGAATGTACTCACCCCCCGTCCTGGAGGTGTCAACCGCGCCCGTTCGCCAGGCGCCTTGTTGCAAATGCCCCATGTGCGATGGTGTAGCGTCGTCGCGCGTTATTCTTTGTGCGCCTCGGCCTGGATCAATATCTTGACCTCATCACCGACCGCGGGCAGCGCGTAGCGGATGCCGAAGTCCGAGCGCTTCACTTTGGTCTCGGCATCCGCGCCACAGGCCTGCTTCTTCACAAGCGGATTCAAGCCGCAGTGAAACGCCGTCACGTCGAGCACCACGGCCTTCGTGACGCCGCGCATGGTGAGATCGCCGTGAAGCGCGACCAGCTTATCGCCCTCAAACCGCGAGGCGTTCGATTTGAACCTGATGGTCGGATGCTTGGTGGCGTGAAAGAAATCCTCCGCAACCAGATGCGCCTCGAGCTTGTCCAGGCCGGTGTCGACCGAGCGCACGTCGATGGTGATCTCGGCTGAGGCGGTGCGCGATTGGCGGTCGATGATGATCTTGCCGGTGGTGATATTGAAGCGGCCGCGCTGGGTGGAAAATCCGAGGTGGCTCACCTCGAAGCTGGGAAAGGTATGGCGCGAGTCGATGGTATAGGTCTCGGGAGCCGCCAGCGCAGCGCTGCTCGCCAATCCGATAAGCGAAAGTCCCAGGATGCGTGTCAACATGTTGTCTCCTTCATTGCTTGCGTAACGAGCTAGTGGATGCCTGTGCGCGGTTACTACGTGCCGCGGTCCGCCTGCACGATGCGAAAACGCACCTCGACCTCATCGGCCACGGTCGCGGTATCGGCCCAAATGCCTTCGCCGATCGCGTAGTCGAGTCGCTTGAGCGTGAAACTGCCCGTGTAGTGTATCGTCGACGCCTTGCGTTCCACCTGAATCGGTATGGTGACCGTGCGCGTGCGGCCCTTGATGGAAAGCTCGCCGGCTACCTCGTAGCGATCCGGCGTCGGTCGGCGCACGGCAGTCGACACAAACTTGGCGGTCGGCGTGCGGCGGGTATCGAACCAGTCAGGGCCTTGCGCCTCCTCGTCGGCCTCGCGCGTACCGGTGTTGATGCTCGCAAGATCAACCGCGATCGCCGCGCGGCTAGCCTCCGGTCGCCTGGCGTCGAAACGCACATCGGCGGTGAAGCGTTTGAAGTGACCCGCGACTGGCACGTTCATCTGCTTGAACACGAAGCCGATATGGCTCTGCGAGGTGTCGGTCGCGGCCGACGCGCTAGTCGCTAGGAGCGTGACGCATAGCCATCCCCAAAACTTCATGTCATTCCTCCATGGTCCGGTTCGCGCGCCGCCAGGTCAGCATTCGGCCCAGAATGTCGTCCCGGTCGACGAACTGATGTTTGAGCGCAGCCGCGACGTGCAATACGACCAGTGCCAGCAGCGTTTTGTTCAATGCGTAATGCACGGTCTTGAGAGCATCGGCCAGCGCCTTGTCCTTGGCGACCAGATCGGGCAGCTGCCAGATGCCGAGATACACCACGGGAACTCCTGCCGCCGAACTCATCAACCAGCCGGTGATCGGCACGGCGAATAACAGCACATAGATCGCTGCGTGCGTGCCGTGCGCGGTAATCTGCTCCCAGCGCGCCATGCCGCCCGGTAGTGGCGGCGCGGGATGTCGCCAGCGCCATAGCAGGCGCGCCACCGCCAGCGCAAACACCGTGACCCCAATCCACTTGTGGTACGAGTAGAGCTTGAGCTTGATGGGCGAGAGCTTGAGGTCGACCGCGTACAGACCGATGGCGAAACTGGCGAAGATCAGCAGCGCGCTGGCCCAATGCAAGGCCAGCGCGGTACGTGTGTAAGTTGTGCCGACGTTTTCCATGTCGTTCCCGCATCTCCCGCTGGCGCCGTCGCTTCCCCTGATCGCCCGTTCGTGGCGAGTGGCCTCGGAGGGCGCGGCGCGCTTCGCGCGAGTCTACCGCCATTTCACCGTCTTCACCCAGTCCTTAAGAGGTGTCGGACGAATGCTGGACTCCTTCGATCGTGCGGCGATATCGGCCTCATAGCCGACACGGTCAAACCATTCGAGCATGGCCGCGAAGTCGTCGCTCATCTTGCGCACCTCTTCGATTGGCACCGACACGAACGTCATCGATCGCCCGGCGGCCTCGCCGATTACCTTGGCAACCTGCGGCATGGTGAGCGCATCGCCGGCGAGATCGAGCGCCTTCCCGTTCAGCTGTTGCGCGTGGTCGAAGGCCCAGCGTCCGTACTTTCCGATGTCCGCGACCGCGATCATTTGCAGCACCGTATCTGGTTTGAGGCCGATGGCGAGCTGGCCGTTGTCGATGGCCGGCTTGAACCACGGCGATATCCAGTTTTCCATGAAGAACACCGGGCGCAGGATGACGTGCGACGGAAAGCCGAGCTTGCGCACGGTCTCTTCAATCCGCCACTTGTTGTCGAAGTGCGGAATGCCGGTCTTGCGGTGCGCGGACCCGACCGAGCTGTAGACGAAATGCTGCACACCCGCCTGCTTGGCGAGTTCGGCGAACTGCTTGCCTTGTTGCTCTTCCTTGACGACACCGGCCTCCCACGTGTTTTGCACCGAAAACGCGCCCCACACGCCTTCGAGCGCGCGCTTCATCGACGCGCTATCTTCGTAGTCACCCTGCACCACAGTGGCGCCCAACGTTGCCAGCGCCTGGGCCTTGTCGCCCTTGGGATTGCGGGTTACTGCACGCACCGCGTAGTTGTGGGCGAGCAGCTCGCGCGCAACGGCACCGCCCTGTTGGCCGGTGGCGCCCGTTACCAGAACGAGTTTCTGTTGAGCCATGGTAGTTCTCCTGTTGGCAATTGGTTGACGAACGGCGACGGTGATGTCGCCGTGCTATGGAAGATCGAATACCAAAACTTCGGCGTCCTTCGCGTGGCCGAGTGTCACGTTCGCTTCCGCCTCGATGCGCGCGCCGTCGCCGGCGCTGAGCGATTTGCCGTTCACATTTACTGCGCCGCGCGCCACATGCACGTACGCGCTCCGACCGGGCGCCAGGGCGTGCACAGCTTGCGCGCCATGGGTGAGCTTGGTCGCGTAGAGATAGGCGTCTTGCTGAATGGTCACCGACCCGTCCCGGCCGTCGGGCGAGGCGATGACGCGCAGCCGCCCGGCGAGCTCCGTTGGGGCGAAGTGCTTCTGCTCGTAGCCGGGTGCGGTGCCTTTTTGGTTCGGCAGAATCCAAATCTGCAAAAAGTGCACGAGCTCGGATTGGGAGGCGTTGAATTCGCTGTGCCGCACGCCCGTGCCGGCGCTCATGCGCTGCACATCGCCCGG
>CP070641.1:882760-886823 GCA_020354085.1 Pseudomonadota bacterium
GGCTGCCTGAACAGAAACGAGGCCGCGTGGCGCAAGGCCGCGCCCATGCGCGTAGACAGCCCACCCTGCATTCCGGCCAGGCGACCCTTTACGTCGTCGCTGTAGGAATCACCAAAATCCTTGAAGCGGTAGTACTCCACGTCGTGGCGCCCGTCGCTGGCAAAACCGTGGATCGCGAAAGGATCGCCGACCCGGTCAATGGCCCAGGACAGGAGTGAGCACGCTTCGCGCGCAAGCTGGATGACGGGTTTCTCGGAGTCGCCGAGTTTCTCATTCGTGGATTCCGACAGGTCGAGCAGCACCAGCACCGCGAGGTCGCGCACCTTGCGCTCGATCCGAATATTGATGCGTTGGTCGGGCATTTGGCCCATGCGGATGTCGATCATGGCGCGGATCGCGGCGTTGAGGTCGATCTCCTCGCCTTCTTCATGGCGGCGGAACCGCTGTACGCCTTCGGGGTGCATTATACCGGCATAGCGCGAGGTAGCGCGTGCCATGTCAGTGGCTCTCCATGGTTGATGAAACCTAACGACCTTCTACCGCCGTTTCAAACTCGTCGTTCATCGGCGATTAACGCAAGAGTTCACCACGTTCCAGGTTAGAGTACCAGCCATGCAGCGCGATCCGGCCGGCAAGCGGCTTTCGATCATAGCGCGCACCTTTCTGGACTATCTCAAGCCGGCAGCAAAAATGACAGGCGATGTTCCCGGCCTGGAAGCCGGAACGAGAAAACCTCCGATACTGCAAATCAGCAATTCGCGCCGCAAGACCAGCAGCTGATTACCGTTTCAAGGCGCTTATCGAGCGCCAGCAACTCTGTTCCCTTGAGCCGCGAACAGAAGAACGGGCCGGGCGCTCCGTGCTGTTGGATAGTGGGTGAAAACTGTTTCCTGGCCCCCGTATTCAGGCAGCTCAGTCACCGTCTTCATTCTCCTGCGCCAGTTGCGACTTGAGATGATAGGCATCGATGTCGAAGTCAGTACTGTCCGAAACCGCGGCCAATACCCGAGGCACAATTCGCTCCCGCTCCTCCTCGATCTCGAATTGCGGGAAGTTGGCCGCGGCCGCCTCGGCGAACAGTTTCTCTGTCAGCCGCTTTGCCCGCGCCTCATGGCTCTCGATGTCGGGATTGGCACCGGGAAGAATGTGTTCCTCGATCCAAGCCTCGACCCACCTCATGAAACGTTTGCTCATGACTGTCCTCCGATCTTTCGGTCCAAGTGAATAGAGCTTACTGCACGGTATTGCCTGCTTCAATTGTCGTTTGCTGTAGCTGAATGGCATCCGATACATGGAACGGCGAGTCGGAGGAGATGACCGATATGTCATTTAGCCCTGGCTTGGGAAAGTACTTCCGTCACGGCCCGATCCAGTGCCTCCAGCGCCGTCCCCATGATCAAACCCGCATGGCTGTGATACAGCCTGATCTGACAGGCAATGGGTTTGTGCAGGTTGTCACGATCATTCGATTTAAAATCACACCACAGAAGGATCGGCATATCGCCTGCAACAGAATCAACCACGAGCCAATCGTTGTCATCGAGAATGACCTCAAGCCCACGATGGTCGGACAACGCGATTCGCAGCGGTCGCGCGATCCGTTGCAGGGCCAATCGAACGCTGTTGAAACACTTCGCCTCGATGGTCTTGGGGAACACTCGCCAAGGTTCGCGATCCACCAGCCGGTCATCCATGGAGTTGCGATGCTCGGCCTGGTACTCGCTACAGATCCTCGCCCTCGACCGGTCCCTGCTCAAGATCCCGATCGTGGCGATCAATTGCACGGTTCAGCTCCGCCAACGCATCATGCAGCGCCGCCACCGCGGGGTTTGGCAGTTGCTCATGGACGCCGCGCAAACGCTCCATCAGCGCCTGGATCTGCTCGATCGCGCGATGGTGGGGATCAATCGGACCCGCCGCCCAGCCGACCATATCGGCAATGTCGGAGGCCGACTGCGCCAAGACGACGCGGTCGTTATCGGTCGCGGTGTGGGAATCGATCGAGTCGGTAACGGCCTTGATCAATTCACGCAAATTCAAGCTCACACCTCCCGTCGGAAAGTCGGGCGATTCGCGGTGATGTCTCGCCGCTCCCGTTCAGCGCTGTGACGGCGGGTTGGCGCCCTCATCGCCGTCCATGTCCAGCTTGCCTTCCCTGAAAACGCGCGAGGCGAGAAAATCCTCAGCCTCAAGCGTAATAAGGTCGTCGCGCTTGAGCTCGTGACCACGACGTGCAAACAGGCGGTTTGCCTGCCGCAGACGGGCACGATCGAGCGCGTTGCGGATCGAGCGGGCATTCGCGAAATGCGCCAGCTTCTGGCGCAGTGGGATGTACTGCGCAAAGGCCTTCTCGGCCTCCGCACTGAAGCGGTAGTTCTGCTGCGCCAACATGAGTTTCGCGATCGCGAGCAACTCCTCCGGCCGGTAGTCCGGGAAGTCAATATGATGCGCGATACGCGAGCGCATGCCCGGGTTGCTCATGAAGAACTTGTCCATCTTGTCCTTGTAGCCGGCCAGGATGACGACGAGATCGTCGCGGTTGTTTTCCATGACCTGCAACAGGATTTCGATCGACTCAGCGCCGTAGTCGCGCTCGTTTTCGGGCTTGTAGAGGTAATAGGCTTCGTCGATGAAGAGTACGCCGCCCATGGCTTTCTTGATAACTTCTTTCGTCTTGGGCGCCGTGTGGCCGATGTACTGGCCCACGAGATCGTCGCGCGTGACGGTGACAAGATGGCCCTCGCGCACATAGCCGAGACGCTTCAAAATCTCGCCCATGCGCATGGCGACGGTCGTCTTGCCCGTACCGGGGTTGCCGGTAAAGCACATGTGCAACGTCGGCGTTTCCGACGTGAGTTCGAACTGGCGACGCAACCGATCAACCAGCAGCAATGCCGCGATTTCGCGGATGCGTGTCTTGACGGGTTTAAGCCCGATCAGATCACGGTCGAGCTTGTCGAGCACGTCCTGAATATTGGACGCCTTGAGTTCCGCCTCCAGATCAATCTTCTGGTCGGCCGCTGGCGTCTTGGGATTTGCCTCGCTCATGGCTAGGCTCCTGAAATTTTGGGTGAGAGTGGGACGGATGGCGCGACACGCGCCATCCGTCTTGCCCCTTTACTTCCGTACGACCGAAGTCGGACGCGCCTAGTAGCGCTCGTTCTCCGGCTTGTCCGTCGCATAGGAATGCACGGTGTAGCGGATCATGCGGCCTTCCGATTCCTGCCGCGAGAGTCCGAAACCGGGCTCCTTCTTGGGACGGTTGACGAGGAACGACATCGCCGGGCTTTCCGTACCACGCGTGGAGTTAAACGCCGTCACACGCACGTAGTGATTCGGGAACGTTTTGCGGCAGTTGTTGATCTCCATCAGGATCCCGGCGGGGTCCTTGAGATCGAACATCGGGTTGCCGAACATTTCCCAATACGTGTTGCGCGGGTGCGGGTCGTCGGTGTACTCGACGCTCACCGCCCAGCCGTGGCTCAGCGCCCACTTGATTTGGGCGGTGATTTGCGCGTCCGTCAAATCCGGCAGGAAGGAAAACTGACCCTGCGTTAGACGGTTTCCAGGATTGGTCATCATAGTGATATATCTCCTCTAACTCTGCATTAAACGCTGGCGGTCGTGGTCGGCACGAAGTCCGCCGTATCGGTCGACTCGTAGTTGAAGGTGATGTCCTTCCACGTATCGAGTGCAGCCTTGAGCGGCGAGCAGGTTTTGGCAGCGGCTTCAAGGATCTGCGGACCTTCCTTGAGATAATCGCGGCCTTCGTTGCGCGCCAGGATCATGGCTTCGAGCGCCACGCGGTTTGCGGTCGCACCGGCCTGGATACCCTGCGGATGGCCGATGGTGCCACCACCGAACTGCAGCACAACGTCTTCGCCGAGGTAGTGGATCAGCTGGTGCATCTGGCCGGCGTGAATGCCGCCCGAGGCCACCGGCATAACCTTGTTGAGCGAGGCCCAGTCCTGCTCAAAGAACAGGCCGTGCTCCAGGCTCATCGGGTTATGCGTCTCACGCAGTACATCATAGAAGCCCTTGATCATGAGCGGATCGCCTTCGA
>CP070641.1:886923-890927 GCA_020354085.1 Pseudomonadota bacterium
GATCGCCCCAGTGATAGGCGCGTTGCCCGGAGGCATCGGCATCCGTGAGCATGCCGTAGTCGGGATTGGCGCCGCCAATCTGGGTGGTGCGCGCCTGCACGGAAGCCGCGTAGTCGGCGACGCCGAATACCATGGCCTCCAGGCGTTCCGGGCAAGCCCGGGCGATCTCCTCGACATTGGCCATGCCGAGCGCGGTTTCGATCAAGATATGCAGATTGATCGGCTTGAAGCCCTTGGCTTGCTCGATCTGGCTGAGCAAGGTGACGACGAAATGCAGATCGGCGGCGCTGCCCACCTTGGGAACCAGGATGGTGTCGAGTCGATTTCCGAGCGCCTCGACGACCTCGATGATGTCGCGATAGCACCAGGCGGTATCGAGGCCGTTGATGCGCACCGATACGGCGCAACGCGACCAGTCGTAGCTGCTCAGCGCGTGAATGACGTTCTGGCGCGCCTGTGCCTTGTCGTTCGGCGCAACCGAATCTTCCAGATCGAGAAACACCACGTCGGCGCCAAGCGTCGGGGCCTTCTCCAACGCGCGCAGATTGGTGGCGGGTACCGCGAGCTCGCTGCGATGCAGGCGGTTCTTGACTGCCATGCCATGCTCCTCCCGTTTGTTGGACTGCTTTATCGACCGGCGCGTTCTCCCGCCGGCCGGCGCATTATAGGGAATTCGCGAAGTTCGTAAACTTCGCCGAACGGGCTGCCGCTCTGTCAGCTCAACAGCTTCTGATTCAGCAGCAGATCCAGGGTAAAGCGCACACCGAAGCCGGTCACGTCACTCGGGATATGCGCGAGCCCGCCCTTGTGATTGCCGGCGGCGAGATCGACGTGCACCCACGCCGGATCGCCCTCCAGGAACTGCTTGAGAAACAGCGCCGCCAGGATGTGATCGGCGTCGCTGTCCAGCGTGCATTGCTTGATATCGGCAACGTTGCTCTTGAGCGCTTTCGTGAAATCGTCCGGTATCGGGAACGGCCAGACCCGTTCGCCCGATTCCTCGCCGGCCTTAATGATGTTCGCGACCCACGCGGCTCGGTTGGTGAAGGCGCCGCTCATGCGCGTGGAGAGCGCCGCCACACACGCGCCGGTCAAGGTCGCGTAGTCGACGATCACAATCGGTTTCTGCTTGGAGGCGAGATACAGGGTGTCGGCCAGTACCATGCGGCCCTCGGCATCGGTATGCACCACCTCGATCGTCTTGCCATTGGCCGCCCTCACCACATCGTTTTGCTTGTAGGCTTTCGGTCCGATGTGGTTCTGGGCCAGCGCGAGCCAGCAGTCGACGGCGAAGTTCGCCTTGAGCGCGGTTAGCGCGAGCAGTGTGCCAAGTGCCACCGCTGAGCCTTCCATGTCTTCGTGCATGCCGTGCATGTAACGCGCCGGCTTGAGATTGGTCCCGCCGGTGTCGAAGCAGATGCCCTTGCCAACGAGAGCCAACGACTTCTTGGCGGTTTTGCGCCTGGGCGCATAGCGCAGATGCAGAATCCCGGCATCGGGTTCCGGGCTGCCCTGTGCGACCGCGAGGAACGCACCCGCGCCCAGGCGTCTGAGCTTGTCGATCCCGATAAACTCAACTTGCCAGCCCTGTTGACGCGCAAGCTTCTCGACGCGCCGGCGGTATTGGCCGGGCGTCAGTTCGTTCGGCGGCAACGCCGTGAGGTAGCGCGCCAGGTTGTTGCCCTGCGCCTCGGCAATTGTGCGCGCCGTATCGAGCGACTTGCCGACACCGTACAGCGTGATTTCCGCAAGAGGGTGGCGCTTGTTGGGCTTGCTCTTGAACGTTGGTAACTCGAAGTCTGCGGCCAAGGCCGCCGCCAGCACCGCCTCCGCCGCGCGGGCCGCCAATCTCGACTCCAGCCGATGGCAGACAATGACAATCGCTTTGGGTCGTTGATCGGCGTGCGCCGCGACCAGGCGGCGCGCGAGCGTGAGCAGCTCGAAAGTCGAGATATCGGACTCAATACCCGCCAATGCGAGACGTGTGCCCGCGGGCCCAGCGAGGTCGGCGACGAACGTCTTCGCACCGAGCTTGTAGTCCTCGCGCCCCATACGGCGCGCAAGTTCGGCACCATTGGGGAGCGACTTAACATCAACACCTTTCTTTGGCAGCAGAAGAATGACGTTTTCGTGCTTGTCGAGGAGCTGCTTCGACAACGCGCCGGCTTTTGACGTGATCTTTGGTGTTTTGGCAAGCATCGTGTTGGTAAGTTGCGCTGGTTTGCGTGGATCGAGCGTCGCGTCGCAAAATAAAAGTCTTTTGCTTGACCGGACTTAGCAAAATAACGATCATACCGCGCGCATGACAGGGACAACACCGGCATTTTCGCCACGAGCCCGCTTGGTCGGGCGCCCCGTGGGTACTCGCCCCCGTCCCAGGGTCCAGGAACAACTCCGCCTGGCGTTGAATCAGACGTTCTAGCAGGAAATTTTCGCCGCCGCGATCGCCCATTATCGGGGCGCTTGCCTGACGTAGAGGAGACCTCCATGGCCGCCGTTCCCCAAAACGCTATGCAGACCGATGCCGACGCCCTGGAGACCCAGGAATGGCTGGACGCGCTCGGCGCCGTCATTCAGCAGGAAGGCCCCGAGCGCGCGCATTACTTGATCGAGAAGCAGATCGAGTTCGCGCGCGCCGCCGGCATCAACGTGCCGTATTCGGCCAACACGGCCTACGTCAATACTATTCCGCCCGACAAGGAGCAGCGCTCGCCCGGCAATCACGCCATCGAGCACACGCTACGTTCCTACGTGCGCTGGAACGCACTCGCCATGGTGTTGCGTGCCAACAAGGGCGATTCGAATTTGGGCGGCCACATCGCAAGCTTCGCGTCGGCGGCCACGCTCTACGACGTTGGTTACAACCATTTCTGGCGCGCAGCGACCGACGATTTCGGTGGTGATCTCGTCATGATGCAGGGGCATTCTTCACCCGGTGTCTATGCGCGCGCCTTCATGCTCGGACGCTTGACCGAAGAGCAGATGGACAACTTCCGCCGCGAGGTCGATGGTAAAGGGCTGTCGTCGTATCCGCATCCGTGGCTGATGCCCGACTTCTGGCAGTTCCCAACGGTGTCGATGGGCCTTGGGCCCATCCAGGCGATCTACCAGGCGCGCTTCATGAAATATCTGCACGCGCGCGGCATCGTCGACACCGACGGGCGCAAGGTATGGTGCTTCCTGGGCGACGGCGAGGTCGACGAACCGGAATCGCTCGGCGCCATCGGTATGGCGGCGCGCGAAAACCTCGACAACCTTATTTTTGTCGTCAATTGCAATCTGCAACGCCTCGATGGACCAGTGCGCGGCAACGGCAAGATCATCCAGGAGCTCGAGGCCAACTTCCGTGGCACCGGCTGGAACGTGATCAAAGTGGTATGGGGCAGCTATTGGGACCCGCTGCTCGCGCGCGATCGCATGGGCCTGTTGCGCAAGCGCATGGAAGAGTGCGTGGATGGTGACTACCAGACCTTCAAGTCAAAGGATGGCGCGTTTGTGCGCGAGCACTTCTTCGGCAAGTACCCGGAACTGAAGGAGATGGTCGCCAGCTGGTCGGACGACGACATCTGGCGCCTCAACCGCGGGGGTCACGACCCGCACAAGGTCTATGCCGCCTATCACGCGGCCATGCATCATAAGGGCCAGCCGACCGTGATCTTGGCGAAGACCGTGAAAGGCTACGGCATGGGCGAGTCGGGCGAGGCACAGAACATCACCCACCAGCAAAAGAAGATGGGCACCACCTCGCTGCAAGCGTTTCGCAAGCGCTTCAAGTTGCCACTCAGCGAAGAGCAGGTCGAGCAGCTCGAGTACCTGAAGCTCTCACCCGATTCGCGCGAGTACAAGTATATGATGGAGCGGCGCATCAGCTTGGGGGGATTCCTGCCCGCGCGACGCCAGCAGGCCGCGGCGCTCGACGTCCCGCCGTTGTCGATTTTTGACAGCCTCCTGAAGGCCTCGGGCGAGGGCCGCGAGTTCTCTACCACCATGGCCTTTGTGCGCCT
>CP070641.1:891027-895026 GCA_020354085.1 Pseudomonadota bacterium
CCCCCCCTCCGCCCCGCCGCCGGCCGCCGCTGGACTGTCGCTTTTCCGGACTCCGGTGACTATTACGAATTGCTCACGCGCGCAGCCCAGCTGGCTCGGCTTTTGCATCGCGTCCCCCCCGACGTGGTCACGAAAACTCCCGAAAAGCCGGGTGACTTGCCCAAAATCCTGCTGGTCGAGGACTCTCAGACCACGCGCGCGCTCCTGTCCAAGTACCTGAGCGGAAGCTACGAGCTGCTGCACGCCGCGGACGGCCAGTCCGCCTGGGAAACGCTGTGCGCGCGCCCGGATGTCGAACTCGTCATCACCGATATTCAAATGCCACGCATGACTGGCCACCAACTCCTGGTCAACATACGCAAGAGCCCCGAGCTGCGTTTTCGCAACCTGCCGGTCATCGTCATGACAACGACCGAGGACAATACCGATCGTAACTTGGCTTTCCTCAACGGAGCCAACGATTTCATCTCCAAGCCGATCGATGAGTTTGAAATCCAGGCGCGCGTGAACGTTCACCAGCGGCTCGCCCACACCATTCGCCAACTGGAAAACTCACAGCGCGCCCTCGCTGAGCAGGCGTTCACCGACCCGCTGACCCGCGTAAAAAACCGGCGCGCTTTCTTCGACAGTGCTGAAAAGTTCCTGGCCCAGGCGCGCCGCTACCAAACCGACCTGTCGGTGATGCTGTTGGATATCGATCACTTCAAACGAATCAACGACACCTACGGCCACCAGGCCGGCGACGAGGTACTTGCAGCCCTTGGGCAGATCCTAGGCGAACTCACGCGTCGCGAAGACACCGTGGCGCGCATGGGGGGTGAGGAATTCGCCTTGCTGCTGCCCGATTCAAACCGCCTCGGCACCGCGGTGCTTGCCGAACGTGTGCGCGCTGTAGTCGAACGCCATCCATTCACCCTCGGTGAACGCCACGTCACCGTGACGGTCAGCATCGGCATCGCCTCATACGGCGTCGACGGTCGTGATCATGTCGACCAGCTGTTAGCCGCAGCGGACCGGCGGCTGTATCTTGCCAAGAGCTCGGGACGTAACCGAATTTGCGTCAACGACGATGGCCGTTCGAGCTTCGCCGGGTAGCGGATTCGCTGGCCGCCGTTCCCGCGCCAGTCTATAGTTTGCGAAGCGTCTCACAGCTTCTCCTTCGCTCCAGCCTATGCGCGATCGCTATCGTCTTTTTATCATCGGCATGTCGTCCTTCGCTTGGGCGCTTCTCGCCGACTCGGCGTTAGCTGAAACGCGGCGCGGCGCAAGCCGCGCCATCGAGGAACCGCCGACCCGCGAGACCACTGCGGCACCGGCTCCACCGCGCGCCGATCTGGCAGTGACCGAGCTGTCATTGAGCGGCGCGACAATCGATCCGCGTAATTCCAAGATCTACGTACGTGTGCGCAATGTCGGCCAACGGCCGGCGGATTCCACGGGACTCTTGGTCTCCTGCGTCATCGTCGTGGAACCTAAACGCCGGCTCTGTCCGGGCTCCAATCCCCCTGTGCGCTTTTACGTCCCGGCCCTCGCCGTAAACGCGGAACGCCGCTTTGAGGTTCCGGTACGACGATTTCTCTTGCCGTCCGGTCAATCAGGTTCCTACGAAATCACCGCCAAACTCGACAGCCGGGGACGTGTCGTGGAAAACAACGAGTACAATAACTCCCGCCTGTTGCGCTTCCAGCGCTAGCTCTCTTGACACTGCACGCGGAGATTTCTGATGCGATTTTGAGCACGACATTATGCGCGGCGGTTGCGCGTAAGCCGGACCGTCACGAATTTCGCGAGGCACCGCACAAGGTAGTGCGGTTCATGTCGCGAACGGGTGGGTAATCAGTTGCGTCCTGCGAGCAGGGCGTTGATGATCTTGTCTTCGAACTCGATACGCGCGGCGAGTTCTTCGCCCAAACGCGACATCTCATTGTGGAAGCTCGGGCCGATTTCGATGAATTCACCCGAATCGTACTTGTCGTTGAAGTCCAGCGCAGTCTGCGTGGTATCGGAGATGCGCGGATAGAGCTGTTCCGCCAAGCTCGCGATTTCACGGCGGCGCTCGGTACCGTTCACGATACGCTCGTAGAGCGAAAAGTGCCCGGCCGCGATGTAGTCGACCAGCACCTGGCAAAATTCCTGAAGCAATTCCTGGGTAGGATTGTGGTTGCGCGATCCCTGAAACGGTTCAAGCCCGGCGACACGGCAGAACAGCGCCAACATTTCTGTGCGCTCGGCCACCAGTTTGCCGATCATGTCCTTGGTGCCGGCACGCCGTTCTTGCGCGCTCTTCTTTAGATTGCTCACTGGGGAGTCCTGCGGCATTACGCCCCCTCCTCTCGACTCGTTTGACGCCACATTATTGCCCAACTACCCAGCGACCGGCAAAAGGTTTTTTGTCCCGGTCGATGTCCCCGTCATCCCGGTATGCCCGGAAACTTTCCCTTCAGTCCCTGCAACATCCGTCCGAGATTGCCCTTGCCGAATTGCTTCATCATACGGCTGGCCTGATCGAACTGCTTGAGCAGTCGATTGACGTCCTGCACCTGCGTGCCCGATCCGGCGGCGATACGCCGTTTACGTGAGCCGCGTATCATGTCGGGATCGCGCCGCTCGGTTGGCGTCATGGAATTGATGATAGCCACGAGGCGCGCGGTGTCTTTGTCGCTTACGCGCGCGCGCACCGCCTCGGGGACGTCGGCGATCCCCGGCATTTTCTCCATCAGGCTCGCGATCCCGCCCATTTTCTGCATCTGCATCATCTGATCGCGAAAATCCTCCAGATCGAACCCTTTGCCCTTGGCAATCTTCTTCGCGAGCGCCTGTGCCTTGCCGTGGTCAACCGTTTCGTAGGCTTGTTCCACTAACGTCACCACATCGCCCATGCCGAGTATGCGTGATGCCACGCGCTCGGGATGAAAGGATTCAAGGGCATCAGCGCGTTCGCCAACGCCCAAGAATTTGATGGGCTTTCCGGTGACCTGGCGAATCGACAGGGCCGCGCCGCCGCGCGCATCGCCATCGGTCTTGGTCAGGACAATGCCGGTCAAAGGCAAAGTGTCATTGAAACTCTTGGCGGTATTGACGGCGTCCTGACCGGTCATGCTGTCGACCACGAACAGGGTCTCGACCGGTTCTAGGGCGCCGTGCACCGCCTTGATCTCGTCCATCATTTCCTGGTCGATGTGCAACCGCCCGGCGCTGTCGACAATCAACACGTCGATCATGCGCAGCTTCGCTTGCTCGCGGGCTAGGCGCACGATGTCAACGGGCCTCTGATCGGGTCGGGTGGGGAAGACGGGCACACCGACCTGGCCCGCTAGACGCGCGAGCTGTTCGATGGCGGCAGGTCGATACACGTCGCAACTCACAACCATGACGGATTTCTTCTCGTGCTCGTGCACGAGCTTGGCAAGCTTGGCCACCGTCGTGGTCTTGCCGGCACCCTGCAACCCCGCCACCAAGATCGCCGCTGGCGGCCGCACGGCAAGGTCGAGCCGCTCGTTTTTCGTCCCCATCAACGCAACCAGCTCATCGTGCACGACCTTGATGAGCGCCTGGCCGGGCGTAAGGCTTTCCAATACCTCGCGGCCCTGGGCACGCGTGCGCACGTGCTCGATAAACTCCTTGACTACCGGAAGCCCCACATCGGCTTCGAGCAAGGCCATGCGTACCTCGCGTAGCGTTTCGCGCATGTTGTCGTCGGTCAAACGCCCTTCGCCGCGCAGTCGCTTCAGCGCGCCCTGTAATCTTTGACTTAAGTTGTCGAACATCTGTCGTCTTTCCGTCGCCGTTCTTCGAGTCGCTTACGGTTCCGCGCGGTGCTCGCGCACCACCACCAAGGTCTTGGAAATGTGGTTGCGCGCACCGTGCAGATAGGAATCCTTATCGAACTCGCCGGCCAACTCGTATACGCGCCACTTTTTGGTATCAAGTCGACGCGCATTTAAGTAATCGCGCGCATCCTCCGGGGCACGAAACGCGAACCCTCCCGGGTACAGGCCG
>CP070641.1:895126-899097 GCA_020354085.1 Pseudomonadota bacterium
AAACGCCGTCGAAAGACGCTGATGCGCCGGGCTTTGCATGAGTGGCAAATGCAACTGCTGGCAGCGCTCGGGGGTAAGTGTGAGACAAATCAGCCCACGGCCGTACTTCGCCATGAAATTTATGTCTTCGGCGCGCACGTGCTGCGCTGCGATCAGTAAATCCCCTTCGTTTTCGCGATCCTCGTCGTCCATCAGGACGACCATGCGGCCGCGACGTAGTTCATCAATGATTTCAGTGATGGGACTAATGGGCATGGATGCGAGCGGCGACCGACTGTTGCTGTGGGCCGCGATTATCTCCTATTTTTCAGCGCGATGCCGCCAATTTTTCGACGCGATATCACGAGGCCGTCTGTCCGGCCCGGTGCGGCGCCCGTCTTGGGACCGCGTCGACCGCCCCAACGAATCGCCGATTTTGGCCTATTTTTAATAGACCCCGATCTAGGCCGGCATCCCATTGCCGTTACCCATACGCCCGTGGAAACGCAGCGTCAAGAACACTTTCCGACTACCGTCGTTCTGACCGATCGCTTTCGGGAGCGCCGTCGCCAATCCTCGGCACCGGAGTCCACCGTGCGCGCAGAGTTGCGCCCCGGCGATCGCCTAAACCGTTTCCGTATCATCGAACGGCTCGGCGGCGGCGGGATGGGTGTTGTCTATCGCGCCGAAGATCTCGAGCTCAATCGCCAGGTGGCGCTAAAGATATTGCCACCGCATCTGTGTCAGCTCCCGGATTACTTAAACCGAATTCGCGCTGAGGCACGCGCGCAAGCGCGCCTTAACAACCCCAACGTTATAACCCTTTATTCGTTCCTCGAATTGCCCGAGGGCGAGGTCTTGGTCCTCGAATTCGTTGAGGGCGAAACACTCGCCGAACGCCTGCGCCGCGAAGGACCGCTGTCGATCTCCGCTACATTGCAAATCTTCGAACAAGCCTTGCTCGGCGTTGAGCACATCCATCGCATGGGCGTGGTGCACCGCGACCTCAAGCCAAGCAACATATTCATCACGCGCGATGATCAGGTCAAGCTCGTCGATTTCGGTGTCGCAAAATTGATGGATGTACCCGACCATTCGCCGCAGGGCGCGATGGTCGGAACGCTGCTCTATATCTCGCCGGAACAAATCAACGGACGCGAAACCGATTATCGTTCTGACGTCTACACGCTAGGCATCAGCCTGTTCGAGGCCCTGACTGGGCGTCTACCATTCGAGCGTCGCACGGACTATGCGCTTATGCATGCGCACGTGCAGGAAACGCCGCCGCGCCCAAAACAATACGATCGCCGCATTCCGCGCGCCCTGGAATGGGTAATCCTGAAGGCGATCGAAAAATCACAAGAGCGCCGCTTTCAAAGCGCCGCGGAGTTTCGCGTCGCTTTACTGCGTCTCGGGCTCATCGAACGACGCCATCGCCTGACGCGCTCATCATCGGCGAGCAACGATTTGCCCGATCCCTGCGCGCCGCCATCGGAGTTAGTTGGCGCTAACACACGATCGCGCCGACGGCTGGCCTTGGGCATTACTGTCGATCTCTTGTTGGTCGGAGTCGCGCTCGGACTCGGCTTGTTGCTCGGCATGCGACCGAGCGCCCCGCCACCAGAACCGACGATACCCGTCGCCAGCAGTCCAAAACCACCGGCGCCTGCGCTTGCCGCCGCCAAGCCCGCCGTGGTGCGCACACCCCCCGCGCCGCGACCGATTCCTGCGAAGCACACTTCCGTCGCGCAGCCGACTGCCGACAAGTACGAAACCTTACGCCAGGCATGGGGTGACTAGTGCGACTCTGCAATCAGCCGACCGGCCGCGCGAGTCTTGGAGGCAGCTTTTCCCTGCTGGCCCTTTTGGCCGTTCTCGCCTTGAGCGGTTGTGTCACACGCCAAGAGTCCGCTGCAAGCGGCACCGCGACAGAAAAACCATCGGCCTGCGCCGCCTTCGCCGAACAGCGTAAGACGCTGCGCTATCAAACCGAGTATCGACTGTCCGCGCCGGATACCGCCAGCGCCGATCGCAACTTCAAGTCACTGCCCAACAACGAATCGGTGCGCGCCCGGCATTACACCCTGCGTTTCGATCGCGACCGCACTGGACCCTGCAATCACCTCACCATGCACAAGGAGCTTTACTTACAGCGTCGCGACAAGAGCGGATATCAGTTTCAAGAGATGCGCGAGTTCTTTTCCGGGGACGGAACGCTGATTGCGGTCAAGAACGAGACGCTCGCCAATCAGCTGCTTGCGACCGGATACTACGTGGCCGCGGTGCCGCTGCCCATTCCTGCCACGGCACCGGCCGGCGCCTATCGCGTGGTGACCAAACTCATCGCGACTAACGGCAAGGGGCGCCCGGAAATACTGGCCAGTGCCAGCGCCAACTTCCAAGTCGCGGCCAACGCACGCCAGTAACCGTTAGCGCTTGAAACCGTGTTCACTTAGGAATGCCGCAGTGATTCCGCCGCTCGGTTCGGCGGCGCGTTCGCCCAGCATTAGCCGTTCCAAGTAACGCGCAAGCATGTCTACCTCGACGTTCACGCGCTGCCCCGGGCGCATGCTCCCAAGCGTCGTCGCGGCCAACGTATGCGGCACGACGTTGACCGAGAAGGTTGCGCCAGCCACTTCATTGACCGTGAGACTGACGCCTTCGATGCAAATCGAGCCCTTGCCGGCGACATAGCGGGCCAACTCAGTCGGAACGCGGAAGCGCATGCGCTGCGAGCGACCATCCGCAGTTTGGGATAGCAGTTCGCCGATTCCATCGATATGGCCGCTGACAAAGTGGCCGCCCAGCCGCGTGGTCGGTGTCAGCGCCCTCTCAAGGTTTACACCTGCACCAATGCCAATCGACCCAA
This sequence comes from Pseudomonadota bacterium, assembly GCA_020354085.1. Classification (GTDB taxonomy): domain Bacteria; phylum Pseudomonadota; class Gammaproteobacteria; order Acidiferrobacterales; family Sulfurifustaceae. The sequence goes on from CP070641.1 coordinate 897,975, forward strand.
GCGTCGTGCGCCCAAGGGTTTCAGCAGACACGTCGGCCGTGAAGCTGCCGTCACCCAAGGCAACGGCCGTCAAGCATACCCCGCTTACCGCGATGCTATCGCCCTGACGCACGTCCGTCATGTCGAGTTTGCCGGTGTCGAAGCGCAGGCGCGCATCGACACCATAGCGCTCCAACGCCACCAGCTTCCCCACCGCTTCGATGATTCCCGTAAACATGTTGCCTACCGAAAAGGCTCCAATCCGCAAACCAGCACACTACCTCACCGGCCTGGCGATAATGCGTAGATCCGGCCCCACGCGACGCACGTCGCTCAATACCAGCGGCACACGCTCCTCCATGCTGGTGAGCACACCCATTTCCAACATGCCGCGTGCCGCGGCACCCATCACGTGAGCCGCATAGTACAGCACAAGCTCATCAACCAAACCTGCCCGCAGCAACGCCCCGCTCAATGTGGGGCCCGCTTCGACCAGGATTTCGTTCACGTCGCGCGCAGCCAGATGGCGCAGCATTTCCGCCAGCGGCACGCGCCCTTCCTGCTCGGCCAACGCCACCACTTCCGCCCCAGCAGCACGCAACGCCATTGCTGCCGGGCCGTCGGCGCCCGTCGTGATGACTACCGTCGCTGCGGGCCGCTGTAATACCTTCGCATGTGGAGGACATCGCAATCGACTGTCCAGCACCACGCGTAATGGCGTGCGCGCGATTCCGAGCTCACGCACCGTAAGCGACGGATCATCCGCGAGCACAGTCTCGATGCCAGTCAGAATTACCGAGCTGCGCGCGCGCCAACGTTGCACGTCCATGCGTGCCGCGGGACTGGTGATCCACTTGCTTTCCCCGTTTACCAACGCGGTGCGCCCATCAAGGCTGGCGGCCAGTTTGACGCGCACAAACGGTCGACCATCGCGCATGCGGGCAATGAACCCCGGGTTGAGTATCGCCGCCTCCGCCTCCATCAGTCCCTGCTGCACCGCGATACCGGCCGCCTCTAACTCCGCGAAACCTTTGCCCGCCACGCGTGGATTGGGATCGAGCATGGCGCTTACCACGCGCGCTACGCCGGCCTCAATCAGCGCACGCGTGCAAGGCGGCGTGCGTCCGTGGTGACAGCACGGTTC
>CP070641.1:899197-903160 GCA_020354085.1 Pseudomonadota bacterium
AAGGCGCGAACCGATCGCCTAGGCGCCCAGATTGCAAGGATTCCGCGGGATGGTCCGACTAAGCGCCGCAGGTACTAGCTTCGTGAGGTTACTCATGAGTCGTGTGTTGAGAGCAATGCTGGCGTGGGTTCTCGCCTTCGGGGCGACTTCGGCTTCGGCCGGCACCGACGAGCTAAAAGACGTCTTGGCCCTGCCCAAGGCGCCGCAGGGCGTAGTGTTTGAGATCGTCAGCGGTCAGAATCAGGCGCTCAGCTGGGCGGTGCCGGAGGTACAGCGGCAGACGGCGGTGCTGCGTACGCGCTTTCCGGGGCTGCCCATCGCGGTCGTCAGTCACGGTTCCGAACAGTTCGCCCTCACCATGGCAAATCGCGAACGGCATGGCGCCATCCACGACAGCGTACGCAACCTAAACGCCGATCCCAACATGGAGTTCCACGTCTGCGGCACCCACGCAAGTTGGCGCAACCTCGAGCCCGAGGATTTTCCCGATTACGTCAATGTCGTGGCCGCCGCGCCGGCCAAGATCAACGACTATCGCACCTTCGGCTACCGCGTGATCGTGGTGCGCAAGCCCTAGGTTGGCGAATCTGACGCCGGGCCAAGCGCTGCGCGATACAGTGTCGACTTAGGCCTCGCCGCGCGCCGGATAGTCCACCTTGATGATGAAGTCGAGGCCCGCCAGTATTTCTTTGAAGTGCGGGCGCGCAAAGGGCATGGTCTGCACCTGTCCCCAATAGAGCGTCTGGTCGGGTCGCACCATGAACAAACCCGGCTCGGTAAACAGCGCCGGCTCTTCAATGCCGATCGAGGTCTTGCCGCGACTGGTCGAGACGTACAACCCCCAGGATCGTCCCAACTCAATCGACATCCCGTAACCGATTGTGAGGCGCTTGAGCCCCCAGGACTGCTGCGCCTCGCGCGCACGCTCTTCATTGTCGCTACTGATGGCGATCGTCTCTACACCGCGCGCGCTGAATTCATCGGTTAGTTTATCGAGCTCCGGCAAGTAACTTCGGCACACCGGGCAGTGCAGACCGCGATAGAACACAATCAGACTGAAGCGCGCCGGCGCGCGTTGCGCGAGCGACCAGGGTTTGCCTTGCAGGCTGGCGACGGATAGTGCGGGAACGGCCTGGCGCGGCATGAGTCTCGACATCGGCTAACTCCTTCTTGGCAGGTGCGGGAATCTTCCGCATTCGCGCCTCGAATGTCGAGAAATCGTCGCCGCAACAACGGCGGTCCGTTCGCTGCTAGCGCTGGCAAATTGGGCAAGTACCGCTCGTGTCGGTCTTGCGCATGTTAAAGGCGCGCGCGTCCGCTGTAGCTCTACGCGCGCGATTCGAGTACGGTTGCATGCCGACCCGGGGTTCTCGGCATGATTCTGCGCATCATCGGTATCGTCTTTCCGGTCTTCGCCATCGTGGCGGTTGGCTATTTGTACGCGCGCTTCCGGCGGCCAGATATGACCGCCGCCAACCAAGTCAACATGGCGGTGCTCGTCCCGGCACTCATCTTTAGTGTGTTGTCGGCCAAGGACGTGAATCTGGTGCAGTACGGCGCGCTCGCGCTCGCCGCGACCTTGGTAGTCCTCGGCTCCGGGCTGTTGGCGATACCCGTCGCACGTATCGCGCACGTGCCTGCAAAAACCTTCGTGCCACCCATGATGTTCACCAACTCCGGCAATATGGGTCTGCCGCTCGCGGTGCTGGCCTTCGGCGAAGCGGCGCTACCGGCCGCAGTCGTCCTCCTGCTGGTGGAAAACGGACTGCATTTCACGCTCGGCACCTGGATGATGGACCGGCGCGCGCATTGGCTGGACGTGCTACGGCAACCGATCGTGCTCGCCACCATCGCCGGCGTGGCGGTGGCGCTCGGCGGCTGGCACCCGCCGCGCCCCCTGGCAATCGCCATCGAATTGCTCGGCCAGGCGTCGATTCCGCTCCTGCTGTTCGCCCTGGGCGCACGCTTAACGAGCGTCGATTGGCGCGACTGGCGCATCGGGCTGCTCGGGGCGGTGACCTGCCCCCTTACGGGCGTGCTGACGGTGTTGCTGCTGTTACCGTGGTTTGCGCTCGATGCGCAACAGACCGCAATGCTGATCGTGTTCGGCGCCCTGCCACCGGCGGTATTGAACTATCTCGTGGCCGAGCGCTTCAGCCAGGAACCGGCGCGCGTCGCCTCGATTGTGATGATCGGCAACCTTGGCGCGATTGTGTCGATTCCGATCGCGCTGGCGTTCGCCCTGCGCTGAGCCGTCTGCCTCGCACATGGGCGACAAGAACCGACCTCAAAATCGTCACGAGCGCCGGTCAGGCGGGCGCGGCCGGAGCGCAGGAACCGGAGTGTACTTGGGCAGTACATGATGATTCCGAGCACCGCCCAAGCCCGCATCACGGGCGCGCAGTAGATTTTGAGATGGGTTCTAGCGGTAGTGGCGATCGCGCAGAATAAGCTTCACATGCTCATCGAAGTAGTAGCGAAAGCCCACCATGAATACCTGGCTATCGATAGTGTGGCGCTGCAGGGCAAAGCCGCCGGTGAGACTCATACTGCCGCCGAACAGCTCCGGCTGGTACTCGGTCGTAAGGCGGTAAGTGTCACCCAAGTCGAGGCTATCGGCGCCCAATGTGATGCGCCAGTTGTCGGTGGCGTACCAATGCACATAGCCGCCGGCGCTATCGAGTTTGTTATCGCCGCCGAGATCGGCGCGCGACCCTACGATGCCGATAGTCAGGTGCGAGAAGTAGTACTCGGCGTTGGCGCTGACCGAGTCGATATCCGTGGACTTATCGCCGGTCGAGAGAAACGTCGCCTCGCAATCGAAGCGCGGGCTGCGTCGGCCGTAGCCGAGCCCCACTCGCCCGACATCGCCGTCACGCATGAACAATTCCAACGAGAGCGCACCGACATTGGCTACGCAAGATGGCGGAGAACGCGTATTGGGCAGCGTGCCGACGGCGGAACGAAACGAGTCGCGATAATTGGTACGGGTATAGCTGCCCGCAAGCACGGTACCGAAGTATTCGGCAAGCGGTAGGGTCGCGCGCAGGTCGATGCTGTAGGAATTGTTGTCGCGATCGCCCGACACGTACGTGTCGGTGGCCGTAAAACCGCCATCGAAACTTGGCGAGCGCACCGCCTGGGAGTCGGCGCATACGGTCACGGCAAAGCACCCGGACAACACGAATAGGCAACCGCCCAGCCATCGTCTTGCGCGCACACCACGTGGTGCAATCACCGCCAACTCGTTGCTAAGCATCGCTGGCATGGTCACGGCGGCGTCGGCTGCACAACAATTTGGTTGCTGCCGGCCAAGAACAACGAACCGCCGTCGGCGCTGATTGCCATGCGCACGTCGCTACCCGGACTACCGGCAAGCGCGGTCCCGCTGCCGACCTCGGGAAAGGCGCCGCCGTTGGGGGTGGCGGTCAAATCGAACGCGTGAACCTGTCCGCTCGTACTGTCGAAGGTATAGGCACGGGTGGCATCCGGCCTTAGCACGACGGCGCCCGTGGTTGCCGGCAAGGTACCGAGCAGGCCGAAGTCACTGTCGTAGACATTGGTGCCGTTTAAGACAAAGCGCGTGGCTTCGCGATCGATAGCCGGCAAGATTGTGTTTTGGTTGAGCGTGATCGAGGTTGCACCGATCAATTGGGTCGAAGCCGCGTATTGGTAGACGCTGGGCGGCGATGTCACCGTGGGATCACCCTGCACAAGCCAGATCTTGGATCGATCCGCGGACGCCGCCGCGGTGGCATTGTTCAAATCGACCGTGCTTGCCGGTTGGGTAAACTCGGGATTGCGCGTGTTGTAGTAGTAGAGCGGCGTATTGTTGGTGGTCGCGAAACCGGTTGCCACGACCGCATTGCCAGCATTCCCGACGGCAAGGCTCTTAAGAAATGTTCCACTCGTTGCAAAGGCCGGCGCGGGAGTCGCCGCACTCACCCCGAGACTTACCGGATC
>CP070641.1:903260-907198 GCA_020354085.1 Pseudomonadota bacterium
ACGTGGCCGAGGTGCATCGCGCCTATGCGACCGGCGCCGTGTCGTTGCAGGCCAAGGTCAAGGTGCGGATATCGACCGTGCAGCTCGGCGAGGACGGAGCCAAGACGGCGCAGTCCAAGGTGTATGACACCACCGTCGGGCGCGCGCTCCTGTCGGAGATCCTGCCGGACGGTCTGCCGTTCGAGTTGATCAATCGCGATCTCAAGAAGAAGGCGATCTCGGAGCTCATTAACACCTGCTATCGCCGTGTCGGTCTCAAGGCCACGGTGATTTTCGCCGACCATTTGATGTACACCGGGTTCAAGTACTCGACCCGGGCCGCCGTGTCGTTCGGCATGGACGACATGCAGATTCCGACCGAGAAGGCCGACATCTTGGGTCAGGCCGAGACCGAGGTGAAGAACATCCAGAACCAGTACGCCTCTGGCCTGCTCACGGACGGTGAGCGTTACAACAAGGTTGTCGACATCTGGACGCACACCTCCGAGCGCGTGGCCAAGGCCCTAATGGACAAGCTCGGTACTGACGAGGTCACCGACGCCAAGGGCAACGCGGTCAAGCAACCGTCGTTCAACTCCATTTATATGATGGCGGATTCTGGCGCGCGCGGTTCGGCGGCGCAGATTCGCCAGTTGGCTGGCATGCGCGGGCTGATGGCCAAGCCGGACGGCTCAATCATTGAGACGCCAATTACGGCCAACTTCCGCGAAGGTCTGAACGTGTTGCAGTACTTCATCTCCACGCACGGCGCGCGCAAGGGTCTGGCCGACACCGCGCTCAAGACCGCCAACTCGGGTTATCTCACGCGCCGTCTGGTCGACGTCTGCCAGGACCTGGTCGTGACCGAAGACGATTGCGGTACCACCGAAGGCGTGACCAAGACCGCGCTGGTTGAGGGCGGTGAGGTCGTCATCCCGATGCGGGATCGTATCCTCGGACGCGTCGTGATTGGCGATATTCGCGATCCGGCGGACGATAAGTCCGTACTGGTGGCCGACGGCAATCAGATCGAGGAGCGGCACGTCGCGATTCTGGAAGAGAAACACATCGACCAAGTCTTGGTGCGCTCACCGGTGACCTGTCAGACGCGCTATGGCGTGTGCCGCAAGTGCTACGGTCGCGACCTCGGCCGCGGTCACATCGTCAACATGGGCGAGGCCGTGGGCGTGATGGCGGCGCAGTCGATCGGCGAGCCGGGCACGCAGCTCACCATGCGCACCTTCCACATCGGTGGCGCGGCTTCGCGTGCCGCGGCCGTTTCCAAGATTGAGGTCAAGACCACGGGTACCGTGCGCTTGCGCAACGTTAAAGTGGTCAAGCACGCTAGCGGCAATTTTGTCGCGGTGTCGCGTTCGGGTGAGCTGATCGTGCAAGACGAGCAAGGCCGCAACCGCGAGCGCTACAAGGTGCCGTTCGGTGCGGTGCTGAGCGTGGGTGACGGCGCCAAGGTCAAGTCCGGCGCGGTAGTCGCCAACTGGGATCCGCACACCCACCCGATCGTCACAGAAGTGGCGGGCAAGGCGGTGTTCTCGGATTTCATCGAGGGCGTCACCGTCAATCGTCAGACCGACGACATCACCGGCCTATCCAGCTACACGGTGTTGGATGCCAAGCATCGCGCGGGCGCCAAGGACATCCGTCCGGTGATTACGCTGCTCGATGGCAAAGGCAAGCCGGTCACGATTCCGGGCACCGATATCCCGGCCAAGTACATGCTGCCGCCGGGCGCGATCATCACGGTGGAAGACGGTGCCAAGGTTGGTGTCGGCGATGTGCTCGCGCGCATTCCGCAGGAATCGCTCAAGACCCGTGACATTACCGGCGGTCTGCCGCGCGTGGCCGAGCTGTTCGAGGCGCGTAAGCCCAAGGACCATGCGATTCTTGCGGAGACCAGCGGTGTCGTGTCATTCGGCAAGGAAACCAAGGGTAAGCAGCGGTTGATCATCACTGACAAGGAAGGCGTTGAGCACGAGTACATGATCCCCAAGGGTCGTCATATCACCGTGTTCGAAGGCGAGACGGTCGAGCAGGGCGATACCGTGGTCGAGGGCGCACCCGTGGCGCCAGACATCTTGCGGTTGCTGGGAGTGGAGGCCGTGACGAACTACATCGTCGACGAGATCCAGGACGTCTATCGCCTGCAAGGCGTGCGCATCAACGACAAGCACATCGAGGTCATCGTGCGTCAGATGCTGCGCAAGGTGAAGGTCCTCAATGCCGGCGACACACTGCTGCTGCCGGGTGAGCAGGTTGAACGCACGCAGTTGTTTGAGGCCAACGATCAGGCCGAGTCCGAAGGCAAGAAGCCCGCGACCTCGGAGCCGGTGTTGTTGGGGATAACCAAGGCCTCGCTCACGACCGAGTCGTTCATCTCGGCGGCCTCGTTCCAGGAGACCACGCGCGTGCTGACCGAAGCCGCGATCACCGGCAAGCGCGACTCACTGCGTGGGCTCAAGGAAAACGTCATCGTCGGTCGTCTCATTCCGGGCGGCACCGGTCTGGCGCATCACTTGGAACGCAAGCGCCAGCGCGGCGAGGCCAAGCAAGAGGCCCTGGAGTTGGAACAGGCCCTGGCGGGCGGTACCGGCAAGGCGAGCCGCAGCGGCGAAGAGGCGGTCGGGACCTAAGTGGCCGCCGGCTCCCGAGGCGAAGCTCCTTCGGAGACGGCGGCAAGAGCGCCCACCGATACTTGGTTTGCTGCGGTTAGCGGTACGCATTACCGCGAACGCTCTTAGTTATGAGGATGGGCGCTATGTTTCGGCCGTAACCCGGCGTTGGCACTGCGAGAATCGGCGGCGACGCCTTGACATAGTAGGGGTGGGTCCATAGAATCGCGCCCCTCGCACAGGCCGGAGAATTGCCGGCCTGTGCTTTTGTTTCAGGACCAGGATTTATGCCTACAATCAATCAGTTGGTCGCGAAGGGTCGCCGTCGCCAGACCGCAAAAAGCAAGGTGCCGGCGCTCGAGGGAAGCCCCCAAAAGCGGGGAGTGTGCACGCGCGTGTACACCACCACTCCCAAGAAGCCCAACTCGGCGCTGCGCAAGGTCGCCAAGGTGCGCCTGACCAACGGTTACGAGGTCATCACTTATATAGGTGGTGAGGGGCATAACCTACAGGAACACTCGGTAGTGCTGATCCGCGGCGGTCGTGTGAAGGACTTGCCCGGTGTGCGCTACCACACGGTGCGCGGCACGCTCGATACCGCCGGGGTGGCGGATCGCAAGCAGGGCCGCTCGAAATACGGCGCCAAGCGCCCGAAGTCGTAATTGGTGATAAACCGCGCTGCGCTTGATGGCGCAGCGTTTTGTTTCTTTAAAAATCAGGGTACGTAGCACGTATGCCGAGAAGACGCGAAGTCCCGAAACGTCCGATCATTCCGGACCCGAAGTTCAAGAGTGAGACGGTGGCGAAGTTCGTCAACGTCCTGATGGACAGCGGCAAGAAATCAACCGCCGAGCGCATCATTTATGGTGCCTTCGATGTAATCAGCTCGCGTGCGAAGAAGGATCCAGTCGAGCTGTTCAATCAGGCGCTCGACAACGTCCGCCCCCTGGTTGAGGTAAAGAGCCGCCGCGTCGGCGGCGCCACCTATCAAGTCCCCGTCGAGGTCCGCCCGGCGCGCCAAATGGCGCTTGCCATGCGTTGGATCACCGAAGCCGCGCGCACGCGCGCCGGCAAGTCGATGGGCGCGCGCCTGGCCGATGAGCTCATGGACGCGGCCGAGAAGCGCGGCAACGCGATCAAGAAGCGCGAAGACGTACACCGTATGGCGGAGGCCAACAAGGCCTTCTCGCACTACCGTTGGTAACTTTCACTACTAGCTAGAGGACTTTCGTCGTGCCCCGCAGTACACCGATCGAGCGCTACCGGAATATCGGCATCATGGCCCACATTGATGCCGGCAAGACCACGACCACCGAGCGCATCCTTTTCTAT
>CP070641.1:907298-911201 GCA_020354085.1 Pseudomonadota bacterium
CGCGCGCGGCAAGGGCTTGTCTTGGTAGCTCGCGAGTATGCGTTGCAGGGCGTGAACGCCAGTATCCTCATTGCCGTGCAGCAGTACCGAGACGAACAGCGGCTGCTCGCGGCGGCCGGGCAGGTGAATGAGTGTCGGGCCACCGAGCAGATCGGCGAGACGTGCCACCGGCGCATCCAAGAGCGCGGGCGGCACGTGATCGAGCGTTCGTAGCGTTACAGAGGCCATTCGTGCACCGGTGTGCCGCTGCGCTGGTTTTCCAGGTAGGCGGCGCACAGACCTGGAAAGTCACGCCCATGATCGTCGATGTAGGCGCATTGCCAGGCCGCGCCGGTTTGACGCGATTCGACGCGTGCTTCAATAATGCCGAGATAGCGTGTGACATCGGCGGGATCGACGCCGAACTTCTCCAGGCCAGCGCGCGCGGTGGCGAGCAGCTCGCCGAGTATCAAACGCCGAATGCTCACATTGGCATGGCCGGGCCAGGTCACTCCGGCATCGAGTCCATCGCGCGCGACCGCGTAGAAGTTGCTGCGCGCCTGCTCGAAGCGCAGCGCTTGCTCGAAGGGCGGGTCGAGTTCTTGCCACGCGCCGACCAGACCGGCATAGAAGGCGGCATTGGCGATCATGTCGGCAATGCTCGGTCCTGCCGGCAGCACGCGGTGCTCGATGCGCAGATGCGGCGTGCCATCGTCGTCGAAACCGACCAGCGGCCGGTTCCAACGCCAGATGGTGCCGTTGTGCAAACGCAGGTGCGGGAATTCGTGCGGTGGTCGATCGCTGATCATGGGTAGCAGTGTGGCAAAGCGCGTGCGGTTTTCCTCGAACAGGGCGCAGGTGCCTTCCTCGCAGTACTCGCGCCCGAAGCTGACCCGTCTATCGGCGAGAGGCGCACCGGGCGCGTGCACGGCGACGGACTGCTCAAACAGCGGTATGCGGGTCTCCGCCCACAGGCGTTTACCGAACAGAAATGGTGAGTTCGAGCCGGCCGCCAGCACCGGAGCGGAGGCGAGCAGCGAAGCGTTGTAGAGACGTCCGACACGCGCCGCCGGGACCTGCAGGTGAATTTGGAAAGAGGTAGTCGCGGCCTCGAGCATGACATCGGCATGTACGGTGTGCAGCTCCTCGACGCCGCGTATGTCGATGGTAATAGGTCGCCCTTCGCGTTGGCGCAGCACTTGCTGGTTGAGCGCCTCGAAGCGTTTGAGCCCCGAGACATTGGCCATGGTGAGATCGGACTCGCGCATGGTCGGCAATATGCCCACCAAGAGGAGCGCGCTGCCCATGCTGTGCGACACCTCAAGGCAGCGGCGCCAAGTCTGGGTGAGCTCTGCCTCCAGGCGCGAGAACGCCGCGCCGCGAAGATTCTGCGGCGAGCCGTTGAGCTCGACGTTGAAGCGCGACAATTCCGGGACCACGAGCGGGTTGGCAAGCGCCGCCAAATACTCCTCGTTGATCGGCGCGGGCGCGCAGCCGCGTTCGACCAAACAGGCCTCGACTTCGAATCCGATGGTGCAACAGCGTCGCGACAGCCGACCGTCGCGTTCCATCTCGGCGAGCAGTCGCGTTTCCGCCGTCAGGCGTTCATTGAAACGCGCGAAATCGACGGGCTCAAATTGACTGCGACCGATTTCCTGTCCCACGCTTATCCCGTCGTCGGTTCGATTAATAGGGAGCGGCCGCCGTGCATGCGGCGCGTGCAAACATACACATACACTGTGTGACCCAGGTCTGCCAAGTGGTTCGAGCCGCTGCCGTATTGGCGGCTTAGTCGCTGCTGTCGTGGCTGTAAGTGTCGAGCTCGATGTAGTAGGTGGGCAGGGTATCGTCTTTGCGCGCATCGAGCGCGGGTTGACTGCGACGCAGCATGGCTTCGACCAGGGCCGCTTGCACCGCGCTGGCGTCAATGATCTCCGGATAGAGTCGGTACTGGGATTCCACCACGAACGGGCGTTGCCGCGCGCACTGCTCAAGTCGGCGGCGGGTGGTCGGCGCGAGCGTGGGCAGAGTTAGAAGCCAGGGCGCCTGCCAGGTGTGAAAGTCATCGATCAAGCGGCGGTGGACGGGGTGAGCGTTGGCCTGCGCCAAGAACAACGACGGAAAAGACGACGCGGGTAGTTCGCGTTCGCGCAGGGCGGGGCTGCATTTGATGCACTGTAGACCGATGCCGCCGCCATCTTCGACGCGGCGAAACCACTGTGCGCTGGCTTGTCCGCCGGTGCGGGCGGCGATGTATCGTTCCAGGCACTGTGCAGCCGGGACGGCGGGATTGATCTCGCGCGCGGCACGGCTTACGAACTCTTCCATGGCGGCATATCCCGGCCGCCAATGAATGGCAATATCGGTTTCCATCTCCTCGGCGTTGACCACGCTGTGCAGCAGCGCCAGCGGACGTTGTTCGCCGTCGAGCGACCACAGCTCATAAGAATCGCGAAACGGAAATGGAACGTTTTGGTGTACGCGCAACAGGTTCTCATACACGGTGGCGCCCATCGCTTCCATGCGGCGGAAGTCGTCTGACGGGTAGAGCGGTCCGCGCTTAAGACCCTGCTCGGCAGACCAGCTGCCGTAGCGGATGTCGCTGATCTGTGCACGCCGCTGGTTGTCGAGGCCGTGACGCAAGAGATCGTTGGCCACGTAGATGTCCCAGCGCACGCCATCGACGGTCACGGCCTCTGCCGAGCGGTAGCGGAGAGTGTGCATTACGCCGCGAAACGGATTTAGCAGGCGTTGTGCGTAGTATTCGACGTCCATATGGGTCAATTTAGTGCAGTGGCTGAGCAGGGACAATCCACGTCGCGGTGCCGCAGAGGAAACTGCTCGGGAGGCCGTGAAATCGCCAACGTGCATGATCGCCGCGATGGGGATCTTGGCATCCGGATCGACGAGGAGTTGGCGATCAGCGTTTTCCGCGAGCTGGCCAACCCTTATAATGCGAGTATCGCGGGAGATGGTTTAAGTCATTGCGACGGCGCGCCGGTAACCATCACCGAGACTCCGTAACTACTGTATGAACCGCTGCGTGGGCTTGTGTCCGACGTAGCGGGTGTCAGGAGCTGGTCATCCATGCCGATACGAAAGGTCCAACGCATCATCGCTGAAAGCCTGCGAGACTTCCTGCGCCTCGAGTCGGCGAGCGGCATCCTGCTGGTCGGCGCGGCAGCGTTTGCCATGTTGCTGGTCAATTCACCAATGGCCTGGTTGTACAACCAGCTCCTCGAAGTGCCGGTCGCGATCCGTATCGCCGACTTCGAAATCTTCAAGCCGCTGTTGCTATGGATCAACGATGGTTTGATGGCGGTGTTCTTTTTCCTGGTTGGGTTGGAACTCAAGCGCGAGGTGCTCGAAGGGCAACTATCGCGGCCAGCGCAGGTGGTGCTGCCCGCGATTGCGGCGGTGGGCGGCATGGCGGTGCCGGCGATCATCTACGCCTGGTTCAACTGGGGTGATCCCGTCACGATAAAAGGCTGGGCGATCCCGGCGGCCACCGACATTGCGTTCGCCCTCGGTGTGTTGTTGCTGCTTGGCAAGCAGGTGCCAACGGCGCTCAAGGTGTTTCTCATGACGCTTGCGATCCTCGACGACTTGGGGGCGATCGTTGTTATTGCCATCTTCTACACCGCGGATCTTTCGCTGAGCTCGTTGGTTATTGCGTTCAGTGCTTTGGCGGTGCTGGTCGGCATGAATCGACGGGGCGTGATGAATCTGACGGCCTACGTCCTCGTCGGTCTCGTGATGTGGGCCTCGGTGCTCAAGTCCGGTGTGCACGCGACCCTGGCCGGTGTCGCGCTCGCGATGGTGATCCCGATGCGTGATCCGTTGAGGCGCGATCACTCGCCGCTGCGTGACCTGGAGCACGACCTGCACCCGCCGGTCGCTTACGTGATCCTGCCGGTGTTCGCC
>CP070641.1:911301-915186 GCA_020354085.1 Pseudomonadota bacterium
TTGACAGACACAATTTGCTGGGTCTAAAGTTCCGCGCCACCACAATATATTGTGTCTCGTCGTTTAGGGCAGTAATACGGCCCTAAAAAGCACATAAAAAGAGAGCGCGCCGTCCGCGCCCGAACCACTGCACCGGAGGATCACAAGGAATGAAGGCGGTTCAGCTCCAGCCCGAAGAAGCCGTAAATAACGAGATCCCCCTACAAGCCGCGTCCCTGGACATCTGGGACAAGAAATATCGGCTGAAGACCAAGGCTGGCGAGCCACTCGATGAGACCATCCAGGACACCTTTATACGGGTGGCGCGCGCGCTGGCGGACGTCGAGACCACGGCCGATAAGCGTGAAATCTGGTTTGAGGCCTTCTTGTGGGCGCTCAACCGTGGCGCGATCCCCGCCGGCCGCATCGTGTCCAATGCCGGCGCCCAGGACCACAAACCTGCCACCTCGACCATTAACTGCACCGTGTCGCGCACCGTGCCGGATTCCATGGACGGCATCCTGCGCTCGGTGCACGAGGCCGGCCTGACCCTCAAGGCTGGCTGCGGCATCGGTTACGAGTTCTCTACCCTCCGCCCCAAAGGGGCGTTTGTGAGCGGGGCCGGGGCTTATACCTCCGGCCCCCTCTCTTTTATGGATATCTTCGACGCCATGTGCTTCACCGTGTCCTCGGCCGGCGGCCGGCGCGGCGCGCAGATGGGCACGTTCGACATTTCGCACCCCGACATCATGGACTTCATCCGCGCCAAGCGCGAAGACGGCCGGCTGCGCCAGTTCAATCTCTCCTGCCTGATCACGGACGAATTCATGCAGGCAGTCAAGAACAATGGCTCCTGGGACCTGGTATTCCCTGCCAACCAGGCCGAATACGAGGACCCGAACAGCAAGATCGTCTGGCACTACTGGCCGGCCCAGACCAACTACATCACCAACAACATCGGTCAAGTGGCCTGCAAGGTGTACAAGACCATCCCGGCGCGGCGGTTGTGGGACCTGATCATGGCGTCGACCTACGACTACGCCGAGCCCGGCTTCATCCTGATTGACCGTATCAACGAGATGAACAACAACTGGTGGTGCGAGAACATCCGCGCGACCAACCCCTGCGGGGAGCAGCCGCTGCCGCCCTATGGCTCCTGCCTGCTGGGCTCGGTGAACCTCACCAAGTTCGTAGAAAACGCCTTCGGCGACTCGGCCCGCTTCAATTGGGAGGAGTACCGCAAGGTCTGCGCGGTGTTTACCCGAATGCTCGACAACGTGGTCGAGATCAACGGCCTGCCGCTTGAGCAGCAGCGCCACGAGATCCACCACAAGCGCCGCCACGGCATGGGCTTCCTGGGCCTGGGTTCGACGCTCGCCATGCTCAAGATGAAGTACGGCTCGCCGGAATCGCTGGAATTCACCGAGCGCGTGGCGCGCGAGATGGCGGAGGTCGGCTGGGAGGTCGGCGTGGAGCTGGCGCGCGAAAAGGGCCCCGCCCCCATCATGGTCGATGAGTTCGCCGTGACCGAGGAGATGTTGGCGCGCCGCCCCGAAATGCGGCGCGACGGTTTCAAGCCAGGCGACAAGGTCGCGGGCAAGGTGTTGCTCGCCAAGTACAGCCGCTACATGCAGCAATTCCCCGTCGAGCTCACCGACCGCATCGCCAAACACGGCTGCCGCTTCACCCACCATACCTCGATCGCACCCACCGGCACCATTTCGCTGTCGCTCGGCAACAACGCCAGCAACGGTATCGAGCCGTCCTTCGCGCACAAGTACAGCCGCAACGTCATCCGCGAGGGCAAGAAGACCAAGGAAAAGATCGACGTCTATTCCTGCGAGCTGCTCGCCTACCGCACCTTGGTCAATGCCAAGGCCAACCCGGACTCCGACGACGTCCAGGCGCGATTGCCGGAGTACTTCGTTTCCGCTGACGAAATCAGCCCGAAACAACATGTCGACGTGCAGGCGGCGGCCCAGAAATGGGTGGATTCCTCGATTTCCAAAACGGCTAACGTACCGACCGATTACGCCTACGACGATTTCAAGGACATCTATCTGTACGCCTACGAGAAAGGCCTCAAGGGCTGCACCACCTTCCGCTTCAATCCGTCGGCCTTCCAAGGCGTGCTGGTCAAGGAGAAGGACCTGGAGAACACGACCTATCGGTTTCAGCTCGAAAGCGGCGAGATTGTCGAGGTCAAAGGCAATGACGAGATCGTCTATGACGGCGAGAAGCACACTGCGGCGAATCTTTACGACGCGCTGAAAGAGGGCTATTACGGCCGCTTCTGATCCGCGGATCGATGGATACGCCCGACAAGACCAACGACGAGGAAGAGACAATGACGATTACGGTTGACCACAAGATCATCGGTTACGAGGTGGTCAAGAAAGACGAAGCAGAGCAGGCAAAGCGCGCCGAGAGCAACGTTGTGCACATGCACGAGAAGCTCGAGCGCCCCGAAATGTTGCTCGGCTCAACCTACAAAATCAAAACGCCGCTGTCCGAACATGCTTTATACGTCACCATCAACGACATCGTGCTCAATGCCGGCACGCCGCACGAGAAGCGCCGGCCGTTTGAGATCTTCATCAACTCGAAGAGCATGGAAAACTTCCAGTGGGTAGTGGCATTGACGCGCGTTATCTCCGCGGTGTTCCGCAAGGGCGGCGACGTCACCTTCCTGGTGGAAGAACTGCGCTCGGTGTTTGATCCGCGCGGTGGCTACTTCAAGAAAGGAAAGTACACGCCCTCGCTTGTCGCCGAGCTTGGCGATGTGATCGAGTGTCACATGAAGATGATCGGCTTGCTTCCGGTTGCGGAAGAAGACGAACATCGAAAGAAATTCATCGCCGAGAAGCGCGCGCAGGTCGCCGCGCGTCAAACGCAAGTCGAATCAGCGACGACTGACAACGGTGAGTTTCCCGCCGACGCGCAATTGTGCGCCAAGTGCAGCACCAAGGCAGTCATCAAGATGGATGGATGCATGACATGTCTCAACTGCGGCGATTCGAAGTGCGGTTGATGTGAACGCATGACCTCCTCAACGTCAAGCGGGTGCATTCAAAACGATGTCAGTTCGATTGCTTTTTGTTTTCGATTGGATTAATGTCTTGACACATCAAGGTCCTATGCTAGACCTGAAGTAGCGATGAACACGGATGTTGACCGTCGCCACGACCTGAGATCGATAGTGTGCACACCACGATGACTCAGCGTAGCGATGGAAGCGAAAGCGAAACGGGGCGAATAGCTAGCTTGTATCGATTGCGTAGCGCAACAGGTGGGAGTTGCTTCCACATAGGTCGACGACAGTCACAGGCTGCCGTTTTCTGCACTTCACCCCTCTTCGACCCGGCGCCCCCTCATTCCCTTACCTCGAATTCACCCTACCGAGCCCCCGTGGGCGCGGTAGGCGTGCACCGTGCAGTACCGAAACGGCCCCGTGCCGTTTCTTTTTAACCCCTCAACCACAACCGTAAGGAGCTCATCATGGCGAAGAAAAAGGCCAAGAAGAAAGCAGCTAAGAAGAAAAAGTAAGGCGCTAAGCGGGGAAGTTGTGGTAGCGGGCGTGCTACCGGGATTGAAACGGGAAGCCACCGCCCCACCGCATGCCGAGAGGCGACTCGCCGTATCGGATGACATACCCCGCCTTGCACCGACAGGCCGGTAACACCCGTCTTTTGCCAAAGCGGCGCGGTGTTACCGGTTTTTTATCACCCTCAGCCAATCACCCCCTCACATCCAGGAAGCGGCGGCCCCGTCGACCGCTATTGTCCCTTGGCCCGGGCCCCTGTGCCTAGCCTGCTATAAACTGGCTGAATCTAAAAGGTTATTTTGCCTAGCCGGCGGCGGTGCCAACCACTTTGGCCTCGCCACCGGCGGTTTCAGGTGCGCGCA
>CP070641.1:915286-919138 GCA_020354085.1 Pseudomonadota bacterium
GATAACCGCCGGCACGCGCGCGTTGACCCTTGTGGCCGCGACCGCAAGTCTTGCCGAGACCGGAGCCAATGCCACGGCCGACACGCTTGGCGCTGGGTTTGGCGCCCGCGCCGGGCTTGATGGTGTTCAGTCGCACGTTACAACTCCTCGGATCTAACCATGTAGGACACCTTGCGAATCATGCCGCGCACCGCCGGCGTGTCTGCCAGTTCCCGACTTTGGTGCAGCTTGCGCAGGCCCAAGCCGCGCACGCAGGCCTGATGCACCTTGCCCGTACCGAACGGGCTCTTAACCAATGTGACGCGAATCTTCTTGGCCATGACCCTAGCCCGTGATCTCTTCGACGGACTTGCCGCGCTTGGCCGCCATCGCCGCCGGACTGTGGATGGAGGTCAAGGCATTGAGCGTGGCGCGCACCACGTTGACCGGATTGCGCGAGCCCATGCACTTGGCCAGAACATCCTTCACGCCCGCGACCTCGAATACGGCGCGCATCGCGCCGCCCGCGATGATACCGGTGCCGACCGAGGCCGGCCGCACCACTACCTTGGACGCGCCGTGATTGGCGACGATCTGGTGATGTACGGTACCACCCTTGAGATCGACCTTGACCATGTTGCGGCGCGCGTTTTCCATGGCCTTGGCCACGGCCGCCGGCACCTCGCGCGCCTTGCCGCTACCAATGCCGACGCGGCCGGCACCGTCACCGACGACGGTCAACGCGGCAAATCCGAACAGGCGTCCGCCCTTCACGACTTTGGCAACGCGCCGCACGCTGATGAGCTTTTCCTGGTAAGTATCGAGGCGACCTTCGCCGTCAGTGTATGCACCGCTCATGCTTTAGCCCTCAGAACTGCAACCCGTTTTCGCGCGCCGCATCTGCCAGCGCCTTGATGCGCCCGTGATACTGGTAACCCGCGCGGTCGAACGCCACGCGCGTCACGCCCGCGGCCTTGGCCTTGTCGGCAATACGCTTGCCGATGAGCTTCGCCGCCTCGACGTTGCCGCCGTTTTTAATGCTGGTACGCACTTCGGCCTCCAAGGTGGAGGCCGCCGCCAGCACGCGGGCGCCGCTTGCATCGACAACCTGCGCGTAGATGTGACGCGGCGTACGATGCACCGTCAGCCGCTCGATCGCGATCTCGCGAATATGGCGGCGTACCCTTCCTGCGCGACGCAAACGCCTGGTTTCTTTCATGCTCATCGTTTAAGCCCTTACTTCTTCTTGGCCTCTTTCTTGGCCACGCGTTCGTCGGTGTAACGCACGCCCTTGCCCTTATAGGGCTCTGGCGGACGAAATCCGCGAATCTCCGCCGCCACTTGGCCAACCTGTTGCCGATCCGCGCCTTTGACCACGAGGTTCGTCTGGTCCGGCGCCTCGATGGTGATACCGGCCGGGATGTCGTACGCGATCGGGTGCGAATAACCGAGCGTGAGGTTGAGCTTCTTGCCCTGCACCGCGGCGCGAAAACCGACACCGATGATGGTGAGCTTCTTCTCGAATCCCTTGTGCACGCCATTGACCATGTTGTTCACAAGCGCGCGCATGGTACCGGAAACGGCGCGCGCCAGATTCGAGTCGTTGGTACGCTCGAAGTTCAGCACGTTACCTTCCTGCTTGACGCGCACCAACGGGTGCAGGCTCTGCTCGAGAGCTCCCTTCGGGCCCTTAACGCTCAGCTTGCCCGGCTGGATCTTGACTTCAACTCCACCCGGGACCGCGATTGGATTCTTGGCAACACGCGACATGGCTCTACCTATTCAGTCCTTTAGGACACTACACACAACACTTCGCCGCCCAAGCCGGCCTTGCGCGCGGCGCGATCACTCATCACGCCCTTCGAGGTCGACACCACGGCAATACCCATTCCGCCAGCAACGCGCGGCAGCGCGTCTTTCGCGCGATAGCGGCGCAGCCCCGGCGCGCTCACGCGGCGAAGCTCTTCGATTACCGGCTTGCCGTCGTGATACTTGAGCGCGATCTCCAGCACCGGCTTGCCGTCGATGCTGCGCTCCGTGGCATCGGTGATATAACCTTCGTCCTTCAGGACCTGGGCGACGGCACGCTTCAGACGCGAGGCCGGCATGGCCACCACGGCCTTTTCCGCCTGTTGCCCGTTGCGGATGCGCGTCAGCATATCTGCTATCGGATCGGTCATCATAAATTCAGTCTCATGTTTCAGGTTTCCTGTTTCAGGTTTTCAAACTTGTCACTTGAAACCTGAAACGTGAAACCACGATTTCTTACCAGCTCGCCTTCTTCGTGCCCGGCACTTCGCCGCGCATGATCAGGTCGCGCAGCTTGGAACGCGACAACCCGAACTTGCGGTAATAGCCGCGCGGGCGCCCCGTCAGCTTGCAGCGGTTGCGGCGGCGCGTGTAGCTCGAGTCGCGCGGCAGCTTCTGCAACTGCAACATCGCCTCGTGTCGCTCCTCTTCCGACAAGTGAATGTTGCGTGCCTTGTCGCGCAACTCCGCGCGCTTGGCCTGGTACTTGGCAACCAGCACAACGCGGCGCTTGTCACGGTTGATCATCGATAGCTTGGCCATGGGGCTTAGCTCCGGATAGGAAAGTTGAAGGCGTCGAGCAGGGCGCGCGCTTCGGCGTCGCTCTTGGCCGTGGTTGCGATCGTGACATCCATGCCGCGCACGGCGTCAATCTTGTCGAAATCGATCTCCGGAAAAATGATCTGCTCCTTGATCCCGAAGGAGTAGTTACCGCGCCCGTCGAACGAACGCGACGGTAGGCCGCGAAAGTCACGGATACGCGGGATCGCCACCGTAATGAGACGATCCAGGAATTCGTACATGCGCACGCCGCGCAGCGTCACCATGCAGCCGATCGGCCAGTTCTCGCGCACCTTGAAGTTCGCGATTGACTTGCGCGCACGCGTGATCTTCGGCTTCTGACCGCTGATCTGAGCAAGATTGCCGGCCGCGTTGTCGATGACCTTCTTATCCGCCATCGCCTCGCCTACGCCCATGTTGATCGTGATCTTGGCGATACGCGGCACCTGCATCACGTTCTTGTACCCAAAGCGCTTCACCAGCGTGGGGACTACGCTCTTGCGGTAATGATCTTGTAGCCTAGCCATTTCTCAAGCCCTTACTTCAGATCGGCGACTTCGCCGCTCTTCTTAAAGAAACGCACCTTGCGACCGTCTTCCAAGGTCTTGAAGCCGACGCGTTCGCCCTTGCCGGTGGTCGGGTTGTACAGCGCCAGATTCGACAGGTGTACCGGCGCCTCCTTATCAATGATGCCGCCGGTCACGCCGCGGTTCGGATTGGGGCGCGTATGGCGCTTGACCATGTTGACGCCTTCGACGAGCGCGCGCCCATCGGTGTCCACGCGGAGCACCGTCCCGCGTTTACCCTTATCCTTGCCGGTGCGGACAATGACCTGGTCGCCTTTTCGAATCTTGTTCATACGTGTCTTTACAGTACTTCCGGCGCGAGCGAGATGATCTTCATGAACTGCTCACTTCTCAGCTCGCGCGTCACCGGTCCAAAAATACGCGTGCCCAAGAGCTCGCGCTTGTTATCGAGCAATACTGCGGCGTTGGTGTCGAAGCGAATCACCGAACCGTCAGCACGACGCACGCCCTTGCGGGTCCGGACGATCACGGCGTCGTAAACGTCGCCCTTCTTCACCTTGCCGCGCGGCACCGCCTCTTTGACGCTCACCTTGATCACGTCGCCGATATTGGCATAGCGCCGCTTCGAGCCGCCCAATACCTTGATGCACTGTACGCGCTTGGCACCGCTGTTGTCGGCGACCGCCAGCTGGGTCTGCATCTGAATCATCTTGCCATTCTCCGCACAGCGCTTCCGGGGAAACGCTCGATTCTATCA
>CP070641.1:919238-923057 GCA_020354085.1 Pseudomonadota bacterium
TAGTGGTGAAGTGGAGCGGGCACGGTCGAAGTCGCGCGCCGTTGTGGCGGCGTTGCGGTACGGGGAGCGACCGGCGCTGCAAACACGCTGGCAGGCAGCGCTCACCGTCGGTCTCAAGGACTACAGCGACTTCGACAACGCGCGCTCGTGGGTGGTTTCGCCGAGCTACGGCTACCGCCTGGGGAGCGGCGTCGAGTTGTTGGCGCAATACGCGTATAGCAAGAACGACGACGCGCTTGCAGCCGCCACCGGCGTCGAGACCGAGCAACGCGTGGAGCTTGGTCTGAGCTTCTCCTTCGGGCACACCTTCAACGAGTCAGTTGGCGAGCGTCAGTCCATTCTCAACATCGAGCACAATATGTTCGATCTAGGCCCCATGGGCGGAGGTCACTAATGAATATGTCCAACAAACTTCTTTGCGCAGCAGCAACGATGCTAGTGGTCGGTGTCGCCACCGCCGCGGAAGTGGACCATTCCAAGATGGACCACGCCGCCATGGGGCATGCGGCACCTGCGGCGAGTGACGGTCCCTGGTCGTACAAGAGTCGCAAGAACCCGGAACCGACCAAGACCGGCCGTTGGGAAATGGTACCGGTGCCGGAATACGGGCACATGTTCATCTCTACCAAAGGGCTGAGCAAGGAGCTGACCTGCGCCGCGCTCGATAACCCCGGCGTAATGGTGGATCGCGCCACGCGCGCGGCCTGCGGGTTGCCCGCGGATGCCGCGCGCGCGTCGATCGATAAGCCGGCAACCGCCGTCGACCATTCGAAGATGAAGCATTGAGCCAGGGGCACGGCGGGCAGAGTGCTCGCCGTGCGTTCCCGTTTGCTAAAAAAACGTTAACAACACTGGAGAGTTCACATGACTGTTTTGCATACCCTCGTCGCGATCACCGCCCTGTCACTCGCCGCGAGCGCCGCGGTCCACGCCGATGGCAAGAAGGCCGCCGAGCCGCATGCCCACGGCCATTGGATGGCGCCCATGGACGAGCAAAAGCGCCCGAATCCGGTCAAGGCCGATCATATCTCGCTTGAGCGCGGCAAGAAGCTTTTCGAGGAGAATTGCGTGTCCTGCCATGGCACGGGGGGTCGCGGCGATGGACCGGCCGGCAAGGCGCTCAAGCCGCGCCCCGCCGATCTCGTGCAAATGCGCTCGCACCACCCGGACGGCGATTTCGCCTGGAAAATTGCCGAAGGCAAGGCACCGATGCCGGGATTCAAGGCGACGCTGAATGAATCGCAGATTTGGGACCTGGTGAACTATGTCAAACGCGGTCTGCCGGCACAGAAGAAATAGCGGCACATGAGCGGGGAGTGAACGAACATGATGCGATCCACACTAACTGGTTTAGTTCTACTGACGGGCGCGGCGATGACGGCGTGCACGCAGCCGGCACCGTCGCCCCCGCCGGCGTCGATCACGGCGAGCGTGGCCAATGCCCCTGCAAGTCCCAACAGAGGGCACAATTTCTCAACAGTAACGCGTGGGGCAAAGTTGTTTCAGGAAAATTGTGCAGCTTGTCACGGTGCCCAAGCTGAAGGCGCGCCCAACTGGCAAAAGCCCGGCGCTGACGGGAAATACCCGGCGCCACCGCTCAACGGCACGGCGCATGCCTGGCACCATCCGCATTCCGTATTGGTGCGCACCATCAAAGACGGGACGGCAAAACTCGGGGGTAGCATGCCGGCCTGGCGTGACAAGCTAGGTGATGCCGACATCGACGCCATCATCGCGTGGTTCCAGTCCATGTGGCCGGATGAGCTCTACGCGAATTGGAAACGCATGGATGATGAGTCGCGTGGCAAGGCGCGCGGTTCGTGACGTGGAGACGCCCGTCAACGACGCTGACGCACGTGCCGCACCGCCAGTCGGCGGATGTGCCCTGGAATTAAACATACGGTACATGAGACCGTAAGGAGACGACGATGAAACGCATAGCAGCATTGGTGTCGGTAATTTCTGGAGCGGCCGCGATCGTGACGCTGGTGCTACTGCCCGCAACGATGGCGATGGCACATTCGCAAGGCGGCATGGGGATGCAGCACATGCCCATGATGTGCGGCGGAATGATGGGCATGGGCCAGGGTATGGGCATGGGTGGTGGCATGGGAATGGGTCACGGCATGATGGGCATGGACCACGGTGGCATGATGGGCATGGGTCAGGGAATGATGGGCGGCGGCATGATGGGTATGGGCCCGATGGCCATGCTCAATCTGAGTGACGAGCAGCGCGACAAGCTCAATAAGATCAACGACGCGCTGCACAAGCAGCATTGGGAGACGATGGGCAAGATCATGGAGGAGGGCACCAAGCTGCGCGACCTCTACGATGCAGACACGCCCGATGCCAAGAAGATCGGCGCCGTGTACGAACGCATCTTCGCGCTCCAGCGCCAGAAGATCGAAGCCGGCATCGAGGCGCAAAACAAGATGCGCGCTGTGCTCACCAAGGAGCAACAGGAACAGCTCAAGCAGATGCGCCGCGGCGGTATGCCGATGTACGGACCCGGCGGCATGATGCGCCATCAGGGTCCGATGGGTCCCGGCATGCGCATGCAGGTGCCCTAAACGCGCGCGGCCGCTGGCTAGTGTGGCCGTGCTGGTCATCGGCGATCGCGGGCAGAGATAGTCCGTCGGTGGGGTCTTTGCCCGTGTTGGCAATTTAGCAGACTTGAATATTAGCGATTTCGAATCTGTTAATGCGCTGTCAGACCGGCATCGATTCAATCGTTGATTTGCCGTGCGCGTATTTCGGGCTGCCGGGCAACCTCGACTCGGGTCGTGGCCGTCTTTTGACAATCGTCAATGACGGGGGGGAGGAGCATTGTGATAAACAGGGCGAACATACAACCATGACGCCGTAGTCGGACGCGTCGCAGTTAGGGCTCGGTAGGGGCATAGAGCCAATGGCTACGCTCGCCGAATTACTGTTTCGCGCCGTCGATGGTGTCTTCGTGGTAGACACCCAGCAACGTATTGTCTTTTGGGATCCCGGCTGTGCGCAGCTCCTTGGGCAGCCGGCGGCCCGCGTGCTCGGTCAGAGCTGCAGTGACATCGTGCGCGGCAAGGACACGGACGGTCAGCCCTTCTGCGGCGGCGGCTGCTGTGTGGCGCGCCTCGGCCTGGGCGAGGACGCGCCCGCGACGTTTCCGTTGTGCGTGCGCGATGGACAGGATCGCGAGCAGCGCTTTTCCGTGAGCATCGTGTTGTTGCCTGCGCGGCGCCAGGCATGTTGGTACTGCGTGCATCTGTTACGCCGGGAAGAAGCAATCGACCCGCTGGCCGCGATGCAATACGCGGCCGATCCCGACCCTGGTATTGCCGCCCACGGTCGTCGCCGCGAGCGTGGCGTGTCGGTGCTAAGCGCGCGCGAGCAGGAGATTCTCAAACTGCTCGCGGAGGGGCTCAAGGTGGATGCGATATCGCGCCTGCTGAACATCCGGCCGGTAACGGTGCGCAACCACGTGCAACATATTCACTCGAAGCTCGGCGTGCACAGTCAGGCTGGCACGGTGGCGTATGCCTACCGCCACAATCTGGTCTAACGCGACCCCGACCATTCATGACCACAGGCATCGCAGCGCCAGTCGTGCCTCGGCTCCTGCCACCAACCGAGCACGAAATCGGGCTCCGAATTGCCAAGTTCGAGGAACAGTTCATAGTCGACCAGGCCGTAGACCAGGCGTTTCACCCGTGCCGCACCACAATTCGGGCACTGCCGGGGCATATCGGCCGTGGCATTGGTCATGGTGTCAGCTTCGCTCCTGACCACGGCTTAACTCGAAAACTGGACTGAAAATGAGCAAGCAAATTG
>CP070641.1:923157-926933 GCA_020354085.1 Pseudomonadota bacterium
CCGGCACGGTCGGCCGACCGGAGTCACTGGCCGCGGCGCGCGCCGCCAAGTAGGCACCCAGTGCAATCAGTACACCGCCACCCCATTCGATCGGGCGCACGATTTCATCGGTCAGCAACTGCTGCGACACGGCACCGGCGACCAGTTCCACCAAGGCGATCACCGCCGAACGATGCACCGGCATATGCGTCACACCGTACTGCACCAGCACCGTCATCAACATGATGCCGAAGATGCCCAGCGCCGCCGCGCCCATCACGGCACCCGCGGGCGCTGTTGGCACGCCCGGGTGCATCGCCGGGATCAAAAGCACACACAACAACACCACGCCTGACCAGACTGCCACGGCCTTGCCAGCGATCGAGACGTCTTGCAGCTTGCGCACGATGACATTGGATAACGCAAAGGCGAAACCGGAGCTGATCGCGTACCAGTCGGCGACATCGCGCGGCCAGGGCCAGCCAATGCGCTCGTCCCACAGCATGAGCAAGGCACCGGCCATGGCGAGCAACAAACTGGCTAGCGCCATACGCGAGATGCGCTCGCGCAAAATAATCCAACCCATGAGCGTTGCCCATAATGGCGAGAGATAAAACAGCAGCAAGACACGCAGGATGTTGCCGGCCAATACCGCCTCGAAGAAGGCGATGTTGGTCCAACCGGCGGCGACCATGAGCAACGCCAGCTGGCCGGGGCGACGCGCGAACTCGGGCAGCGCTGCCAAGGTGCGCGGCAGACTCGCAATCAAGGCGGCGGCGTAGAGCGCGAGCGTGAGCCAGATGCCGACCAGGCCCTGTGCCTCGAGTAGACGTACGGGATACCAGATGATGCCCCAGAGACTCGCGCCGATGCCGAGGCAGGCGACCGGCAGCCAGGCATTGCGCGCGTTGGAGGACAAATCGGGGTTCCCGTATAATTTCGCGGCCAACGACCGCCTGACACCATGAACCCCCGGCTTGCGGGCTTACAACCCTACCCGTTCCAGAAGCTCGCCCAACTCATCGACGGCATCACACCGCCGGCCGCGAAGGCCGCGATCAAGCTGTCCATCGGCGAGCCGCAGCATGCCGCACCGAGTTTTGTATTGGAAGAGCTGCGCGCGAATCTTTCCGGTTTGTCGCAATACCCGGTCACGAAAGGATTGCCCGAATTGCGTGGCGCCATAGCACGGTGGGCGCGGAAACGCTTTCATCTGACGCGAGTCGAATTGGATCCCGAGCGCCACGTGTTGCCGGTTGCCGGCACGCGCGAGGCGCTGTTCTCAATCGCGCAAGCCGCGATCGATGCGAGCAGCCGGGATCCGGTCGTGATCATGCCGAATCCGTTCTACCAGATCTATGAAGGCGCCTGCCTGTTAACTGGCGCGCAACCGTTCTTCTTGAACACGCTGCCCGAGAACAACTACCGCATGGACTTCGCGCGTGTCCCGGCGGCATTGTGGCCGCGCGTGCAACTGGTCTATGTGTGCTCGCCCGGTAACCCGACCGGCGCAGTGCTAGGGCACGACGACTACGCGAAGTTACTCGAACTCGCCGAGCGCCATGATTTTTTGATCGCGTCTGATGAATGCTACTCAGAGCTCTACTTTGATGAAGCGCGACCGCCGGTCGGCCTACTGCAGGTCGCAAGCGATCTCGGTGTCCGAGACTACCGGCGCTGTCTCGTGTTCCACAGTCTCTCCAAACGCTCCAACCTACCCGGTCTACGCTCGGGGTTTGTCGCCGGCGACGGCGAAGTGCTTGGCCGCTATCTCGAGTACCGCACCTACCAGGGCTGCGCTTTGCCGCCGCCCACGCAGATCGCCAGCATCAGGGCCTGGGGCGATGAGGCGCACGTACAAGACAACCGCCGCCAGTACCGCGAGAAGTTCGATGCGGTCTTGGGGATGCTGGGACCGGCGCTGCGCGTCGAGCGACCGGATGCCAGCTTTTATCTGTGGCCGCAGACTCCGCAGGACGACGAGACCTTCACGCGTGAGCTTTACGCCCGCGAAAACGTCTTGGTCCTGCCGGGCAGCTACCTATCGCGCCACGCCCATGGCGTGAATCCGGGTGCCGGACGGGTGCGGATGGCGCTGGTGGCGCCGCTGGCCGAGTGCCAGGAAGGCGCGCGGCGCATTCGAAATTATGTAGAATCGCTCGCCTAAACCAACGACCAGAGCAGTCCCAGCGCCCGGAGAAGCGACATGAGCAATATCCAAACCGTCATCGAGCAGGCCTTCGAGCGGCGTGCCCAGATCACGCCGCGCAGCGTCGAGACGCACGTGAAAGACGCCGTGCTCGAGGCAATCGATCTACTCGATACCGGCAGGGCGCGTGTGGCGGAGAAGCAGTCCGGCAACTGGGTAGTGAATGAGTGGCTCAAGAAGGCCGTGCTGCTCTACTTCCGCATCGAGGATAACCAGTTCATCAAGGGCGGCTACACCAACTACTGGGACAAGGTCCCGGCCAAGTTCGCCGACTACAACTCCAAGACCTTTCGTGACGGCGGCTTTCGCGTCGTACCGCCGGCGGCCGTGCGCAAGGGCGCCTATATCGCGCCGTCGGTGGTGCTGATGCCTTCCTATGTCAACATCGGCGGTTATGTCGATGAGGGCACCATGGTCGATACCTGGGCAACGGTTGGCTCCTGCGCGCAGATTGGCAAGAACGTCCATCTGTCCGGTGGCGTCGGCATCGGCGGTGTATTGGAACCGGTGCAGGCAGCGCCCACCATCATCGAGGATAATTGCTTCATTGGCGCGCGCTCCGAAGTCGTCGAAGGCGTGATTGTCGGTGAAGGATCGGTGATCTCGATGGGCGTGTACATCGGCAAGAGCACCAAGATTTACAACCGTATGACTGGTGAGGTGAGCTACGGTGTTATCCCGCCCGGCTCCGTTGTAGTCGCCGGCAATCTGCCCTCGTCGGATGGCAAGTACAGCCTCTACTGCGCCGTCATCGTCAAGCAGGTTGACGAGAAGACGCGCTCCAAGGTCGGTATCAACGAATTGCTGCGCGATATCTGAGCCGAAGTTTCGAGTTTCTTGTTTCGGGTATCGCGTTGCACCCGAAACGTCATATCCGAGACCTGACAACTTCCCATGCGTGACAAGACGCTGGAGTTAACGATGGAGCTGATTCGCCGGCCGTCCGTCACGCCGCGCGATGAAGGCTGTCAGGAGTTGATGGTTTCGCGTCTCGCACCGCTAGGCTTTGCCTGCGAGCGCCTGCGCTTCGGCGAGGTCGATAATCTTTGGGCGCAACGCGGGAATGGCAAACCACTCCTGGTCTTTGCTGGTCATACTGATGTCGTTCCACCTGGCGCACGCGAGAAGTGGACGAGCGACCCATTCGCACCGGAGATTCGCGACAACCAGTTATACGGCCGTGGCGCCGCCGACATGAAAACCTCGCTCGCGGCGTTCATCGTCGCGATCGAGGACTTTCTCGCCGACCACCCGCAGCATAAGGGCAGCATCGGCTTGCTGATTACTTCCGACGAAGAAGGTCCGGCAATCGATGGCACGGTCAAGGTCGTCGAATGGCTTGGCGCACGCGGCACCAAGATCGACTACTGCATCGTGGGCGAGCCCTCGTCTGAGCAGCGCCTGGGCGACGTAATCAAGATCGGACGGCGCGGCTCACTCAATGGCGAGCTGACCGTGCGTGGCAAGCAAGGCCATGTCGCCTACCCGCACTTGGCGCGCAATCCGGTGCACGCTGCCGTACCAGCACTCGCCGAACTCGTCGCCATCGAATGGGACCAGGGCAGCGCCGAGTTCCCCAAGACGAGTT
>CP070641.1:927033-930797 GCA_020354085.1 Pseudomonadota bacterium
ATTGCGTGATGCGGACGTAACCGTAGTTCTCCTCGAGCAAACGGCTCTTCACGCTCTGAATCTTGATCACCGCGCGCGTCAGTGTGAACTTTAGCGGCTTGGCGCCGCCTTCGCGTACAACGGTCAGCGTAATATCGGTGCCGGGTTTGCCGCGCATAATCCGTACCGCGTCGTTCAGCGCCATGCCCTTCACGGCCTTGTCGTCGAGTCGAATGATGAGGTCGCCACTCTTCAGGCCCGCGCGCGCCGCCGGCGTGTCCTCGATGGGCGCCACGACCTTCACGAAGCCGTTCTCCATCGTGACCTCGATGCCGAGACCGCCGAATTGACCTTCGGTATCGACCCGTACGTCCTTGAAGCTTTCCGCGTCGAGAAAGGTCGAGTGCGGATCGAGCCCTGCCAGCATGCCTTGAATGGCATCCATAATGAGCTTCTTGTCTTCGACCGACTCGACATAGTCGCTCTTGATCTTGCCGTAGACGTCGGTCAGGGTTTTTAGATCTTCAAGCGGCAGTGGTGCCGCCGCTTCCTTGGCGGCCTCACGCCCGGCTAGCACACCCATGTCGAGAATGGCGACCGCACCGATCACCATCCCGAACACGAGGACGAGGAAATAACGCGCAGTGGACTTCATGAAAGCTGAGACTCCGTGATGACTTCGTGGATAGGTGCCAGCGTGGCTGGCGTTGCTTGATGGTGACCTCGGCGTTTCACCGCCGGCAGACGTCAATCATTACGATACAATCAACGGCGGGCCGCACGACCGCCGCCTGCAATCCAAACCGTGGGATCGATGGGCTCGCCCCGGTGACGAACCTCAAAATAAAGAGCGGTATCGATGGCATCGCCACTCGAGCCTACCGCGGCCACCGCCTCGCCGGCCTCGACCCAGTTGCCGACCGTCTTGTGCAATGTCTGGTTGTGCCCGTACAGCGTCATATAGCCATCACCGTGGTCCAGAATCAAGAGTAGCCCAAACCCGCGCAGCCAGTCGGCGTAAACCACGCGACCGCTCGCGACCGCTTGAATTTCCGTGCCTTCTGCGGCGCCAATCAACAGGCCGCGCCAGCGCAGGTTTCCGACTGCCTTGGGCTCGTTATAGCGTGCCTGGAGGCGTCCCCGTGTGGGCCACGGCAGGCGGCCTTTGAGCGTCCCAAATCGCGCGTCCTTCTCGGGTGGCGGCAAGTTCGGCACGTACTGCGTCAAACGTTGGACCAGCCCCTGCAGCCGTTGTTCATCGGCCTTGAGCGTGTCGAGCTCGCGCGCGCGCTCACGTACCTCGCGATTGCGCTGAGCGAGGAGGCCGGCGCGCCGTGTGCGGGCCTCATCAAATTCGCGTTTTTCCTCGGCCGCGCGCTTTCGCCGCGCCGCCAGCTCGCGATCGCGATCGCGGATTTGCGTCTCCAGCTCCTCGATATGTGCGAGCTTTACCCGTAGCGCGGTTTGCCGTTCGCGGCGCGCGGCGTTGAGGTAACGGTGATACGTCAAGCTGCGTGCGACTTGTGCTGGGTCCTCTTGATTGAGCAACAATTTCAAATAGTCCTGTCGGCCGAGGGTGTAGGCGAGACGAATCTCGCGTTCGAGCGCGCCACCGTGGACTGCCAGTTCGCCGCGCGCCCTTTCGCGCTTGCGCGCCAATACCCGGAGCTTTTCCTGGTCACCTCGGATTTGCCGGTCGGACTGGCGCACCGCGTTAGCCAGCGCGCCGACACGCCGCTCCAGCTCACGGATCTCTTCGCGCAACGCATCGCGCCGCCCACGGGTTTCGTTGAGCTCTCGCGTTGCTGCCTCAATGCGTGCACGAACCTCTTCAAGCTGCCGTTCGCGCGCGTCTTGCGCATCGCCAGCCGTCGGTGCCAACAACAGCAAGGTGGCGCCGGCGGCGACCCATGGTGCGTGGCGCGAGTGGCGGCGCCTCGATTGCAGTCGAGTGAGTGCCTTAGCCAGCACGCGCAGCGGCGGGCATGGCGGGCGGCTCGGCCAGCCGAACAAGCGAGCGCCCCGTCATCTCTGGGGGGATTGGCAGGCCCAACAGCTCCAACATGGTCGGCGCGATATCCTCTAGGGCGCCAGTCGCGGCGAGGCTCGCGGGTCGTCCGACGTACACGAACGGCACCGGGTTGGTGGTGTGCGCCGTATGCGGCTGGCCGGTTTCGGCATCGAATAGCTGCTCGGCGTTGCCGTGGTCAGCCGTGATCAGCATTTCGCCGCCGGCACTTTGCACGGCGGCTAGTATACGACCGAGACCGGCGTCGACCGCCTCGACGGCGCGGCGCGTGGCATCGAAATCGCCGGTGTGACCCACCATATCGGCGTTGGCGAAGTTGCACACGATGACATCGTAGTAATCGCGTTTGATGGCCTTCACGATCTCATCGGTTACCGCTGGTGCGCTCATCTCGGGCCTGAGATTGTATGTCGGTACGTCGGTCGGTGACGGCACCAGAATGCGATCTTCAAACTCGTACGGATTCTCCACTCCGCCATTGAAAAAGAACGTCACGTGCGCGTACTTTTCGGTCTCCGCGACGCGCAGTTGGTGCATGCCACGCGCTGCCAGATAGGCGGCGAGCACGTTCTGCAATCGCTCCGGCGGAAACGCCACCGGCACCGGAAAGTCGGCGTTGTACTCGGTCAGACTTACGAACGCCGCCAGTTTCGGCGCGCGCCGGCGCGTGAAGGCATCGAAATTTGGCTCGATGAACGGACGCGTGATCTGCCGCGCGCGATCGGAACGGAAGTTCATGAAGATCACGACATCACCATCTTGCACGGTCACGGGTTTTTCGCCCGCTGGAACGATCGCCGTGGCCTTGACGAACTCGTCGGTCTCGCCGCGCGCGTAGGCGTCTTCGAGCGCGCGGCTCGCGCTCGGCGCTGCGAATTCCCCCTGACCGAGCGTAATGAGATCGTAGGCGGCTTGAATGCGCGGCCAGCGATGGTCGCGATCCATGGCGTAGTGGCGCCCGACGATCGAGGCGAAGCGTCCGCGCGCCAAAGCGGCGAACTTCGCGTCCATCGCCGCGATCGAGGCAGCGGCGCTCTGCGGCGCGGTGTCGCGTCCGTCGAGAAAGGCATGCAGATAAAGCTTTTCGGCACCGCGTTTGGCCGCCAGCTCGGCCATGGCGTGGATGTGGTCTTCGTGGCTGTGCACGCCGCCGGGCGACAGCAAGCCCATGATGTGTACCGCTGCTCCGTTGTTGCGGGCGACTTCTACCGCGTCGATCAGAATCTTGTTGGCGAAAAATGTGCCGTTGGAGATTGCGCGGTTGATGCGGGTGTATTCCTGGTATACGACGCGGCCCGCGCCGAGATTAAGGTGACCGACCTCGGAGTTGCCCATTTGTCGCGAGGGCAGCCCAACGGCGGCCTCCGAGGCCTGAATCAGGGTATGAGGATAGCGGCGCCAGATGGCGTCCCAATTCGGCTTCGATGCGGCGGCAATAGCGTTGTGTTGGGGGTCTTCGCGGTAGCCCCAGCCGTCCAAAATGAGCAGGGCCAAGGGTTTCGGTCGAACTGACATGTTTCGATTCTCAATCGCTTATCTTTCAACGGTTTTCAAGTCATTTATTATTGTATAATCTTTTAGTTATATACGCAGTAAGACGCATCCTAAATAACTATCAAAGATAGACGACGGGGGCGGGGTGACAGCGATGGGGATTCGTAACATGAGCGCAGCCGCTGAGCATGTGGTGCACGCCCTGAAAGGGAACGATGAAGACATCCAGCTTGCATCGCGCTCGCTCAAGGCCATGGCCCAC
>CP070641.1:930897-934598 GCA_020354085.1 Pseudomonadota bacterium
AGTTACCTTGCCAGAAACCACCTGGCACGGGTCCAGGGTATGCGCTGCCATGCCCCGGGCGGCTGGTCGCCGCGCATTCGCCTGGAGGGACACGAACATTTAGATCACGCGCTGGCAGAAGGCAAAGGGGCCATTCTCTGGGTCGCGCCGATGGCGTCGCGCGACCTGATCACCAAGATGGCGTTGCACCGCGCGGGTTACGCCGTATCGCATCTCAGCCGTTTCGACCATGGCTATTCGATCAGCCTGTGGGGAGCGCGTTTGTTCAATTCGATATGGACCAACGTGGAAGAACGTTACGTCGCCGAGCGCCTGGTAATCACTCCCGATACCCAAGTAACCCCGCTGCGCGCGTTCGTTAAGCGACTGCGCGGCAATCGCATCGTTTCAATTACCGCGACCACGGAGGGTCGGCGCTATCCGCACGTCTCGCGCTTCTTCGCCGGCGAGATCAAGCTGGCGGAAGGCGCGCCCTCGCTAGCGGCAACGACCGGTGCGGCACTCCTGCCGGTGTTTTCCGTGCGGGAGCAGGATGGCGGCTACCTGACGATTATCGAGCCACCACTGCGGCCCACCTCGACGGGTGACGCCCCAGAGCAGATCGCTGCGCTTACTGATCAGTTTGTCCACTTGATCGAATCCTATGTCTTGCGGTTTCCCTGCGACTACCAAGGCTGGAGCTTAAGCGGCGTGTAGCCGCCATATGTGAATGATCGGTGAGCAGTCGAATTAGGCTTGGAATCCTTTCGCCGTTTGGCCTACAGTAGAAGCAGTTGTCTTATTACTAACTTGGAACGATCAGGAGCATGATGTGCGGAGCGAGTACTACTTCTTAGTCGGTTTGGTTTTTGTCACCGCGAGCGGGTGTGCCAGCAACGGCTCGGGGATCATCATCGACAAGAAGGGCACCGACATGTCGCGCTACGAACAAGACCTGGCAGAATGCCAGGAATACGCCAAGCAAGTCGAGTCGCAGACCGCGGGCAGCGCAGCCGGCGGGGCCGTGGTCGGCGGCGTAGTTGGTGCGATCTTCGGCGGCGGCGAGGGCGCGCTCAAAGGCGCCGGGGCGGGCGCGGTAGTTGGTGTCGCGCGCGGCGAATCCGCCACCGGCCAAGAGAAGAAGACGGTGGTGAAGAACTGCTTGCGAAATCGCGGCTACAAAGTCCTAAATTGATACTGGCCAATTGTCGACGTGCGTCTAATTTGTTCGCTGCTGTCGGCGCCGGCCATCAATCCCAGAGACGGTAATGGGCGCGACCAGTGACGTATGGCCCAACGGAATTCCTTCCGTCGGCAGAATAGCGAAACGATCAAGACTGGTAACAACTCGCGATATCGCGCTGTTTACGGAAATCAGTGGTGACCGAAACCCCTTGCACTACGACGAAGGCGCAGCGCAAAGCACCCGATTCGGCGGCCTCGTTGTGCAGGGAGGCGTGACGAGCGCGATACTCAATGCCGTCGTTGCCGAAGAACTACCGGGTCCGGGAACGGTGTTCATGCAAGTGAATTGGTCGTTCAAGGCCCCGGTTCGGCCGGGAGACACGATTACCGGCGAAGTCAAAGTAATCAAGGCGCGCGAGGACAAGCCGATCACGGAGCTGGAAACCCGCGTCGTTCTTGCCGACGGCACTATCGTTCTGGATGGCACCGCCGTTTGCTACACGTTCCCGCTACGTGGCAAACCCGACCAAATCGGCTCACATGCCTAGACCTCATGTCTGCGTGGGACGGGCCTTCGAATAACAACGTCAGGTCGCCGGCCGCTCTCGTCACCTGGCAGATCGGAGCGGCTCAGGCGACGCAAACTTGAAAGCCCGGCTACAACAGGCCGGCGAGCAGTGTCGCGATACCAAGGAAGGAGAAGAAACCTACTACATCGGTGACGGTCGTCAGCACAATCGATGACGACTGTGCCGGATCCTGGCCGAAGCGCACGAGTAGGATCGGAATAATCGCGCCAGCCAGGCCGGCCGCGACCATGGCAATCACCATGGACGAGCCGATCACGAGCGCGAGGCCAACGGAGCCGCTCCAGGCCCACACGCCGGCGCCGGTGGTGAGCGCGATGGCCGT
This sequence comes from Pseudomonadota bacterium, assembly GCA_020354085.1. Classification (GTDB taxonomy): domain Bacteria; phylum Pseudomonadota; class Gammaproteobacteria; order Acidiferrobacterales; family Sulfurifustaceae. Next base: position 932,974 of record CP070641.1, read on the forward strand.
GCCATTAATGAAACCGGTGCGCATCTCCTTCCACGTCACGCGTATCCAATGGCGCGCGCCGATCTCGCGGATGGTGAGCCCGCGCATGGTGACGGCCAACGCCTGCGCACCGGCATTTCCGGATTGTCCCGCCACAATCGGCATCAATACGGCAAGCGCGGTGAACTGCGCGATGGTGCTTTCGAACAGTCCCACCACCGCCGAGGCCAGGAACGCTGTCAGCAAGTTGATATGCAGCCAACCGAGGCGTTTGCGCACCGCGAACCATACGTTCGACAGTGCGCGCTCGTCGCGCGACACGCCGACCATGGTTTGAATGTCCAGGCTCGCCTCTTGGGCGAGGGCGGCGACCAGCCCCTCATGGTGAATGACGCCGATCAGGCGGCCGTCGTGATCAACGACCGGAAGACTGGCGAGCTTGTGCCGTTCAAGCTCTTCGACGACTTCATCGCGTGTGCTCACTGCCTGCACCGCCGCGAGCAACGGGCGCGCGATCGCAGACAGTGTCTGCTTGGGGTCGGCAAGCGCCAGGGCGTGCAATTCGACGCGCGCCTCGAGCCGTTGCTCAGGACTCACGACGTACAACTCATGGAGGCGTCCGAGCTTACGTTGTCGCAGGCGCGCCTCTGCCTCGCCCACGGTCATGTCCGCGCGATAGCCGACGACGCGCGGGTCCATCAACGCTCCCGCCGCATCCGCGGGGTATTGCATCAGCGTCTCAAGCTCGGCGCGTACCGTTGGATCGATCGCCGCGAGGCGCGTCATTCGTGCCTCCTCTGGAACACGCAGCAACATGACCGCGGCTTGCGCGGGTTCCAGCTCCGCGAGCAAGCCGCGCGCGGTTCGCTCCGGAAGCGCCAGCATCAATGCCTCGGCGACATCGCCCGATAGATACGGCCACACGGTTAACACCGCGTGCAGCGGCTGACGCGCGAGCAGCGCGGCGGCGTCCTCCGCCGACATCGGCTCCAGGGCCTGCGCGGCCTCGCCGGGAAAGTCGAGCAGGAAACGGCGATTGAGGACGTCGAAGGCTGCGACGTTCGCCGTACTCATGGGCGGCCTCCCCGCGGCGCAGGCAGCCGGCCAACGATGGCCTGCAGCAAGCCTGCAACCGCCGTCCAGCCGGTATCGGCCAAAGCCGCCAAGGCGCTCGGCTGGTTGGTCTCCGACTTGGCGACCGGATGGGAAAGCGACTGCATTAGCACACTTTGCCGCAACGCCCCGATCAGCCGGCCGTCGCGATCGACCACTGGCAAGGTTGAGTGGCTGTTCCAGCCCGGATGATCGCTCACGCTTTGCGGCGCCGCCTGCGCCGGCAGTACCGGTACACGCGCCGCCTCCAGCGCGCCGACGGACAACGTTCCAGTCGCATGCAGCAGACTCGCCGGCCGTAAACACGCCCGCAACCGCCGCTCTTCATCGACCAGATACAGAAAATCACCCACGCCATCGCGCGCAGTCCTCAGGCGCGCCAACACCTCGCGCACGGGCAGGGACGGCAGTACCGCCAAGACTTCGGTATCGGCCAAGGCCCCGACGCTGTCTTCCGGGTAGCGCAATAACAACCGGCAGGCCATCGCCGTGGCCGCCGGCATCTCGGACAACAAGCGCGCACGGCGCGATTC
>CP070641.1:934698-938395 GCA_020354085.1 Pseudomonadota bacterium
TTTGGTGCCCTGAAGATCAAGCTCGGCCGGGAACGACTGGCCGATGACTTGGCTGCCATTGCCGTCGTGCGCAATGCGGTTGGCCCGGAATCAAAATTGATGTGCGACTTCAATCAGGGCCTCTCGCTCGGCGATGCGCTCGCGCGCTGTCACGCCCTCGACGACCAGGGGCTTTACTGGTTCGAGGAGCCAATCGCTTATGACAACATTCCGGGTTACGCGCAGCTCGCTCGCGAACTCAAGACACCGGTCCAGCTCGGGGAGAATTTTTACGGTGCACGGGCACTGTATCAGGCTGTGTTGGCGGGGGCGGGTGACTTCATGATGCCCGACCTCATGCGCATCGGGGGTGTGAGCGGCTGGCTGCGCGCTGCTGCCATCACGGGTGCGGCGGGCATCCCGATGTCCAGCCATCTGTACCCGGAAATCGCCGCGCACCTGCTGCGCGTCACCGACACCGCTCACTGGCTGGAATGGCAAAACTGGGCCTACCCAGTCCTGTCCGAGCCTTTTGAGATGAACAATGGACACCTGATCGTGCCAGACAGGCCGGGGCAGGGGATCGCCTGGAATGAAAAGGCAGTTGCTAAGTTCAGTTCGTCGTAAACACCATCAACACCGTAACGTGGACGCACGTTGGTTAGCTCAACAGTGAACAATAAAACAGAGTGAGGATCGCATAACTTTTATGAAACGCGGGATCGTGATTGCAGGGGCGATGCTGCTGGCTTCTTGTCAGACCGTCAGGAGCAATGACCCCAACATGCCTGCAAACGCGTATCTTGAGGGCAAGGGGCCACCGGTGGGTGTCGTCCTGTGTCACGGCAGAGGACAGCATCCAACGTGGTATGTAGTGGATCCCTTGAGAAAAGGCATTAACGAGCAGCTTGGATATCACACGCTATCCATTCAATTGCCGACCGGGAGCGTCAGCTGGAGCGACTACGGTCGTTACTTTCCCGAGGCGCATCGGAACATCGCGGCCGCGGTCCGTTACCTCAAAGAAGAGAAGAAAGTCGAGAAGGTCTATTTGATGGGGCACAGCATGGGCAGCCGGATGGCGACGTCCTACTTGGCTGAGAATCCCAATTCGGGTGTCACCGGATTCATTGGTGTCGGCATGAGAAACGGTGGGAGCGCTCCGCTCGACAGCAATTCGAACTTGCGTGGGGTGTCTCTCCCTGTGTTGGATGTATATGGTGACGGTGGGGATGCGGCGGACGCAGTGGATGCGGTAGCGCGTGCCCGTACCCGAGCCGACATATTGGGAAAGACATATCAGCAAGTGTTGATACCCGGGGCCGATCACCAATTTTCCGGGCACGAGAAGGAGATGGTCCTCGCTGTGGTGACTTGGTTGAAGGCACAGCCCTAGTGCCGGGCTTGAACCCTTCGCGCGACACCGAAAGAAAACAGGGTCAGAGACCAATCCTTTTTATAAGGAGAAAGTAATGAAGAACATCTTTTTTTGGGCAGCGATTGGCACACTCGCCTTTGCTGCTTTTGCCAATGCAGTGTCTCCATATGTCGGACAAGACGGACGAGGAATTAAGGCGTTGTCCCAACAGGAAGTTGATGATTACCTGAATGGCAAGGGCTTGGGCTATGCCAAAGCGGCCGAGTTAAACCACTATCCCGGACCAAGACATGTTCTGGATTTGTCCAAGGCACTTGCTCTCACCGAAGAACAAACAAAACGTACGCAGGCGATTCATGACGTCATGAAGGAACGGGCGATCACGCTCGGAAAACAACTCGTGGAAAAGGAGCAAGAGCTCGACCGCCAGTTTGCGAACGGATCAATCAATGCAGAGTTACTTAATTCGCTTTTGTTGGATATCGGATCGCTTCAGGCGAAGATCCGCTATGTGCACTTGAGCGCACACCTGGAGCAAAAGGCGTTGCTCACCAAACACCAAGTTCATCAGTACGACCAACTACGTGGTTATGGAAACCCCAATGGCGCTGGGCGCGATCATTCCCACTGATTGAAGCATGACAACGCGTTCAACCCCGAGCCGAAGAAACGCCGCTTCGCACTCCTCTTGCTCGTGGGTAAACGTGAACGCTCAGGGCCTCGATGATTAGGGCCCACTCTGTAGGCCGAGCAAGATCGGCGCTTGTGCTTGGCGTCTTGTTGCTTTCCCTGGTTCCGCCCCTCGCGTGTGGCAGTGACATCGCCACCACCCAGCCTGAGCCGGTACGGCAGTTATATTTCGTCGATGCGCACAGCCAGGTTGACGAAGAAGTCAGCGATCTCGGCCTGATCGTTCGGCGCATGGATGCTGCCGGCGTTTATCGGACCATTCTGGCCGCACGTTCGGGGCGCAAGCCGGGCGAAGTCGCAGACTTCGCCGCCCAGCATCCGCAGCGCATCGTGCCAGCGGTACGCACCAAGAGCGGCGCCTTTGATAAAAACCCGGCAAATTGGCGGAAATTCGTCCAAGCGCAAGTCAACAGCGGACGCTTCCGGGCCATGGCGGAGATGCTGCTGTATCACGCGAGGAAGGGCAACAAGGCGCCGGAAGTCCGAGCATACCCGGAGGATGATCGCGTCAAGTTCGTGCTCGCCGCGGCGGCGCGGCACGGCTGGCCTTTCGTGGTGCACATCGAGTTCGCGTCGCTGGCGCCGCCGGAACGCGAGCGCTTCATGGGCGGTTTTGAGGCATTGCTGAGGGAGCGCCCCACGCTTGCATTCCTGCTCAACAACATGGGGCAGTTGCAGCCACCAGAGGCAGCCCGATTGATCAAGGCGCATGCGAATTTGCATCTACTCACCGCGACCGCGACATCGGTGATCGCGCGCGAGTCGCGCGGACCGTGGACGCGAATGTTCGAGGGTGACAAGCTAACGCCTGCGTGGAAGGAACTGATGCTGGCGCATCCGGACCGGTTTGTGTTCGCGCTCGACAATGTTTGGTACCAGCACTGGGATGCGTTCTACCTTGAGCAGGTCAAACAGTGGCGCCTAGCATTGGCCGAGCTGCCGCCATCCGTCGCCCATGCCGTCGCCCATGGCAATGCTGAGCGTCTGTGGCGGTTGGAGCCGCGCCAGTGATCTGGGACGCGAAGGCCGGATCCGTTCGAAGTTGCTTCCTTGTGGGCGAGACTTGCGCTTACTGACCCGTTGAGGAGATCCGCCATGTCCAACGCCACCAACACCGTCCAGTTACACCGCGTCCTGCGCGCGTCGCCTGAACTGGTGTACCGGGCGTTTCTCGACCCAGACGCGATGGTGAAGTGGCTGCCGCCGCACGGCTTTACCGGTAAGATCCATGACATGGACGCGTGCGTCGGCGGCGGGTATCAGATGTCGTTCACCAACTTCGGCACCGGCAAGAGCCATTCCTTCAGCGGCCGGTATACCGAGCTGACGCCGCACGAGCGGATTCGCTACACCGACCAGTTCGATGACCCGAACCTGCCTGGCGAGATGGAGGTCACCATCTCGCTGCGGCCGGTTTCCTGCGGCACCGAAATCGAGATCGTCCAGGAAGGCATCCCCGCCGCCATCCCGGTCGAGCTGTGTTACCTCGGTTGGCAGGAGTCATTGCAGTTGCTCGCGCTGCTCGTCGAACCGGAGATTCCGGACGAAGAATGATCCGCGGCGGTCATTCCTATTGCGTGCGGATGGCGAAAGCAAGTTAGTGGGCAGCGTATGAAAGCAATCGTCTGCACGCGCTATGGTCCACCGGAG
>CP070641.1:938495-942191 GCA_020354085.1 Pseudomonadota bacterium
GACAAGGATCTCGCAATGCCTCGTAGCGCTATTCTCGTCATCGCGTTGAGCATCGGGGTCAACGCGACGAACGCGCTTGCCCAAGCGCAAGAACCAGCCAAATCCAAGGTCACGAACCCGCAGACGCAATTCCGCAAGGATGATCCTTGCGCGGAACCCGAGAAGAAGCTCAAGAAGAAGACGATTGAGCGTCCGGTCGAAGACAAACCCAAGAGCGGCGCACAAAAACCCTAGCGTAGCCCCTCGCGGCGACACGGCAAGACGCGGACCCTGCTCACGACCGCTGCCCTTCCACGCGCATAGCCGTGATCGCGCGCGAACGATACTTACTTCTTGGTCTTCTTCTTTGTCTTGGTGGCGCGTGTAGGTTTCCTGGCGGATTTCGTCTTCGATGATTTCTTGCCGGTTGTCTTCTTTTTTGTTGCCTTGGCCGTGACACGCCCGACTGCCGGCTTGTCGAGCTGATCGATCAAGCCACGCAAATAAGTGATACGGTCCTGAAGCGCCCGCACGGCGCTGTTGGCCGCATCCACGCCGGTTTCACCCGGCTTGAGCATGCGATAGGCCATCTCGATCAATTCGTCTTCGAGGTCGATAGTGCGCGCGGCGACACCGCCAGCGGCCTGTGCGATCGCCGCCAAGTGCGCCTTAGCAAGCAGATTCGTTTCGTGTAGCCGCTTGCCACGCTCGGCACCGATCCAGGCGACGATGCTCCAGTTGTCGGTCGAAGTAGTGGGCGCAGCCAGATACCCCTGCCAGATCTTGATGGCCGCCTCGCAGTCACCGATGAGGTTGGACAGCGCCGAGCGCGCGGCCGGCAGTTGATTCTTTTTCGCCGCTGCCGATTTAGTGAGAACCGCGACGGCGGTTTCCAGGCTCTTCATGTTCTCCTCCCGTTTCGCCCGTGGTGGTGCGATAAATTATATGCCAAGTTTTCGCGCTGGCAGCCGACTCATGCAACGCTCGGCGGACGGGCCGTATAGCGCACCGTCAAGACACCGGCTGCGCCAATCAGTAGCGCGCCGCCCAACGACACCCAGTCGAACGATTCACCCCACAGCCACCATCCGAACAGACCGGCAAAAACTGCGGTCGAATAAGCGAAGGGCCCGACCTGTGCGGCGGGTGCGATCGAGTAGGCACGCGTCATCATGAGCTGGGCCGCACTGGCGGCCGCGCCCATGGCCAGCAACCAGCCGATCAGTTCCCACGACGGTGACTGCCAGGCCCACAACAACGGCACCGACGACACCACACAACCAACGAGTGTGAAATAGAACACGATGCAGGTGCTCGATTCGCTGCGGGAGAGATGACGTACGGCCACCATGGCCACGGCGGCTAAAAGGCCCGAGGCCAACCCCACCAGGGCCGTCGGCGTATACAGACCCACGCCCGGCTTGAGCAGCATGAGCACACCCAGGAATCCCATCGCGAGGATCCAGCGCAGGCGCATCGGCACGGGCTCCCTTAACCAGAACCAGGCGATAAAGGGAATGAACAGCGGTGTCGAATAGTTGAGTACGGTGGCCTCGGCCAAGGGCATGTGCGCAATGGCGTAAAAAAAGCAGTACATGGCGGCGAGCCCGAAGAGGCTGCGCACGAGATGGTCACGCAGGCGCCGCGTCTTGACGGTGTGCCAACCGCGATGGCCAATCCAAACCAACAGCGCCAACATGCCGAAGCTGCTGCGAAAAAACACCACCATCTCGTTGGGAAGCGTCGAGGACACGCGTTTGACGATCGCGCCCATCACGGCAAACATTATTCCCGAGCCGAGCATGAGCAGCGCGGCACGACGCAGATTGTCGACGGGCATATTCCACCTGGACCGAAATCGAAACACACTCGTGCCGGCGATTCTTGCGCACGCCATGGCCTCCGCACGCTAAGTAAAACAAGCCTAGCACACCACGCTGCGGATTCCGGGCATCGACCTAAACGCCGCAACGCAGCATCAACTCCTCGGGCGCCGGTTCCAGATAATACTGGCCGGCCACGTAAGGATGCGGATGACGGCGGAAATGGTGCGCGAGAATCGCGAGCGGCACCGCGCGCGGTAGGTGGCCGCGCCGATAGCGGTCGATCAGCGTCAACAGCTCGCGCTTGTCTGCGTGGTCCAGATCGCGTTTCAGGTAGCCGAGCAGGTGCATGAGCACATTGCTGTGGCGGGCGCGCGTGGGCGGCCGCCGCAGCACGCTCATGAACTCCTCGATGTAGCGCTTCCCCGTTTCGCGGGCTCGTGCCCGATCCGTCTGGGCGATGATCCGGCCAAGCCAGCGTAGCCTAATTGCGTCATGCGCCATCAGTACCAGCTTGTGCCGAGCGTGGAACTCGACCAGCCGCGACGCGGTGACCCCGCGGGCTGTCAGCTCCTGCCAGCGTCGATAGGCAAATACCGACTCGATGAAGTTCTCACGCAGGGTCGGATCGCCGAGCCGTCCCTCCTCCTCAGTCGGCAGCAGCGGTTGCGCCGCCATCAATGCCGCCGCGTAAACGCCCCGCCCGTTCTTGATCCCCGGGCCGCCGCGCGCGGGGAAAACCTTGACACGCTCCATCCCGCAGCTGGGTGATTTGCTCTTGAAGATATAGCCGCTGATATCGCTAAGCTCGTGCGCCATGCGCCGGCCGTAGCGATGCAGTTTGTCGGTCACGTCCATGTCGGGGTCCATGACCCCGACGGCGCGTGGGCTCGCGGCCTGACCTACCAGGCGTATGGGTGCACGCGGCACGCCCATGCCGATGGCGAGTTCCGGACACACCGGGACAAACTCGAAATGCCGGCCTAGCGTGTCGGCGATGAAAGAATCGAGCTTGTGATTGCCGTCATAGCGCACCTTGGCACCGAGCAGACAACTCGAGATACCAACGCGGATGGAATTGCCAGTGGTTTTGGGGTTAGTCACTCCAAAAAAGGCCAACGCGATCGCGCGCAACGAGGTCGCACTGGAGTATGGGAGCGAACTTGCCTCGATGCAACCTGGCCAGGTGGTATGCACGAACTCGCACTGGTGCGCTTGTGGAAGCGCCCAAACAAAAAGGGCGCAGCCGTAAAGACTGCGCCCTGCGAGGTCAGGTGCGCGGCTTTTTGTTAGAACGTGTAGCCGATGGTCAAGGTCAAAACCGGCCAGTATTTAAGATCTTTAAGATCTTCATTGAGCGCCGCGACTTCGCGGTCTATGTCAGCCTGGGGAACACCGGGCGCAGTAAGGCTTGCCGTGGGTGATCCGTGCAAGAGCACGCCGATGTCTAGCGCCATTCCGAAGCCGCTCTTGGTGGACGGCAGACCGCCCCATCCCAGACCGAGGTACTTTGACGACTTGTCGAACGTAATATTGCTGGTAACCGTCGTATTGTATGTACCGTTGCCGATGTCTAACAGCCCGCTGGCGGTGCCGCTGAGCTTGTTGTTGTTGCGCACCAGACCGCCCGTCAACCGAAACGTTCCTCCAAACACGTGCCAGTCCAGCAGTACGGGAACCGTGTCGAAATCCATGGAATATCGATAGTCGACACCAGCGTCGGTGCCATCGAAATCGTAGCTGCCGCCATTGATACCGGCACGTAAGCCGATCCAGTCGTTGAATCGATAACCGAGTTCAGCGCCATAACCAAGCGTGCTGACTTTACCGCCGACGGCTATGCCTTCGGCTCGTGCAATCGAAGTGATCCCAACCGCCAACAGGGCGGCGGCTG
>CP070641.1:942291-945984 GCA_020354085.1 Pseudomonadota bacterium
GCTCGTCGACCGCTGCATGCGCCTCGCGTGAGCGGCCGAGTTCCCATTGCAGGGCGGCAATATTCGTGAGCTCCGCCGCGATGCCGTCGATATGCTCGATCGCACGGTTGGCCTGGAGCGCCCGCTGGTAATCTTCTAGCGAGCGCGTGAGTTCGCCCCGTTCGTAGGCGGTCTGAGCATTGCGATTCAACTGTACCGCCGCTTCGTGCGCAGGAGACGGCCGCGGCGGCGCCGAACCACAGGCTGCTGCGAGCAATGCGCCACAGCACGCGACAACGATTCCCGCTCGCATATGAGTCATGGCGCTTGCCCCGGTTCCCGCGAGGGCCGCGCGCCCGGGTAGCTATCGAGCTGGAGGGTTTCAGACTGCGGCGGCGCGATGTTGCGGTTGATCGGCCAGGTACGACTAACCGAATCGACAACCTTCTTGGAATTGTCGATGGTCTCGCGCGCAGTACGTAAGGTACCCGGCACATCTTTCTCCGCCGCCTGCATGATGCGATCGAGCCTGGCCAGTGTCGCATTGAGCTCGGACATGGCGAGATTGAGCTTGTGTAGTGACTGTTTGACGTCACCGTGGGGATTGTTGAGATACGCGGTGATACTGCGGATGTCGGCAATGAGCGGCGTGACCTGCGCATAGAGTTTATCGACCACCTGCCCTAAACCCGCTTCGCGCGTGAATTCGATGCGCTCGTTATCTTTTAGTACCGCTGCGCTATCCGAACCTGGCGGAATTTCAATGATGGTATCCCCCAGGAGACTTTCCTTGGCGACTCGCGCCGTGGAGTCGCGCCGCACCCACTTCATGTATGCGCGATTGATCGACATGGTCACCTTGACCTCGGCATCCGACGTCAGCTCCAGAGCTTCGACCCTGCCAATACGGAAACCCGATAGCTTCACGGCCATACCCTTCTTGATGTCGGTGCCACTGTCGCTGATGAAGTAGAGGGTGGTCTTGGGCGTGAACAGCTCTTGCCGCATGCCAACCCCGACGAACATCAAGGCGATGCCCACCACCGCCACGATCACGAACCAGCCGATCTTGCGCGATAGATTGCGAAATCTGACGTCCTCATCGTGCATAATCGCCATGACTTTTCGCCTCAGTGCTCCAACTCGATTGTCTGGTCGGCCTGGACCCGCGCATAGGCGCCCTCATCGGTGCATAGATAGATCGACGTGCGATCCCTGTGCTGGGCCTGAAACTCGCTGGTGGCGGCGACTATTCTCGCGGCCGCCTCCCGATCCATGCCGGCGAGCACGAAATCATAGATCACGAGATCGGGCTCCATCAAAAACGCGCGCACCAACGCCGTCAATCGCCGTTCCCGTAGGCTGAGTTGATCCGGCAGCTTACCCATGATCGAACGCAAATCACGCCGGTCGGGATACAAGTCGTTGAACAGCGCGACAACGCGCGGCTCGACGTCTTCGACGCGGTGCGCATGGTGATACGCCGAGGGCAACAAGATGTTCTCCCACATCTTCAGATTGCTGATGAGCCCGCCGTCTTCCGGGACCACACCGACACGGCGAAAGACGGCGATACGCTGTGATTCGTCCTGCGCATAGAGATCCTCGCCCAGCAACTGCACGCTACCCGCGGCCGGCGGTGCGAGGCCAGTCAGCAAGGACAACAGCTCGTTCTTGCGGTCACGCGATGAAACAATCAGCTTGCACACGCTGCCGGCCGGAACCTGGAATGCGATCCGGTGCGGCGCTGTGATCGCGACATCCAACACACACGCGTAGCTCGCGTGGTTCATACGAAAAATAGATAGGTGATCACACCATCCAATAGGAACAGCGTAATAATGCCGCGCATCACGGCGCCGGTTGCCGCTTGCGGCACCGCCGTTACCGTGCCCTTGGCACGTAGCCCGAAGGAACAGGATGTGGCCGCGATCATGATCCCGAAGGCGAGCGCCTTGGTAAGCGACGCCAGGATCTCCGTGACGGTCATCAGATCGATGACGCCTTGCAGCCCCTGGCGCAAGGGTACGCCGTACCAGATTGACGTTGCGGCGAAGCCACCCAGAATCGCCGTCAGCTGAAAATAAAAAGTGACCGCTACCACGGACAATGTCATGCCAACGATGCGCGGCACAATGAGGATGTCCATCGGATCAATACCCATGACGCGCAAAGAATTCATCTCGCCTCGAATCTTCATCGTCGCCAACTCCGCCGCCGCTGCGGAACTGGAGCGAGCAATAATAACGATGCCGGTGAGCAGCGGTCCGAGTTCCCGCACCACCACCCACAGCATGATCTGCCCGAGGATGGCAGGTTGATGGCCGACGAGACTAACCGTCTCGACAATGATGACGATGCCGGTGAGCAGCGCAATGAGACTGATCGCGCGCAACGCCTCGATCCCGGTGAAGTAGATTTGGCGGTAGAGCACCCGCGCCACCACCGGATGACGCAGGGCGACAATATGGGCGAGCGCATAGCGGACGAGCGCCGCGGTGGCGGACCAATCGCGTAGCGCATCGACGAAGATGCGGCCAATACGCTCGGGCAGGAGCGTCACCTGGCTCATGGGCGCAGCGCCCGTGGCGCGAGCGCCTCGTGCAACCCCGATCTAGGAGGCACGATCATGTGCCGGCTCAGCGGCCAGCCGGTATCACGGGAGTAGTCAGCTGCACGTGCGCGTTCTGCCCACGGTGGCGCAGCGCATGATCCATCAACACGATCGCCAACATCGCTTCGGCAATGGGCGTGGCGCGGATGCCGACACAGGGATCATGTCGGCCGGTCGTCACGACTTCAACCGGCTCGCCCTTTACGTTCACGGAGCGACCTGGCTGCGGAATGCTCGACGTCGGCTTGAGCCCGATCGAGACTGTGATGTCCTGCCCGGTGGAGATACCGCCGAGAATGCCGCCGGCATTGTTGGAAAGAAATCCCTGCGGGGTGATTTCATCGCGGTGCTCAGTACCCTTCTGTTCTACCGAGCGGAAGCCGGCGCCAATCTCGACGCCCTTCACCGCATTGATATTCATCATTGCATGAGCGATATCGGCATCGAGTCGATCAAACACCGGTTCACCCAGTCCCACCGGCACGTTGGATGCCACGATGTTTACCCGTGCACCAATCGAATTGCGATCAGCCCGGATGTCATCCATCACTCTTTCCAGTTCCGGAAGCTTTGCCGGATCCGGCGAAAAGAACGCGTTCTGCTCGACGGCGTTCCAATCCTTGAGCTCGAGCACGATAGGGCCGAGCTGCGCAAGGTAGCCGCGGATTACCGTGCCGTATTTTTCCCTGAGCCATTTCTTGGCGATGGCGCCGGCCGCCACGCGCATCGCTGTCTCACGTGCGCTTGAACGTCCACCACCGCGGTAATCGCGAAAACCGTATTTCTGCTCGTAGGTGTAGTCCGCATGGCCGGGACGAAACCGATCCATGATCTTTGAGTAGTCGTGCGGGCGCTGATCAGTGTTTTCGATCAGCAGCGCGATCGGGGTGCCGGTTGTCCGGCCTTCGAAGACGCCAGAGAGGATTTTCACCGCATCCGCTTCCTTGCGTTGCGTAGTGTGACGCGACCGACCCGGCTTACGCCGGTCGAGGTCGGGCTGGATGTCGGATTCGGAGAGGGCGAGACCCGGGGGGCAGCCATCGACAATCGCCACCAACGCTGCGCCATGCGATTCGCCCGCCGTGGTGACCGTGAAGAGT
>CP070641.1:946084-949760 GCA_020354085.1 Pseudomonadota bacterium
CGTCACCGCTGGTCATTGCACCGGCCACCAAGAATGTCCCGCTTTCGATTCGATCGGGAATGACGTCGTGCGTAGCGCCGTGCAGACGCTCCACCCCCTCGATCGTGATCTCGTCGGTCCCGGCCCCGGTGATGCGCGCGCCCATGCTGTTCAGGCAGCGCGCGAGGTCGACGACCTCCGGCTCACGCGCGGCGTTTTCAATGACCGTGGTGCCATTAGCCAAGGTGGCCGCCATCATGATGTTCTCGGTGCCGGTCACGGACACGAGGTCCATGAATATACGCGCGCCCTTCAGGCGCTTGGCGCGCGCGCGGATATAACCGCCGTCGAGGTTGATATCTGCGCCCATGGCCTGCAGGCCCTTGATATGCAGATTCACCGGCCGCGAGCCGATGGCGCAGCCGCCGGGCAGCGAGACCTCGGCCTCGCCGAAGCGCGCGAGCAGCGGCCCCAATACCAGCACCGAGGCGCGCATGGTTTTGACCAACTCATAAGGCGCACGCACGGAGTTGATCGAAGTCGCCTGCGCCTCGACCGCCATCTTCTCGTCGACGACCAGCTCCACACCCATGCGCCCCAACAACTCCATGGTCGTGGTGATGTCTTGCAGGTGCGGAACATTGCCGACTCGCAGGCGCTCGCCCGTTAAGAGCGATGCCACCAACACCGGTAGCGCCGCGTTCTTGGCGCCGGAGACGCGTACTTCGCCGCGCAGACGTTGACCGCCGGTTACGATGAGTTTGTCCATATCGGTTTACGAACGTGAAGCGTGCGAGCGAACTGCATGCAAAATCGGTTTTCGTGCGGCGGCCGGCTCGCGACGATTTGAAACGGCACCGCTGCGCTCAGTTCGGCTGAGGCGTGGGCATCATAACACAGGCGGTCGAGCCGTCCGGAACGGACCCGGCTTTTCGAGCGGCTAGCCCGACTTGAGAACGCGCTCGAGCCCGCTGACTTGCATGAGGTGCTCGACTTGCCGGGGGATGTTGAAAAAACGCAATTCGCGACCGCCGGCCTGCGCCCGGCGCAGCCACTCCACCATCAGGGCCAGCCCCGCGCTATCCGCGCGCGTGACCCCCGCGAGGTCCACCCGTATGGGCCCCTCCCCGGCCAGGATCGGGCCATCAGCAGAGAGTAGCGCGGGCACCGTATCAAACGTCAACTCGCCACGGACGGCGCGACTGCCGTCGGACTTCCCCTCGATTGGGACGGTCACCGCTTCTCGCCGCTCTTGCTGGTCGCCACGGGGGCACTCATTCTGCCATCGCGATTGTCCTTGGCGAGGCTCGCGATGAGTCCATCAAGCCCTTCCTTCTTGACGCGTTCCGCATAAGTCGCGCGATAGTTGGTAACCAGGCTCACACCCTCGACCGTGACGTCGAACACCTTCCACGGCTCCTCGGCCTTCGATTGGTAAAAGCTGTAGTGAATCGGAATCGACGGTCCGCCGCCACTCAACTGCACCTCGACGCGCACGACTTGCGTGCGCTCGTCGGGCAACATCTTGAATGGCAGGTAGTTGATCTTTTCGTCGTTGTACTTGAGCAGCACGGTCGAGTAGGTGCGCACCAGCAGCTCGCGGAACTCCTTGGTGAAGCGCTCGCGCTGTGCCTCGCTCGCGTCGCGCCAGGCGCGCGCCAATACCAGGCGCGACATGGCACGGAAATCGAAGTGCGGCAATACGTACTCATCGACGCGTGCGTGCAGTTTGCCGATGTCCTTCTCGTAGACCGCGCGCTCGGACTTGATCAGCAACAGGATCTTTTCCGTGTTCTCGCGCACGATCACATCGGGTGCGGGAAATGTGCCCATTGCCACGGTTGCCCACAGCGCCGCGCCCACCATGAGTAGTCGCTTCATGCTCGCCTCCAATTACTTGTCCTTGCTCGCCTGGCTGTAGAGGAACTGGCCAATCATCTTTTCCAGCACCAGGGCCGACTGCGTGAGTTGCAGGCTGTCGCCGTTCTTCAAGAATTCTTCCGCCCCACCGACCTCAAGCCCCACGTATTGTTCGCCCAGCAGGCCCGACGTCAATATCGAGGCGCTCGTGTCGTTCGGGATTTTTTGGTAGCGGCCGTCGATGCTCATACTCACGACCGCTTGGTATCGACTGTTGTCGAAAGAAATGTCCGCTACCCGCCCGATGCGCACACCCGCCATGGTGACCGGCGCCTTGACCTTGAGACCGCCGATGTTGTCGAACCGGCCCTTGATCGTGTAGGCGTCTTGAACTTCCACGGTGGAAAGATTGCCGACCTTGAACGCCAACATGGCGAGCGCCGCCACGCCCGCGGCGACGAAGATCCCTACCCACAATTCCAGTGCCTTGCTGTTCATGTTCTACACCTCAACCAGCGTTAGCGCCGTCAGGATGAAATCGAGCCCCAGTACGGCGAGGGAAGAGCTTACCACCGTGCGCGTGGTGGCCGCACTCACCCCGGCCGACGTCGGCACGGCGTCGTAGCCTTCAAACACCGCGATCCAGCTGACGACAAAGCCAAACACCACACCCTTGAGCATGCCGTTCATCACGTCGTCGTAGAAATCTACGCCAGCCTGCATCTGCGACCAAAACACGCCTTCGTCCACGCCCAATTGAACCACGCCGACAAAATGGCCGCCGAGCACGCCGATGGCGGTGAAGATCGCCGCGAGAAGCGGCAGCGAGATGCAACCGGCCACGAAGCGCGGCGCGATCACGCGCGTCATCGGATTCACCGCCATCATTTCCATGCCGGCCAACTGCTCGGTCGCCTTCATGAGACCGATCTCGGCGGTCAACGCGGACCCGGCGCGCCCGGCGAACAGCAGCGCCGTCACGACCGGCCCGAGCTCGCGCGTGAGCGACAATGCCACTAACAAACCGAGCGACGACTCGGCGCCGAAGTCAACGAGCGTATTGTAGCCCTGCAGTCCCAGCACCATGCCGACGAAGGCGCTCGACACCACGATGATGATCAGCGTCAGGACGCCGACCGAGTAGAGCTGGTGCATGATCAGTCGGAAGGCCTTGCGCGCTGCCGGCCCGAAGCGACTGGGCAGACGCCAGGAAAGCACCAACAGTTCGAATAGAAACAGCGCCGCCTGTCCGAGGCGCGCCACGCGCGCCATCGACCAGGCGCCCAGTTGCTCGAAGGGGCGTGTGATCACGGCGCTCCGTCCTGCATCAGATCGGCGGCGTAGTCGCCGCCCGGATAGTGAAACCGCACCGGCCCGTCGGGCAACCCCGCCATGAACTGTTTGACTTCCGCGCTAGTTGAGGCGTTCATCTCATCGGGCGTGCCTCGCGCGATCACGCGCCCGCCGCCGACGAGATAGATGTAATCCGCAATGGTACAGGCCTCCGCGACGTCGTGCGTCACCACGACCGAGGTCATGCCGAGGGCATTGTTCAATTCGCGAATGAGCTTGACGATGACGCCCATGGAGATCGGATCGAGCCCCGCAAACGGCTCGTCGTACATGACCATCATGGGGTCGAGGGCGATGGCGCGCGCCAACGCCACGCGTCGCGCCATGCCGCCGGAGAGTTCCGCGGGCATCAAGTCGCGCGCACCGCGCAAGCCGACGGTCTCGAGCTTCATCAGCACAACGTGGCGCAGCAGCGATTCCGGCAGATGCGTGTGCTCGCGGATCGGAAAGGCGACGTTCTCGAACACGCTCAAGTCGGTAAGCA
>CP070641.1:949860-953513 GCA_020354085.1 Pseudomonadota bacterium
GTGTGCACAAACGGGAAATCGGAACTGCCGGTCGTGACCAGGACGCTGCCAACTTGCCCCGCGGACGTGCAGGCTGCACTCGATGAAAATCAAATCAAAGGTGACTACGCTATCGTTGGCGAGATTACTGATGGCGATTCGGCGACCTTATGCCTCAAATCAGGTGTGACGATCCAGGAGTGCATCAATGAAGAACGCAAGGGCCAAGGGCCGGACCCGAGTGGCCTTCCGCTCTGTTCGAAAGGTCCAACCGGTGATGGCATCACCGATTTGAACTTCAAGCGCGACCTGAACTTCTCCATCACCAAGACGGGTGACAACAGCGCCATCTTTGTCTGTCTGCCGCCTACCTATACGTTCTCTGGGGGCTCGTCCTGCGGGTGGGTATACTATTGATGCCGTTCGCACGCTAGCGTGAATGGAACGCCCCCGCATGGGGGCGTTCTTTTTTGCGGCCGCGGATTTTTCGTGCACTGACCGCCCGGTGCAGTCGCTGGTCACGTGGCCCGGCTGTGCGGCGCAGCAACCCGCACCTTGAGCATGTCGCCCAACCAACCGGCATGCCGTCCTGCGAAAAACGGGTTAATCTTGACGTTTAATCGCCTCGACGAGCTGCCTGATATTTTCGGGCACACATGAGAACCCAGCGCCTAACCGGATGCTACCGAATAACGAGCCACGGCGCCTGATTCGCATGCACGCGGTCCCGATGCCGGGAAACCCCCCAAAGGCTCGGCGCCGCAAGAAATATCGTGCTCTGTAACCCGCGCGCGTAACATAATCAGGCAGCCAGATTCCATCCATGCGCCATCGGCAACAAAATGGTTCCTCGTGGCCTCGGTGGCTGAAGCTCATCGCCACGCTGGTACTGACACTGGTCGTTGTCATCGTTGGCGCATTGGTCTATCTCGTCGCGCCCGCCTTGCCCGATCCGGTTCCAGGCTTCGCCGCACGCAAGGGCGAGCTGGTCAGTGCGCAGGAATTGAGGCGCACTGTCGAGGGCGAAGACCTTATCGTCGAAACGCGCCTGCAGTCCTCCAGTGGGCTTATGGTCGACATTGGTGTGCGCACACCGCGGGCCGCGACGTCGAAACTTCCGCTGGTGGTCCTGCTCGGCGGCCTGCGCACCGGTCATCGAGCCGTGTACCTGACCAAGGACGCGCACGGCATCGCCATCGCCGCCCTCTCCTATCCCTTCCCCGGCAATCCGCGCGCGACCGGCCTTGAGTACGTCACTTGGCTACCCAAGGTGCAAACGGCGCTGATCGACGTCACGCCCGCCGTGATGCTGGCAATGGATTACCTTGCGCAGCAACCCCATGTCGATTTGGCGCGCGTGGATCTGGTCGGCGGCAGCCTGGGGGCGTTCATGGTGAGCGTGCCGGCCAGCTTCGACACGCGCTTCAAGCGCGTGTGGCTGGTGCACGGGGCGGGCGACCCGCACGGCGTGTTCGCCCACCTGCTCAGACCTTATATAACGTTTACGCCGTTGCGCGATTTGACCGCGCAGCTTCTGGTGCTGATCACCGCGAGCCATCACTTACGGCCGGAGAAATGGGTGGGCCGTATCGCCCCGCGACCCGTGATCGCCGTCAACGCGCGCGACGACGAGTCAATGCCGCCCGCCAGCGTCGCTGCGCTGCATCAGGCGCTACCCCCGGGTTCAGAGGTGATCTGGACCGAAGGCCCGCACGTGCGCCCGGGGCGCAACGCGGTGCTGGAAGGCTTAATCGCTCTGGTTACGGAGCGCGTGCGCGAGACGAAGTAGCGGTCGGTCCGCTGCGGTTAAAGAAAGCGCTAGCCTGCGTCGCGTAACGCTTCTGAGGCCCTATTTATTTTGCTGAGACAATTGCTGTAGCGCAGCGAGGATGTCCGCCGGCTCCATGCGCTTCTTGTAGTCCGTGTCGGCGAACGCGGCACGCACGATCCCGTTGCGATCGATCACCAAGGTGCCCGGAATGGGCAGGCCCAGGCGCTTGGGGCCGTTAAAGACGGTGATGTCCAGACCATACGCGCGCTTATATGCCGCGTCGAGCTCGGGCGAAAGCTCCCACAACAGGTTGTAGGACTTGATGACCTTGTAGTCGAGATCACTCAGCACCTCGAAGGGGAATCCATCTTGCTTGAACTGCGCCACGGATTTGTCCGGCAGCTGCGGTGTGATCGCGACCAGGGACGCGCCGTGCTTCTTGATCTGGGGTAGCGTTTCCTTCAATTGGCGCAATTGCAGATTGCAGTACGGGCACCAGGCACCGCGATAAAACGTCAACACCACCGGGCCGTTCTTGAGTTCGGTGCTGAGCTTGACCGTCTTGCCCTTGGGGTTCTTCAGGGAAAAGTCGGGCGCCTTGGCGCCGACCTTGATACCTGGGTTCGGCATTTGCGCGGCAAGATCCGCCGCGGCCTTGGCCATGATCGCCATGTCCTGTTCGCTTACCTTGACGGCGCCCTTGTTGGTGGACATCTGCTTTTCCAGCTGCTTAACGCCGTCGCTGTAGCTGGGCACGCCAGATTGGCCCTGGGCGCCACGCGCAACCGGCGCAATAAACGATGTCATCGCCAAGGCAACCACAACAACTGCCGCATGGAGCGCATGCTTGCTTTTCACGGAGGCCTCCTGTCCAGAGATGGCGAAACGCACTCGGGTGCTCTAGTGAGTCGCCCCTGACGGCCAGACCTTACAGCGCAACACACGGAGCGGCCGGGTTTAGATGTTGCCGACTGGCTCCAAGGTTATGACGACGTTTCCCTTTTTGTGTCCCTTCTCGGCGTACCGATGCGCTTCCGCCGTTTGCTCCAGCGGATAGCGGCGATCAACTACGGTCTTCATCCTCCCCGCCTCGACAAGCCCCACGAGGAACTTGAGATCCTCCGCCCGATCGGGCGCGATCGCACAGATGACCTTCTTGTCACCAGTCATTGAGGTCCACAGCATCTGAATCAGTTGCTTGAGCCTGAAGACCGTCAGAAGGCAGCGCCCGTCTTTCTTCAGCGAGCCTGTGCATCGCGCGAATGATGTCTTCCCCACCGTGTCGAAGATGATGTCGTAAGACTCACCGCTCGCTGTGAAATCCTCCTTGGTGTAGTCAATGACCTTCGTGGCGCCCAACGATTTCACCAAGTCCACGTTGGCCGTGCTGCATACACCGGTGACTTCTGCCCCGTAGTACCTGGCGAGCTGCACCGCGGCCGTACCGACTGCGCCCGACGCACCATAGATCAAGACCTCTTGCCCACGCTGAATGTTTCCCTGGTCCCGCAGGAAGAACAACGCGGTCAAGGCGCCGAAGGGAAAGGCGGCGGCTTCGTCGAAGGTAATAGTGGCGGGCTTTGCGACCAGCGCTCCGTCTTCGGGTAGGCATAGGTACTCCGCGTAGGCGCCATATCTCGCCCCGCTTGTGCCGAACACCTTGTCACCTTTCCGGAACCGTTTTACGTTCTTGCCAACCGCCTCGACCGTCCCAGAAAAATTCATTCCGAGTATCGACTTTTTCGGTCGGGTGATGCCCATCGCTAGTCGTGCGGGCAGCCAGAACTCGATCGGCACTTGGAAGCCGCGCATGCGATAGTCGCCGGCCGTAACGGATGTGGCATGTATCCGGATCAGGACCTCGTTGTCATGTGGGGCTGGCTTTTCTACTTCTTCGAGCTGG
>CP070641.1:953613-957246 GCA_020354085.1 Pseudomonadota bacterium
CGCGCCCGTCGATGATGTCGCTCATGGTGACGTCGACGGCATCGAATCCGGTGCGGTCGAAGGCCGCCGCCATCTCGAGCTGGCCATTGACGCCCTGCTCGCGCAGGATGGCTATGCGCGGGCGTGCGCCGCGCGCGATATAGGGCGCGGCCACCTTGTCCGCGGGATCGAAGGTAAGCTGCGCCGATAGTCCCGGGTCCTTGGAGTCGATGATCTTGTCGAATTCTTCCTGGGCGCAGGCCGGGTTGTCGCGCAGGCGCTGGATATGGAAGCTCGTCTCCGACCAGGCGCGCTGCAGATTGACGCGCGAATCGTAAAACATCTCCTTGTTGTTGTAGCGCACGCTCACGATGTCGTCATCCGTGACGCGACCGATAACATGCGCATGGCGTATTAACCCGGCCTTCTTGAGCGCGCCGAGAATACCGTCGCGTCGATCGATTGGCACCTGCAACACCGCGCCCAGTTCCTCGCTGAACAGGGCGGCCAACGGATCCGCCCCGAGGTTCGTGATATCAATGCTCACGCCGGTGCGCCCGGCGAACGCCATCTCGCAGACGGTGGCGAACAACCCGCCGTCCGAACGATCGTGGTACGCATAGGCGAAGCCCAACTCATTCAATGCCTGCACCACGTGAAAGAACAGCCGCAACGCGCGCGGATCGTCGACGTCCGGTGCGTCGTCGCCGATCTGCTTGTACACCTGCGCCAAGGCCGAACCGCCCAGGCGGTTACGGCCACGCCCCAGGTCGACCAGGATCAATTCGGTCGCGCCACGGTCGGTGCGCAGTTGCGGCGTCAGGGTCTTGCGCACATCCACGACCGGCGCGAATGCCGATACGATCAACGAAATCGGCGCGGTGACTGCACGCTCGGTGCCTGCCTCATCGCGCCACACGGTCTTCATCGACATTGAATCCTTGCCGACCGGTATCGCGACGCCAAGGGCCTGGCAGAGCTCGGACACTGCGCGAACTGTGTCATAGAGCGCGGCGTCCTCACCGGGATGGCCGGCCGGCGCCATCCAGTTGGCCGAGAGTTTTACGTCCGGCAGCGCGCGGATGCGCGCGGCGGCTAGGTTGGTAAGCGCCTCACCGATCGCCATGCGCCCGCTGGCCGCGGCACTAATGAGTGCAAGCGGCGTGCGCTCACCCATCGCCATAGCCTCACCGGTAAAAGACTCGTAGCCGCTTGCGGTCACGCCACAGTCGGCCACTGGTACCTGCCAGGGGCCAACCATTTGGTCGCGGCAAACCAGGCCAGTCACGCTGCGATCGCCGATGGTGATGAGAAAGTTCTTGCTCGCCACTGTCGGCAGGTGCAACACACGATAGATCGCTTCCTTAAGATCGACGCCCTTGTTCTTGAACGCCGGCAGCTTGCGCTTGAGGCGCGCGACATCGCGCAGCATCTTGGGCGGCTTGCCGAGCAAAACCGAAAGCTCCAGGTCGATGGGCCGCGCCATGCGTTCACGCATAGCCGCATTGGCATCCGCCAACTTCGATGCAAACAGGTTGTCAGTCAACACCAGGCGCGCCTCTTGCGCGGCCTCGCCCAGTACCGCGTACGGGCAACGCTCGCGCGCGCACAGGGCACGAAACTCCTCCAGCCGATCGCGCGCGATCGCCAAGACGTAGCGCTCCTGCGCTTCATTGCACCAGATCTCCATCGGACTCATACCCGGTTGATCGTTGGGTACGCGTCGCAACTCAAAGTGGGCACCGCGCGCTGCCGAATGCACCAGCTCCGGCAACGCATTCGACAGGCCCCCAGCCCCAACGTCGTGGATCGATAAGATGGGATTGGACTCACCCAGCGCCCAACACTGATCGATGACTTCCTGGCAGCGGCGCTGCATCTCCGCGTTGCTGCGCTGCACCGAGGCGAAATCCAGATCTTCTTGGCTGGTTCCGCTTGCCATGCTCGAGGCCGCCCCACCGCCCAGTCCGATCAACATCGCGGGGCCGCCCAACACCACCACGGCGCTGCCGGCCGGTATACCCGACTTGTGAATATGCTCCGGACGAATATTGCCGATGCCGCCCGCCAGCATGATGGGCTTGTGATAGCCGCGCACTTCGCCGTCCACCGTTTCCTCGAAGGTGCGGAAGTAACCGGCGATTCCCGGTCGGCCAAATTCATTATTGAAGGATGCGCCGCCGATTGGCCCCTCGATCATGATGTCGAGCGCAGACACAATGCGGCCAGGCTTGCCATGGTCCGTCTCCCACGGCTGTTCTCCATTCGGAATACGCAGGTTCGACACCGAAAACCCGGTAAGCCCGGCCTTGGGCTTTGCGCCGCGTCCGGTGGCGCCTTCGTCGCGAATCTCGCCGCCCGAACCGGTCGCCGCGCCCGGAAAGGGTGAGATCGCGGTCGGATGGTTGTGCGTCTCGACCTTCATGAGGATATGCGCTGCCTCCTCGCGATAGCGATACACGCGCGCCGCCGGATCGGGGAAGAAGCGCGCCATGCGCGGGCCTTCCATGATCGCGGCATTATCTTCGTACGCGACCAACGTGCCTTTCGGGTTGGCGCTGTGCGTCGCGCGGATCATGGCGAACAACGAGGCCTCCTGTGCCTTACCGTCGATCACCCAATCGGCATTGAATATCTTGTGGCGGCAATGTTCCGAATTAGCCTGCGCGAACATCATCAATTCCACGTCGGTCGGGTTGCGCTCGAGCCGTGAGAAGCTCTCGAACAAATATTCGATCTCGTCCATCGACAACGCCAATCCCCAATCCTGATTGGCGCGTGTCAGCGCCTCGCGGCCGCCGTCCAACACATCAACAGTGCGCAGGGGCGCGGGTTCCGCGTCGCGAAACAGCTGCGCCGCTTGGGAGAAATCCGGGAGCACGTTTTCCGTCATGCGATCGTGCAGCAACGGTACCAGCAGCTCACGCTCCGGCGCAGTCAGTGCGCTCTTGTCCAGCTTGCCGATGCGCCAGGCGATACCACGCTCGATGCGCTTGATCTTGCTGAGCCCGCAGTGCTGCGCGATGTCAGTCGCCTTGCTCGCCCACGGCGAGATCGTGCCGAGGCGGGGAATCACCAACAGAACCTCGGCGCCGTCGTCCGTGACCGGTTCGGTTCGGGGCCCATAGGTGAGCAAGCGCTGGAGGACCGCCAGTTCCTGCGGCGTCAACTCCGACGATACCGCCACGAAATGCCAGTAGCGCGCCTGCACCTCGCGCACTGCCGCGACTCGCGCTTGCATGTCGCGGATCAACCGCTCACGGCGGAACGCCGACAAGGCCGAGGCGCCTGCCAGATTGAGGACGCCGTGAATATTACTGGTATCGTTCGCCAAGGCGTGAATCCACGTAGTGCAATTGGTGAGACTCTAGTCTAGTAGCTACCGTTTGCCAGTTCTCGCCAGGTCAACCCGGTATCCTGATCAGCGACCACTACCTCTTCGGGATCACAACCGAGCGTAGCGCCGAGCGCCGTGCGTGCCAGCTCGGGACGATTGTTCCTGCGCGACAGGTGTGCGGCCACGACGTGTTGCAGGCGGGTATGATCGATGCGACTCAGAATCTGCGCTGCCGCATCGTTGTCAAGATGACCATGTTCGCTGCGGATGCGCGCCTTGAGTGCGGGCGGATAGTCGCCGTTCTCGAGGAGTTCCCG
>CP070641.1:957346-960979 GCA_020354085.1 Pseudomonadota bacterium
CTCGATGCCGTGGATGCGGCGCGGAGCAAGAATCAGTGAGCGCGTGCGCGCCGCGAGTGCAGCTCGTCAAACACCAGCTGCGCACCGACGCGCACGTATTCCACCAGCTCAGTCAGCTGGCGAGACTCGGCCTCACCGCGCCTTGGTAGCCCATCGAGTGACGCCTCGGCGATCGACGAAAGGTCCCTGATCACCTCGGCCGCGCTCTCGGAGAGATGACTCACGTCGCGCACCCCGCCGGCCGACAATCCCACGACAAAACCCCGGCTCCAATCAGCTAACCCAGCCAACTGTTCCGGCAGCGGCGTCTCGTCGTCGGGCAACAGCACCACAAAGCCGAATTCCTCGTCACGCAGCTGATTGAGGGTTGCCGCGAACATGCGGGCGACTGCTCGGACGAGCTCGTGCGGTGCCGTCTCCGGTAACAACTGGGCCAATCCGGGTCCGGGGGCGTCGGTACAGGCCAACCCCGTGACAATGCCGTGCAATTCCGCGGCGGAAAAATCCGCTTCCGCCGCAGCCAGCTGCTGCACGAGCTCGGCGTAGTCGGGCAAGGCGGGTGTCACGGTGGTCATAATAAGCGGGTGGCTGTCAAGATTCCGCCGTGGGATGCTGACCGGCAAGTGTAACACTGGGGCGGACCGACCACAGACGTTGACCGCCGGGGGCGTCGGCCATATATTTTGCGCATGGCAAGTTCCAGTGCGCGCCGCGATGGCGATGAGTTGAAGAAACTGGAATCACGCATTGATGAGCTCATCGATGAATGCCAGCGTCTTCGCCGCGAAAACCAACAGATGCGCTCGGAAAGCGGTGACCTCAGCGAAAAGCATGCGCGGCTAATCGAGAAAACGCGCGTCGCCCGTGAGCGGATCGAGGCGATGATCGGCCGCCTCAAGGCGCTTGAGCGCAGCACGACATGAAAAATACAGCTGACGGCGTTACCGTCACTATCCTCGGCAAGGAACTGATGGTCGCTTGCCCGGAGAATGAGCGTAACGCGTTGCGCGCCGCCGCCGATTACCTCGACGGCAAGATGCGCGAGATCCAAACTTCCGGCAAGGTCATCGGCACTGAACGCGCCGCAATCATGGCGGCGCTCAACATTGCCGCAGAACTCTTGGAGCTGCGCGGGCGCGGCGGTCTTGGCCCCGATGCGCATGAACGGCTCAAGTTCTTGTCCAGCAAAATCGATGCGGCACTGAACTGGGATGTACAAGCGCGCCAATAAGTATATGATGGCTACGCGTCCTCTGCGGTGCATGTGACTGCATCAGACACCCTCTGAACCTATAAGCTATATTTCGGGGACCGAAGCGTTGACGCCGGTGTGCATGCCCGCCTCGTCGCGGGAAGCCTGAAGGCGTCCTAAGCTCCCCACTTGAACCTGTCGGTTCAAGGCCACGGTGCAGCACGGTATTCGCGGAGGGCGCCTTATTTTTTCTTGGGTTGTTTGTTCCCCAGTTTGTGAATCAATCCGTAGATAAAACCGAGCTGCGGCGCGCGCTGCGTGCGCGGCGACGTGCTTTGAGCATTGCTGAACGCGAGCAAGCGGCCCACGCGCTCGGCCGGCAAGTTGCCAATTCCCGGCTATTTCGCGTCAGTCGCCGCATCGCGCTTTATTGGGCGAATGACGGCGAGATCGACCCGACCGTCATTTTTGAACGCGCACTGGTCCTCGGTAAGCAGGTGTACCTGCCTGTGCTCTCGCGCGTCGCCCACGATCGCCTATGGTTTGCGCCGGCCAGCCTCGACACGCAGCTACGCGCCAATCGCTTCGGCATACCCGAGCCGTGCGTACCGGCGCATGCGTTGATAAGGGCACAGGCGATTGACGTGCTTTTTGTCCCGCTGGTTGCATTCGATGCAGCGGGTAATCGTCTCGGTATGGGAGGCGGCTACTACGACCGCAGTCTCGCGTTTCTGGCACTGCGCCAACGCTGGCGCAAACCGCATGTCGTTGGACTCGCCTATGATTTTCAGCGCATTCCAAGCATGCCGGCCAACACCTGGGACGTGCCGCTGGCGGCGGTTGCCACCGACTGCTCGTGGTACAACATGGTTCGACAATAGCGCGAAGACCAACGGGAATTGCTATGAAACTCTTGTTCATCGGCGACGTAATGGGAGACCCCGGCCGGCGGGTGCTGGCGCAACAACTACCGCGGCTGCGCCGCGAGCTGCACGCCGACTTGGTCGTGGCCAACGCCGAAAATGTCGCCGACGGTGCCGGCGTCACACCCGACACCGCGCAGGAATTGTTCACTGCGGGTTGCGATGTGCTTACCAACGGTAACCACGCCTGGGACAAGCCCGAAGCGCTCGACTACATCCGCGGCGAGCCGCGCCTGCTGCGTCCCTACAACTTCCCGGACGATGCGCCGGGCAGTGGTTGGAATGTCCTCACCTCGGCGACCGGCACCAAGATCGGCATTTTGAATCTGCTTGGCAATGTATTCATGCACCCGCACGTCGGCTGCCCGTTTCGTGCGGCCGACCGCGCGCTTGCGGCCAAGCCCGTGGACGTCAAGATAGTGCTCGTTGACATGCACGCCGAGACCACCAGCGAGAAGACTGCTATCGGCTGGTATCTCGATGGGCGCGTGAGCGCGGTCGTCGGCACGCACAGCCACATTCCTACCGCCGATGAACGCATCTTGCCGCGCGGCACGGGTTACCAAACCGACGTCGGCATGACCGGCTGCTACGACTCCGTGATTGGGTTGGACATCGACAAGGCACTGCAACGCTTCGTGCACAAGGTTCCGGCCCGTTTCGACTGCGCCGAGGGGCCCGGGACGCTGTGCGGGGTGCTGCTTGATGTCGATGAAGCAAGCGGTCACTGCCGTCGCATCGAACGGGTGCGCGCGGTTGAAACCGACAGCGAGCGCGTGATACGCATCGCCTGAGTCAGCGCCCTTCCATGGCCTACTGGCTTTTGAAATCCGAGCCGGATATGTTCGGTATCGATGATCTCGCCAAATGCCAAAGGCGTACGGAACATTGGGATGGTGTGCGCAACTATCAGGCGCGCAACTACCTTCGCGCCATGCGCCGCGGGGACCAGGCGTTCTTCTATCATTCGAGTTGCGCCGCCCCGGGCGTCTACGGCGTCGTCGACATCGTACGCGCCGCCTATCCTGATCCCAGTGCCGACGATCCACAGAGTCCCTACTACGACCCACGCAGCACGGGCGACAATCCGCGCTGGTTCATGGTAGACGTACGCTTTCAACGCAGGCTCAAGCGCCCCGTTTCGCTTTCGCAGATCAAGCAAACCAGGGCACTACGAAAGTTGCCACTGGTGCAACGCGGCAACCGCCTGTCGGTGATGCCGGTGAGCCCTACCGAGTGGGCCACGATACTGAAACTGACTGGAGAACACTGACATGAAACGGATAATCAATTTGGCCTTTGGGCTTGGACTGATCCTGATGAGCGCCAACACCGGCGCCCAGAATACGCCGCAGGTACGCCTGACGACCAATTTGGGGGTGATCGAGATCGAGCTTTATCCCGACAAGGCACCAGCGACGGTCAAGAATTTCCTCGACTACGTGGATGCAGGTTTCTACAACGGCACGATCTTCCATCGCGTCATCAAGGGCTTCATGATTCAAGGCGGCGGGTTCG
>CP070641.1:961079-964695 GCA_020354085.1 Pseudomonadota bacterium
TGAAAACGCACCGGATTGATTCGCGCCACCACCAAGGTGCGCAGATACGGTGATTTGAATCCGCGCGCCTCGAGACCCTGTACGATGCGTTTCACGTGCGCTTCGATCTCCGTGATGCGCGCGGCGTACGCGGCACGCTGCCGCAGGCTCACCGTGAGCGTCTTGTCGCTGAACCGGTCGACCTTTTTGAGAAACGAGCTGTAAGCGCCGCCGCCGAAGCGGCTATTGCGCTCGTAGATCATGCCGAGGGTGAGCAATTCCGGTGCCTCGAACTCGGTGCTGAAGTCGAGTTCCTTGGCGCGCGGCTTGCGCTTGGCGAGGTTGCGTGCCATGCGTATCACTTCGAGCGAACGATCCTTTAGGTTATGGGCCTTCTCGGTGTTGAGCGCCAGGATTCGAAACGCCAGGTCTTCGTTGGGTGATACCAGCGCCGTGATCTGCTTGAGGCCTAAATGCTTGGCTGCCGCGAGCCGGTGGCGCCCGTTCGGCGTCCACAGCTTGCCGTCTTCTCCTCGTACGACAATCAAAGGATCGAGAAATGACCCGCTCTCTTCTATCTTGTTGGCCAGGCGCTTGGCGTGGGTGGGCGACAGATCCCGCTGAAACGGCGTTGGCTGCACTGCCGCCGTTGGCAAAGCCGCAAGGAGTATGGCTCTCCCCGACAACGGCTCGCGGTAGGCGCCTATGGCGGCACCACCCGCGGCCTGCACCTGCGCCACCAAGTCTGCGACCTCGGGAGCCTCGGTAGGTAAGACCATGTGTTCGGGATCGAGACCGCGCTTGTCGCGGCGTGGCGCGAGATGCGTCTTCTTACCACGCCCTCGTTTTGGGGCTCTCTTTTTCCGGTTCCGGACTGTCATCCTTACGCCTCGCGGGCCATGAGGTACAAAGCGGTAATCGCCAGTGTTGCCAGGGTCACCGGAAACCCGACGCGTGCATGCTCGCGCCAGCGGATGACGGCTCCACGGGATGCGGCAGCTTCCACCACGATAGCGACAATTCTGGATTCGCTAATTGCCGCCTAGGAAGCGAAGACCGCGGCGCGCTCGCGCGCTTCTGCCGGCACCGGCGCGCTCGCCAGGTCGTGCAGCGTTCGGCTGCCGAGTGCGTCGCCGACCGCCGAATCGGCCCGCGCCAGCAGGGACTCAACCTCCTCGTCACGCAGTAGCGAGCTCGCGCCGAACCCGTACTCGTCCTCGGCAGTCCGAACCGTACTCAATAGCTCCTTCACGGTAATTGTCTCCAACGCGCGGGCCGGCAAGTAGCGTGGCGGATCGTCGCCGGTTTCGACCAACAGGCCGCGGCGCACGAAGGTCTCAAGCAACCGCGCCAGCAAGGACGGGGGGGTGGCCAGGTGGCGCGCCAAGGCGTCGGCGGTCCACGCCGGCGCGCTCTGTTGAAAGTGTCGACCGATCCAGGTGAACGCCAGGAGCGCAAGGGTTTCCTTCGTGCGGTTGCTCAACTGCGGCTTGCGCTTGCGGGTGCTCAAGTAGTCGGGGTGCTGCGAGTAAAACGCGATATTCGATCCAATCAATACGATCAGCCAATTCAGATACAACCAAATCATGCCAAGAACCACAATCGCGAAACCGGCGTAGATCGCCGTGTACTTGGTCGAGCCGGCGACGAAGGCCGTGAATCCCCACCCCACGCTCTGCCACAACACAGCCGCGATCAGCCCGCCGGTCAGCGCGGGACGCAGCCGCACGCGCGTGTTAGGCATGAACATGTACATGAACGTAAAGGCTCCCGTCACCAGAAGATACGGCACCAGGCGTCCGACGATGGCGACGATGGTGCCAAGCGGTTGCAAGTCGGCGAGCGTCTGCACGACGCGATGGCTGAATAGCGTCGCGGTCACGCCGAGAGCAGCGAATACGAGGATGGGTCCGACCGTCAGGACACTGAGATATTGACTGAAACGTTGGGCCAGCGGGCGTGGACGCTGTACGTGCCACACGTGGTTGAACGCCACCTCGATCTTTTGCAGCAGCGAGATCACCGTGTACACGAGCAGCCCCAGACCCAGCGCGCCGAGCACGCCAACCCGCATGTTTTCGACGAAGCCGATGATCTGCCCGGTGATCTCCGCACCCTTCGGCCCGAGCGGGTCAAGAAAGGTTTCGAGCGTGGGCCGGATATGGTTGTGCACGCCGAAAGCCTTGAGCACGGAAAACGACAACGCCAACAACGGCACGAGCGAGAGAAGCGTGGTGTAGACCAGGCTCATGGCGCGCATGGTGAGGTCGCCACCGACCAGATCGCGGGCGATCGCGTAGACCGTCTGCAGCACGCGCACGATCACTCGGCGCAGCGGCGCGGCTTGCGCCAAACCTGGCTGCCAAAGAAATTGGTCGACCCGAGCCTGAAGTCGTGGGATCAGGCTTGGGGTGGGTTGCGGGTCCGGCATGCGCGCATGATACGCGCAGGTCTCGGAAAATTCATACGCCGGAAACAAAACGGGGTCGGGAGCACGCTCCCGACCCCGTGCATCACAACACCCCGGCGTTACTGGCCGAGCTTCTTCTTGATCTCGTTGACTACCACGTCGCTCGAGGTGGCATTGACGTCGAACAGAAGGCCTTCTTTCTTATAGAAACCAATGAGCGGCGCGGTCTTGTCATTATAAGTATCCAGGCGCTTGCTGATGGCCTCTTCCGTTTCGTCGGCGCGCTGCACGACCGGGCTGCCACATTTGTCGCACTTGCCCGCAACCTTGGGCGGCATGCTCTTGACGTTGTAGATGGCCTGGCACTTCGGGTTCTCGCAGGTGCGGCGCGTGGTCAGACGATCGAGAATCACCTCGCGCGGCACGTTGAGGTTCACCGCCATGTCGAGTCTGATCTTGAGCTTGGCCAACATGCCCTTGAGCGCCTCGGCCTGCGGAATAGTGCGTGGAAAGCCATCGAGCAGAAAGCCCTTCTGGCAATCAGGTTCCTGCAAGCGCTTTTCCATAATGCCGAGGATCAAATCGTCCGGCACCAGATCGCCCCGATCCATGTACGCCTTGGCCTGCTTGCCAAGATCGGTGCCGGCCTGTACCGCGCCGCGCAGGATGTCACCGGTGGAAATCTGCACCGAACCGTCGAGCTTGGTCAGCAGCTTGGCCACGGTGCCTTTGCCGGCGCCCGGCGCGCCCAGAAGAATAAGTCTCATAAGCTATAACTCCGCATTTGCGTAGGAATGAAAAAACCGTTGGAGGTCGCCACGATTGTCGTTCGGACCCCCCGGCGAAGGCGCGGATTGTGCCTGCCCAACCGCCCTACTTCAAGGCTTATTTCGCCCGTGCACGAGCGGGCGCACGCGCGCGTCCGGACGGTGGATGCTGCAGGGTCGCGCGCAACAGCGTGTAGCCCACGACCGCCGAAAGCAGCGAACCCGCCAATATGCCGAGGCGTATCGCGGCCCCGTATTGCTGCCCGGCCTGTTCAAAGGCAAGCGAGCCGATGAAAAGACTCATGGTAAAACCGATTCCGCAGAGCGCCGCCACACCATAAAGCTGTGCCCACGTGACTCCCGCTGGAAGTACGGCGACGCGCAGTAGCACGGCCAACCACGCGGCCCCGATCACGCCCAGCTGTTTGCCCAGGAACAGACCGGCGGCGATGCCGAGCGG
>CP070641.1:964795-968409 GCA_020354085.1 Pseudomonadota bacterium
GACCGCGTCCAGCACCGCATAACCGGCCGGCGCTGTGACTACCGGCCGCATGGCCTTGGTCGTCAAATCGAGCATGTAGACGCCGTACACCGGTGTCGACTCCTCCGGTTCCGGCAAGCCAGTCAGCGGATTGATCTCGGTCGGACAATTCGCGATGTTCACCGCCGCGCACGACGGCGTCCATGTCACCAACGCGCGATTGGTTCCATCCCAAAGCGGATACGGCGTGCTGAAGCGACCGAATTCCGATATGCCCATGCCGAAATTAATCAACTGCTGCGTCGTCTGCGTCTGACCGCCGCACGCCGGAAGGCTATTGTCAGCCGGCTCGCAGTTTTCCGAATAGTTGCGCACGTCGATGGCCATCAGCGCACCGCCTTCGTTCGTCCGCGACAACGGCATGAGCGAGGAGATGACACGGCCGTCCGGCATCTCGCGCGGGTGCAGGAAACTATTGCCCGGGCTGTGCGCGCCGTACAGCACAAACAAATTGGTACCGTCTGGGTTGGTAAAGAAAATGCTGAACTGGTTGCGACCGCCAACGTGGTCCCAACGTGAGTACATGACTTCACCGGTGCGCAGCACCGTAGGGTTTCGATCGTGGCTTTGATTGAACGAGATCTGGCGGCAGTTGCTGCCATCGTTGTTCATGACATGTAGCGCCGTGACGCGCTCGCGCTCGTATTCGTCCAGATAAGCGAATGGCGTCTCGCCAGCGGTCGCCATCTGCTGGCGCGACTTCTCTTGGCGGTTGGAGGCGAACACGATGCGACCGTCCGGCAGGTAGGCCGGATCGACGTCGTCGCCAGGGGCCGCAGCGTCGCAGGCGATCGTACGAATCTGCCTGGTGGTCAGGTCATATTCACGCACGCGCCAGCCGGGGTCGCCGCTTTTGCGCATGGTGAACAAGATCTTGGTGCCGTCGTAGGAGACTTCCGGGTCGGAAACGTCGCCTGCGCCTTGCGTTTCCGCACAGGTAATGCAGGTTTCCGGCGCGCTCGGAGACGAGCGCTCGCGCATATAAAGGTCACCGCCCGGGGCGAACGTAATGGCGTCGGTAGGATTGCCCAGGGTCGCAACGGGACGCTTGACGTAAGCGATAGCGACATCGCCTTGGACGGCAACTGATCCGGAGTCGCTGCCGGAGCTACAGCCACCGAGCAGCCCCAGCGTGACAACGCCCACCAGGGAAAGGACTTTGTTCTTGTCTAGCGCACGCATTTCCCGCCTCCTTTGTTAACAAGCCGTTTCGTCCCGGCTCCACACCAGAACGAATGGCTGCGACATTGGCTTCGGCGGCCGGACCGGCATGGGCGCGTGTGCGCCTGTAGCCTCGCGGCTTTGCGTCATCCCCTTTCGAGGACTATGCCCTGAACAAAGCTTCTACTTAATTCTACGGGCGCTACCCTCGCGGCTGACCGCCCTTTATCGAGTCGGTTCTTGCGTATGTCGGCCAGCCTTACACCCCTTATGGCGCGCGCAAACTAGCACGCAACGTAGGTCGATTTCCATACAAATTCCGTTCGACACCGACAGACGGATTGATCACGACGCTGACTGGTATGGTTTTGATCGACGACGCCGCTGGCGCGTCATGGCTTTGACGCGCCGACAGGCTTGCGCGCGTCGCCCGGAGTGATCTGTTGTAAATTTTTTGAAAATCTCATCTTGCCCAGGTCATCAATAATGATCGCGTCGATACCCGACATCGAATCCACGAGCTTCATGCCCTCCGCAACGCCCATCACGAACACGCTGGTGGACATTCCATCCGTGGTCGTCGCATCCGGTCCGATAATAGTCACGCTGCGCACGCCAGTGCTGGACTTGCCGGTCTTGGGATTGATGATGTGGTGCACACGACGCCCATTCCGCTCGAAGTAACGTTCGTAGTCACCGGACGTCGAGATCGCAGCATTGATCAAGGGAATGACTGCGACCATCCCCTTGCTGTCGCGCGGATCGCGGACGCCAACCTGCCAGGGACGACCGCGGCGGTCGCCCAGCACGCGACTGTCGCCGCCTGCCGTAACGATCGCCTCTTTTACGCCCCTCTTCTTCAGGATCTCGATACCACGATCGACGGCATGCCCCTTGGCAATGCCGCCCAAATCGATGCGCACACCCTGGCGCGCGAAACGGATCGTTCCGGCTCGCCGATCCAGGATCAGATGGCGGTAGTTAATACCCGGCAGCGCTCCTGCAATCTGCGCATCAGTGGGCTCCTGACGCTTTCGATAGTCGTACAGATAACCAACGCTAGAAAAGGTAATGTCGAACGCACCATGGGTCAGCTTGGACAACTCCAGTGAGCGGACGATCAAGTCGAATTGCTCGGACGAGATCTTCACCGCCTGCTTGCCGGCTTCGCGATTGATGCGCGAAAGTTCCGAAGCGGGCTTGTATGGGCTCATCAGCTCGTCGATGCGCCGCATCTCGTCCATGACGGCCGTAATCGCGGCCCGACCGGCGTCGGCATCCGCGTCCCACACCTCCACGCGGATAGCCGTCCCCATGATGGCCTCCTCGCGCGACAGCCACTCGGCGTGGACACTGCCCGCCCACACCAGGCACGCGAAGATTGCTATACGCCGAAACACGCCGCCGTCTCAGCGACAGAAACCGGAACAGCTGATGACGCGCTCGGCACAGGTGATGCGGCCGAAATCCTTGCGAAGATCGAGATTGATATCACCGCCGCTGTGCCACATGCTGGCGTTGTTGCACTGGCGCTGATCGGTTGCGTAAGACACCTCCGTCAGCCACTGCACGTTCTCGCAGCCGGGGTTGCCCGCACCGAATCGCAGACCGGCACGGTAAGTACCGCAACGGAGACCGCGGTGGCGCACGGTCCCTTCCAGGTTCCAACCGCCCTTGTAGCGAAGCCAACCCTTGAAATCCCCGAAATCAAAGTCGAGACGCTCGGGGATGCCTTCTGGTAGAAAAACCGGCGCGGGCCGTGCGCGCGCAGTCACGCCCGAGACTTCTGGCATGGCCGCACTATCGTCAGTAACCGTTGGCGAGCCGGTCTTTCCGGCCGCGGCGAGCGCGGCAGACGAAAACGCTCCCAGCCCGATACCAACGGCCAACACGCCGGAAAAGGCGAAACCGGCACGGCGCACCGAACGTAATGTCATAGGCTGCTACCTCTTGGTTTCGTGTCGATACTGTTGATTTAGGTCGGAGTATCCGGAATTGCGCGCATTATCGATGACGGCGACCGAAAAATCACCCACAGACCAGACTTCGTCTGGATCGAGTCTGCAGTCGATCGTCATCCTCCTTGTCACCAAACGGAAATTCGTGGTATCGAAGGACAATGGATACGCACCATGACGGTCGGCGGCGAATGCCGTGTCACTATGGCAACACCTGCTCGTCCACAAGTCTTGTGGCGCGCGGCTTGTTTTGGATCGCGCTCGTCACCATCGCCGGCACAACGACCTCCGTTTATTCCAGCAATCTCCAGTTCCTGCGCGACGCACCTGTCGCCAAGATGACGCCTGAAGATGCGGAACTGTTTCGGGCGAACCTAAACGCTACGCTCGAACAAAACACCGATGGCGTGGCCCGCCAATGGCGCAACCCGAAAACCAACGCTGGCGGATCCGCGA
>CP070641.1:968509-972081 GCA_020354085.1 Pseudomonadota bacterium
GCGAGCTTGGCGCGCGCGGCATCGAGTCGGCCTAGTCGCCACCGACCGTTTTGGCCGTAGGCGCAAACGATCTCGCGAGCCGACAGGAATGCATAATTCGACTGGCCGAAGACCCAGTGCGGCACGGCGAACTCCGCCGCCATCTCGAGCACCGGCTCAATGCGGCCTTGCTGCCAGCGATAAAGGTTCCACCAGTCATTGCGATCCGACACAAAATAGAGCGTGCCGTCTGGCGCGAACAGCGGCTGGGCGACAGCCTCGCCCGCCCCGCCGGCGATGCGCTGCGGCGTGTCGAGCTGACCGTCGACGTCGATTCTCGCCAACCAAAGCTCCGTGCCATCCCAGGGCATGTCGGGATGATTCCAGGCAAGCCAGGCGAGCGTGCGACCGTCGGGCGCCAAACGCGGTGAGCTGTAGAAATCATGTCCCGCGACCAAGGTGCGCGGCGCACTCCCCGCGCGCCAGTCGATCGTGACCAAGGTGTTGCGCGGCTCGCTTTCACCCGCGTGCTGTTCGCGTACTGAGTACAGCCGCGCGCGCCCGACATCTGGCGTGAGATCGGCGTAGCGACTCGGGCTTTCCGGCGTGAGCGCCACGATCTCGCCGTCGGCGTTGCGACGATAGACACGCTGATCCAGATCGTGACAGAAGAACAGACTATCGCGTGCCGCTGTAAACGCGCCGCCGCCATATTCGTGTACCCGCGAGCGCGCGCTAAACGGCACAGGCAATAGATCTTCGTTGCCGCTTACGGTAGTGCGCACGATCGCGTTGCGCCCACTCTCGCGCGGACGTTGCTCGCTCCAGTAGACCTGATCGCCATCGAGTACGACCTGCCCCAGCCCGATGGTTTCGCCGGCCACAAGCGCGGCGCTCACCGGCGAGCGCCAGGTTCCAAAAGGCGCTGTTATCGCCACGCCGGAGTGCTATTGCCCACCCACGTGCTTGAGATTTTGCACGCCCAAGGGTCGTTCTACATAAGTGAACAGACTGTCCTCGATGTCGCCAACGCGAATCAGCTTGAGGTGCACCTCACGTCCGGCGCTCTGCGCGGCCGCCAACCGTTCGTATAGCGCGTCGAGGGTCGTGACCGACTCTCCATCGATTGCGAGCAGCAAATCCATCACATGGATACGCTGCGCGTCGCCCGGTGACCCGCGATCGACGTGGTGCACCATAAGCGCGAGCGCGCTACTCACCACTTGGTCAAGATCGCGCCACGGCATCGCGGCAAACAGAATGCCCGAGGCATATACCCCACGGCGCGCGGTCATCGACTCGGCAGGCGCCAAGCGACCACGCACCGTTACATCGGTGTCGTCTCGCGATACACGTAGTACGGCGTCGTCCAGACGTCCGCGCAGGCGCTGGATGAGCTGGCCCTTATTGCCAACGTCGCCGTTGCCATTGGTTCCCTCAACGCCGCGCACGATATCGCCCACGCGCAGCTCAAGGGTGCCATCTTGCGCGTAGGTGCGTGCCACAACCAGGCGATTGCTTTCGTCGTCGTCTTGCAAGAACGCCACGCCCAAGTTTGGCGGTGAGGGATCGCGGCCGGCGCGTATCAGTTCAAGCACGCGGCAGGCCTGATCCATGGGCACCGCGAAATTGGTGTTCTGGCTGCGCTTGCGGGAGGCGGTATTGATGCCGACCACCTTCCCACTCTTGAGACTGATGAGCGGGCCGCCGGAGTTCCCGGGGTTGATCGGTGCGTCGGTCTGCAACATCTCGATTTGGCCAGCGAACTTGGCAGTGATGCCCGAGATGATCCCGCGCGTACCGGTAAAGGACAGTTCCCACGGATGGCCGAAAGCCCCAACCGCGTGACCGATGGCGGGCAGCGCTCCGCAATCGAGTTCCGCGACGGCCAACCGTTTCGGGCGCGCGCTCCTTTCAATCTCGAGCACGGCGAGGTCCACGAATGGATCGACGTATACCTTCTTGGCGGGCAGGAACTGTCCGCCCAGGAAGGAGACGCTGATCTGAGAGGGCGAGCGTGCCGCCACGTGCGCGTTAGTGAGAATCCATCCACGCTTGCGATCGACAACGAAGCCCGCTCCGATGTGCGTGCCCTTCTTGTCGCCGTAGAACGGTAGCTCAACTTGCGTGCGCACCTTGACGGTGTAGCGCTTGGCAATGTCGAAGACTTCTTCGTCCACCACCGCTGCCGCAACCGGCTTCGCAACAGTCACAATGGCAACTGCGATAACGAGGCGTGCGCGCCTCAACAGCATTGCATGATTCATGCGCCTGACTCCAGCTACTCCTCGATACATCTTAGACCCTCGTGAGAATCCGCAGCAGGCCCCATTCACGTTCCCACGTGTACGATTACTTCGCGTCGGCAGCCGCGGTCGCGGTGTTCCCAAAGGTATACCCCCTGCCACGTACCGAGCATCAATTCGCCATCGTCGATCGGGATGGACAATGAGGTGGCAGTCAAGGCCGCTTTTATATGCGCCGGCATGTCGTCGGCGCCCTCCACGGTGTGGGTGTAGAGGGCATCGTCCTCCGGTACCAGACGGTTTAGCCAGCGTTCGAGATCGCGGCGCGCCGAAGGGTCGGCGTTTTCCTGAATCAGCAGACTGGCCGAGGTGTGGCGCACGAACAGCGTACACAGGCCGACGTCGATCCCGGCCTCGGCTACCGAGGCGCGCACGATGTTGGTGAACTCATGCAAGCCCTTGCCGCGCGTGGTGACGGAGAGATGTTTGATCATTGTCGTGATGAAGCGTCCGCCACAACGTCAATCCTCCCCGCGCAACCGCGAGGAGACATCGGCGGCTGAACCCTTTCTTCTGTCGCTGTGGCCCAAATCTTTGTCCGGCGCAATGCGATCGCGGATGAGCTGCTTGATCTCCTTCGGTTCCGGAAACCGGCCCGCCCTTTCTTTGTTCCAGATGGGTTCGCCATCGAGGCGCACCTCAAATATCCCACCGCTGCCGGGCACCAGAGTCACCGCATGCAATATCTCATCGAACGTCATCAGTAATTCCTGCGCCATCCAACTGGCGCGCAAGATAAAGCGACACTGGCTGCAGTATTCAATTTCGACGTGCGATTTTGTCGTTGTCATCGCGAAACTCCACGATGTAAACCGGTCCGCCATGGGTGAAAATCTATTCGGATTCTGTTGCACGCCCGATGACTTCGGTATAGTTGATACTTTACTCCTGCCTCTTGAGGTTTCCCATGAAAGCCGCACACGACATGGTCGTTACCATGCACTACACCCTGACTGATGATGAAGGGTTGACGCTCGATTCCAGCATCGGCGGCGAACCGCTTTCCTACCTGCACGGCCACGGCAACATTATTCCGGGCCTGGAGAAGGCGCTCGAAGGCACCAGCAAGGGCCATACCTCGACCGTCACGGTACCGCCGGCCGAGGCCTATGGCGAGAAGAATTCGGAGGCCGTGTTCGAGGCGCCGCGCGCGCATTTCCCGCCTGATATGGAGCTCAAAGAGGGTCTGCGGGTCACCGCCGAAGGGCCGGAAGGGCCCATTTCGCTCACCGTCGTCGAGTTGACCGAGAGCGGCGCCATACTCGACGCCAATCATCCGCTCGCCGG
>CP070641.1:972181-975733 GCA_020354085.1 Pseudomonadota bacterium
CCCGCATCTGATGATCTTCGTCGGTGTAGATCAGAATGGGTTTGGCCCCTTCGGCGATGACGTTCGCCTCGACAACGACCTTGCTGACGTTTTCGAGCGAAGGCAGATCAAACATGAGATCAAGCAGTGAGCGTTCCAGGATCGAGCGCAAGCCACGCGCCCCGGTGCGCCGTTCAAGCGCCCGCCGCGCCACCGCGTGCAAGGCCTCGTCGCGGATTTCGAATTCAACACCTTCCAGTTTGAACAGCTTCTGGTACTGCCGCACCAAGGCGTTTTTCGGTTCCGTGAGAATCTGGATCAACGCGCTTTCATCGAGCTCATCGAGTACGGCGTGAATCGGCAGACGTCCGACGAACTCCGGGATCAAGCCATACTTGATGAGATCTTCGGGTTCCACCTGGCGCAGCGTATCGCCCACCCGGCGCCCCTCGGACTTGCTGCGGATATCAGCGCCGAATCCGATGCCGGTCTTTTCACTGCGGTTGA
The DNA here is from genome assembly GCA_020354085.1 of Pseudomonadota bacterium. Classification (GTDB taxonomy): domain Bacteria; phylum Pseudomonadota; class Gammaproteobacteria; order Acidiferrobacterales; family Sulfurifustaceae. The sequence goes on from CP070641.1 coordinate 972,668, forward strand.
GAATCACCTTGTCGAGGCCGGAAAACGCGCCCCCGCATATAAAGAGAATGTTACGGGTATCGACCTGCAGGAATTCCTGCTGTGGATGTTTACGACCGCCTTGGGGCGGAACGGAGGCAATCGTGCCCTCAATCAGCTTGAGCAGCGCCTGCTGCACGCCCTCGCCCGAGACGTCGCGGGTAATCGACGGGTTCTCGGACTTACGCGAGATCTTGTCGATCTCATCGATGTAGACGATGCCTTTTTGAGCCTTCTCGACATCGTAATCGCACTTCTGCAGCAGTTTCTGAATGATATTCTCGACGTCTTCGCCGACATAGCCCGCTTCGGTCAGGGTCGTCGCGTCGGCGATAGTAAACGGCACGTTGAGCAAGCGCGCTAGGGTTTCGGCCAGCAGCGTCTTGCCCGAACCGGTGGGCCCGATAAGGAGGATATTGCTCTTCGACAACTCGACCTCACCGACCTTACCTTCGCTCTCGATGCGCTTGTAGTGGTTGTAGACCGCCACCGCCAAGACTTTCTTGGCGTCGGCCTGACCGATCACGTACTCATCGAGGATCTGCTTGATCTCATGCGGCGTGGGAAACTTCTTCTTCGTGCCGCTGGCGCTCTGCTCCTCTTGGACTTCTTCGCGGATGATGTCGTTGCAGAGCTCGACGCATTCGTCACAAACGAAGACTGACGGGCCCGCGATCAGCTTGCGCACCTCATGCTGACTCTTGCCGCAGAAGGAACAGTAAAGAAGCTTCTCGCCCTTACCGTCGCCCCGACCATTGTGGTTATCGGTCGCCATCCTCTTACCTCATCCGGAACCAGGAAAACGCGCCCAGAATGCTTTTTTTCGGCGGATTTTGCAAGTCTTTCCCACGTTCATAGCATAGAACCACGGGAAATCACTCGGAGAAACTGGCGTCGGATATCCGACGGCTAGCGCTTTTCAATCACCGCATCGACCAACCCGTACTTGACGGCTTCCGTTCCGTCCATGAAGTAGTCGCGATCCGTGTCTTCACGGATCTGGTCGAGCGTCCGACCAGTATGCTTGACCAAGATCTGATTCAGCCGGTCACGGACGCGCAGTATTTCCTTGGCATGGATCTCAATGTCGGTGGCCTGACCCTGGAAACCGCCGAGCGGCTGATGGACCATCATGCGCGCATGTGGCAGTGCGAAGCGCTTGCCCTTCGAGCCACCCGCCAACAGCACGGCACCCATGCTCGCTGCTTGACCGATACACACAGTGCTGACTGCGGGTTTGATGAATTGCATCGTGTCGTAAATGGCGAGACCCGCATTGACCGCACCACCGGGAGAGTTGATGTAGAGGTGGATGTCCTTATCCGGGTTTTCGGACTCCAAGAACAACAGCTGCGCCACGATCAAGTTGGCCATGTGGTCTTCCACCGGTCCCACCAGGAATACCACCCGCTCCTTGAGCATGCGGGAATAGATGTCGTAGGCGCGTTCGCCGCGACCGGTCGTCTCGATCACCATGGGCACCAGGCCCAGGGCTTGGGTGGATAAGGCGTCGTTCATTGGTTTGTCGCTCATGGCTGCTCCTCTAACCGCGCCGTCAGGACGCGGCATCCATCTTGACCAGCTCGTCGAAGCTCATTGGCTTATCGCTGGCATCGGCCGTCGACATCATTTCCTCGACCAGTCGTTGTTCCAGTACCAGGGATTCGACATCCGCCAGGCGCTCCGGGTTCTGGTAGTGCCACTGAATGAATTCCTGCGGCGAATCGTACTCCTGCGCGAGCTCCTCGAGCTTGGCGCGCACCCGTGCCGGATCGGCCTTGATGCCACGGGCACGCATGACTTCGCCCACGATCAAGCCAACCGCTACACGCTCGCGGGCACGTTGCCGCCACGCCTCTTCCGGCACCGGGGCACGCACTGGCTGCTTGCCGCGGGCAACCTCTTCGGCTTGGCGTAGCCGGTTCATCTCGGACTCGATGAGACTTGTGGGCAGCTCGATCTTGTTCGCCTCCAATAGCGCCTTAATGACTTGCGCGCGCACCACATTGCGACTGCGGCCGGCCGCCTCGCGCTCGAGATTCTGCTGAACCTCTTTGCGCAGCGTATCGAGACTTCCGTCCGCTACGCCCAACAACTTGGCGAATGCTTCGTCCACAGTCGGGAGCACCGGCTCAGCAACTTCTTTTACTGTGACCTCGAAGGTCACGGCCTGACCCGCCAAACGCGGATGACGGTAATCCTTGGGAAACGTCGCCTTCACCGTCCGGGATTCACCACGCTTCGCGTCGAGCAATCCCTTCTCGAAATCATCAATTAACGTTTGGCTGCCTAATACCACCGGAAAATCGTTGGCGGAACCGCCTTCGAATGCTTCGCCATCGATCTTTCCGACGAAATCCATCACCACGCGGTCGCCTGACTGGGCCGCGCGCTCAACGGGCTGCCACGTGACACGTTGCTTGCGTATAGTTTCCAGCGTGCGCTCCACGTCGGCCGCTTCGACGGCCACGACCGGGCGTTCGATTTTGACGCCGGCGAGGTCGGTACGCTTGATGTCGGGCAATACCTCGAAATCCGCGGTGTATTCCAGCTGGGCGCCGCGCTTGACGGTCTGACGCTGAATGCGCGGTCCGGCCGCCGGGCGCAAGCCCTCGCGCGTCACCACTTCGCGAAAGCTCGTTTGGATGAGATCGCCTGCGACCTCCTCCATCAGACTGTCCCCGTACTGCGCCTCCACCAGCTTGAGCGGCACCTTGCCGGGACGAAATCCAGGCATGCGTACCTGCGTCGACAAGCGCTTGAGACGTGCGCTGAACGCCTTCTCAAGCTCTTCGGCCGGTAATGCGACCTTGAGCTTGCGTCCCAACGCCCCTATGGTTTCTACCGAAACTTGCATCACGACCTCTTCGAAAACTGAAAAACTTCTATACGACAGAATAGCTTAGGCGCTAAGCGGCAGGCATCATACCCACTCACAGCGGATTGGCCAAGAATCGGCCCCGTAAAGCTGGTGCGAATGGGGAGACTCGAACTCCCACGGGTTGCCCCACTGGAACCTAAATCCAGCGCGTCTACCAGTTCCGCCAC
>CP070641.1:975833-979384 GCA_020354085.1 Pseudomonadota bacterium
TGCGTGCGCGTTTGGCCTTAGCACGCGCGGATCACACCGCCGCTCTTGCAGTCGCGCGTGCTGCGCTGGCTGCCAATCGCAGACACGGGGATCGGACGGAGGAGGCCAATTCGCTGCGCTTGATTGGCGACGCGGCCTTGCGCCGGCACGAACTCGATTCGGCTTATGCCGCCTATGCCGAAGCGCTCGAAATCGACAAGGCACTGGGGCTACCGAGCAAGATCGCGCGCGACCTGATAGGAATCGGCGAGAGTCGTCGTGCCCAAGGCCACGCGCACGATGCTGTTGGTTATTTTCGTCGAGCGCAATCCGTTGCCCTGGCGGCTGGTGACACCGCGTTGGCACGTTTGGCAGTCGAGTTGGCCGGTCAAACGGGGCCCTGAGGGTCAACGCCGTTGGCTGGATCGAGGGGCCCTTGTCTCGGGGCTTCGTGACACAGAGGCATATGACCCATATTCAGACTGCAAGCATGCCTTACTGGCGACTGTCCGGTTTCTATTTCTTCTACTTCGCGGTCCTTGGCGCGCTCGTGCCCTATTGGGGCCTATATCTACAGTCGCTTAGCTTCGGGCCGGCGGACATCGGCAATCTTATGGCGCTGCTGATGGTCTCGCGTGTCGTCGCGCCCAACGTCTGGGCATGGATCGCTGATCATCGCGAAAGCCGCATGCGCGTTGTGCGCATTGCGGCGTTTCTCACCGTGGTGGCATTTTGCGGAGTGTTTTTCGGCACAAGCTTCTGGTGGCTTGCCGCGGTGATGCTGGTTTTCAGTTTCTTCTGGAATGCCTCGCTGCCGTTGCTCGAAGTGTTCGTCATGAACCAGACCGCCAACCGTCCTGGGGCTTATGCGCATGTGCGGTTGTGGGGTTCGATCGGCTTCATCGTGAGCGTCGTCGCACTGGGCCCCATCGTTGACTGGCAGGGGCCGTGGTGGGTAGTGCCGATGATTGTCGCGCTGATGCTTGGCATGTGGGCGCTCAGTTTGTCGCTCCCCGAATCGGGGACACAGGGCCACGTAGCGCACCCGGAACCCTTGTGGCGCGTCGTCACGCGCCCCGAGGTGCTCGCGTTTCTCGTGGCCTGCCTGCTCATGCAAGTCAGCCACGGTCCCTACTACACCTTCTTCACCATTTATCTCGAATCCTACAGCTACTCGAAAACGCTCATCGGCGTGTTATGGGCCTTCGCAGTGGTATGTGAGATCGGCGTGTTTTTGATGATGACGCGCGTGCTGCAGCGTTACGCGGTACGCACCGTGTTGCTCGCTAGCTTCGCCGCCGCCGCCGTACGTTGGTTGCTGATCGCTTTCTTTCCTCAGACCACGTGGGTCATCGTGTTGGCGCAGGCCTTACACGCCGCGACCTTCGGGAGCTTCCACGCCGCGGGCATCCAGATGGTCTACCGGTTTTTCACCGGTCGCCATCAACATCGCGGCCAGGCGATCTACAGCACGGCGAGTTTCGGTGTCGGCGGCGCGCTCGGGAGTTTTTACAGTGGGCAGACCTGGATTCCGCTCGGTCCAGCGGCGACGTACGTGCTTGCCGCCGGCGCGGCTTTCGCCGCCTTCGCGGTCGCGTTCTTTTACCTCAAGTCCAAGTCTTAAGGATGCGGCGTCGCCGGACGGCGTCGAGAGTAATAACCTCACCCGTCGGGTCGCCGGACTTAGCCGGCACTGGGCGCGCCGTTACAGTCTCCGCCGCGAATATTTGCTCCAAGGCGTTGCAGAGCTCGTCGATCAGGCGGTGCGTATCGACGTCGCACTTGCTCGAACGCAGCGCTTCGAGCCGAATCGGCGCGAAGGCGGCGAATGTTTCATTGCGCAAAACGGGATGCGCGAGTGTTCGGCATGCATTAGCCGTGTAGATGGCGCGCACGAGTTGGGTCATGAGCTCCTGGTGGACCGGGCTCGACTCGAAAATGTCCTTGATGCTGGTCGCTTGGGCGTTGACCGGGAGGTGGTTATACCCGAGACGCTGCTCAAGCGCGCACAATAGATCCAAGAACTTCATTGAGCCTGCTCGATAAGCTGTACCAATGCTTGCCCTGCGTTCGACAGCGTGCGCGTGGCATGGGTCACAATGCCCAGTTCGCGCCGCAGGTTCCACTTCTTAATCTGGACGACGCGCAGCGAGTCGTCAATCATCGTGTTCGGCAGGGCGCTCCAGCCTAATCCTATGGCTGCCAGCATCTTGAGAACCTCCAAATAATTGGTGGTCATCCCGATCTGTACGCGCTCTCGCAAGGCGCCAAACGCCTTGAGTACGATTTCTCGCGTATATGTGCCTGGCCCCGGGAGGATGGCGGGATAATCGAGCAACATGCGCGCTACGATCGGTGTGCGGCCTGCCAGTGGGTGGCCAGGTGCGACCACGACCGCGAGCGGATCGTTCCAAATCCTGGCGACCTTCAACGGATGCGCTGGTTTTGGCGGGAGCGTTACCACGGCCAGCTCCAGCTCGCCGTGCGCGACCGCTGCGCAGGCGCGCTCGGAATCCATGAAGCGTAGATCGAGACGCACGTCGGGGTAGCTTTCGTGGAAGCGTTTGAGCGTCGCCGGCAAGCGGTGCAAGCCGATGTGGTGGCTCGTGGCGAAGCGCAGCTCACCGCTGATTTCGCCGGTTAGGTTGGTAATAGAGCGCTTGATGTCATCAACTTCTTGCAGGATCCGATGGGCGCGTGCGTAGAGCGCGCGCCCGGCATCCGTGAGCTGCACCTGGCGTCCGATGCGGTCAAACAATCGCGTGTCGAGACCCTGTTCGAGGCGGGCAATGCGTTTGCTGATCGCAGGTTGGGTCAGAAAAACGCGCTCGGCCGCACGCGAAAACGAACCGGTCTCGGCGACGGCCAGGAACGCTTGGAGGGACGCGATGTCCATAACTACTTAGAATGTGACGTATGCGAAATATGAATTTGAGTTATTTATAGTGCTTGCCTAAGATTTGCGCAAATCTGCAAGGGGTAGGCGCGTATGGCTGGCAAGACACTGTTTGACAAGCTCTGGGATGCCCACGTCGTTCGCCAGAACGAGGATGGCACGGCGCTTCTTTATATCGATCGGCATCTCGTGCACGAGGTCACGAGCCCGCAGGCCTTCGAGGGCCTGCGCTTGGCCTCCCGCCGGCCGTGGCGGGTGGATGCCAACCTCGCCACCGCCGACCACAACGTCCCGACCACCGACCGCTCGGAAGGCATCGCCGACGACGTATCGCGCTTGCAGGTCGAGACCCTCGACCAGAACTGCCGCGACTTCGGCATCACCGAGTTCGACATGACCGATCCGCGCCAGGGCATCGTCCACGTGATCGGGCCGGAGCAGGGCGCAACGCTGCCGGGTATGACCGTGGTGTGCGGCGATTCGCATACTTCGACGCACGGCGCATTTGGCGCGCTGGCCTTCGGTATCGGTACCTCCGAAGTGGAGCACGTGCTCGCGACTCAGTGCCTGATCCAGAAGAAGTCTAAGAATACGCGTGTGCGCGTTGAGGGCAAGCTCGGCCCTGGCGTGACTGCCAAGGACGTAGTGCTGGCAATTATTGGACGAATCGGTACGG
>CP070641.1:979484-983034 GCA_020354085.1 Pseudomonadota bacterium
GCTTGCGCTGGGTCGCCAGCTCGGGCTTGACGACGCCGACCTGCAGGCGCTCGGCATCGGCGCCCTGCTGCACGACGTCGGCATGGTGAAACTGCCCGATGCCATCGTCAAAAAGGCCGGTGCCTTGGACGGACGCGAGCGCGCGCTCCTGGAGCAACACGTCTACTGGGGGGTGGAAATCTTGCAACAGATGCCGGGCGTGCCGCTGGCTGCGCTCGAAGTGGTCGCTGGTCATCACGAGCGCCACGACGGCACCGGTTACATGAACGGCGCCAAGGGCGAGGAGATCGGGCTGTTCGCCGCCATCGGTGCCCTCGTGGACTGCTACGACGCCTTGGTATCCGAGCGACCGTACCACAAACACATACCGCCGCAGGCCGCGCTCAAACAGATCTATGCTTGGCGCAACCGCCAGTTCCCGACCGAGCTTGCCGAGCGCTTCATCCAATGCATGGGTATCTACCCGATCGGCAGCCTAGTGGAGCTCACGACGGGCGACGTGGGCGTGGTCGTCACTGTCAACCGCCTACAACGTCTCAAGCCGCGAATGGCACTGGTCGCGCGCGCCAACGGTCAACCCTATCCACACGGGCAGATCGTCGATCTTACGACCCTGCGCACACCGGACGGCCGCGCCTGTGAAGTTGAGCAGGTTCTCGACCCCGTGACGCGCGCTATCGATCCGGCCCGCTACATGCCCCTACCACGCGGCATCGCCCTGTCGGCCTAGCCCGGGCAGCCGAGTTCACGTCGAAGTTAGCAAAGCACCACAGCGCCAACACAACTCGAAAGAGGCCGGATTTTCCTCCGCACAGACCGTACAGCGTCGCGCCGGTCGTGCATCGTGCAGCGCGTGTTCGTATTCGCGCACCACTTCCAGCGCGCGTGTTGCATCGCCGCTGTTCTCGATCCACAGCTCCGGAAAGGCTTGCGTAAAGGGGATCTCACCAAGGCCGCCTTGGGCGTGTTCGTTGAACACCCGCACAGCGATACCGGCGCGTGCCAGCAGCTCCCGCACCAGATAGGCCTCGGCTAGATTGGCGGCGCTGTAGAGCTTCTGCACCTGACTCCGCCGAATCGATTAGCTGCCTATCCCTCCAGGCGGAATCCGATCTTCACCTTTACCTGCCAATGCGCGATCTTGCCCTTGTCGATGTGGCCACGAGTCTCGAGCACCTCGAACCAATCGAGGTTGCGCACGGTCTTTCCCGCGCGCTCGATGGCGTTACGCACGGCATCATCGGTACTCTTCGTTGACGAGCCAACCAACTCCAACATCTTGTACACATGCTCAGACATGGATCTCCTCCTTTCGGTTGCAGTGTGCCTAACATCGGTTGATGGCGCGTCATCGAACCCGATCAAATGGTGCTTTCGCGACTCGCCTCGAAGGCCGGCTCCGATCCCACCATGAACAGTCCGGCCTGCAATCCATCGAGCATGTATTGTACGGCGAGTGCCGCCAAAATCACGCCAAGCAGGCGACTTACCACGTTGGTCCCGGTTTCTCCCAAGATGCGCAGTATGCGTGTCGCCGTCAGCAGCGTCACTAAGGTCAGCAACAAGACCGCCATCAGGACGGCGAGTTCCGCCATCAAAACAACCCGGTTGTCGCCACGGTTACCGACCATCAACAACACTGTGGTCAGCGCACCAGGTCCGGCAATCAGCGGAAACGCGAGCGGAAATACCGACACGTCTTTCTTGTGCATCGCTTCTTGATGCTCGCGCTCGGTCGGCGCGCGCAGCCCCGAGTGCCGCGCAAGCACCATGTCAACCGCCAGCAGAAATAGCAACGCACCGCCAGCGATCTGGAAGGCTGGTACGCTCACACCGAGCACGCGCAAAATACCATCGCCCACGAACACGAATGTGATCAAGATGATCGCGGCGATGGAGATGCCACGCAGCGCCATGTGCCGACGGGTGGTGGCGCTCTCGCCCTGGGTGATGGCGGCGAAGATCGGCACGAGACCGATCGGGTCGATCACCACGACCAGCATCACAAAGGTGTTTATTAGGAGCTCGAGCATGCTGTGGGCGCGGGTACTCTAACCGGGGCGCGTAATTCAAGGAAGTAGAAGATTCTAAAGTGTGCGTTTCGCCGTTCGCGCCGCGGAAGGCACGACTCCAGGGATGGAGGAGGTAGAGCCGCGTCGGGAACGGCGGCCGAGGACGCCGAGAGCGGCCGGCATTGCTCCATCCCTTGAGGGCACATCCCTGGTCTAGGCGCGCGTCCCGGCAACTGCTCCGGACGTTGCCCGACCTCCCGACGTCGCTGTCGGTCGCCGCGCAGACGGGCGATGCACAGGGAGGTGCGAGTCCAGGTCCACGCGGGAGCGTGTTCGGACCGCGGGGATTCGCGACGTACAGGATGCACTAGTGCCGCGCAGGTCAGGGATGGCCGAGAGCGGCTGCGTCCCTACACGGCCGCTTCGCACTCGTAAATTAACAGGACGAACAAGCGCAGCGAGTTGGGCTTCCGTTTCGTGCTCTCGTGCCGTACAGGGGCGTGCCAATGCCGCGGAAGGCAGGATGCCGAGAGCGGCCGACATTGGTCCCTCCCTGGACAGCACATCCCTGGTCAAGGCGCGCGTCCCGCGCAGACCTGGATTCGTGCGTCCCTGCACATCAAAAAAAAACCGCCGACCAAATAACGGCCCACCAGGGAGAGAAGGCGACCGTTTGTGGAGGTGCGGGCGGCGGTCTACAAAAAAGACTCAGGACAACGCGTTGTGGCGCGCACTGTTGCAGAACGGTGGTCACCCCTCATTGATCTACATCAAATCCCAAGACATCACCGGGCCTAGAATGGCCTACACGCCGAAATTAGTGGGTCGCAACCATGTCCGTTGGGAAGTACTGCAACCGGGAGGTGGTGTTTGCCTCCAAGACCACGGCGATTAGCGAAGCCGCGCGCCGCATGCGCGAGCATCACGTCGGCGATTTGGTCGTCGTGGAAGAGCGTAGCGGCAAACGTATCCCGATCGGGATCGTCACCGATCGTGACCTTGTCCTGGGAGTGCTCGCCGAGCAAGTCGATCTGGATAAAGTCACGGTCGGCGACGTCATGAGCTTTGAGCTCGAAACTACGCATGAATCCGACGATCTTCTCGACAGCGTGAAGCGCATGCGCGCCAAAGGCGTGCGGCGGCTGCCGGTCGTTGCCAGCGACGGGGCTCTGGTCGGCATCCTTTCGGTCGATGACCTGATCGATATCCTCACCGAGCACCTAGCCGACTTGGTGGCGTTGATTGGTCGCGAGCAACGCCGCGAGCGCGAACAGCGCGCCTGAACAGATTCACAAATATGCGTCAGCGCTTCTTGGCGCGCCGGGAGCGCCGACGCGAGGCGGCATTGTCGCGCTCGCGCGCCCGCACCACGGTGACCGAACACGGTGATTCGGCGACCACCCGCGCCGAAACGCTGCCCAAGAATCGCCGGGTCATCGACGCGCCGCGTGCACCCATGATGATGTAGTCGAGCACGTGATGGCGAGCATAGTCGATGATCACCCGCGCCGGATCGCCAGTCGCGACATGAAACGTTG
>CP070641.1:983134-986668 GCA_020354085.1 Pseudomonadota bacterium
CGAGATCGTTCTCGCGGCCGTAGGCCACGGTCGCCATCACGTCTCCCGCGTTCGCCGCGCGAACGATCGCGGCGGGGCGTCGGTCGGTCATCCCGTTGTGGACGGCGCGGGCTTCGTCGTACGAACCGTCTCCTGGGGCGACGATCTCACCGCGTACACGCTCGCGAAGTTGTTTCAGCATTATGGCCATGGTGCACCTCCTTTCCTTTGAGCCCGATGCGGATAGGATTTCAAACATCCCTTTGGGCAAAGCTCACTCTATTGCCAATGCTGCAGGGGCGTCAATCGTAGGTAGCTCGCGTAAGGGGGGTTCGTACACCCTTGATGCATCGGTGATGAAGGCGATGATTCGTTGGTAAAACCTATGACCGCAACGGGTCGGAAGCGGACATCTCAGCCTTCCATTCGATGGGGTCACTTGAGGCATGACATGGGGAGGCGCAAACTGGCGCTTTGCAGCCTACCCAATTTGTCAAGTAATTCACGTTAGGTTGCTCAAGATGGGATCGTCATGAGTGGCTGCTGCGAAGATACTTGCGCCCTTGAGCAGCTGCGCCAGCGGCAGCGCGGCACACTGCAAGTCGTGCTCGTGATTAACGCCGTCATGTTTCTTGTCATTGCGGCCGCCGGTCTTTACGGCAAATCAACCGCGCTGCTTGCCGACAGCCTCGATAACCTGGGAGACACACTCACTTACGGCCTCAGCCTTTATGCCGTCTCAAGGGGCGCCACTGCTAAGGCCAGAGTGGCCTTGTTCAAAGGCGCTCTCATCTTTGTTGCTGCGGCCATCGTCGCTGGCCAAGTCATCTACAAGCTTTTTGTTCCCAGCCTTCCCATCTTTGAAGTGATGGGTGCGTTTAGCATCCTAGGCCTTGCCGCAAACTCCATCTGTCTGGCTCTGCTCTGGCGACATCGCCAAGAGGACGTAAATATGTCCTCCGTGTGGGAATGTTCGCGGAATGATATTGCGTCCAATGTTTCCGTTCTAGTTGCGGCCGGTGCAGTGTGGTTGTTCGCCTCCGGCTGGCCAGACATTGTGGTTGCTGTGGGGCTGTTACTGTTGCTGCTGCGCTCATCGTTTCGTGTTATTTCGTCGGCGAGGTTCGAGCTTGCGAGAGCAAGCTAACAAACGCGCTCCAGCCAATGCCCATGGCGCCCCTGCGCGGCTCCACGGGATTCCTCGCTTGTTCTACGCGGCCGAGCGCGGGGCGCTAGGTGTTCGCTTGGGATCGGAACCGGCCACCCCAGGTTGCTGCTAACGGCCAGGAGCGGACACCCAACCCCGCGCCCAAACAAGCCCCCGTCCGCACGATGTGAGGAACTGGATTAGATCGCAACACCACGCTATTTATGGCGTTCCCACCAACTTCCGCCGGATTCCTCGCAATATCCTGTGAATGAAGTTAACCATGGCAGGAAGCGGGTCGTCCCAGCGGAAGATCGCCTGCACAGCTCCCACCCAGGTGCGCAACCAAGCTCCAAGGTTCAATCGCCCGTCCCGCAAAAGTCGCCAGCGCACACCGCGGTCGTACGATGTCTAGCCGCCGCCGGCTATGGCGAAGATCTCGCGCAAGCGGGCTTGGTCGGCGGTGTGTGCGAGTGCGACCATGAGCAGCATGCGGGCCTTGATCCCACTTAAATAGCCCGATGAGATCGCGCCTTTGTTGATCATGCTCTGCCAGGAGCCCTTGTAGCCCTTGCCGGCGTGCGGTGCACCAGACGGCAGCCGGATACCCGCGACTACCGGGATCCCTGCGTCGATCGCCGCACACACGCCCTCATAGAAAGGCAGGTTCACATTGCCGCCGGCGGTGCCTTCGACCACGATGCCATCCACGCGTCCGCGGACACAGGCACGCAGGAGAAGGTCGCTAGAGCCTTGGACCATCTTGATCACGTGCACGTTCTCCTTAATATGGTCCACGTCGAGATACAGCCGCCGCTGCGGCATAGAGAAGAACGTCACCGATTGCTTTGTCACCATGCCCACTGCGCCACCGTCGCGCGCACCGAAGCAGGTGAGGCTCTCAGGGCTGACCTTCGTTGCATCACGCGCCGAGTGGATCTCCCCGGCCAAGGCGACCAGCACACCGCGTCCGCGTGCATCCGGGTGGGCCGCAATCATCGCCGCGTAGAGTAGGTTGCGCGGGCCGTCTGGATCCCTCTCGTCGAAGTTGCGCTGAGCGCCGGTTATTACCACCGGCTTGTCGGTGCCTAGTGTGAGATCCATCAGGTAGGCGGTCTCTTCCAGCGTTGCCGTTCCGTGCGTGACCACTAAGCCTGCGACGGATTCGTCTTCTAGTACCTTGCGCAGTGTGTCGCGCAGCGCGAAGGCAGTACGAGTGTCCATCAGAGCACTGTTGATGTTTGAGTGCTCCATCATCTTGACGGTGGCAATGTCCGCAAGCTCGGGCACCGCGGCGGTGAGGTCCTGCACTGATGCGGAAGAGACATGGCCGCCAAGCGTCGGATCGTACTTCGACGCGATGGTGCCGCCAGTGCCGACGACATAGACCAAGGGTTTTTCCATTAGATTCTCCAACGAAACGGCACATGATTTTACGTGTATTTCTCAAATTGTCATGACAGAAGCGAAACCTTTATAGGTATTCGGCCCCGCAGTCGAGCTCGGGGTGGCGTGCGAGTGTGACGACCTTGAAGGGTATGATGAGGCGATTCGGGAAACCGCATTCGCAGCACTAGACCGTGCGCGTTAGGTGCAGATTTGCAATCAGGCCCACACACCGAAGGCGGAAAGCGAACTCCAGTCCTGCGGTGATCGCCGAGCTGAAGCCAACGCAGCGTATTGTTCATCCGACTATCAGGCCGCCAGAAAGACGCTGGCCCTAGCGTCAGGGCATCTCGACCGATAGCTCGTGCAGATCAGCCAGGCGGCGGCAAAATGTTTTAAGGAGCGCGAAAAAGGCGCCAAGCACGATTTATTGAATGTCCGCTTTGGGTCGGAATCGGACGTCGGCTAACGGCCAGAAGCGGACACCTAGCATTTGGCGTCAACCAAAAAGTCAACTAACATTTGTCAACTAATTATTGTTGGCTTCTTCAACGAAAGAGACAGTCACGCAATGAAAAAGCAGTTCTTTGTCGCGATATCACTAGTTTGGCCTGCACTGTTTCACATCTCACTTTATGCGCAGCCTGTATGCAAAACGGAATCATTTCCGCCATTGCCTGATGTGACTATCAACAAGGTGACTCAGGAAGCCGCGCCGGCACCACACTGCAAGGTTGCTGGTGTTATCGGACCGGAGATTCATTTTGAATTGCTTCTGCCCGAGAAATGGAACGGCAAGTTCGTCATGGGCGGTGGCGGTGGGTTTGTTGGCTCGGTGCAAAACACCTCGCTTCTGTTTGGATCGTTGCAGGCTGGCTATGCCACGGTCGGCACCGACACCGGCCATCAGGGCCATCCCCTGGATGCCAGCTGGGCGCACAATAACCTGGAACGTCTGGTCAACTTTGGCCACCAGGCGGTGCACCGCACCGCGGTGACGGCGAAGGCATTGACCAGAGCGT
>CP070641.1:986768-990290 GCA_020354085.1 Pseudomonadota bacterium
TGTATCAAACCGGCAAGCGCAAGTGCAGCGAGCTCGGCGGCCTGTTCCAGAGCATGCCGCTCACCACGGTCTGCGGCATCGTCGGTGCGCTCGCGATCTCGGCGTTTCCACTGACCTCGGGCTTCGTGTCGAAGTCGATGATCTCGCAGGCCGCGGCCGACGAGACCATGCTGTGGGTCTGGTTCTTGCTGGCGGCGGCATCGGCCGGCGTGTTCCTACATGCCGGCATCAAGTTCCCGTGGTTCGTGTTCTTCCAGAAAGATTCGGGGCTGCGCCCGGCCGACCCGCCACGCAACATGCAGGTGGCCATGGTGATGTTTGCGTTCCTGTGTATCGCGTTCGGCGTCTATCCCGCGCCGCTCTACGCTATCCTGCCGTTCCCGGTCGAGTACGTTCCCTACACCGCCGATCACGTGGTGACGCAATTGCAGCTCCTCCTTTTCGCCGGGCTCGCGTTCTTTGTGCTGCTGCCGCTTATGCGCCGCACCGAAACCATCAGCCTCGACACCGACTGGCTCTATCGGCGTGTCACGCCGGCCGTTGCGCGCGGGCTCGAGCGCACGTGGATGACACTGCTGCGCACCGCGCGCACCGGAATACAATCGCTTTGGCAGATGTCGTCCTTGCGTCGCAATATTGATGAGCTGTTCACACGCCCCTACGTGACGCGCGCCACGATCGGCAACTTCGTGTTGCTCACGACACTCGTACTGCTGTCCTATCTGGTCCTATCGCTGTTCTGATTAGGCGCAACACCATGGCGATGCCGCAAGAAGAGATCGCGCTTCCAGATGACATCACCGCCACGGTGCGAGTCGCGCTCGCCGAGGATGTCGGCGCGGGCGATCTCACCGCCGCGTTACTGCCAGGGCGCGCCACCGCGCAGGCCCAGGTCATCACGCGGGAGGATGCGGTGCTGTGCGGCCGCGCCTGGTTCGATGAAACCTTTCGCCAACTCGACACCCGCGTTGCCATCGACTGGCAGGCGCTCGACGCCGATAGGGTCACGGCGGGAACGATACTCTGCACCCTCGCAGGGCCCGTGCGGGCACTGCTCACCGGCGAGCGCACAGGTCTCAATTTTCTGCAACTCCTCTCCGGCACCGCGACGATCACGCGCCGTTACGTTCAAGCGATCGCTGGCACCGGCGCCGTGATCCTCGACACGCGCAAGACCGTGCCAGGCCTGCGCCGCGCGCAAAAGTACGCGGTGCGCTGCGGCGGCGGACAGAATCATCGCCTCGGTCTATACGATGCCATCCTGATCAAAGAGAACCACATTACCGCCGCCGGTTCTGTGACCGCGGCCTTGCGTGCCGCACGCGAACACGCCCCAACCGATACGCCCATCGAAATCGAGGTGGAGAATCTGGACCAATTGCGCGCGGCGCTCGAGGCCGGCGCCGAACAACTGCTGCTCGACAATTTCAGTCTCAAGCGCCTGCGTGAGGCGGTGGAGGTCACGGCCGGACGCGCGCGCCTTGAGGCCTCCGGCGGTATCACGCTGGAAAACGTTCGCGCGGTGGCCGAGACCGGCGTGAATTACATCTCGATCGGCACGCTTACCAAGCACGTGCGCGCGCTCGACCTGTCGATGCGCGTGACGACCAGCGTGTAGCGACTGGGTGGCCGTGGCGTTATTGACCCGGCGCGAACCGGCACGCACGGACCGTCAACAACGGCAGGCAAAGGTCTGCCTGCGTACCAACGCGAGGCGCCGGGTCAATAACAAAAATTCCTTGGGTTCTTTGATTGATGCGGCGACAAGCGGTGCTCGCTCGCAGGCCAGAAGCGGTCGTTATCCAGACGCCACCAGCCGGTCCGAAGTCGCCGCATCACTCTCGGCGACGATAACCTGATTGCGCCCGACCGCCTTGGCTTGGTAAAGCGCCTGATCGGCGGCTTCGAGCAAGCTATGCGGCGAGGCGCCGCGCGTCGGCACCGTGGCGGCAACACCGAGGCTCACGGTGACATCGCGACCGGTCATGGAGCCGACATGCGCCAGCCGAATCTGCTCGACCAGTTGACGGATACGCTCCGCCACGGCGACCGCGCCCTTGACCTCGACCCCTGGCAGGATCACGGCGAATTCCTCGCCGCCATAGCGCGCAACCACGTCGCCGGAACGCTTGACGGTGCCGGCCAAGGTTTGCGCCACCGCGCGCAGACACTCATCACCCGCCTGGTGGCCGTACTGGTCGTTGTGCCTCTTGAAGTGGTCGATGTCGACCAGGATCACGCTTAGCGGGCCGCCGTTGCGTAAGGCACGCGTCCATTCGGAGGCAAGCGTCTCGTCGAACACACGCCGATTCGCCACACCGGTCAGCCCGTCCACCGAGGATCGCTGGTGCAACACGGCGTTGGAGTTTTCCAATTGTTCGCGGACTTCAAGCAGGTGCTGCTCCGACGCGCGCAGCCGGCGGGTGAGTCGCCGATAGTGAACGACGAGCACCATGAGCACGAGCATCAAGACGACAACCGACACGCTGGCAACCCAGTGTTGGCGTACGAACTGCGGAAGCGGCGATGCGCTGCCATCGGCGTACGGCGGTAGGCGGAGCGCGCGCAGTAACTCATGCACCGGGCTGTAGTCGAGTGGTCGTGTCCAACCGGCGGAGCGACTGGCGCGCGCGGCGAGACCGTCGGCGGGCATCTGCAGCAATGCCAACGTCACCTTGCGCGACAAGTTATCCGGCGTGCGCGGCGTGCGCGCCAGCACCCACTCGGGATACAAGCGCGTGCTGACCTCAAACGGATAACCCTCATGCAACTGGCGATTTAGAACGCGCAACGCGCCGCTATCCACCAGGCTCGACAGCGTGTAATCGCCGAGTGCACTGGCGCGCAGTATCGCGGCGTCCGCCGCACCTTCCATGAGGGCACCCACCATCATGCGCGCATCAGCTCCCACGAACTCGATGCGCGTTTCTTGCCGAAAAGGATCCACGCCGGCACGCTGCAACTCGTACCAAGCCACCCAGAAGCCGTCAAACGACTCGCGATTACTTGCCAGCAAAGACTTGCCCTTCAAGTCCGCCAGTGTCCGCAGGTCGCCGCGATCGGCTCGCACCAAGACGACGGCGGCCGTTTCGCTCGAGGCGATACCATGCTCAAGCGCACGCAGCGTTAATAGACGGGTAGCCAGACGCGCCGACTCGAGCGCGGCATAGTCGGCGGGCGCGGCCAAGAGAAAGTCGATGTTCTCGAGCGAGCCATTCGGCGGCCAGCGTGACGCGAGCACGGTCAGCTCAAAGCTGTAACCCGGGAGCACGCCGGTGAGGTAATCGGCAGTCAACCTCCAGCGCTCCGCGGCCTGCGGCTCGGCGAGCGGCACAACGACGCCGATTCGCACGGTTTGCGCCGCCCGGCTGGCCACAGACATGGTCAGCGCAAAAACAGCGAGTACGGCGACGATCCCGACGCGCAGCCCATCGAGGCCTCCGTGGCCACGCAACAGCGGTGATGGCGGACTTGAGAAAAACGTGACCAGCATATTCTTGTCGGCGTGGCAAAAGGCGCAAC
>CP070641.1:990390-993911 GCA_020354085.1 Pseudomonadota bacterium
GGACGACGCCGCGCTTCTGCTTCGGGAACTGCGACGCGGCGGATACGAACCGCAGTGCGAGCGCGTCGATTCCGGCCCTAATTTGGAGGCGGCGCTCGAGCGCGCCGGGTGGGACGTCATCATTACGGACCACAATCTGCCGGGTTACAGCTCCGAGGCGGCGTTGGCGGCGATCAAACGCTGCGGTCAGGACATTCCGGTGATCATCGTGTCCGGTTCCATCGGCGAGGACATAGCCGTAGCCGCCATGAAGAGCGGCGCCCATGACTACATCATGAAGGACAATCTGGCGCGCCTGGTCCCGGCCATTGCGCGCGAGCTGCGCGAGGCGGAGACGCGCCATGCCCACCGGCGCGCGCAGGAGACCATCCAGCATCTGGCCTTCCACGACATCCTCACCGGTCTTGCCAACCGCCACGAGTTCGAGACGCGTGTCAAACACGCCATCGAATCGGTGTCGCATGGCGGCCAGCACGCACTGCTGTACGTGGATCTCGACCAATTCAAAGTCATCAACGATACCTGTGGCCACACGGCGGGCGACGAATTGTTGCGTCAACTGGCGGTCTTGCTCAAACAGCCGATCCGCGACAACGACACGCTGGCGCGTCTCGGGGGCGACGAATTCGGCGTGCTGCTCGCGCGCTGCTCACTCGGGCAGGCGCAGGTTGTCGCCGAGCGCATGCTGCAACTCATCGGCGATTTTCGCTTCGTCTGGAGCGAGAGGACCTTCAACGTCGGTGCCAGTATTGGATTGGTCATGATCAACGATGGTGCCCAGACGCTTACCGATCTGCTGCGCGCCGCCGACATGGCCTGTTATGCGGCCAAGGATCGCGGCCGCAACCGCATTCATGTTTACCGTCCGGGTGACGTTGAATTAACGCGGCGTTACGGCGAAATGGAGTGGGTGGGGCGTTTGAACGACGCGCTGGCGCGAGACCTGTTCGAGCTGCATCAGCAACATATCGTGGCCCTCGCCGACAATCACGCGCCGATCGCGTACCGCGAATTCCTGATACGCTTGCAGGATGCCGATCACGGCCTCATTTCGCCCGGGGCGTTTATTCCGGCGGCCGAACGCTACAACCTGATGCCGCAGCTCGACCGCTGGGTGGTACGGAACGCGCTTGCACATTTGGCGCTGGAGCGAAGCAGCGGCAACGATACGCGCATGTGCTTCATTAACTTGTCGGGTGCGACCGTTGGCGACGACGACTTCTTTGAAGACGTGCGGGCGGAACTCACGGCGCGTGGTGTGCGGCCCGGCATGATCTGCTTCGAGATCACGGAAACCGCCGCCATCGCCAATCTCGTTAACGCGCTCGATTTTATCGAGCAGGCCAAGGCCCTCGGTTGCCGCATTGCGCTCGATGATTTCGGCGCGGGCTTGAGCTCGTTCTCCTACCTCAAGACCATCCCAACGGATTTCCTCAAGATCGACGGTAGCTTCGTCAAGGATATGCTGCACGATCCGATGGACCATGCCATCGTCGAGTCCATCCACCGGGTCGCGCGCGTTGCGGGCCTCAAGACCATCGCCGAATCCGTCGAGTCAGATGCCGTTCGCCAGCGACTCATCGAGATTGGCGTTGATTATGCGCAGGGCAACGGCATTCATCGGCCGCAGCCGCTTGCAGCGCCGCCGATGGCCAAACCGGCAGCCCGGCGTCGCTGACGCGAAAGCCCTCGACGCTTGTCTGCGCTGACCGCCTGCCGCTCGTGCTAAGCGCTTTGGAACACTACGCATGAGAGCGATGGCGATCACGGCTTACGGCGGTCCCGACCGGTTGAAGCTGGTGGAGCTTCCCATCCCTACACCGGGCCCCGATGAGGTCTTGATCGAGATCACCTACACTGCCGTCAACCCGGTCGACTGGAAGATCTGCGCTGGCCAACTCAAGGATCGCTTTCCGAATGTTTTTCCCATCATCCCGGGTTGGGATGCTGCCGGTACGGTCAAGGCGGTAGGCACGAGCGTGGCCAAGTTTTCAGGCGGCGAGCGCGTTTTCGCTTACTGCCGCAAGCCCACGATTCAGTGGGGCACCTATGCCGAGTACGTCGCCATGAACGCTGCGCACGTTGCACTCATGCCGAAGAACCTGTCGTTCGCCGAGGCCGCGGCCATTCCGCTCACCGGATTAACAGCCTGGCAGTCGTTGTTTGACTGCGCCTGCCTGGACACTGGCCGGACGGTGTTGATACATGCCGGCGCCGGCGGTGTCGGTGGCATGGCGGTCGCCTTCGCCCATCACGTCGGCGCCAAAGTCTACGCCACGGCCTCGCGCGCCAATCACGACTATGTCCGCGCGCGCGGCGCCACGGCGGTAATCGATTACACCGCGGAGGATTTCGTCGCCGCCCTCAAGCGTTTGGAGCCGGAGGGTGTGGATGTGGTGTTCGATACCGTGGGCGACGACGTGTACCGCGCCAGTTTCGCCGCTGTGAAGCGCGGCGGTCTTGTTGTTTCCATTCGCAATCAGCCCGATGAGGCGCTCAATGCCAAGCATGGCGTGCGTTCCGGCTATGTGTTCGTCGAGCCCGACGGCGAGGAACTTGGCGCCATCGCCTACTTGTTGGAACAGGGCGCGATCAAGCCGCCGGCCATTGAAGAAATGCGGCTCGAGGACGCCGCGGCAGCGCTCGAGAAAAACCGCGCGCGCCATATGCGCGGCAAGATCGTACTGCGCATAAGGTAGTCGGACCACCGCGCCGCATGTCAGGCGAGTCCCCCGAGGCGACATGGCCGCGCGCCGCGCCGCCACCATTACGAGCCGGCACAATCCGCGCGCGCCCGGAAGACTTTGCGGTCGAGGAGATGCTGCCGTTTGTGCTCTCGGGTACGGGTGAGCATCAGTGGTTGCAGTTGCGCAAGCGTGCAACCAATACGGAATTTCTCGCGCGCCAGATCGCGCGCGTCGCCAAGGTGCCGGTGCGCGACGTGGGCTACGCTGGTCTCAAGGACCGTCACGCCGTTGCCACCCAATGGTTCAGCGTGCGCCTGCCGGGGCGTGACGTTACCGAGTGGGCAGCACAGCTCGCCGAGCACGCCGAGGTGCTGCAGGCGACGCGCCATGTGCGCAAGCTCGACCGCGGCGCCTTGAGCGGCAACCGATTCACAATCGTCGTACGCGACTGCGCCGCGGACGGTCAAATGCCCCTGTCGCAGGGCATCCAGAAGATCGCGCACATCGGCGTGCCCAACTATTTCGGCGAGCAAAGGTTCGGGCGCGACGCTGATAACGTTGCACGGGCGCAGGCGATGTTTGCCGCCCAAGAAGTCGTGCGCAGCCGTCACCAACGCGGCATCTACTTGTCCGCGGCGCGCGCGTTCCTTTTCAATACCGTCCTGGCACGACGCGTGACCGACGGCAGTTGGAACGCGTTGCTGGAAGGCGAGGCGGTGATGCTGGCCGGCAGCCGCAGCTTCTTCGTTGCCGAGACGATCGACGACGTATTGCGCGAGCGCTTGGACCGCGCCGATGTGCATCCGAGCGGACCGTTATGGGGGCGGGGCGAAC
>CP070641.1:994011-997529 GCA_020354085.1 Pseudomonadota bacterium
CATGGGGCAGGGAAGCGATCGAATCGAGTCGACCTTGGGCTATATCGACGAGCCCGAATTGATCCATCGCGATAATTTGGTGATTGTCTAAATGACAAAGCCGGCTTGCGCCGGCTTTGCATTGACTGGTCTGGCGGGCGACCTAGGCCAGTGCGCGCAGTCGCTCGTTCAGGCGTCCTTTGTAGCGCGCCGCGGTATTGCGATGGATCATGCCACGCCCGGCCATGCGATCGATATAGGAAGTCGCGGCACGGTATGCTTCCTTCGCCTTGTCTTTGTCCTTCGACTCGACGGCTTTAAGCACGGCCTTGATGCGCGAACGCATGAGCGTGCGCTGGGCGGCGTTGCGTGCGCGGTGCTCGTCGGCTTGGCGAGCACGCTTCTTAGCTTGGGCAGTATTGGCCACGAAAAACTCCTGAAACCGGCTGAAACAAGGCGCGCAAATATGCTGATTTCCGCGGGGTTTGTCAATCCTGTGGGCGCAGGTATCATGCGCCGCTTTGCCCTTCCAGCCGCCGCCCATGGCCACCCGTAAGCTCCTCAAGTCCACCGCCGTGACCGGCGGAATGACTTTCATTTCGCGCATCACGGGACTCATACGCGATATGGTATTTGCGGGGCTCATCGGTGCCGGCGGCGGAGTCGCGGCTGACGCCTTCTATGTCGCGTTTCGCATCCCGAATTTCCTGCGCCGCATCTTCGGCGAAGGCGCGTTTTCGCAGGCCTTCGTGCCAGTGTTCACCGACTACAAGACCAAGCGTAGCGCCGAGGAGACGCGCGCCTTTGTCGATCAGATGACCGGCGTGCTGGGCGTTATCCTGTTCATCGTGACCTTGGTTGGTGTGCTCGCCGCGCCGGTACTGATTTGGGTGTTGGCGCCCGGGTTCCTGCAAGACGCCGACAAGTACGACCTCACCGTGAAGATGCTGCGCATCACCTTCCCCTATATTTTCTTTATTTCGCTCGTATCCCTGGCTGCCGGCGTCCTCAACAGCTATGGGCGCTTCGGCGCCGCCGCGTTCACGCCGGTACTGCTCAATTTGTCACTCATCGCTGCCGCGCTGTGGTTGGCGCCGCGCATGGCCAATCCGGTGGTTGGGCTGGCGTGGGGTGTTTTCGTCGCCGGGGTGTTGCAGCTCGCGTTTCAGCTGCCGTTCTTGCGTGCGTTGCGTATGTTGCCGCGTCCGCGCCTGGCGCTGCGCGCACGCCACGATGGGGTGCGACGTGTATTTACGCTCATGCTGCCGGCGGTCTTCGGCGTGTCGATCGCGCAGATCAACTTGCTGGTCAATACGCTGCTGGCGTCGTTCCTGGTCACGGGCAGCGTTTCCTGGCTCTACTACTCCGACCGGCTGATGGAGTTTCCATTGGGTGTGTTCGGCATCGCGCTTGCCACGGTCATCCTGCCACAGCTCGCCCGCAGCCACAGCCAGGCCTCGCACAGCGAGTTCTCACACCTGCTCGACTGGGGGCTGCGCTGGGTGTTCATCATCAGCCTGCCGGCCTCGGTGGCGCTCGTGGTCTTGGCGGCGCCGTTGTTGACGACACTATTTCATCACGGCGCGTTTACGGAGCGCGACGTGGTCATGAGTGCGCAGGCGTTGATGGCATTCGCGATCGGATTACTCGGATTTGTATTGGTCAAAATTTTGGCGCCCGGCTTCTATGCGCGTCACGACACCAAGACGCCGATGCGAATTGGTGTCGTGAGCATGGGGGTCAATATCGCTTTGAGCCTACTGCTGGTATGGCCGTTTGCGCACGTGGGATTGGCGATAGCAGTATCGATGGCGGCAATCGTCAACGCAGCGCTGCTATTTCACCGCTTGCGGCGCGACGGGGTTTATCAGCCGTTGCCGGGATGGGGAAAATTTCTGACGCGCACGGCGGTGGCAAGCGCGATCATGGGCGGCGTGGTTTTTTGGGGCGCGGGCGAAGTCAGCGCCTGGATCACGGCCGGTACCAGCGAGCGCATCTGGCAGTTGAGCTTATGGGTGATCGCGGGTATCGTGATCTACGTTCTGGCATTGCTCGCGGTCGGGATACGCCCGCGCGAGTTGTTGCTAAGGCCGACGGACGGAAGCGAAAACCCGTGAGCGAAGCCGTCTTACAACAGATCTCTACCACCAACGATCCGCGCATGTTCACGCTGGCGGAAGCGCAGGCCTTGTTTCCGCTCGTGCGCCGCATCACGCAGGCGTCTTACGCGGAGCTGGTTCCGGTGCGTCAGCGCCTGGAGTCGATGGTGCCGACCGACCCGCGCATTGTGCAGGTCGAGCGCGAATACGAGGCGATCGTCAAGCGTTGGGTCGGCAAGATGGAACGCTTGGGGCTCGTGGTCAAAGGTTTGTGGCTGGTTGATTTCGATACCGGCGACGGTTATCTATGCTGGAAATTCCCCGAGCTGCGCATTAGCCACTACCACACCTACCACGAAGGCTACGCTGGTCGCCGACCGCTCGCGGAAGTAATGGAAGAGCTCGACCCCGACTGGGCGCGCGGCTGACGATGGTTTGTTGGCGGTACCCTGCCCATGGAACTCATCCGCGGGTTGCATAATCTTAATCCTCGTCACCACGGATGCGTGGCGACAATCGGCAATTTCGACGGCGTGCATCTCGGTCACCAGGCGGTGATCGGCCAGCTCGCCGAGAAGGCCGATGCGTTGCATCTACCGACGCTCGCAATCCTGTTCGAGCCTCAGCCGCTCGAATTCTTTCAGCCGGCCCGCGCGCCGGGTCGGCTCATGCGGCTGCGTGAGAAACTCCAGGCCCTGCGGCGCTACGCGGTCGATCGCGTGTTGCTATGTCGATTCGATGCGCGTTTCGCGGCGTTATCTGCCGAAGAGTTTATTGAGCGCATACTCGTAGCGGGGCTCGGTGTGCGTTACTTGGTGGTGGGCGATGATTTCCGCTTTGGTGCCGGGCGCCGTGGCGATTTCGCCATGCTGACGGCGGCCGGCCAGCGGCACGGGTTCCAAGTCGTCAATATGCATACGGTCAATATCGACGGCGAGCGCGTGTCGAGCACGCGCGTGCGCACGGCCTTGGGTGCCGGTGATCTTGAGCGCGCCGAACATCTCCTCGGTCGTCCTTACCGAATGTGCGGGCGCGTGGCGCACGGCGACAAGCTTGGCCGCACGCTGGGCATCCCTACCGCCAATATCAAGTTACATCGGCAATCCAGCCCGCTGCATGGTGTTTTTGTTGTCGAGGTGTTTGGGTTGGAGCGCGAGCCGTTACCGGCCGTTGCGAGCCTCGGTACGCGCCCGACCGTCGGCGGCACGCACATGTTGCTAGAGGTGCACCTGCTCGATTTCGATGCCGACATTTACGGGCGGCACGTTAACGTCAATTTCCTGCACAAGCTACGCGACGAGCAGCGCTTTGGCTCGCTGGAGGAACTCAAGGAATGGATCGGGCGCGACATCGCCGCCGCACGCCAGTACTTCGCGGAGCAACATGTCCGCAGGGCGGAGTCCGTGCGCGTCCCTGCCGGAGAACGTTTATAATAACCAC
>CP070641.1:997629-1001116 GCA_020354085.1 Pseudomonadota bacterium
ACGATACCGGAAAGGCATTCGGACAGCGCCGCATAGACCTCTTGGCTGTTTATCGTCACGCTGCGCGGCACACCCTCGGCGATGTGACGACCCTTGATCTCCATCTCGCGCACCTGGCTGCTTTGCCACGCAGTGCCGATTTCCTTTTTGACTTGCTCGGCGGTCGCCTCGCCGATCAGGATGCCGTACTTGCGCCGCACGTAGTTGACGATCGCCTCATCCATCTTGTCGCCGGCGATGCGCAGGCTGTGCGAGTAGACGATGCCGCCTAGAGAGATGACGCCGACCTCGCTCGTGCCGCCACCGATGTCGAGCACCATCGAGCCGGTCGGGTCGAGAATCGGCAGGTCGGCGCCGATCGCCGCCGCCATAGGCTCTTCAATCAGGTACACCTCGCGCGCGCCGGTCGACATGGCCGCTTCGCGGATTGCGCTCCGTTCGACCTGGGTCGAGCCGCACGGCACGCAGATCACGATGCGCGGGCTCGGTTGCAGTAGCCGGCTTTCGTGCACCTTGCGGATGAAGTATTTGAGCATCTCGCCGGTCACGGTGAAATCCGCGATCACGCCGTCTTTCATGGGGCGGATCGCCTGAATCGAGCCGGGTGTGCGCCCAAGCATCTTCTTGGCTTCGGCACCGACCGCAAGGATGGCGCGACCGCCGCGTGCGACGTGCTCGCGCCGCACGGCTACGACAGATGGTTCGTTCAGCACGATGCCTCTGTCGCGCACGAAGATGAGGGTGTTGGCGGTGCCCAAATCGATGGCGATGTCGCTTGAGAACAAGCCACGAAAGCGCTTAAGGAACATGGAGGCGGTAACCTAGCGTGGAGTAGTTGTTAGGAAATGGTAAACAAGCAACTGTAACAACCGCCTGTAACCGGTTCAACGGCCAGGGGGCTTGTGGTATGGTCTTGCGCCCTTAATTCTAGTCACGGTTTGTCCATGGCGCTCAGCCGGCAGGAAGTCCAGAAAATCGCCCATCTCGCGCGCCTGGCCATCACCGAACCGGAGGCGACCGCCTACGCCGAGTCGCTCACCCGGATTCTCGGCTTGATTGAGCAGATGAACGCGGTCGATACCACAGGCATCGAGCCGATGGCGCACCCGAACGACTCAAACCTGCGCCTGCGCACCGACGTCGTGAGCGAGCCCAACGCGCGCGACAAGTTCCAGGGGATTGCCCCGGCGGTGGAAGCGGGCCTGTATCTCGTGCCCAAGGTCATCGAGTAGTAGCGGGCATGCACACCAAGACCGTCGCCGAGCTCGTGGCCGCCCTCAAGGCCAAGCAGGTATCGAGTGCCGAGCTCACGAAGCTCTTCCTCGACCGTATTAATAGGTATAAGGACCTGAACGCCTTTATTACGGTCGATGCGGACAAGTCGCTTGCCCAGGCCAAAGCCGCTGATGCGCGGCGTGCCAAGGGCGAGGCCGGCGCGCTGACTGGCGTGCCGCTCGCGCAGAAGGATATTTTCTGTGCCGATGGCTGGCTTACCACCTGCGGGTCGAAGATCCTGTCGAATTTCGTCGCACCCTACGACGCCACCACGGTCGCCAAGTTCAACGCCGCCGGCATGGTGTGTCTCGGCAAGACCAATATGGATGAGTTTGCCATGGGCTCATCCAACGAGACCTCGTTCTACGGCAAGGTGCGCAATCCGTGGAACACCGACACCGTGCCCGGTGGCAGCTCGGGCGGTTCGGCCGCGGCGGTCGCGGCGTGCCTGGCACCGGCCGCGACCGGCACCGATACCGGCGGCTCGATCCGTCAGCCGGCGGCGCTCACCAATCTCACCGGCTTGAAGCCGTCCTACGGACGCGTGTCGCGCTACGGCATGATTGCCTTCGCGTCCTCGCTCGACCAGGGCGGCCCCATGTGCCGCAGCGCGGAAGACGCCGCACTCCTGCTCAATGTCATGGCCGGTTTCGATGCGCGCGATTCGACTTCGGTGGACGAGCCGGTGCCGGACTACACGCAATCGCTGGCGCACGACATCAAAGGGTTGCGCATCGGCTTGCCCAAGGAATATTTCGGTAAAGGGTTGAACAGCGAGGTGGCACGCACAGTCGAGGCGGCGATTGCTGAGTACAAGAAGCTCGGCGCACAAGTAGTCGAGGTGTCGTTGCCCAACAGCCAGCTCGCCATTCCCTGCTATTACGTGCTCGCGCCGTCCGAGGCGTCGAGCAACCTGTCGCGCTTCGACGGCGCGCGCTATGGTTTCCGCGCCAAGGAGTACAAGGATCTGATCGACATGTACTGTCAGACGCGCGCGCAAGGTTTCGGCGCCGAGGTCAAGCGCCGCATCATGATCGGCACTTATGCGCTGTCGGCCGGCTATTACGACGCGTATTACTTGAAGGCGCAGAAGCTGCGCCGCCTGATCGCGGAAGATTTCAAGCAGGCGTTCGAAGTGTGCGACGTCATCATGGGTCCGACGAGTCCAACCACGGCATTCAAGCTGGGCGAGAAGAGTGACGATCCGGTGGCGATGTACCTGTCGGACATCTACACGATCTCGGTCAATCTCGCGGGCCTGCCCGGCATGTCGATCCCGGCGGGTTTCGATGCGCAAGGCCTGCCGATTGGTTTGCAGTTAATCGGTCGCTATTTTGGCGAGGAGAAGCTGGTCAACGTCGCGCACCGTTACCAGCAGGTGACCGACTGGCACAAGCGCGTACCGAAAGGATTCGATTGATGGAATGGGAATCCGTCATCGGCCTTGAGATTCACGCCCAGCTCGCCACCGAGAGTAAGGCGTTCTCGGGTGCTGCCACGGCTTATGGTGCCGAGCCGAATACGCAGGCGTGCGCGGTCGATATCGCGTTGCCCGGTGTGTTGCCAGTGTTCAACGTCGAAGCCGCGCGCATGGCGGTAAAATTCGGGCTTGCAATCGGTGCGCACATCAACCGCACCTCGGTGTTCGCGCGCAAGAATTATTTCTATCCCGACCTGCCCAAGGGTTACCAGATCTCACAATACGAGATTCCGGTGGTGGCCAAGGGCCAGCTCACCATCGACGTCGACGGCACCGAAAAGGTCATCGGCATCACGCGCGCACACCTGGAAGAAGACGCCGGCAAGTCGCTGCACGAAGACTTCCATGGCATGACCGGCATCGACTTGAACCGCGCCGGCACGCCCTTGCTCGAAATCGTCTCCGAGCCGGATCTGCGTTCGGCCAAAGAGGCCGTGGCGTACATGAAGAAGCTTCATCAGCTCGTCGTGTACTTAGGCATCTGCGACGGCAACATGCAGGAAGGCTCGTTCCGCTGCGACGCCAACGTGTCGGTGCGCAAAAAGGGCGAGGCCAAGTTCGGCACGCGCTGCGAGATCAAGAACGTCAATTCCTTCCGCTTCGTGGAAAAGGCGATCGAGCACGAAATCGAGCGTCAGATCGATATCATCGAAGGCGGCGGCAAGATCGTGCAGGAGACGCGCCTGTACGACGCCGACAAGGATCAGACACGCTCCATGCGCAGCAAGGAAG
>CP070641.1:1001216-1004692 GCA_020354085.1 Pseudomonadota bacterium
ACATCCAGGCCGAGAACTGGGAGGGCGCGGTACAGGCCTGTGATGTGTTGTTCGCAGCCGATCAGCCCGATTCCTTGGCCGCGCTCGGTCACGGGATTTGGTTGGCCGTGACTTACCCGATTGATCCGGAGCTCACAGTTGCGATGCTGCAACATGTGATCGATGAGACGCCCGCCGATTCCGACGGCGCGGCCGTGGCCGCGACGGTCGCTAGTTATGTGGTCGATATGCGCATGCCCGAGGGCAAAGATCGTGACAACCTGATGTTCTACGCCAACCAAATGCTCGCCAGTGTGGCGCGCCGTCATGCTGACGTGCACGACCAGGCGGCGTTCGACAAGTGGTTCAAGCGTCTCGAGCTTGACGACCCGGCGAAGTTCCTGGTGCGCCTGCGCAATGTGGTCGATGTACTGGTGCAGGAGAACTGGTGGATCGACCGCGAGGCGTTGCAAGCCAGACTTCCGGTGCAATAGAGATGTATTGGCAAGACGCACAGGACGATTCTCGCTACGTGGTGCCCGACGATGTCGTGGACATCGTGTACGCGATCAGTTGCCGCGCGCTGCCGGTGGATCACGCCTGGGCTCTGTCGCAGGCCGTGACCGCGGCGTTGCCGTGGCTGGCGGAGGATGCGCGCGCCGGGGTCCATACCATTCATGTCGCCGATTCCGGCAATGGCTGGATGCGGCCGGATGCGCCGGATGACCTCTTGTATCTGTCGCGCCGCACCAAACTTATGCTACGCGTGGCGCGTGAATGCATCGACGATGCGCAGCGGTTGACCGGTCGATCCTTGGACGTCGCCGGCAATCGGATTGAGGTCGGCAAGGGTTCCGTGCGTCCGCTGACCGATATCACTACGATATTCGCTCGCTACGTGGTGACCGATGGCGATAAGGATGAAAGCGCGTTTCTCGCGCACACTGTTGCTGAGTTGCGCGCGATGGACGTGCATCCCAAGAAGATGCTATGCGGGATCGAGCGCCTGATTGCGACCCCCGGCGGAAAGATCCATACGCGCAGCCTGATGTTGGCCGATCTGAGGGTTGAGGAGTCGGTACGCCTGCAGCAGCAGGGGCTGGGACCGCGGCGCAACCTGGGTTGCGGATTGTTTCTGCCGCATAAGGGAATCCGTGAGGTGCAGGAGGCCTTGGTATAGACAGATTCGATTTTGTATCATTCGCGCGCCTTGGACTCGCGCGTGCGCGCGCAACGGTAAGGTTTTGAATTTGGATTAAAGGGGGACATATGTCTATTGAGTTTAATGGCAAGACCATCGAGACGGACAAGAACGGCTACCTGGCGAATGCTGAAGACTGGAGCAAGGAGCTTGCGGAGCACATTGCGAAGGAAGATGGGTTGACGCTCACCCAGAAGCATTGGGACCTGATTGAGTATCTGCGTGAGGAGTTCTTCAACAACAACCAGAACCAGCCGAACACCCGCAACATTTGCAAGGCGATGTCGGAGAAGTGGGGCACGAATGTGGCCCAAAAAGACGTCTATGACTTGTTCCCCAAAGACCCGAGCAAACAGGGCGGGCGCATCGCTGGATTGCCCGAGTCGCGGCGCAAAGGCGGTTACTAGCAGGCACTGTTAGGTGTTTAGTGGCAAGTGTTAAGTAAATAGGGCGGCCGCGGCGAAATATTCGCGGCCGAAACGCTTTGCGATGATCTACTCGACCATCATCACCACTCCCGAGCTGGCGCCGCACCTGAATGACCCGCACTGGGTGATCTTCGATTGTCGCTTCACGCTAACGGACCCAGAGGCCGGCCAGCACGCCTATGCGCTCGGACATATCCCGGGCGCGCGCTACGCCGATCTCAATAAGGATTTGGCTGGACCCGTCACCGCGACCAGCGGACGCCATCCGTTGCCCGCTCCGAAGGAACTGGCGGAGAAGCTCGGGCGCTGGGGCGTGGACAAGACCAAGCAAGTGGTGGTTTACGACGCGAGTTTCGGTGCCATGGCTGCGCGCCTGTGGTGGTTGCTGCACTGGCTCGGCCACAAGTCGGTAGCGGTGCTCGACGGCGACCTGCGCCGCTGGGAGCGAGAAAGCCGCCCCATTACCAGCGAGCTTCCGGATATCGTCCCGACGCAGTTTCACCCGACACTTCATGAAGATCTGTGGGTGGACGGTGGGCATATTGAACGGATGGTGATTGATAACGCGGGACTATTAATCGACGCGCGCAGCGAGGAACGCTTTAATGGCGAGGTCGAGCCGCTCGACACAGCCGCGGGTCATGTGCCGGGCGCCATCAACGCGCCGTTCGAAGACAATCTCGAAATGGACGGGACCTTTCTGTCGCGCGAGGCCTTGGGCGAGCGCTATCGTGCCCTTTTGGGCGAGAAACATCCGCGCAGCGTCGTGCACATGTGCGGCTCGGGGGTCACGGCCTGTCACAACTTGCTCGCCATGGAGCACGCGGGTCTGCGCGGCGCGCGGCTGTACGCCGGCTCCTGGAGCGAGTGGATCCGTGATCCGAATCACCCTATCGCAACCGGGCCGTAAGCGCGTTCGATCGCACCGGCGGGTGGAAGCGCGATCATGCGAGCAGTGGCCAACGTGCTGATTCGCCGGCGCCGCATAGAAGCCTTGCGCTCCCGCGGTCAGAAGCCATGAGTTGGAGCGCGATCGCCGGTGTCGTCGGCGGCACCGGTTTGTTCCTGCTTGGCATGTGGTTGATGACCGACGGGCTCAAGCTCTCGGCCGGCGGTGCGCTTCGCGCGATCCTCACGCACGGTACCCGCACCGTGCCGCGTGGCATCGCCTCCGGCGCGCTCATCACTGCGGTTGTGCAATCGTCGAGCGCGGTCACCGTCGCGGCGATCGGTTTCGTCAACGCCGGGCTCATGGGTCTCGGGCAGGCGGTTGCGGTGATCTACGGCGCCAACATCGGCACCACCATGACGGGCTGGCTGGTGGCGTTGGTCGGTTTTCATCTCAATATCGCCGCATTCGCCCTGCCGGCCGTGGGCATCGGCATGCTGGCACGCGTGTTCGGGGCGAATGGTCGTTTAGGGCCGATTGGGCAGGCACTCGCAGGCTTCGGCTTGTTCTTCCTTGGCATCGATGTCCTCAGAACGACGTTCTTGAACCTGGGCGATGTCTTCGACCTGGGGGCGTACGCAGGTGAGGGCGTGTTGCCGTTGCTGCTGTTCGTCGGTATCGGCATTGTGCTTACCACATTGATTCAATCGTCGAGCGCGGCGATGGTGCTCGCACTCA
The DNA here is from genome assembly GCA_020354085.1 of Pseudomonadota bacterium. Classification (GTDB taxonomy): domain Bacteria; phylum Pseudomonadota; class Gammaproteobacteria; order Acidiferrobacterales; family Sulfurifustaceae. The sequence goes on from CP070641.1 coordinate 1,004,452, forward strand.
CGGCGGCGGGCGGCGGTGCCATTCCATTGAACGCTGCCGCGGCGCTGGTCATCGGTACGAACATCGGAACGACCTCGACCGCGATGCTGGCCGTGATCGATGCCACACCCAACGCGCGTCGCGTGGCGGCGGCGCATGTGATCTTCAACTTCATTGCGGCGCTGGCCGCGCTTGCCATGCTTCCGCTCTTGATTGCTGGCCTCAACTGGTTGCTGCCGTGGTTCGGGCCGGGGGCAGGTAT
>CP070641.1:1004792-1008238 GCA_020354085.1 Pseudomonadota bacterium
CGATGGCCTTGCGCGTTGCCTCCGGGTCGTTGTAGTAGCCGCGCATCACGTGATGACCACGGAAGCAAATTTCGCCGATTGCGCCGACCGGCACCGTCGCACCGCTCGCGGTGTCCACCACCTTCACTTCCTGGTGCGGCAGATTGGTGCCGACGGTTTCGGTGCGCCGCTCTAGGGAATCCTCGCGCGTGGTGAGGTGCGTGAGGGGCGAGGCCTCAGTCTCGCCGTAGCCGATTAGGATCTCGCGGCAATGCATGTCCTCGATGACGCGCTTCATCAGTGCCGCCGGGCACGGCGCGCCAGCCATGATGCCGGTGCGCAGCGTCGTCAGATCGAATTCCTTGAATTGTGGGTGCTCGAGCTCGGCGATAAACATGGTCGGCACGCCATGGATCGCGGTGCAGCGTTCCTGCTGCACTGCCTGCAACACCGCCAGCGGATCAAAGTGCTCGCTCGGCAGGACCACGCAGGCGCCTACGGACAGGCACACGAGGTTCGACACCACCATGCCGAAGCAGTGATAGAACGGTACCGGCACCACCAATCGGTCGTGCTCACTGAAGTGCATGGCGCGCGCGGTGAAAAAGGCGTTGTTGAGGATATTGTGGTGGGTCAGCACCACCGCCTTGGGAAAACCGGTGGTGCCGGAGGTGTACTGGATATTGATCGGGTCGTCGCAATCGAGCGCCGCAGTGGCGGCGGCGAGCGCTTCCGGCTCGATCCCCTGGCCGGCGGCGATCACCTCCTCCCAGGTGGAAAATCCCGAGCACGGCGCCTGGGTGTGTGCGGGATCGGCCGGATCGTAAAGCACGAGGCGGCGCAGCTGCGGGAAGTCGCGATGCTCGAACTCGGTGGCACTGTGGGTCTTTAGATCCGGTATCAAATCGACCAACATGCCGACGTAGTCACTGGTGCGAAACGCCGGGATGGTGAAGAGCCCCTGCACCTCGGATTTCTGCAATGCATAGGCGAGCTCGCGCGGTCGATAGGCAGGATTGATATTGACCAGCACGGCGCCAATACGCGCGGTCGCGAATTGCAGCAGCAGCCACTCGATATTGTTGGTGGACCACACCCCAATGCGCTCGCCCTTCTTGAAGTCGATCCCGATCAGCCCGCGTGCCAGCTCGTCCACTGCCTCCTTAAACTGCGCGTAAGTGAGACGCCGGTTCTGGTGCGCGCTCACCACTGCCTCGCGCGCACCGAAGCGCGCAACGATGGCTTCAAAATGCGCGGGGATGGTGCTGCCGAGTAGCGGCAGCTCGCCGCCGCGATGACAGTAACTAAGCGTGCGCCTTGCGTTAGCCATGCTCGATTTCGGCCCAGTACTGATCCACCGCCGTCTGAATCTCCTTGAGCAACGCCTCATTGCGCGTGGGCTCGAACAGGTGACGGAAGCGGCCCTGTTTTTCCAGATACTTTTCCACCGGAAGACGCGGATGGGGAACGTGCGTGTGCACCACCTTGCCGTCGACATATTCCTTGAGCGGCCACACGCCGGTCTTCACCGCCAATCGGCCGATTTCGATCGAGTCCTGCGGATCGAATTCCCAGCCTGGCGGGCACGGCGCGAGCGCGAGAATCAGACGCGGGCCCTTGAGCGCCTTTGCCTTCTCGATCTTCTTCGCCAGATCCAGTGGTTCGGCGCCGATCACGGTCGCGACGTAGGCCGGCCGGTGCGCCGCCCAGATGGTGAACAAATCCTTCTTGTAGCCGGGGTAGCCGCGCGACCCGCGGCTAGTGGCGGTCTGCGCGGCGTGCGGGGTGGCGGGCGAATACTGCTGACCGGTGTTGCCGTAACCTTCGTTGTCGTAACACAGATAAAGGAAGTCGAGATTGCGATCGATCGCGGCCGAGGTCGCCGACAGCCCCATGCCGTAGGCGGCGCCATCGCCGGTAAGCGCCACCGCGGTCAGGTCCTCTTCCGGCGCCAGCCGCCCCTTCTTAATAAGTATGTCGAGCGCGTCGCGCACGCCCTGCGCGCCGGCCGGCGCGCTGGCCATCGCGGTATACAGCCACGAACCGCGAAACGGCGTGAATGGATAAACCGCGAGCAAGGTCATGCAACCGGCGGCATTTACGAACACGGTCTTGGTGCCGAGTACGTCGTAGATCTCGTGCAGGGTGATGAGCCCGCCGCAGCCAGCGCACATGGCGGTGCCGGTACCGAGCAGATGCGTGGACGGCAGGTCCTTCATGCGCCGGATGGCGTCGCTCATCGCTTGTCTCCCAGCTCGTTGCGCTCGACCATGGCGATCGCCTGCAGCTTGCGCACTTGACGCAGCTCGGTTTCCGTATAGAGCAGGCGCGGCGGCGGGGTCTCTCCGCTCGCGATCGCCTGCTTCAGCGTCGCGGTGATCTCGTAGAATTCCTCGGCGCTGATATCGCGTCCGCCCAAACCGCCAATAAAGCTGGCGACAATTGGAGGCGCGCGCTTGTCGCCGTACAGCACCGAGGCCAGTTCGCTGTGCAACACTCCGCCCTTACCCATCGATAGGTTTTGGTCGATGACGGCGATTGCGCGCTTTCCGGCGAGCGCCGCGCGCATCGCGCCAGCGGGATACGGCCGCAGCAGCCGCGGGCGCACCAGCCCGACCTTTTCGCCGGCCTCGCGCAAGCGATCGACCGCGTCTTTTGCCTTGGTGGCAAACGCGCCGATCATGAAGAACACCAATTCAGCGTCGTCGCTGCGATAACACTCGAGCACGCCATAATCGCGCCCGAAGCGTTGCGCAAACTCCTGCACGACCTCGGCGTGCACCGCGAGCGCCTGTTCGGCGGCAAGATGGATCTCGTAGCGGAAGTACGAATACGGTCCACCGCCCAGCACCGCCACCGCCTGACTCACCGGCTTGCTGGCGCGAAAGCGGATGTTCTCCGGATCGAACGCTGGCAGGAACTGCGCCACCGCCTCGGGCGTGGGCAGCTCGACCGGTTCGCGCGTGAACGACAACGTGAAACCGTCAAGATTGACCAACACCGGCAGGCGCACGCGCGCATCCTCGCCCAAGCGGTAGGCCATCAAGACGGAATCCAGCACCTCTTGGCCGGTGGCACACACGATCTGCAAGAAACCGCTGTCGCGCGCCGCGAGCAGATCGTTGTGGTCGGACTCGAGCGTGATCGGCGAAGCGAGTCCGCGCGAGACGTTGACCAGCACGAACGGCGCGCGCCAGCCGCTCACCGTGTACAGCATCTCCATCGCATACAGCAGGCCCTGCGAGGAGGTGGCAGTGAACACGCGCACGCCGGTGGCCGCGGCGGCCGCGGCGGCGGTGAGCATCGAGTGCTCCGATTCGAGTGTCACGGTTCGGGCGGACATAGCGCCGTTGTTGCACCAGCTCGCGAGCAACTCAATGATCTCGGTCTGCGGCGTGATGGGAAACGCCGGAATGTAGTCGTCCTGCGCCAGGCGCGCGCCCCACGCGGCCGCAGCATTGCCAGTG
>CP070641.1:1008338-1011779 GCA_020354085.1 Pseudomonadota bacterium
CTGCGTGAGCGATACCACGGCCGAGTACGCCCGCGATCCCGACGGCACTATTACAGTCATCAATCGTTGTCGCACCAGCGATGGCTCGTTGGATGAGGCCCGTGCCATCGCGCGCGTGGTCGAACCCGAAACCAATGCCAAGTTGGAGGTAAGTTTCTTTAGCCTCCTCGGATGGCGGCCGGTGTGGGGCGATTACTGGGTCCTCGCGCTTGGACCTAACTACGAGTATGCCGTCGTCGGCGAATCCAGCCGTCGTTACGGCTGGATCCTAAGCCGCACAACCACATTGCCCGCCAGCACACGCGACGCCATCGACGAAGAGCTGCGCGCGTTGGGTTACGAGCCCGCACAGTTCCAAATCTCTACGCATTTCGGTAATCGCTGAAGCGGGTTGATCGAAATCGACGCATGACTACGGCGATAGTCTGGTTTCGACGCGATCTTCGGCTCGCGGACAACGCGGCGCTCGCGCAAGCCCTCGCGGTCGCCGACTGCGTCTTGCCGATCTATATCCATGCACCTGAAGAAGACGGCGATTGGGCGCCCGGGGCCGCGAGCAACTGGTGGCTGCATCACAGCCTGGCGGCGCTGTCGGAATCGTTGGCGCGACGCGGCGGACGCCTGCTCATTCGTCGTGGCCCGAGTCTCGCTACGCTGCGCGAACTGATTCGCGCGACCGGCGCGGCCGTCGTGTGCTTCAACCGGCTGTACGACCCGGCGCGAAGAGCGAGCGACCGATTGATCGAACAGACCCTGACCGGGGAAGGCGTCGACGTACAAACCACGAGTGGCCACCTGCTCGTTGAGCCATGGTCGATCACAAGCCAGAGCGGCTCACCCTACCGCATCTATACGCCATTTTTTCGTCAAGCCCGCACGAGAATCACCGTCTCTGCGCCATCGCCGGTACCGCGCAAGCTTGCGCCCCCTCCCACTCGAATAGAAACGCTCGCGCTCGACGAACTCGATTTACTGCCGCGGATTCGCTGGGACACGGGACTGGCAAAGACTTGGCAGCCAGGCGAACGAGGTGCAAATAAGAGACTTCGTGCGCTCGCGGAAAAACTCGCTGCATACTCGAAAGAGCGCGACATGCCCGCGCGGGACAGTACGCTGCGCATATCGCCGCACTTGCACTTCGGCGAGATCACGCCGCGCCAAGCGTGGTACGCCATCCAACAATCCCGAGCGGCGGTACGGCCTGGCCTGATTCGTGGCGCGGAAATCCTGGAGCGCGAGCTCTTATGGCGCGAGTTCGCCCACCACGTGCTGCATCACTTTCCGCACACTCCGAACGCACCGCTGGACGAGCGCTTCAACAATTTTCCCTGGCGTCGCTCGAAGACACTACTCAGCGCTTGGCAGCGCGCCGAAACCGGTATCCCGATCGTCGATGCCGGCATGCGCGAACTGTGGGCCACCGGTTTTATGCACAACCGGGTACGCATGATCACGGCCTCGTTCCTCACCAAACACATGCGCCTCGACTGGCGCAGCGGCGCGCGCTGGTTTTGGGACACGCTGGTCGACGCCGACCTCGCCAACAACACGCTTAACTGGCAGTGGGTCGCCGGTTGCGGCGCCGATGCGGCGCCCTACTTCCGCATATTCAATCCGGTGCTGCAGAGCCGGAAATTCGACCCGCATGGCGACTATCTCGTCACATGGTTGCCTGCGCTCAATTGCCTGCCACCAAAATACCGCCATGCGCCATGGGAGGCGCCGCCAGCCGTTCGCGAGACAGCTGGCTTCCAGCTCGGGAAAGACTATCCACCACCCATTCTAGATCTCGCGGCGGAACGGAACGCCGCGCTGGCTGCCTTTCGCCGCAGTCGCGGACTATCGAAATAGCCGCCGACGCGTGCAGCACGTGGCTTCAAGCGGCCAATTCGTGTGCGTAGTAGGGACGTTCCCGGTGATCCAAAAGCGCGTAGTAACTCGTCAGTTCGGCGCCAGGAGTGAGCCAGGCCGTGATGTCTGCCGGATTGAGAGGGATGATGCAGCGATTGTGGCCGGTGACCGCTACTTCCGGCGGCGGCTCATCGGTAATCGCCGCGAACGAATAGAGCCCGGGCTCACCCTTCTTTTCCCAGCGATCCCACAGGCAAGCGACCAGCATATGCTGCGCCGGCTGTGGATTGAAATGCAACACTAGGTTTTGCGGCTTTTCCTCGGCGCGCAGCTCGCGTTTCTCGAAATCATTTAGCGCGACATTTTCGAAAAAGCTGGTCAGCACGCACACCGCGTGGCGCTGACCGAAAAGCGATTTCCAAAAGCCCTCCAGATTGTCGCGGCGGGCGTTGTAAAGCCCGGGATAGCGCTTGTCGTAGCCCGCAGGTTTGCTGTGGGGACGGCAGTGGTAACGCATCGGCCTGATCACAAGCCCGTCCGTTTCGCGCACCACCACCGGTGCATGCCAAAACGGAAAAATGCGCGCGTCGTTTACCTTGGATTCTGTCCGTTTAAGGTCGGTGAGTTTGGCGCGCAGCCAGTCAATCTTATTGGTGGCGATGCGCACATCCTCGTGCGCTTTCTTGGTCTCGCGCTTGGCGAGGCTGCGCTCGGCATCGGCCAGGCGCTTTCTTTGTTTGAACAGCTCGGCTTCCCATTTCGCGCTGGTGGCCGCACGATGGGCATCGATATAACCTCGAATGCGCTCTTCGGCAGCTGACTGCGGGAAAAGAAAATTCGCCTCCAGCGCCTTGGCAAGCTTCAGGTCCTCGCCTTCAGCACGGCGCCGGAAAAGCTCTTCGAACTGCTCAAGATCGGTGCGCGCCTTGAGCTTGCGCTCCAGTCGCTTGAGATTCTGCTCCACCATGGCCGAGTAGCACATGGCTACTACGTTACTCCAGCCGCGCGGCCAAATTCCAGCGCCGGGGCGCCGGCTCGGGAATTCCGCCGGACAGATCCCCCGAGTGCAGCGCGCGTTGCGCTAGAAGGCGTCGAAGTCGAAGAAACGCAGGCCCATTCCTTCGTCCGTTACACGCACCACGCGGGCGTTGACAACGGAATCGGCCACTTCAGGGGCGTTACCCAAAAAGCGGATCCCCACGATCGTCCCAACAGGCGGACACTTGTCACGCGGCAACTTCACGAACGCACCGCTCACGCTCAAGTCCTTTGTGAACAGCGTGGCTTGGCCGATGTCCGGATGGATGATATGGACGGGCAGCGAAACGATCCGGCGCTCGTGCTCACGGCGCTCGGCGTTGGCGGCCGTCATACTCGAATCATCCCGCAGGCCGGCAACTGGAGACCCGCAGCTGCCGCCAGGCGGCTAGCCGAGTTAATCGAGTAGATTCGGAGAACAAGCGGCGCCCCAAAACGAGAGCATGTGACCATGGCAGTTCCCTTTTTGTTGTTCATGACCCCGCCCCACCCGGCGGGTGCTCCTCGCGGCGATACTTACAGCCCCAACGCGCAGAGGTCCCTACACTACTG
>CP070641.1:1011879-1015307 GCA_020354085.1 Pseudomonadota bacterium
TCTGGGACCCGGTGGAAAATGCCTCGTTCATGCCCTGGCTCGTCGGCACCGCACTGATGCACTCGCTCGCCGTCACGGAAAAGCGCGGCGCCTTCAAGAGCTGGACGGTATTGCTCGCGCTCATCGCCTTTTCGCTATCGTTGCTCGGCACCTTCCTGGTGCGCTCGGGAGTCCTTACTTCGGTGCACGCCTTCGCCACCGACCCGGCGCGCGGCGTGTTCATTTTGATATTCCTCGCCGTGGTGATCGGCGGCTCGCTCACGCTCTACGCCTGGCGCGGCCCGAGCATCCGCGCGGTGGGCGGCTTTGAGCTCGTATCACGCGAATCTGCGCTGCTCGTGAACAATGTGCTGCTGGTGGTGGCGTGCGCGACCATCCTGTTGGGCACGCTCTATCCGCTCGCGCTCGACGCCTTCAACCTTGGTAAGATTTCCGTGGGGCCGCCCTACTTCGACGCGGTGTTCGTGCCGATCATGTTGCCGGCGTTATTTCTCATGGGGGTGGGCCCGATCGCGCGCTGGAAACAGGCTGATCCCATGGAGCTCGTGCGTCGGCTGTGGGTGCACTTCACCATTGCCGTCGTCGTGGCCGCCGTGGCGCTGCTCGCGACTGTCGGGGTGGCGGCGATCATGACGTTCGTTTGCATCGCGATTGCGCTGTGGATAGCGCTCACCGCGCTCGACAATCTGCGCGTGCGCATCATTGCCAAGAACAACTTGTGGACCGGCGTGAAGACCACGCCGCTCGCTTTCTACGGCATGACGGTCGCACACCTGGGCGTCGCGGCGTTCGTGGTGGGGGTGACGCTCACCAGCGCCTATAGCGTCGAGCGCGACGTCAAGCTTGCGCCCGGCGAGGCCCATGAGCTCGGCGGCCATCGGTTTCGCTTCGACGGCGTACGCCCCGTCGCCGGCCCCAACTATCGCGCCGAAGAAGGCGTGATCACGGTATTCAAAGGCGACCGGCAGGTTGCGCGTCTCGAGACGCAGAAGCGCATCTACCTGGTGCAGCAGAATCCGATGACCGAGGCGGCGATCGACTGGGGCTTTACGCGTGACCTGTACGTGGCACTCGGCGATCCGCTCGGCGGCGGCGCCTGGAGCGTGCGTCTCTATCACAAGCCGTTCGTGCGTTGGATCTGGTTGGGCTGCATCATCATGGCGCTCGGTGGCGTACTCGCTGCCGCCGATCCGCGCTACCGGCTGGCCGCGCGCCGCCGGCGCGCCGAGGCCGGCGCCCAGACCGGAATCGCCGCCCCCAAGGGAGAAACCGCGTGAAGGCCTTGGCGACATTGTGGCTGATCACTTGCCTGGCGTTCGCGTTACCCGGCTTCGCCGCGGTCGAACCGCTGCAATTCAAGGACGCGGCGGAGGAAACGCGCTACAAGGAGCTAATCGCGGAGCTGCGTTGCCTGGTTTGTCAGAACCAATCGCTCGCGGACTCCAACGCCGAGCTAGCGGGCGACCTGCGCCGTGAGGTGTATAACAAGATGCGCGAGGGCTTAAGCGACAAGCAGATCACCGATTTTCTGGTGGCGCGTTACAGCGACTTCGTCTTGTACCGGCCGCCGGTCAAGTCGACCACCGCGGTGCTGTGGTTCGGGCCGTTTCTGTTGTTTGCCGTGGCTGGCGTGATACTGGTGATCGTGCTGCGCCGCCGACGCACCGAGCCCGAAGCCGAGCTGTCCCCCGCCGAGCAGGCGCGAGTGCGCGCACTGCTGGATTCCACCGACACTGGGAATAAGAAATCCTCATGATCTTCTGGTTCGTCGTTGCGGCGATGCTGGCCGTCGCAGGTGCGTTTGTCCTCGTCCCCCTCTTGCGTAGCCCGCGCAGTACCGGTCCCGCGCAGCAGGATGTCGATCTCGCGGTCCATCGTCAGCGCCTCACCGAACTGGAGGCGGATCTCAAGAACGACGCGCTCACCCAAGCCCAGTTCGAACGCGCGCGCGCCGAACTTGAACGTCAAATGGCAGACGATCTGGCCGCGAGCGGTGCCACGGCGACCGCCACGACGGCACTCACTGCACGCTGGACGGCGATCGCGGTAGGCGTCGCGGTCCCGGTGCTCGCGCTCGGTCTGTATTTCTCGCTTGGCGATCTCGATGCCCCCACGCGTACAACGACGGGTACGCCGCAACAGGCACAGACACCGGACGCGCACTCGTTCGATGAAATGATCAACCGGCTCGCCGCGCGCCTCGCCGCCAATCCCAAAGACGGCGAAGGCTGGGTGATGCTCGGACGTTCCTATGTCGTCGTAAAACGCTTTGGCGAGGCGGGGCTGGCGTTCGCCAAGGCAAGTGAAATCCTGGGAGATCAGCCAGACTTGCTGGCCGACCACGCCGAGGCCTTGGCGCTCGCCGCCAACAACAATATGCAGGGGCAACCCGCGGCGCTTGTGTCCCAGGCGCTCAAGGCCAACCCCAACCACCCCAAGAGCCTGTGGCTCATGGGCCACGCGCTGATTCAGCAGGGCCGGCCGGCAGAAGGCGTTGGCTATTGGCGCCGCCTGCTCGCCCAGTTGCCGCCCGGATCAGAGGGGCGCCCGATGGTCGAGCAACTCATCACCCAGGTGCAGAACGCCAATCCGCAGCTCGCACAGGCCGCGCCGCCGGCGCCAGCCAGCGCAAAACCCAAAGCCAAGGTTGCCGTACGCGTGCAGCTCGCGCCCTCGCTGGCAACCAAGGCCGCACCGACCGATACGGTGTTCGTGTTCGCCCGCGCCGCACAGGGGCCGAAGATGCCACTTGCGATCGTGCGCAAGCAGGTGAAAGATCTGCCCGCCACGATCACACTTGATGACAGCATGGCCATGACACCGACCATGACGATGTCGAGTGCCGCACAGGTCGTGTTCGGTGCGCGCGTGTCCAAGACCGGCAACGCCACGCCGCAGAGCGGCGACATGGAGGGCCTAAGCGCGCCGTTGCCGCCGACAATCAAGGAAACGGTGGTCATTACCATCAGCGACGTGGTCCGGTAGCCAGGCCTTCAGCGGTTGGTACCGCTGCTTGGCGCTCGCCAAGAAACAGGGGGCCGATGGCCCCCTGCAAGACAGCCCTGAGATGTGCGCGACGATGCTAGTCGTCACCACCCCCAAAGCTACGCAGATAGGTCGAGATCAACCGGATCTGACTATCGGTCAGCATGCCGCTCAAATAGCGCATGTCACGCTCTTCACGGATGGCCGACTTGATCTTATCGGTCGAGGCACCGCGCACGTCACCCGCCGGACCGCCACGACCGGTCGGCCCGTGGCAGCCAGCGCAGTAGCTGTTGTACAGGCCCTCGCCGCTGGTGGGTGACGTACTACCCGAGCCCGACAGGTAGTTGGCGATATCCTGGATATCGGTCGACGACAAGGTCGACAGGAAGCGCATCTCCGATTCCTCGTTGATTGCGTTGCGGATCGATGACGCCGACTCG
>CP070641.1:1015407-1018777 GCA_020354085.1 Pseudomonadota bacterium
CTGTTACGTGCACGTATAATCGAAATCATCGGTCACCTGTCGCTCGCCGGCGCGCCGCTCCTGGGACACTGGCGCGGTTACCGGTCGAGTCCGGCGCTCCATCACACCCTGTTGCGCGCCATCATGATGCGTCGCGCTGTGACACCCACGACAGTCGACGCCATGCTCAAAAGTCGCGATTCTTCCGACGAGCCGCCGGCCGATCCGCTCCGTCTACTGAGCGCCCCACATGAGAGTTACTACCATTAATGTCAACGCGCGCGATAGCGGGCCGCGTAGTGGGTGGCGAGTTGCTTGCGACGTTGCGCGCTGGCCTTTGGATTCCGCGCCTTTGCTCCCTGCAAGTCCGTCGCGAGCAGAGTTGCCGGCTTTTTGCGCCGCGATTTCTTCATGAGGACTTCTTGTCGTCGTCGCCAAACAACTCGTCCAATGCCGTGCGTGCCGGATCGTGCTGCGCATTCGGCGTCGCGCCGCCGAATAGCGCATCAACGCGCGCCTTGGCGGCCTGAGCCTTGGCACCGTCCTTGACGCGAAAGGCTCCGGGTCGCGGTTTGAAATAGTCACAGAAGTTGGCCCGCTCCTTGTCGCGCACTTCCTCGGCGCGATCCTCGCGGCACTTGCCCTCGACGCGCGGATCGTAAAAATGACAGAGCCGGCAGACGTGCAGTTCAGCCTGACACTGTGGGCACTCGGCGCGCCGTGACAACGGAAACGGCACACCCGTAAGGACCCCGCCGCATTTCCAGCACACTATGCTGTTATCGGGCATGAGTATCTTTCCTGGGCCCGGCACTCAACTACCGCTTCCGTCGACGCATATCACTCAATCGACCTTACCACACCTCGTAGGCGATACGCTCCTCTGCCAGTATGCGGTTCATGAACTCGCGCCACGTCGCGTTTGGCGTCCAGACTGCTTCCACCTCGGCGAAGGCGGCAACCGGCGGAATGCCCTGCGCCACCACGCGATACAGGAACACCATGGCCGAGGCGCGGTAGTTAAGCTGGCAATGAACTAAAACCTTGCGATCGGCATGCAAATCGAGCGCACGCCGCAGCGTTTCGAAGTCCTGCCGGCTCGGGGCGTCGAACTGGATCGGCAAACCTATGTAGACCATGCCGGCCGCCCGCACGCGCTCGCCCTCGTCGGCAATCGAACCGAAGCTCCCCGCAGGCGATAGATTGACGATGACCCCAAAACCCTGCTCCGCCAAGGACGCGAGCTGCGCCGCCGAGGGCTGGCCCGCGGTCGCGAGACGCGCATCGAGCGCAACGAAGTTGCGCGGCACTTGGTCGTCGGCCGTGTACAGCAGCCTTGGACCCAGAAAGTACGCAACGACCGCAAGCACCGCGGCAATCGAGAGCCCGAAGACAAGCGCGCGCTTCACGAATTTCCTATCCGGCTCGGCAGAGCCGGTTGTTCAGTGTACGATGGCGCCACCGCGCATGACCACCACCGCGTCTTCGCCCCAGCATCGCGCCGCCGAGGCCTTCGTGCCCATTGGGAGCATCGTCAGCATCGGTACGCTCGATGGCGGTCTCATTAACGACAGTTTTTTGGTCGCCACCGAGCGCTTTCGCCTCGTCTTACAACGCATCAGTCGCCAGGCGTTTCCCAAGCCGGAACTCATCATGGAGAACCTGCGCGTCCTGCTGATGCACGCGCACGATTCACGTATCGCCCTGCGCCTGCCGGCCATCGTGCCGACCCGTGACGGTCGCGACTACTGGGTCGACGCCGATGGTGGCTTCTGGCGCGCGCTTGAATTCGTCGCCAATACACGCGCGCCCGAACGGCTCGAGAATCTGGCGCAGGCGCGCGGCGTGGGCAGCGCGCTGGGCCGCTTCCATGCCATGGTCCACGATCTCGATCCTCGGCGCCTGCATGTGACACGCGAGCGCTTTCACGACACGCCCTGGTACTACGCGCGATTCACGGCGGTCGCCGAACAAGCGTCACCGATCCCTGCCGACCCCGCCCTGCAGTTTTGCATCGATTTTGCGCGCGCGCGGGCGAGCCGGGTCTCAAGCCTGGAGGATGCAAGACGTCGCGGGGAGCTATCGATGCACGTGATACACGGTGACCCCAAACTCGAGAACGTGCTCTTCGACGTGGTGAGCGGCGAGGCCGTGAGCCTCATCGACCTCGATACCGTGCAACCGGGGTTGATCCACTACGATTTGGGCGATTGTCTGCGCTCGGCCTGTAACCCGGCGGGCGAGACGCCGCCCGATCCGGCGAGCGCGCGATTTGACCTCGATATCTGCCGCGCGCTGCTCGACAGTTACTTCGTGGAAACCCGCGCATTCCTGACGGACAACGACCTGCGTCACTTGCCCGATGCCATTCGCCTCATTCCCTTGGAACTTGGACTGCGTTTTCTTACCGATCATCTACAGGGTGACCGATACTTCAAGGTCAAGTGGCGTGGTCACAATCTGCATCGCGCACGCACCCAGTTTGTGCTAACAGAGAGTATCGAGACGCAGATGGAGAAGATCCGCGCGCTCATCGACATGCTGGCGCGCGCGAACTAGAAGCGCGGCGCCGCCAGGCCCGCATCCGTCAAGAGTCTTGGCTTGGATCGATCTTGGGGCTTCGCTACACTGCGCACGGCAAACTCCAGGGGTTGTTATGGCACGCGTAAAGATTTATAGCACTGGCATCTGTCCGCTTTGTCAGCGGGCAAAGAACTTGTTCAACAAGTACCAAATTGCCTACGACGAGGTGCGCGTCGACGTCGATCGCGCCGGGCTGAAGGAAATGCTGGAAAGAACCAACCACGCACGCACCGTGCCGCAGATCTTCATCGATGGCCGCCACGTGGGCGGCTTCAATGAGCTAACGGAGCTTCACATGGATGGCGGCCTCGACGAGCTGATGCCGCGCGCGTCGTAAGCGATCGATACGGCACGCGCTCGACGCTTGGAAAGCCTGAACGCTAGGCCCGCCCAACGTTGCTGTCGCTGGCCGAGTGATAGTACTCGCTCTCCTCCGCATAGGCCTGCGTCAACCGGTGCAGCTCGGTCACGCGCGCCGCGGAAGTGCTGATAGGCGCGCAATCTTCGCAACGCGGATTGCCGCAGGGTTGGCGCGAATAGAGCCAAAACTGAATGGCGCCCGCAAGCATCCCGTCGGCGATGTCCCACAAATCCGCGTCCTGATCCTTGTCGGCCTGGCCGTTCCCCATCTCGACCACTTTGTCGAAGGCGGAGTCGAATACCTGTTCTTCGGTCTTGGTGCTCATGGATGGCCTCGCTACGCAATGGCAGGAACTCAAGAGTATTCTACTCCCGCTGCACCCGACGTCTGCAACCCTAATCCCCGGCCACCGCTGCGACCAATGCCAAATCGCCTGCCCGCACCGAC
>CP070641.1:1018877-1022241 GCA_020354085.1 Pseudomonadota bacterium
GGCCGACGCAGAACTTGCGCGCCTGGCGCTGCAACGCATGCTCGACGTCTCGCCCTAGTCAGAGTTTCTCGTTTCGAGTTTCTGGTTTTGGAAAATCTCATCTCGCTGCCGCTTGAACTCCGCTGACCCGAAACCGGAGGCCGTGGTCTTGATGCACGGCCTATGGCTCACTGGTGCATCGCTCATGTTCTTGGCGCGTCACCTGCGCCGTTGCGGTTTCGCGGTATATCCCTTTTCCTACTCGTCGGTGCGCAAGGACCTGCGCGGTAATGCGATCGGGCTCCAGCAATTTGTCGAGCGCATCGATGCGCCGACCGTGCATTTTGTTGGACACAGCCTTGGCGGTATCGTGATCCGCGCCCTGTTTCACTATTTTCCGCAACAGCGTCCCGGGCGCATTGTCACCCTCGCTTCGCCGCATGGCGGCACCCACGTCGGTGAGCGCATCGCACAAACCCGTTTTGGGCGCTATCTATTGGGCGCGAGTGTGCGCCAGGTCTTGGAACAGTTGCCGGAGCAGTGGGTGTTGCCGTCGCGCGACATCGGTGTCGTCATCGGCACCATGCCAATCGGTGGCGGACGGCTATTCTCCAACCGTCACGGTCCGGGAGATGGACTGCTCACCATTGAGGAAAGCTCCCTGGCCGGGGCGACCGATACCGTCATGCTGCCAATTGCGCATTCAGGACTACCATTCTCACGTCGGGCCGCTGAGCAGGTGTGTCGCTTTCTAATGACCGGCCGATTTCAGCAGCCAGCGGCTTGAACCGAAAAAAGGCAGCGCCGGTTGGGGCGCAGTGCTGGCGGATGTTACACTGCGTTATCCGACGCGCCGCGGAAGCCCGAAAAACCAATACCTTAGGGACCTGCGACCATGGCCGGCCACAGCAAATGGGCCAATATCAAGCACCGCAAGGGTGTCCAAGATGCCAGGCGCGGGAAGATCTTCACGCGCCTCATTCGCGAAATCGCCGTCGCCGCCCGCAGCGGTGGGGGCGGTGACCCGGCGCACAATCCGCGGCTGCGCACGGCGATCGACAAGGCGCTGGCCGCCAACATGACCAAGGACACGCTCGAGCGCGCCATCAAGCGCGGCACCGGCGAGCTGGAGGGCGCCCAGTACGAAGAAGTGCGTTACGAGGGCTACGGTCCGGGCGGGGTGGCGATTATGGTGGAGTGTCAAACCGATAACCGCACGCGTACCGTGGGAGAGGTGCGCCACGCCTTCAGCAAACATGGCGGTAATCTTGGCACCGATGGCTCGGTTGCTTTTCTATTTCATAAGACCGGCGTGCTGAGCTATCCCGTCGGCACGAGCGAGGACAGAGTGATGGAGGCGGCCTTGGAGGCCGGCGCCGACGATGTCACGAGCGACAGCGAAGGCGCACTCGAGGTCCTGACGGCGCCGGAGAATTTCGATGCCGTGGTCGAGACCATGACGCACAAGGGTCTCAAGCCCGAGTCGGCTGAAGTGCAGCAGCGCGCGCAAACCGATGCCCCGGTGGCCGGCGACACGGCGCAGTCGTTGCTCGATTTGCTGGATGTGCTGGAGGATCTGGACGACGTGCAGCACGTGTATTCCAACGCCAACTTTCCCGACTCCCTGCTCAAGGCCGCGAGCTGATGCGGATACTCGGCATCGACCCCGGCTCGCGCGTGACCGGCTTCGGTGTCGTGCAGGTATTGCGCAACGGCCGACTGCACTATGTTGTCAGCGGCTGCATCCGCACCGGCAAGGGCGATCTGGCGTCGCGTCTCAAGGCGGTGTATGACGGCGTGACGGAAGTCGTCGCGTCCTACCAGCCAGCAATTCTGGCCATTGAGAAAGTCTTTATGGCGCGCAACGCCGACTCGGCGCTCAAGCTCGGTCAGGCGCGCGGTGCGGCGCTGTGCGCGGCGGTCAACCATACGCTCCCGGTCGCCGAATACACGGCGCTGCAAATCAAGCGCACGGTGGTCGGGAAGGGCAGCGCGGAGAAGCGTCAGGTGCAACACATGGTGCGCGCCTTGTTGGAGCTCGATGCGGCGCCGCCCACCGACGCCGCCGATGCGCTGGCCTGCGCGATCTGTCACGCCCACCACGCCGTCAGCGGTTATCCGGCGGCGCGCAGTCGCGCACGTGGCGCTGGCTGGCGGTCATTGCGGGTCGACGCATGATCGGGCGCTTGCACGGTACGCTGGTCAGCAAGGAGCCGCCAGCGCTATTGGTGGATGTCGGCGGCGTCGGCTATGAACTCGAGGCGCCGATGACAACATTCTATGATTTGCCGCCGACCGGGCAGGCCGTGACGCTATTCACGCACCTCGTCGTGCGGGAAGATGCCCAGCTGCTATTCGGGTTTTCGCGCGAGTCGCAGCGCCGGCTGTTTCGCGATTTGCTCAAGGTCAATGGCGTGGGGCCGCGCGTGGCGCTCGCGGTCCTTTCAGGCATGTCGGATCAGGAATTCGTGTCCTGTGTGGCCGACAATAACATCGCGCGATTGACACAGGTTCCCGGTATCGGGCGCAAGACCGCCGAGCGTCTGGTGATGGAGTTGCGCGACAAACTGCCGTTTGAACCCCATGACCAAGACGCGCCCGGCGTGGCCGAGGCCTTGGCCGCCAACAGCGATCCAGTGGGCGAGGCGGTGAGCGCCCTGATTGCGCTGGGTTACAAGCCACAGGAGGCAAGCCGCGCGGTACGGGGAATCACTACCAAGGACCTGAGCGCCGAAGATATCATCCGCCAGGCCCTGCGCAGCATGGCGGGTTAGGTTAGCGCGCAAAACCGCATTCATTCGCCGCTGGCGCGTGAGCGGGAGGCAGGTGAGAATCCATATATATGATTGAGACCGATAGACTGGTAACGGCCCGGGTGCTGGAGGAGAGCGAGGAGACCGGGGAGACGCGGCGCTTGCGCCCGCAACGCCTGGCGGAATATGTGGGCCAGGCGCCGATCCATCGGCAACTCGAGGTATTTATTGCCGCCGCCCGCGCGCGGCGCGAAGCGCTCGATCACGTGTTGCTGTTTGGGCCACCAGGGCTGGGCAAGACGACACTGGCGCATATCATCGCCAACGAGATGGGCGCTGCACTGCGTCAAACCTCCGGCCCCGTCCTGGAGCGACCCGGCGATCTCGCGGCTATCCTCACCAACCTGCAGCCGCATGACGTATTGTTCATCGACGAAATTCATCGTCTGAGCCCGGTGGTCGAGGAGATCCTCTATCCGGCGATGGAGGACTACCAGATCGACATCGTCATCGGCGAGGGGCCGGCGGCGCGCTCGATCAAATTGGAGGTACCGCCATTTACCCTGGTCGGCGCTACGACGCGTGCGGGGCTACTGACCTCGCCGTTGCGCGACCGCTTCGGTATTGTGCTG
>CP070641.1:1022341-1025705 GCA_020354085.1 Pseudomonadota bacterium
AGACCGTAGTGGCCTGTGCCCTCACGCGCTTGTTGGTCGAGCGCGGCGTAACGGTCCGGCCGCGCAAGCCGATCGAGTCCGGCTGTGAATTGCGTGACGGTAGGCCCTATCCTGCTGATGCGGCGGCGTTGCGAGCCGCAGCGGGCAATCAAGAAGGGCTGGATACGGTTTGCCCCCATCGTCTGACGGCGCCGATCTCGCCGGAACGCGCCACCGCCCGGGAGGGCAAGACGATTGGGCTCGCCGATCTCGAGCAGGCTTGTCGCGTGGGCGTTGGCGCGAAGGATTTTCTCCTGGTCGAAGGTGCGGGTGGATTCTTGTCACCGCTCGCGGTGGATGGCCGGGTCTGTGACCTTGCCGAGCGACTAAAGCTGCCGATCTTGCTGGTCGTGGCCGATCGCCTGGGATGTCTTAATCACGCCATGCTTACTACCGAGGCGATTGCCGCGCGCGGTCTAACACTCGTGTCTGTAGTCCTCAATCGTGTCGATGCCGATGTTATCTCCGGAATGGACAACGCCGCCGATCTCGAGAAATGGCTCATGCGTACAATATGGCGCAGTTCGTTCGGTGTGGTTTCACAGCCATGGTCGAGCCCGGGTAGCGAACTGGCAGCACTGACCGCTCACATCCTGAAGAGCACAGGGTATCGATAGATTCCCCTCCTCCCTTCGCGTGTTACGCGCGTGATTGCCAATTGACCGCGCGTTGCGGCGTGGCTGCGGGTGTGCTCAAATTCTTTCGCCTGTGAAGGGGAGTAGCCCGCCGGGCCGCGCCAGGCGGCCTTGGGTTTGTGGTGCCGTCAAGACGGATAAGGGATCGCGCAGGCGCACGATCCCTTGCCCGGCACCTCGAGCCGGCAATGCCGGTCGGCAAGACCAACAATGGCGATAACAATCAACCCCGCGGCCCCCGCGCCAGGCCGTTCAACATGAGACCGTTCCATGCTGACCGTTGGCACACCGCTGATGTGGACGCTGTTTGCAGCATTCGTTTTGGTTGCGCTGCTCATCGATTTTTTCACGCTCAACCGCCAAGGCGCGCGCAAGGTATCGATGCGCGATGCCGCTGTGTGGTCGTTTGTCTGGGTCGCCGTATCGTTTCTGTTCGTTGCGTGGCTATGGTGGTATCTGGGCGGATCGAGCGGGGACGAGGCGGCCCGCGCGACCGCCAACCTGAAGGCGCTCGAGTTCGTCACCGGTTACTTGGTCGAGAAGGCGCTGGCGGTCGACAACATCTTCGTCTTTCTCCTGGTGTTTTCGTACTTTGCCGTGCCGGGCGAGTACCAGAAGCGGGTGCTGATGATTGGTATTATCGGCGCGCTGGCGTTGCGCGCGGTGATGATCCTGATCGGCGCCTGGCTGATCGTGCGCTTCCACTGGGTGCTGTATGTGTTCGGCGCCTTCCTGGTGTTCACCGGCATCAAGATGTGGTGGGCCGCTGGCCAGGAACCGGACCTGGAATCGAATCCGGCGCTCAAGTGGATCCGCCGGCACGTGCGCATGGCGCCGGGTTTCGACGGTGAGAAGTTCTTTACCGTCGTTAACGGCACGAAAATGGCGACACCGCTCTTCGTCGTCATTATCCTCATCGGCATCGTCGACATCGTGTTCGCGGTCGACTCGATCCCGGCCATCTTCGCCATCACCACCGATCCCTTCATCGTGCTCACTTCCAATGTGTTCGCCATCCTCGGGCTGCGTGCGATGTACTTCCTGCTCGCCGGCGTGCACGAG
This sequence comes from Pseudomonadota bacterium, assembly GCA_020354085.1. Taxonomy (GTDB): domain Bacteria; phylum Pseudomonadota; class Gammaproteobacteria; order Acidiferrobacterales; family Sulfurifustaceae. The sequence goes on from CP070641.1 coordinate 1,024,078, forward strand.
CGCTTTCATCTGCTGTCCTACGGCCTGGCGATTGTGCTGATTCTGATCGGTGCCAAGATGCTGTTGGTCGACGTATACAAAATTCCGGTCGGTTGGTCGTTGATGGCAACTTTCAGCGTGTTGACGGTGACCATGCTGCTGTCGCTGTATATTCCGGCACGTGGCTATACGGGCAGCGCCTACCCGTTCGCCGCCAAGCGCAGCGAGAGTCGAGATGATGCCAAGCGCTGAATGCCGCAAGCGGCGCCGGGAAGCACCTGCCGGTAGCGCCACTTTGCCAACATTGCGGGCATTCGGTACGCTGGCGCCCACCCCAAGGAGGTCATCGTGAACATCCAGGCTCGCCGCCGACGGCCGCGCAACGCGCAGCGAGTGCGCCGCCGGGATATCAAGAAGTCCTACCCGCGCAAGCAGTCCGCCGCCAAGCTGCGGCGGCTGGCAGGCGCGGTCGAGCGCAGCGAGCCATTCGCGATTCGCGTCGCGGGGAATCACTACGCATCCCGGCCGGCGCGATCGTGAACATCGAGCACGAGCGCGACGGCCGAAACGAGGAGCTTGAGTTCCAGCTCAAATGGACCACGCGTTGAGCGTGCGCCAGTGAGACCCGTATTCCCCGTGCAACTGAGCTTCACGCGTCCCGACGATTGGCATCTGCACTTGCGCGACGGCGCGCTGCTTGCCGCTGTCCTGCCGCATACGGCGCGCCAGTTCGCGCGCGCCATCGTCATGCCAAACCTCAGGCCGCCGGTGACGACTGTCGAGCTGGCCCGCGCCTATCGCGAGCGTATTCTAGCGGCGCGGCCGCAAGGTTCGCGTTTTGAACCGCTCATGACGCTTTATCTCACCGACGTGACCTCCCCGGACGAGATCGCCAAGGCCAAAGTCAGCGGTTTCGTGCACGCGGTCAAGTACTACCCGGCCGGCGCGACCACGAATTCGGAAAACGGCGTGACCGATTTGAGGCGCGTCTACCCGGTGTTGGCGGCGATGGAAGTGCACGACCTGCCGCTGCTTTTACACGGAGAGGTTACGGACGTCGCGATCGACGTGTTCGACCGCGAGCAGGCATTTATCGAGCGACACCTCACCGCCATCGCACGCGATTTTCCCAAGCTTCGTATCGTGCTCGAACACGTGACCACGAAAGAAGCAGTCGATTTCGTTGCGCGGGCTGACCCCAACATCGCTGCCACCATCACCGCGCACCATTTGTTGCTCAATCGCAATGCCATGTTTGCCGGTGGCATTCGCCCGCACGCCTTCTGTCTACCGGTGTTGAAGCGCGAGCAACACCGGGTTGCGTTGATCAAGGCGGCGACCAGCGGCAACCCCAAGTTCTTTATCGGTACCGATAGTGCCCCGCACGGCAGGCACACCAAGGAGGCCAGTTGCGGTTGCGCCGGGATCTATACAGCGCACGCCGCACTCGAGCTTTACGCCGAGGCCTTCGAGGAGGCCGGCGCGCTCGATAAGCTCGAGGCGTTCGCGAGTTTTCATGGGCCCGATTTTTATCGCCTGCCGCGCAACACCGACAAGATTTCCATCGCAAAAGAATCCTGGACAGTCGACCGCGAACTGCCGTTTGGCGATGACACGTTGGTACCGATGCGTGCCGGTGAGATGATGGC
>CP070641.1:1025805-1029162 GCA_020354085.1 Pseudomonadota bacterium
TGGTAGCAATCGTTGCGTTTGGCGAAAGCATGCCCCTGACGGGCAGTGCGCAGCGCTTGTACTTCGAGCAGCTCCACAGCGGCGTCGTGCGCCTTTTCGAGAGCGCGCCGTTTGGCTTTGTCCCAGGCGTCAGCCCCCAGTTTGTGTAGCGGGACGTGCTCCGGATCGGTTCCGGTGTAGCGGCTTATCAGGTGCAGTGATAGAACAGGCAAATAGAGCTTATCGCCGTCCGCGTATTCGAGCGCAAGAAACTCCGTTAGGCCGTCGCCGACGTCGAGAGCTTGCAGACCGAGAAATCGCCCGACGCCGTGGTCCTCATGGACGACAGCATCGCCGGGGCGGAGATCGGCGAGGTTGCGGATGATGGCTTCCGGTGGCGGGGCCGATCGTAACCGGCGACGACGTTGGGCAGCCCGTTCACCGTAGAGCTGTGGTTCAGTAACGACGCTGAGGGCTGGATCGCGCAATAGCAGCCCCTTTTCAAGATTGGCCACGGTCAACCCAAGACGCGAACTGCCTGTCAAAAACGCGCTCCAGTTCGCGACGAGCTCGGGTCGAAGCTTGTGCTCGGCAAGCAATCCCGAAAGTGTTTCGCGCCGACCCGCCGTCTCCGCGACCAACAAGACCCGACCCGGGAAGCTCGCCAGGTGCTCGAACAGCAGGTGATGGGGCGTATGGGAATGGCGCTCGAATGGGAGCGCGGGAGGCGGTGGCGCGTCGTAGCGCACGGTGTCTTGATGCTGTGATGAGTTGCCTTGATCCGAAACGCTTAGTTCCTGGATCTCTATTCTCGTGAAACGCGGAAGGAGCGAATGGAATTCGTACGCGGACAAGAAGAGCTCGTTGGGTGCCAGGGAGGGGCGCTCTTGTCGCAAGCGCCGATCGCGATGGCGCTCGGCTATTTCGCGCTCAAACACGTTAACCGCTTCGGCAACGCCGTCGTCCACGATGCACAGCGTGTTGTGCGGCAAGTAGTCAAAAAGCGTGGCGGTGCTGTCGAAGAAAAGGGGTAGATAGTATTCGATGCCCGCGGGACAGAGACCTTGACTCACGTCGCGATAAATCGGCGAACGCTGCGGATCACCCTCGAATCGGGCTCGGAAGGCCTGGCGAAAACGCTGGATAGCTGTCTCTGTAAGCGGAAACTCGCGTGCAGGAAGCAGCCGAATAGCATCCAGTGTGGCACCGGAACGCTGCGTAGCAATGTCGAACTCGCGGATGGTTTCGATCGTCTCGTCAAGGAGGTCAACGCGAAAAGGCTTACTCGCACCCATGGGGAAGATGTCGATGAGCCCGCCGCGAATGGCGAACTCACCGGGTTCCATGACCTGAGACACATTCCTATAGGCGGCTTGTGCCAGCTGGGCCCGTAGTGCGGCGAGGTCCAAGCGTTCCCCAGATTGCAGTTGAAAACTGTGCGCTGCGACGTATTCGCGCGGACAGATGCGATGCATAACGGCGGCAGCGGTGGTAAGCAATAGACCACGCTTGAGATTGGGTAGGGCCGCTAAAGCCGCAAGTCTTTGTGAAACGATGTCGGGATGCGGCGAGACTGCGTCATACGGCAGGCTCTCCAAATCTGGAAACGGCAGAACAGGCAGGGGCTGCTCGGCCCGGTAAAAGCGGATCTCGTCCTCCAATTGCTGCAGGAACTGCGCCCCGCGGCCGATAAAAAGGGTAGGGCCGCGATGTTGTTCCACAGCCTGTGCGATGGCCAGCCCCCTGGCGCTTCCAAACAGCCCGCTCCAGATCAAGAGACCGGCCGGGTCGGCCGGTAATAACGGTCTAAGTGGCGATTCCAAAAGGGTTTCTCTGAATTTCGGAGCCGATGGCCCGACTGCAGGTCCAACTGTACAGGCGGCATTCTATCTTACTGGTTTGGCTTCTTGTTCCGAGCTAAAAATATTGTCTTCAGCGTATGTTACGGGCATAATTTCACCGAAGGTGGCAACAGTCGCTGCTAACTGTCGTTACGTGCACAAGATCACATAACTGAGGAAGGTGCTGGGATGAGTAAGCGCGCGCAGTTCAAAGTCGGCGATTCCATCTTTTACCCGTCGGCAGGTGTCGGTGTGATTCAGTCGGTGGAGGACATCTACGTCGCCGGCAAGTTCGAACCCTGCTATGTCATTCTCATTCCCGAAACGCGTATGGTCATACGCGTGCCGAAGGGCAACATCGAGCGCAATGGTATTCGTCCCCTGCTAAACGAGCGCAAGCTCAAAGAGCTTTTCAAAGTCCTCGCGGCGCGCAGCAGTCGCAAGCGCGTTACGGGGGGGAATTGGACCGAGCGCTGCAAGGAGATTGAACGCAAGATCAATTCCGGCTCCTGCATGGAGCTGGGCGAGGTGGTACGCGATCTCATGCGTTGGAAGAAACAGTCGGGCTTGTCGTTTGAAGAGTCGATGTTGCTGGAAACCGCTTGCGGCTATCTGGCCCGCGAAGTCGCCGCCATCCAAGGCATCGGTATGGACGCCGCGCGCGATCGCATTTCCAACTATGTGGGCGTAAATTAGGTCTCGAACCCCCTTTGTCCGCCGTCCCGCGCATTTGGGCCCTGATACCGGCAGCAGGTGTCGGGACCCGGATGCAGAGCAACCTCCCCAAGCAGTACCTTCCCCTCAACGGCCGCCCCCTACTGGCGGGCACACTGGAACGCCTGTGTGCGCAGTCACGTGTTCACGGGGTTATGGTCGGAATTGCCCCCGACGACTCGCACTGGGCAGCGCTCACCAGCGTATGGTCTTCATTTCCCAAGTTGCGTGGCACGTTCTTAGGTGGCGCCACGCGCGCCGCGACTGTGCTGAATGGCCTGCGGGCCTTGGCTGCCACCGCCAGCGACGCTGATTGGGTAATGGTGCACGATGCCGTGCGGCCTTGCCTGCGTGCAGTTGATGTCGATCGTCTGATTGCTGCGGTAGAGGGTACCGAAGACGGAGGTTTGTTGGCTTTACCCGTAGCGGATACGGTCAAGCGCGCGGATGCCGATAATTGCGTTATCGAAACGGTTTCCCGGGTTGGCTTGTGGCGCGCCCTTACGCCGCAAATATTTCGTGTCGGAGAACTTCGAACGGCGCTGGAAAATGCGCAAGAGAACGGTATTGATGTGACTGATGAGGCGATGGCAATCGAGCGCATGGGCGGTCGGCCAAAACTTGTGCATGGCCATCCCGACAACATCAAGATAACGCACCCGAGCGATCTTGCGCTCGCAGAGCTTTTCTTGCGGCAGCAGGCGGGCGCGGCATGATGCGCATTGGCCACGGGTACGACGTTCATCAGTTAGTGGCCGGTCGCGACCTCGTAATCGGAGGCGTGCGTATCGCTCATCCGAAGGGCTTGTTGGGGCATTCGGAC
>CP070641.1:1029262-1032614 GCA_020354085.1 Pseudomonadota bacterium
AAGAAACCCCTTGATGTGATCTTGCCGATCCGCAACACCAATCGCACCGTGGGCACGATCCTTGGCTACGAGGTCTCGAAGCGCTATGGGGCAGAAGGATTGCCGGATGACACCATTCGCATCCATTTCACGGGATCGGCCGGCCAAAGTTTCGGTGCCTTCGTCCCGCGCGGTTTGAGCTTCACCCTCGAGGGCGACGCGAACGACTACATCGGCAAGGGTCTGTCGGGCGGAAGGCTTGTTGTCTATCCACCCCGCCAGGCGACCTTTGTGCCAGAAGAAAACATCATTATCGGCAACGTCGCGCTCTACGGTGCGACCGGCGGTGAGGGATATTTCCGCGGCATCGCCGGTGAGCGTTTCGCCGTTCGCAATAGCGGCGCCACCGCGGTCGTGGAAGGCGTTGGCGACCACGGTTGCGAATACATGACCGGCGGTCGTGTCGTGGTTATTGGGCGCACCGGGCGCAACTTCGCTGCCGGTATGTCGGGCGGTGTCGCCTACGTGCTGGATCAGGCCGGTGATTTCAAGCGTCGCTGCAATTTGGCCATGGTGGAGCTCGAGGTGTTGACCGCTGAGGATGATCTGGATTTCGTCAAGGATCTGCTCAAGCGCCACACGCGCTACACCGGCAGTACTGTGGCCAAGAAGATCTTGGACGAGTGGAAAACCATGCAAGCGCGCTTCGTCAAGGTCATGCCTAAGGACTACAAGCGCGTCTTGAGCGCCATCAGCCAGGCGCGCGCCAACGGCATTCCCGAGGACAAGGCGGTAATGGAGGCCGTCCATGGGTAAAGCTACCGGTTTCATGGAGTTCAAGCGGGCAAAGCAACCCTATCGCCCGGTGGTGGAGCGTCTGCGCGACTGGAAGCAGGTGATGGCGCCACTCGCCGAGGATGAGCTGAAAAAACAAGGGGCGCGTTGCATGGACTGCGGCATTCCCTTTTGTCACCAGGGTTGCCCGCTCGGCAATTTGATACCGGACTGGAACGACCTCGTGTTCCGGGGCCAGTGGGGCGAGGCCATCGAGCGGCTGCACGCCACCAATAATTTTCCTGAGTTCACTGGGACGCTGTGCCCGGCACCGTGCGAAGGCGCGTGCGTACTCGGTATCAACAGCGACCCGGTCACAATTAAGGCCGTGGAGCTGGCGATCATCGACCATGCCTTCGCCGCGGGCTCGATCAATCCCGTGCCACCGCAGATCGAGACCGGCAAGAAAGTCGCCGTGGTCGGTTCGGGCCCGGCGGGTTTAGCGGCCGCGCAACAACTGCGCCGTGCCGGTCACGCGGTCACGGTCCTTGAGCGCGACGATCGTATTGGCGGCTTGATGCGCTACGGTATTCCCGAATTCAAGATGGAAAAGCGCGTCCTCGATCGCCGCCTCGAGCAGATGCGCACCGAAGGGGTGATCTTTCAAACTGGTGTTCACGTGGGAGTCGACTATTCAGTCGATCGGCTGCGAAAAGAGTTCGACGCTGTGGTGCTGACTGGCGGGGCGTGTCAGCCGCGCGACTTGCCGGTGTCGGGGCGCGCACTCAAGGGCGTGCATTTCGCAATGGAGTACCTGACGCAGGCCAATCGACGCTGTCAGGGTGACGCGCTACCCAAGGAAACCGAATTATCTGCCAAGGGAAAGCACGTAATCATCATCGGTGGAGGTGATACCGGCGCCGACTGCCTCGGAACGGCGCATCGCCAAGGTGCGGCCTCCGTCCACCAGTTGGAAATCATGCCGCGCCCACCGGAAGAACGCGCGGTGGCCAATCCGTGGCCGCAGTATCCATTTGTCTACCGGGTCAGTTCAGCGCACGAAGAGGGTGGCGAGCGCCTCTACGCGGTGTCGACCAGGCGTTTCGAAGCCGATGGCAGCGGTCGTGTAAAGGCAATCGAACTGGTCAAGGTCGAGCCGGTGCAGGAGGCGGGGCGCATGACGTTCCGCGAGCTGCCCGATAGCCAGTTCACATTGCCGTGCGATCTGGCGCTGCTCGCGATGGGCTTTGTTGGGCCGGAGAAGCCCGGCATGCTGGAGGCATTGGGCGTCAAGCTAACCGAGCGCGGCAACGTCGGGCGCGATGAAAATTGGATGACGAGCGTACCCGGCGTATTCACCGCCGGTGATATGCAGCGTGGCCAATCGTTGATTGTCTGGGCGATTGCCGAGGGTCGTTCCTGCGCGCGCGGCGTTGATCGGTACTTGATGGGGTCATCCAATCTCCCGGCACCGCTGCCTTAGTTGTGTTGCCGGCGCGTTCAGTCGGGGACGTGGTGCTCGCTCTCGACCCAGCGCCCACCGGCCACAGTTAGCTCTCATGGTGGCTCTTGCTGATGGCTGATCTCACCAACGACCGGCTATTGCGCGCGCTGCTGCGCGAGCCGGTGGATGTCACGCCCGTCTGGATCATGCGCCAGGCTGGCCGCTACCTGCCCGAGTACCGCGCGACACGCGAAAAGGCCGGCGATTTCACCACCTTATGCCGTACCCCGGAGCTGGCTTGCGAAGTGACGCTGCAGCCCCTGCGGCGTTTCGCGCTGGATGCCGCGATTCTCTTTTCCGACATCCTGACGGTACCGGACGCCATGGGCTTGGGTCTGTACTTTACGGAAGGCGAAGGCCCGCGTTTCGAGCGCCCAGTGCGCACCAAACACGATATCGACGCACTCGGTGTACCCGACCCGGAAGGGGAGCTGCGTTACGTGATGGACGCCGTGCGCCTCATTCGTCAAGAGCTCCGCGGTTCCGTGCCACTGATCGGCTTTGCCGGTAGCCCGTGGACGCTCGCGACCTACATGGTCGAGGGCGGCGGCAGCAAGGAATTCGCCCAAGTCAAACGCATGCTCTTCGACGCCCCGGAGTTGTTGCATTCGCTCTTGGCGACCTTGGCGCGCGCCGTGACCCTCTACCTCAATGCGCAAATCGCCGCCGGCGCCCAGGCAATCATGGTCTTCGACACCTGGGGTGGTGTCCTGACGCCGCGTGACTACACTGCCTTCTCGCTGCGCTACATGCGGAATATCGTTCACGGTCTGACCCGCACCGCCCAAGGCCGACGTGTCCCAGTGATTCTTTTCACCAAGAACGGCGGTCAGTGGCTCGAGGCCATGGCCAGCACCGGCTGCGATGCATTAGGGTTGGACTGGACCACCGACATGGGCGCGGCACGCGCGCGTGTCGGCCAGCAGGTGGCACTGCAAGGCAACATGGACCCGGCCGTGCTGTACGCGGGGCCCGCGCGCATCCAGGCCGAAGTTGGCGCCGTGCTGGAGAGCTTCGGCCCGGGTAGCGGCCATGTTTTCAATCTTGGCCACGGCATCCATCCACACATCGATCCGGCGCATGTCTCAGCCTTGG
>CP070641.1:1032714-1036044 GCA_020354085.1 Pseudomonadota bacterium
ACCACGCCATTCAGGCCGGCATGGATATGGGCATCGTCAACGCCGGCGCCTTGGCGGTGTACGAGGACATCCCTGCCGAACTGCGCGAGCGGGTTGAAAATGTCGTGCTCAATCGCCGCCCTGATGCCGCCGAGGGTTTGATCGAGATTGCGCCGAAGTACGCCGGCAAGGGTGAAGCGGCCAAAGGTCCTGATCTCGCATGGCGCGAGCTGCCTGTGAACGAGCGCATCGCTCATGCGCTGGTGCATGGCCTCGACGAGTTCATCGAGGTCGACACCGAAGAATCTCGCCAACAACATGCGCGGCCTATCGAGGTAATTGAAGGCCCACTGATGAACGGCATGAACGTGGTCGGGGACCTGTTCGGTGCCGGCAAGATGTTCCTGCCGCAGGTGGTGAAAAGCGCGCGCGTGATGAAAAAGGCAGTCGCCCACCTCGTGCCCTTTATCGAGGCCGAGAAGAACGCCGACACCAAGCCGAAGGGAAAGATTCTCATGGCCACGGTCAAGGGCGATGTGCACGACATCGGCAAAAACATCGTCGGCGTGGTGCTGGCCTGCAACAACTACGAGGTCATTGATCTCGGCGTCATGGTGCCGGCGGCGAAGATCCTGGAGGAGGCGAAGAAGCACAACGCCGACGTCATCGGGCTCTCCGGCCTCATCACGCCGTCGCTCGACGAGATGGCCCATGTCGCGAAAGAGATGCAGCGCGAGGGCTTCAAGGCACCGCTCCTGATTGGCGGGGCCACGACCTCGCGCGTGCACACCGCCGTGAAGATCGCACCGAATTACGAGCAGCCGGTGGTGTGGGTGAAGGACGCCTCGCGCGGGGTGGGCGTCGCCTCAAGCCTGTTGTCTGACAATTTGCGCGCCGGCTTCCTCGCCAAGCACCAGGCCGAGTACCAGGAGGTGCGCGAGCGTCACGCCACCAAGTCCGCCCAGACCCGCATGCTGACGCTCGCCGAAGCACGCGCCAACAAGACAAAGATCGACTGGTCGGCCTGCACGCCTCCGGCCCCACCCAAGCTCGGCTTGAGTCCGTTGAAGAATTATCCAATCGAGGAACTGGTGAACTACATCGACTGGTCGCCGTTCTTCATCACCTGGGAACTGCACGGCAGGTACCCGGCGATTCTTAAGGACGAGAAGATCGGCAAGGAGGCGACGAAGCTCTACAACGATGCGCAGGCGATGCTCAAGCGCATCATCGCTGATCGCTCGCTCACCGCCCATGGCGTAATCGGCCTGTTTCCAGCAAACAGCGTAAACGACGACGATATCGAGGTGTATGTCGATGAGTCGCGTACGGCGCTGCGCACCACCCTGCATACGTTGCGCCAGCAAGACGAAAAGCCGCCGGGCCGGCCGAACCGGGCACTGGCCGATTTCATCGCGCCGAAGTCATCCGGCAGAAAGGACTACATCGGCGCGTTCACGGTCGGCATCAGCGGTGCCGACGAACTGGCGAAGCAGTTTGAGGCGAAGCACGACGATTACAACGCGATTCTGGTGAAAGCGCTGGCCGACCGCCTCGCTGAGGCCTTCGCCGAGCGCCTGCACGAACGCGTGCGTCGGGAGTTTTGGGGTTACGCGAAGGACGAAAACCTCAACAACGACGCACTGATCGGCGAGGCGTACCAGGGCATCCGCCCGGCGCCGGGCTATCCGGCCTGTCCGGACCACACCGAGAAAGGCTTGCTGTTCAAACTGATCGATGCACCGAAGAATGCTGGAGTGAAACTCACCGAAAGCTACGCCATGTGGCCGGCGGCAGCCGTTAGCGGCTTCTATTTCTCGCATCCCGACACGCAGTACTTCGCGGTCGGCAAGCTCGGTCGCGATCAAGTCGAAGATTACGCCCGACGCAAGGGTCTCGACCTCGGTGTCGTCGAACGCTGGCTTTCCCCGAACCTCGGCTACGAGCCCGAGGACTAGCGCGATTAACTGAACATGCGTGGTCGCATCTCGCATGTCATCGGCTTTGACGACGCCCCGTTTGCGCGCACTCACCGCGGCGACGTAGGCGTGGTCGGGGCCGTGTACGCAGGCACGCGTCTGGAAGGCATCTTGAGTGGCAAAGTACGACGTGACGGTCGCAATGCCACCGATACAATCGTCAAGCTTGTCTCGCATTCACGTTTCCAACATCATCTCCAGGCGATCCTGCTACAGGGCGTGGCGTTTGCGGGCTTCAACGTCATTGACGTGCGGGCACTGAGTGCACGCCTGGGCGTTGCGGTGATTGTGGTCTGCCGCAAGGCGCCGAACCTCGCGGCGATCCGTCAGGCGCTGTTACGGCGCGTTCCCGGCGGTGTGCGCAAATGGGCGCTGATCGAACAACTCGGACCCATGGAACCAGCGGCCGGAGTCTACGTGCAGCGCATGGGCATCAGCTTGGATCGCGCCGTAGACCTGATCCGACGATTCGCGGTGAATTCGGCGCTGCCCGAGCCGTTGCGCACGGCGCACATTGTCGCCGGTGGCATGGTGATGGGAGAATCGCGCCATCGCGCTTAGCTTTTTGAAGGTCCCCTGAAGTTGATAATGGCACCACGATCGAATCCAGACCGTCATGCTTCGTGATTTTCGCGTTCGCATCTTCAGCGCTTATGTCTCGGTGCTTGTCTTGGGCGCCGTGCTCGCCGGCCTCGTCTACTTCCATGCGGAGCAAGTCAGCGTCGCCACCCAAACACTGAGTGGGCATCGCATCCCGGAACTCAAGGCGATTGCGGGCTTGAGGGTCGACGTCGCCCGCCAGGCCTCCGCCCTGGCGCGACTCGTGGCCACTGGTGACCATCCCGGTTTTCTCGCACATTATCAGACGCTCGATGCCGCTTGTGAGGCGGGACTGCACCAGTTGGCGGGACCGCTGGCCGGGCGCGATGAACTGAAACGAGCGCGGGCACACTATGAGACCCTGCGCCAGAACGCGCGTGAACTCGATCAGACAATGCGGGCGCGCGCGCCCAACGTCATCCGCGCCCGATCCCTGCTGGTAGCTGCGCAGGCCGCAGCCCTTTCCATCGAACGGGAGCTCGACCGACTCGCTGCCAGCGTCGACGATCGAATTGATGTTAGTGTCGACGCCAATCTGACCGCGGTTGCGAATATGCGCACGCGGGTAGTAGCGCTGGCGACGGCAATCTTCATCATCTCGCTGCTGGTCGGTTTTGGCATGCACGCCTACATCCGCGAGCAAACCGCACGGCGGCGTCTTGCCATGTTTCCCGAGCGCAATCCCAATCCCGTTCTGCAACTCGATGCGGACGGAACCGTCCGCTACGCCAACCCAAGCGCCGCGACGATGCTCACCGCGCTGGCGCTCGCA
>CP070641.1:1036144-1039474 GCA_020354085.1 Pseudomonadota bacterium
CGGCCCGACTCTTTTGCGAAGCGCTGAAGTATACTTGTTCTCGGCGGGGCAAAAAAAAGCCCCCGTCGGGAGACGGGGGCCGAAGACCTGATCCGGAATTCGGGGTGGGGGGTGCACAAAGGAGAGTCCGGACCAGGCAACTCTCGAAGAAGAACATAGACCGCACCGCTGGGGGGTAACAACCCGGGGCCGACGGCCGGGCGGCGCATACGGATGGGCGGCCGGCCGATAGATTCTGCCGATTTTCGCGATTTCGCACTGCGGCATAAGAGCGCATAACACGATCACCACCACACCATGACGGGCGACAAGCTCTGGGGAGGGCGGTTCACCGAATCGACCGATGCCTTCGTCGAGGCGTTCACCGCCTCGATTGGTTTCGATCGTCGCTTGTATCGCCACGACATCGCGGGCTCGATCGCCCACGCGCAGATGCTGGCGCACGTAGGCGTGTTGACACAGCCTGAGTGCGAGGCGATTACCAAAGGGCTCAGGCAGATCGAGGCCGAGGTCGACAGCGGGCAGTTCGCCTGGAGCGTCGAGCTCGAGGACGTGCACATGAACATCGAGGCACGCCTGATCGCGCGTATCGGAGACGTCGGTAAGAAGCTGCACACGGGACGTTCGCGCAATGATCAGGTTGCCACCGACGTGCGTCTCTACTTGCGCGACGGTATCGACGCGGTGCAGGCCGCCATCACGCGTCTGCAAGAGGCGATCCTCACGCTCGCCGAGGGCGAGACCGAAACCATCATGCCAGGGTTTACCCATCTGCAGGTCGCCCAACCCGTGACCTTTGGGCATCACTTGATGGCGTGGTTCGAGATGCTGGCGCGCGATCGTGCACGTTTCAGCGATTGTCGGCGGCGCGTAAATGTCATGCCCCTGGGCGCCGCCGCGCTCGCCGGCACCAGTTACCCGATCGACCGTGCTTACACCGCGAAGCTACTCGGGTTCGATGAGGTCGCGGAAAATTCGCTCGATGCCGTGGCCGATCGCGACTTCGCCATCGAATTCGTCGCCGCCTGTGCGTTGGTGCTGGTGCACCTGTCACGCTTCTCCGAGGAACTGATCCTGTGGTCGTCGGCGCAGTTCGGATTCATCGAGTTGTCGGACGCCTTTTGCACCGGCTCGTCCATCATGCCGCAAAAGAAGAACCCCGATGTGCCGGAGCTTGTGCGCGGCAAGAGCGCGCGTGTGCAAGGCGACCTCATGACGTTGCTCACGCTGATGAAAGCGCAGCCGCTTGCCTATAACAAGGACAACCAGGAAGACAAGGAGCCGCTGTTCGATGCCCTCGACACGGTGCTCGATTGCCTGCGCGCCTTCGCCGACATGCTGCCGGGCATCACGGTACGGCGCGAGGCCATGGCGCGCGCCGCGCGCGCTGGGTATGCCACGGCCACCGATCTTGCCGATTATCTGGTGCGCAAGGGCGTGCCATTTCGCGACGCGCACGAGATCGTCGGGCGTGCGGTGCGCATTGCAATCGACAGCGGTCGCGAGCTCTCGGAATTGGTGTTGGAGGAGTTCCGCCAGTTGTCGACGCTCATCGACAACGACATCTACGAGGTGCTGACGCTCGAGGGGTCGGTTAAGTCGCGCAACCATATCGGCGGCACCTCTCCCGTACAGGTGCGCAGCGCCATAGCTCGCGCCCGCAAGCGCATGCTAGAAATCTAACCGGAACGTCGCACCAAGGAGAAGGGAGAGTCGTCCGATGACCAATCGCCGCCGCCGCACTGATCGGCGTTCGCGCCCGGAGCGCGGTGGCGTCATGCGCCGCCACGACGACTGGTCGAGCACGCCATCCTGGGGGCAACAGCGCCTGCAATTTCTGACGCGCTTTTTCTTCCTGTTGTTGGGCGTGCTGTATTTCACCCTCGGCGAGCCGCCGCGCCACAGCGGCTTGGTCAACCCGTTCATCCTGTTCAGCGGTCTAGCCATCTACGGCACGCTCGTCACCATATTCTTCGTGCACGCGCGCCGGCAGCTCAATTCGCCAATGCGTTGGCATGCCATGTTGTGGATCGATCTGGGCGGCGTCACTTTCGCGATTCTGAGTGACCCGATCGTGGTATCGCCGGCGTTTGTCGTCTACGTAGTGGTGATTCTCGGCAACGGCCTGCGCTATGGGATGCGCTACTTTGCCGAAGGGATGGTTGGCAGCTTCATCCTCGGCGTGAGCGTGCTGCTGGTGCGCTTAGCGGACTTCTATCGCATCCTGTCCATGAGCACCGCCTACTTCGTGCTGTTCGGCGCGATCTTGGTGCTGTACGCCTATGCCTTGATGAGCGGGTTCGACCGCGCGCGCCGGCAACTCGAGGCCGAGCGATCGCTCGATGTGCTTACCGGCCTGCTCAACCGGCGCGCGCTCTACGAGCGGGTCGAACCGCTGTTCCGGCGTACACCAGAAGGCTCGGACAACCTCGGCGTCGCTGTGTTGTTCGCCGATCTCGATCGCTTCAAGGCAGTTAACGACAACCTCGGTCATCATGTCGGCGATCGCGTGCTGGGGGAGATTGCGCGCCTGCTCGCTCAAGAGGTGCGCGCGAGCGATATCCTGGCGCGTTTCGGCGGCGATGAATTCGTCTTCGTGTTGCCCGATACCGATTCGACTACGGCACGCGAGGTGGCCACTCGCTTGCAGCAGGCGGTCGCGCACTGGGCGCAGGAGCAGACCATTAACATAAGTCTGTCGGTCGGTATCGGCCATGCTCCTGAGCACGGTCAGGACTTGAAGGGCGTGCTGGAGCGCGTCGATCAGGCGATGTATCAGAGCAAGGCGCAGGGGCGCGGCGGCATTGTCTGCGTCGGCGAGAACGGAAATTCTTGAACGCCAATGAGTGAGCTCGAAGCGCTGCGTGAACGGCTGCGGGAATTCGCCGCCGCGCGCGACTGGGAGCAGTACCATTCGCCCAAGAATTTGGCCAGCGCCTTGATCGTGGAGGCGGCCGAGCTGCTCGAGCACTTCCAATGGCTCACGCAACAGCAAAGCCGTGCGCTGCCGCCGGAGAAGCTGCGCGAAGTCGAGGAAGAGATCGCCGATGTGCTGTTGTACCTGGTACGTTTGGCGGATCTGCTCGGCATCGATCCGATCGACGCCGCGCACCGCAAGATCGCGCGCAACGAGGAGAAGTACCCCGCCCACTTGGTGCGCGGCAGCGCTGACAAGCGCTAGTCGAGACGTCCTGTGCTGCGCAGGGATGCGCGAATGCCGCGAAAGGCCATGGATGGCCGTAGCGGCGCGCAGCGCCCTCGATTTCGTCCGGAAATCGAAGCGCTAGTTGGTTTAGGTAATCGTTAGCGTTCCGCGCCGCGCCTGAGGCC
>CP070641.1:1039574-1042896 GCA_020354085.1 Pseudomonadota bacterium
AAATATGAGGCTCAAACCGGCATTAAGCCCGGCCTTCAGCCATAGCCCCTCTTCAATGAGATTGATGGTCTCGATGGAGAAGCTGGAGAACGTGGTGAACCCGCCGAGCACGCCGATGAGCACACCGGCGCGCACCGCGCTATCGAGGCTCAGGCGCTCCACGAACATCACAAACAGGAGTCCCATCAGCAAACAACCGAGAACGTTTACCGCGAGCGTGCCATAGGGAAAACCGCGCCCAACGAGGCTATGTACCCAGCCGGACATCCAGAAACGCAGCACGCTGCCCGCGGCGCCGCCCGCGGCAATGGCCAAGACCTGCGTCATTCGTGTTCCCCCTATTTCCTCGCGCCGGCGGCGTCCGCTTCTACCGTATCGGACGGCTCGGCATCGCGATCGCGCGCCCTCAATTGCGCCAGGCGCTCCGCGATCTTTTGCTCCAGGCCGCGCGAGGTTGGCACGTAGTACCGACGGCGTGGCATGCCATCGGGGAAATAGCGCTCACCGGCCGCATAGCCATCCGGCTCGTCGTGGGCGTAACGATACGCTTTGCCGTAGCCAAGCTCCTTCATCAGCCGTGTCGGGGCGTTACGCAAATGCAACGGCACTTCGAGCGACCCGAGCGCTTGCGCGTCGGCCTGCGCCGCGCCCCAGGCGCGATACACCGCGTTGCTCTTGGGCACACAGGCCAGATAGACGACCGCTTGGGCGATCGCGAGCTCGCCTTCCGGACTGCCCAGCCGCTCCTGCACGTCCCAGGCGTTGAGCGCCGCCTCGAGCGCACGTGGATCCGCATTGCCGATGTCCTCGGAGGCCATGCGCACCACGCGCCGGACGATATAGAGTGGATCGCAACCGCCGTCGATCATGCGCGCGAGCCAATACAAGGCCGCGTCCGGGTCGCTGCCGCGGACCGATTTGTGCAGCGCCGAGATCTGGTCGTAGAACGCCTCCCCCTGCTTATCAAACCGCCGCGGACCCTGGCTCGCTACCTCGCGCACCAGATCGACATCGATCAGCGCCGGCGTGTTGTCTGCTTCCACCAGATCAGCGGCCATCTCCAGCAGGTTCAACGCCCGCCGTGCATCGCCGTCGGCCGCTTTGGCCAACAGCGCGCGTGCATCGTCGGATAGACGCAAGCACCGCCCGCCGATGCCCCGGGTGGCATCGTTGAGCGCGCGATCGATGACCTGCCCTAGCTCCGCCTCCAGCAATGGCGTCAACACATACACTCGTGCGCGCGACAACAGCGCGTTGTTGAGCTCGAACGATGGGTTCTCGGTGGTCGCCCCGATGAAGGTAAAGGTGCCATCTTCGATATAAGGCAGAAATGCGTCTTGTTGTGCCTTGTTGAAACGGTGCACCTCGTCCACGAACAAGATCGTTGGCCGGTCCTGAGCACGGGCCTGTTGTGCCTGCTCGATGCCGGCGCGTATCTCCTTCACACCGGACAATACCGCCGAGATCGCGACAAAGTGCGCGTTGCTGCGGGCGGCAATCAGGCGCGCCAATGTGGTCTTGCCGGTCCCGGGCGGGCCCCAGAAGATCATCGAGTGCAACGCACCCGCCTCGATCGCCTGGCGCAGCGGCTTCTCCGGACCCAGCAGTTGCGACTGGCCGAAGAAATCTGCCAGTTCCCGCGGCCGCATGCGATCGGCCAAAGGCTGCCAGGCGGCAGCCGTTATCGTGAACAGGTCTTTTGTCGCCCCGGTTGACATCCCGCGTCCCCTATTCTCCCACCACATCAGTGCCCGGTGGGGGCGTGAAAGTGAAACGAGCGGCGTCGATCTTGGCGTTCTCGCGCATACCTTTCAGCGTCACGCGTGTGGTCTGACCGAATCCATCGACCATCTCCAGCACCTTGAGCTTTCCTCGCTCGAAGCCGACGCGAATATCCTCGAAGCCCCCGTCCTTGCGCTTGGGCGCGAGCTGCGCCCATTCGAGATTGCCCTGCGCGCCCATCGCCTTAACACTGAAGCTGTCGTCCAACCGGCCACGACCGGCAAGCAGCACCGCCGGTGTGTCGCCCAACCCACCGGTCAACGCACGCACCGTGACCTGCTTGAGATCCATGTCGTACACCCAGATCTTCTTGCCATCGCTCACAATCTGTTGCTTGAGTGGTGCGTCATAGTCCCAGCGAAAGCGGTTCGGCCGCTCGATATAAAGCGTGCCGGTGGATTCCTGAATGAGATTCAGCGCCTCGTCCAAAACAACTTGATCGAACTGCGCGCTGTAGCTGTTGACCTCACTGAAAAACCGGCGCAAATGATCCGCGCCGGATTTCGCGGCGGCGACGCCCAACGGCATGCCGCTGAGCAACAACAAGCCACCACAGCTCACTAACACTACGAACCTGCCGAAAACTCTCATGGGATTCTTGCGACTCGAAGTAAACATCACGTTGTGCACGGTTCTGCGGGGCTGTTGCGTGCCGTGCCTCACGCGATAGCTCTCTTGGACTACTCTGCGGTTTCGGGCGCAGCCACTAATACCTCGCGGCTGCCATTCGACTGCAGCGGCCCAACCAATCCGGCGCGCTCCATGTCCTCAATCAGCCGCGCGGCGCGGTTGTAGCCGATCCGCAGCCGACGCTGCACGCCAGAGATCGACGCGCGCCGCGATTCAAGGACAATCCTGACCGCCTCATCGTACAGCGGATCCGACTCTCCCCCACCGTTACCTTCGGGGGACTCGGCGCCATCGCCGACTACGTAGCCCTGATCGTTGACACCGCTGCTGTCTTTCAAAATCTGCTCGTCGTATACCGGCTCGCCGCTCTTCTTGAGAAAAGCCCCGATTTTGTGTACCTCATGATCGGCGACGAAGGCGCCATGGATACGCGTGGGCACACCCTGCCCCGGTTGCAGGAACAGCATGTCGCCCTGCCCGAGCAGTTGCTCCGCGCCCATCTGGTCCAGCACCGTCCGAGAGTCGACGCGCGATGACATCTGAAATGCGATCCGCGTCGGGATATTGGCCTTGATCAGGCCGGTGATCACGTCGACCGACGGGCGCTGCGTGGCCAGCACCAGGTGCAGACCGGAAGCGCGCGCCTTCTGCGCCAACCGCGCAATGAGCTCTTCCACCTTCTTGCCAACCACCATCATGAGATCGGCCAGCTCATCGACCACTATCACGACGAGCGGCAGTGGTTTCAGTGTCGGGGCTTCCTCGTCGGGCGCGCTGCGTACATAGAGCGGATCGTAGATCGGCTTCTTGGCTTCGATCGCGTCCTTCACCTTGCGGTTATAACCGGCAAGGTTGCGCACACCGAGCGCTGCCATTAACCGATAGCGCCGCTCCATCTCGAAAATGCACC
>CP070641.1:1042996-1046315 GCA_020354085.1 Pseudomonadota bacterium
TTGCTCGCCTATAACTGCTCGCCGTCGTTCAACTGGAAAAAGAATCTCGACGGCAAAGCGATCGCGGTGTTCCAGGACAAGCTGAGCGAGTACGGCTACAAGTACCAGTTCATTACGCTCGCCGGCATCCATAGCATGTGGTTCAACATGTACGATTTGGCCCACGACTACGCACAGGGCTCCGGCATGAAGCACTACGTTGAAAAGGTGCAGGAACCCGAGTTCGCCGCCGCCTCCCGCGGCTACACGTTCGTGGCACACCAACAGGAAGTTGGCGCCGGCTACTTCGATGACGTCACTACTGTCATCGAGGGCGGCAGCTCCTCGGTTACCGCGCTGCGCGGCTCCACCGAGGAGGAACAATTCTAGCGTCTCGCCGGGCGCGCATTGCCATGTCGAGCAAGACCGCTGACCTCTGCGACCAGTACAGCGATCGGCTGCAGATCGCCTCCCCGGGCCTGCTTGATTTTGGCGGACGTCTTGGTTTCTCCGGCGAGATCGTCACGCTGAAGCTCTTCGAGGACAACTCGTTGGTGCGGGAACTGCTCGGCACAAAGGGAGCGGGCAAAGTACTGGTGGTCGACGGCGGGGGCTCAATGCGTTGCGCCCTGCTTGGCGACATGCTGGCCGGCAAGGCGGTCGAGAACGGCTGGAGCGGTCTCGTCATTAACGGTTGCATCCGCGACGCCCTGGAAATCGCCATCCTGCCACTCGGGGTCAAGGCGCTCGGTACGCATCCGCAAAAGAGCGAAAAGAAAGGAACCGGCGAAAGGAACATCCCTGTCAGCTTCTCGCAGGTCACGTTCCGGACCGGGCACTATCTCTATGCCGACCGCGACGGTCTGGTGGTGGCCGCCGAACGGCTGCCCGTGCCCGGCTAGCGCCGGCGACGCTTTTTCCTGACCGACCGCTTGCGCGGGCGCGCAAACCGTATCGACGGCGGATACGGAAACACGTCCTCGTAGATACCGGCCTCGATGTTGCGCTGCTTCTGCCGCCATAGTTCCGGTGTCAGCAGGTCGGCATGATATTTCATGAATGCCTTGCGCACTCGCGGGTCGGCCAAGAGGAAGGAAGTGAATTCCTCCGGAAAGATGTCATTCGGCTCCACGCTGAACCACGGTTCGGCCGCCATCTCATCCTCCGGATGCGGGGCTCTTGGAAACGCCTTAAACCGGCAATCGGTCAAATAACAGACCTCGTCATAGTCGTAGAAGACCAGCCGGCCGAGCGGCGTCACACCGAAGTTCTTGAATAACAGATCACCTGGAAAGATATTGGCCGCGGCAAGTTCCTTGATCGCCTCGCCGTAGTTTTTCATCAGGTAGTCGAGACGTTCATCATCTGCCTCCGCCATGTCCATGTTGAGCGGTATCATGCGCCGCTCGATGTAGACGTGCTTGATGACCACCTGTTCGCCCTCGATCTCGATGCTGCTGGCGCAAATATCCATCAGTTGTTCGAGGAGCTCCTTTGAAAAGCGCCTTTTCGGCAACGCGACGTACGAGAATTCCAGCATGTCCGCCATCCGCCCCACGCGATCGTGTTGCTTGACCAGCTGATACTTGGCTTCGACCGTCTTGCGATCGGTTTCTTTCGGCGGCGCAAAGCGATCGCGAATGACCTTGAACACGTAGTCATAGGACGGCAAGGTGAACACCGCCATTACCATCCCGGGGATGCCTGGCGCCGCGATGAACTCATCCTCGGAGTACTTTAAGTGGTGCAGGAAGTCGCGATAAAAATCCGTCTTGCCGTGTTTTTGGAATCCGATTGCGGAATAGAGGTCTTCCTTGCTACGACGCGGCATCAATTCACGCAGAAAATTTACGATGGCGGACGGTACTGGATGTTCCGCCATGAAATAGACGTAGGAGAATTCAAACAGCTGCGACACAGCCTTTTCACCCAGCATTAACGCATCGACAAATAGGCCGCCACGCTCGTTGTTCAGTATTGCCAATGCAAGCGGCAGTGCGTCCGTTCCATTCACTACCTTGCCGACGACGTAGGCCGCCTTGCCCCGAAAGAACATCGTGTTGAGCACCTGGAATTGGAAGTTCAATTCGACGCGCTTCGATTGCTGCGCTATCGCGTTCGAAAGCGTATTCGTGATCTGCTGCACGTCGCGCGCCAAGTCCTCAAACGGCAAAGCCAGTCTGGCCTGTTCGATGATTCTGACAATTGTCGTCCACAGGCCCAGCTTCGCCGGGTAGTAGACATGATAGGCGGGCGTGTCCGATTCAATGTATTCCGTCGAGACCGCGCTGCGAACAAAGATGTTGTTGTTGTTGAAATACGCCCGATGGAACATGCGGCAGAAGACCGAGGTGTAAAACGTCTCGGCCAACTCCGGTTGTCGATGGTGCTGAAGCAAGAGGACGTATTCGACTTTCACCTGCTGCCAAAGCGATTCATCGATTTGTTTGAAGTTGAAACGCTCGTTCAAGACCGCGATCGTCTCGTTGACGCGCTTGTCGTAGAACAGAATCCGCTGGCGCGCGGCGTTGCGGGCACCGTGCCAATCGGCCGATCGGAAACGTTCGCGCGCCCCGGCGGTGATCTCCTGGAAGATGCGAAAATGCTTGTCGAACCCCTCGAGAATGCAGCGCGCAATCGCTTGTGCCAGATTGGGCTGAACGGTCATCGATGTGGTCATGCGCTATGCGTCGTCGAGTGTCGAGGGGTTGGCGCCCTCCGCGGCGCCCCAGGAGGAGTCAGATTGCGATACAACGTCTTCCAGTCCTCGCCTTGCCAGTCAGCTATTCACAGGTTTCCCTCGGATAGAATGAAGCCTGCTCCATGATCTGGCAAGGACAACGGGCCAACGATTGAAGATTCATCGGAACGCGATTTTCCGGTTCTACTGGGGCTAGAATGGCAGGCCCTGAATACGATCAAATCTGACTATCTGCGATCAAAGTGAGATTGACCATGACCCACGCCATACGCATCCACAAGACCGGCGGTCCAGAAGTGCTGCAATGGGATACCGTCGAAGTTGGCAAACCCGGTCCCGGACAGGTGCGCCTGCGTCAGACCGCCTGTGGCCTGAACTACATTGACGTTTACGGGCGCGAGGGCGTTTATCCGGCGGGTGAGCTGCCGGCCGTGCTGGGCATGGAGGCTGCCGGTATCGTCGAGGAGCTCGGTGCCGGCGTCACGGAACTCAAGAAAGGCGATCGTGTTGCCTATCCGATGAATATTGGGGCCTATGCGGAGGAGCGCATTATCGCGGCCGACCGCTTGGTCAAGATACCAGATTCCATCGACGACAAGACCGCCGCCACGATGATGTTGAAGGGGCTGACGGCCCACT
>CP070641.1:1046415-1049723 GCA_020354085.1 Pseudomonadota bacterium
GTCATTAAGGCGGTGCGCGCGGTAACGACACTTGGTCTCAAGGAAGCGAAGGACCTGGTAGAAGGTGCGCCGCAGACCGTGAAGGAAGGCGTGCCGAAGGCCGACGCCGAGAAGATGAAGAAGGAGCTCGAAGCGTCCGGTGCCAAGGTGGAGCTCAAGTAAGCGACGTTGAGCGACGTCGCAACAAGTGACGCGTACAGCGCGGACACGGCAGTAAGCAGTTACGCGGGCGACCGGTGACGGACAGTCACCGGTCGTTACCCGCTTTTAGGCATTTGTTCGGTCCGGCGCTACCGCTGGCCGAAGGTGACACTCGAGGACGAGCATGACCTACTCATTTACCGAGAAGAAACTCATCCGCAAGAACTTTGGCAAGCGCCCGAGCGTGCTGAAGGTTCCCTACCTGCTCGAGATTCAGAGGGAATCATACCGCCAGTTCCTGCAGGCCGATATCCCGGCTGAGCAGCGCATCGACCAGGGCCTGCAGGCGGCGTTCAAGACCGTGTTTCCGATCGAGTCGTACAACGGCAACGCGGCGCTTGAGTTCGTGAGTTACCGTCTCGGTGTCCCGCAATTCGACGTCAAAGAATGCATGCAGCGCGGGTTGATCTATGCGGCGCCGCTGCGCGTGTTGGTGCGCTTGGTGGTGTTCAGCAAGGATGAAGCGACCGGCGCCAAGAGCGTGCGTGATATCAAGGAGCAAGAGGTATACATGGGCGAGATCCCGCTCATGACCGACCACGGCACGTTCATCATCAACGGTACTGAGCGTGTCATCGTCTCGCAGTTACACCGCTCGCCCGGCGTGTTTTTCGAGCATGACTTCGGCAAGACTCATTCGAGCGGCAAGCTGCTCTACTCGGCGCGCGTGATTCCTTACCGTGGTTCTTGGCTCGACTTCGAATTCGATCCCAAAGACTACGTCTACGTGCGCATCGATCGCCGGCGTAAGCTGCCAGCCACGGTGCTGCTGCGGGCGCTCGGCATGAGCACGCAAGAGATCTTGGCGACCTTTTTCCAGACCGATGTCTTTCATTTGGGCAAGGACGGCATTCGCCTGGAACTGATCGCGCAGCGCCTGCGCGGCATGCAGCTCGATTTTGAGATCGCCACGCCCAAGGGCGAAGTGCTGGTCGAGGCCGGCAAACGCATCTCCGGCCGACATGTGCGCCAGATCGAGCAGTCGCGGCTCAAGTATTTGCACGTGCCGGCCGGCTTCCTGATCGGGCGCGCGCTGGCCGAAGACGTCATCAACGCCGCCACTGGCGAGTTGATCGCCAGCGCCAACGACCCGGTGAGCCAGGACATCATCGACCACTGCACGGCAGCCGGTATCGACACGGTCAAGACCATTTTCACCAACGAATTGGACAGCGGACCGTTCCTGTCCGACACGCTGCGGCTCGATCCAACCCGCGATGCGCTTGAGGCGCAGATCGAGATCTACCGCATGATGCGCCCGGGCGAGCCGCCGACGCGCGATGCCGCGCAGACGCTGTTCAACAATCTGTTCTTTACCGCCGAGCGCTATGACCTGTCGGCCGTGGGCCGCATGAAGTTCAACCGCCGCGTCGGTCGCGGCTCCGACGAGGGCCCGGGCATCCTCACCAAGGAAGACATCATCGATGCGCTCAAGATCCTGATCGATCTGCGCAACGGCAAGGGTGAGGTCGACGACATCGACCACTTGGGTAACCGCCGTGTGCGCTCGGTCGGCGAACTGGCCGAGAACCAGTTCCGTGTCGGCTTGGTGCGCGTCGAGCGCGCGGTCAAGGAGCGCCTGTCGCTTGCCGAAAGCGAAGGTCTTATGCCGCAGGAGCTGATCAACGCCAAGCCGGTGTCGGCGGTGGTGAAGGAATTCTTTGGCTCCTCGCAGTTGAGCCAGTTCATGGATCAGACCAATCCTTTGTCCGAGGTCACGCACAAGCGCCGCGTGTCGGCGCTCGGGCCTGGCGGTCTCACGCGCGAGCGCGCCGGTTTCGAGGTGCGCGACGTGCATCCAACCCATTATGGACGTGTGTGCCCGATTGAGACGCCGGAAGGTCCGAACATCGGCCTCATTAACTCACTCGCGGTATATGCGCGTACCAACGAATACGGGTTTCTCGAGACCGCCTACCGCAAGGTTGCCAATGGCAAAGTTACCGATGAGGTGCATTACCTGTCGGCGATCGAAGAAAGCAAGTATGTCATCGCCCAGGCGAATGCGACCGTGGATAGTCATGGGCGGCTGACCGACGAGCTGGTGTCTTGCCGTTTCAAGAACGAGTTCCTGCTCTCGACCCCGGACAAGGTCGAATACGTGGACGTGGCGCCATCGCAGATCGTATCGGTGGCGGCTTCGCTCATTCCGTTCCTCGAGCACGACGACGCCAACCGCGCGCTCATGGGTTCCAACATGCAACGCCAGGCAGTGCCGACCCTGAGGACCGAGAAGCCCCTGGTCGGAACCGGCATCGAACGCATCTGCGCGATCGATTCGGGCGCCTGCGTAGTCGGCAAACGTGGCGGCGTGGTCGACTCGGTTGACGCTTCGCGTATCGTGGTGCGCGTGAATGACGACGAGACCAAGCCGGGCGAAGTGGGCGTCGATATCTACAACCTCACCAAGTACCAGCGCTCGAACCAGAACACCAACATCAACCAGCGCCCGATGGTGAGGGTCGGTGACCAGATCGCCAGAGGCGACCTGCTGGCCGACGGTCAGTCGACCGACATGGGTGAGCTGGCGCTCGGCCGCAACGTGTTGGTCGCGTTCATGCCGTGGAACGGCTACAACTTCGAGGACTCGATCCTCATCTCCGAACGCATCGTCGACAACGACGTCTACACCACGATTCACATCGAGGAGCTGCAGACCGTCGCACGCGACACCAAGCTCGGCCCCGAGGAAATCACACGCGACATCCCGAACGTCGGTGAGACCGCGCTTGCCAAGCTCGACGAGTCTGGCATCGTGTACATCGGCGCCGAGGTCGATGCCGGCGACATTTTGGTCGGCAAGGTCACACCCAAGGGCGAGACCCAGTTGACGCCGGAGGAGAAATTGCTGCGCGCAATCTTCGGCGAGAAGGCCTCGGACGTGAAGGACACAAGCTTACGCGTGCCGCAGGGTATCTCCGGCACGGTGATCGACGTGCAGGTGTTCACCCGCGAGGGGGTGGATAAGGACGCGCGCGCCAAGAGCATCGAAGAGGCGGAACTGGCGCGCATCAAGAAGGACTTGGACGACCAGTACCGCATCGTCGAGAACGATGCCTACCAGCGTTTGGAGCGTGTGTTGCTCGGCAAGGTTGCGGACGGCGGTC
>CP070641.1:1049823-1053078 GCA_020354085.1 Pseudomonadota bacterium
ATTTCAATTCGCCTCGCGTCGATTTCTTGACGAGGTCCAGATCAGCGACAGTCTTACGGGCCATCCCAAGAAAAATGCATCCGCGGCTACCAGCATGACTAGCATCAATCAACGCCCGTTGAGCCGCATCTCGTCTTCCGCGCAGGCCACCATGCGCTCACAGACTGATACTTGGCCTTGCGAGCTGGTCCACATCTCGCTCCAAGAAGCAATACTCTGTCTGCCGAAATAGACACCAATCAAGGTCGACGAGCCAATTCAGCAGCAACCCTCTGTTGATCAAGGGCGCCCGCCATTCCCGACACAACCGCGGTCGCGTGGGATTGCGCTGCCTGCATATTGATAGCAATACCGAATTGCATCGCCTGCTGGAGCCTAATCTCGGGGGATCTGGCGCAGCTCGATCGCGACTAGCGCTGTGATCGAGCTGCCCGCGCTTCAACCAATCCGAAATTTCGTTCTTTGATCGCACGAATCTTGTCGCGCAACGCCGCCGCCTGCTCGAACTCGAGGTTCTTGGCGTGGCGAAACATTTGTTTCTCGAGCTTCGTGAGCTGTTTGGCCAATGCGTCAGGCGCGAGTCCCTCGTAGCGTGCTGAATCTTCGGCAGCTTCCAATCTCCGCCGCTCCCGTTCCACGCCCGCTAAACGATCGCGCGCGGGCGTCACACCTTCGATGATCTCCTTGATCGCCTTGGTCACGGTTTGCGGTGTGATGCCGTGTGCAGTGTTGTAAGCCCTCTGCTTCCCGCGCCGTCGCTCAGTCTCATCGATCGCCTGGCGCATCGAATCGGTGATCGTGTCGCCATACATGATGACTTTCCCGTGAACATTGCGCGCCGCCCGCCCGATGGTTTGGACGAGCGAGCGCGTGGAACGCAGGAAACCTTGTTTATCCGCGTCAAGTATCGCCACCAAGGACACCTCGGGCAGATCCAGACCCTCGCGCAATAGATTGATCCCCACGAGCACATCGAAGACCGCCGCGCGCAGGTCGCGGATGATCTCAACACGCTCGACGGTCTCGATATCCGCATGCAGATAGCGCACACGCACGCCGTGTTCGTGCAGATACTCCGTGAGATCCTCTGCCATGCGCTTGGTCAACGTCGTCACCAACACCCGTTCGTGGGCCGCAACGCGCGCGCGGATTTCAGACAGCAGGTCATCAACCTGCGTCGCAACCGGTCGCACTTCGACTGCCGGGTCGACCAATCCAGTGGGTCGCACCACTTGTTCAACCACGCGTGGGCATCGGTCTAGCTCGTAAGGGCCGGGGGTCGCGGACACGAATATCGTCTGCGGCATCAGGCGCTCGAATTCGTCGAAGCGCAGCGGCCGATTGTCCAACGCACTCGGCAGACGAAACCCGTACTCCACTAGGGTTTCCTTACGCGAGCGATCGCCGCGGTACATGCCCCCGAGTTGCGGCACAGTGACGTGACTTTCGTCGATCACCAGCATGGCATTGGCCGGCAGGTAGTCGATCAGCGTTGGCGGCGGCTCGCCGGCCTTGCGACCGGAAAGGTAGCGCGAATAGTTTTCGATGCCGGCGCAATACCCAACTTCGCGCATCATCTCCAGATCATACAGCGTACGTTCCTGCAGACGCTGTGCCTCGAGAAGCTTGCCGGCAGTGCGCAGCTCCTCAAGACGTGCGCGCAACTCTACTTTGATCTCATTGATGGCCTTGAGCAGCGTTTCCTGAGGCGTGACATAGTGGCTCGACGGAAACACGGTGGTACGCGTGAATCGGTTTTCGACACCGCCGGTCAACGGATCGAACTCGCATAACGACTCGATTTCATCATCAAACAACTCCACCCGCACGGCCAAGCGATCAGATTCCGCCGGATAGATGTCGATGGTGTCGCCGTGCACGCGAAACGTACCGCGGCGCAATTCCATGTCGTTGCGTGTGTACTGCATTTCCGTGAGCCGGCGCAGTATGGCGCGTTGGTCGGTATGTGCTCCTTGGCGCAAATGCAAGATCATCCCATGGTAGGCGACCGGATCGCCGAGACCATAGATCGCAGACACGGTTGCCACGATGATGGCGTCCGGTCGTTCCAGGAGAGCCTTGGTCGCCGACAGCCGCATCTGCTCGATGTGCTCGTTGATGGAGGCGTCCTTCTCGATGTAGGTATCGGTGGACGGCACGTAGGCCTCGGGCTGGTAGTAGTCATAGTACGACACGAAGTACTCAACGGCATTGTGCGGAAAGAAATCGCGGAATTCGGAGTAGAGCTGGGCGGCCAGGGTTTTGTTCGGCGCTAGCACGAGGGCCGGGCGCTGCACGCCCGCGACGACGTTCGCAATCGTGTAGGTTTTACCGGAGCCGGTAACGCCCAGCAAAGTCTGAAACGCCTCTCCCGAGGCCAAACCATCCGTGAGCGCGCGAATTGCCTCGGGTTGATCACCCGAGGGCTCAAAGGGGCTCACCAGCTGGAACAGCGCGCTCATGTCCTATCGGCGATACGAAGGCTTGCGGTATAGTAACGCCGATTCCGTGTGAGCAGCCGTATTAGAGAGGTATTCTTGGCCAGCATTCGTCTCGCCGCCCGCGTCGGGCGCATCAAACCCTCCCCAACCCTCGCCGTCGATGCCCGCGCCAAGGCGCTCAAGGCACAAGGCAAGGACGTCATTGGACTCGGCGCAGGCGAGCCCGATTTCGACACGCCGCAGCACATAAAAGACGCGGCGATTCGGGCCATTAAAGACGGCTTCACGAAGTACACCGCCGTCGATGGCATTCCGTCACTCAAGCAGGCCATCATTGCCAAGTTCCGGCGTGACAACCAGCTAGAGTTCACTCCCGAACACATTCTTGTATCGGTCGGCGGCAAGCAGAGCTTCTTCAACCTCGCCCAAGCGCTGCTGGACAGCGGCGATGAGGTAATCATTCCCGCGCCGTATTGGGTGTCCTACCCCGACATCGTATTGTTGGCCGATGCCAAACCGGTCATTGTCCAGGCCGGCATCGAGCAGGGCTTCAAGCTCACACCCGAACAGCTAGATCGCGCGATCACGCCCAAGACCAAACTGGTCGTCATTAACAGCCCCTCGAATCCGACCGGCGTCGCCTACACGCGCGCCGAGCTTGTTGCCTTGGGCGAGGTATTGCGCCGGCACGCGCACGTACTGATTGCAACAGATGACATGTACGAACATATTCTGTGGGCGAGCGAGCCCTTCGCCAATATTGCCACCGCCTGCCCGGACCTGCTCGCCCGCACCATCGTGCTAAACGGCGTGT
>CP070641.1:1053178-1056431 GCA_020354085.1 Pseudomonadota bacterium
CACCTGGCCCGAGATGGATGACTTTCCACGTGCCGAGTACATGGAAGTTGGCTGGGGCGATCGCGCGTACTACCAAGAACTCAACCCCGGGGTGGGCGACGCGTTAGCCGCCGTAATGGTGCCGGGGCCAAGCGTGTTGCACATCGTAGGTTTTCGCGGCGCAGTACGGCAGGTTTTTCCGGTAAGCGACGTGGCAGACCTGCGCATAACGGCCGAACAGCTCGTGCGCCTGGTCGCTTTCTTCCGCGCCTACTACGAACGCGACGCGAACGGGAAGCCGGTTGCGCTCGGACCCGGTCTTTATGGAGATAGCCAGTTTTACAACGCGCGCGAGCGCTTTCATTTATTCAACAATTGCAACGTCTGGACCGCCAAAGCGCTGCAAGCGGCCGGCCTGCCCGTGAGCACGGAGCTCACTGCCGGCGGTGTCATGAGCGAAGTGCGACGCGTGGCCGACGCGCCAGCCGTTCCCCGCTAATCCTCGTGCGCGAAGGATTTTATAATGTAGCCCCCGGATTTTTCGTCGTGCTCGAGTTCGAGTAGCTTTCGTTGCTGCGCCTCTTCCAGTAACTGCCCGAAGGTCTTAAAGCCGTGGTAGCTTTCGCTGAAGCCCGGGTTGCGGCGCTTGAGCGCCTGCTTGACCATCGAGCCCCACACCTTGTCTTCGGCACCACGTTCTTCGAATAGGTCCTCGACTGTGTCCATTACCAGATCGATTCCCGCCTGGCGCTGTTCCTCCTCGGATTTCTTGTCTTCGCCAACAGGCGCAGCGCTTTTGCGCGCCGCCTTCGCGCCGCCTGACTTGCGTCGGCCACGCTGCTGCTTGCCGCTCGCGCGCACCAAATCATCGTAGTAAATGAATTCGTCGCAGTTCGCGATCAACAGATCGGAGGTTGAGTTTTTCACACCCACACCGATGACGAGCTTGTTGTTCTCGCGCAGCTTGCTCACCAGCGCCGAGAAATCCGAATCGCCGCTCACGATCACGAAGGTATCGACGTGCGCCTTGGTGTAACAGAGATCGAGCGCGTCGACCACCATGCGAATGTCGGCGGAGTTTTTGCCCGACAGGCGCACGTGCGGAATTTCGATCAGCTCGAAGGCCGCCTCGTGCATCGTGCCCTTGAACTCCTTGTACCGTTCCCAGTCGCAGTAGGCCTTCTTGACGACGATGTTGCCCTTGAGCAGCAAGCGCTCGAGCACCTTTTGAATATCGAAGGCGGCGTAGCGTGCATCGCGCACGCCGAGCGCGACGTTTTCAAAGTCGCAAAACACCGCCATGTTCTGGGTCTTGGGCTTGGTGGTCATGACTTGGTCAGGTCCAGTTTCGTTGCGCGCTCAGATTGTGCGCAGATAATCGATCATGCGGCTGCGCAGCTTGGCATCCGGCAAACGACCGAAGCCTGCGCCCATATTATCGATCATGTGCTGCGCCTTGGAGGTCGCTGGTATGGCGCAGGTTACGGCCGGGTGTGACACGACGAACTTCAGGAAGAACTGCGCCCACGTCGCACAATCGATGTCCTTCGCCCAGTCCGGCAGCGGCTTGCCGCGAACTTTGGCGAACAGATCACCGCGACCAAACGGACGATTGATCAGCGTGGCAACACCGCGATCGGCGGCCAGCGGCAGGAGGCGCCGCTCGACCTCGCGCTCTTCGAGGTTGTAGGTGAATTGCGCGAAGTCGAAGCGCTCCTGTCTAAGCGCCTGCTCCAACTCGTCGTGCGCTCGGCCGTGCGAGGTGGTGATGCCGATGTAGCGAACCTTCCCTTCCGCCTTCCAGGCCTTGAGTGTTTCGAGGTGCACCTGCCAATCGCGCAGATTGTGGATCTGGATGAGATCAAACCGCTCCACTCCCCAAAACTTGCGGGAGCGCTCCATCTGCTCGATACCGGCCTGCTTGCCATCGATCCAGACCTTGGTAGCGGAGAACAATTTGGGCTTGGGCTTGATCTCTGCGAGCAGGGCGCCGGTCACTTCCTCCGCCGATTTGTACATCGGCGAGGAGTCGATCAGCGTGCCGCCGCCGGCGAAGAACGCCTGCAACACTTCCAGTAGCTGTGCACGCTTGGCGGCATTATCACCGGCATCGAAAGTGCGCGAAGTGCCCATGCCGATAACAGGTAGCTGCTCACCACTGGAAGGGATGGGGCGCGAGAGCGCGGCGCGTGGATCGGCTGCAAATGCCGCCCGTAACCATGAGCCGCCTAGACTGGCGGCGCCCAACATTTTCAAGAAACTACGACGATTCAGCGCGGGTGTTGAATCATCCATAGAGGCCTCGTCGCTTGTTATCGGTGTCGCTTGCATTGTACTGGTCGCAGAGGGTTGTTCGCTACCGGCCCGTGCTCGCGCCATCCTCCACCAATCCAGAATCGAGCGCTTGGCGCAACCGGCTGAAGATCTCGCGTCCGTGCGCGATCACTGCCGCTCGCCATGCTGGATTGCTTGGGAAAAGCGCCTCGCGCAAACGTGCCTTGCTGGCAATTGCGGCGGGATGATCACGCGGACCGTAGTGATGCCAGCGGTTTTCGGCACGCAGCGCCTTGAGAATCGCCGCCGGCCCTTCCGTGCCGAATTCGAGTGTAGCGGCCAACACGCGCGCGGTCGGGAACGTTGCCATCGCGAATTGGGTCAGCGTGCCGTGCGCCGCATAATGGGCCGCGGACTGCGGATGATCGCTGCGCACGCGCGCTGCACCGAACCATTGACTGAATGCTCGAAACGCCGGCGCGGACGGCGGCGCATCGAGCAGAAACTGATACTGTGCATACTGGCCGAGCCCGGTGTGCAGATCGATGTGCAAGACAGTACGCGCCGCCTGCAGCTCCGGCGCAGCGCATACTTCCGCCAAGATACGCAACGACTCTTGGCGCCCTTCACCGCCGTAAAACAGCCCGCGGGGAAACGCGTACTGTCCCTCCGCAATCGCCTGCGTCAACCGCGCGCGCCCATGTCGCAGCAGATACGCGAGTCCTGACAACCAATAGCCGTCGAATCGATCGGGGGCCGACGGCGGGTTGAGCCAACGATCGAGCGGCGCATAGGCGGGATTGGCTGGCCCGGGAAACTGCTGCAAGCCATTGCGATTGAGATCGACATTGTGTTCGTTGGCGCGCCGGTCGTGGGCGAACCCGTAGGGGTTGACCGCGTGCACGAGCAGCACGCCCGCTTGCGGTGGCAGCGTCGCCGCGTACTCGGCCAGCCACAGTTGCTGCAATGCACTGCCAGCATAACCCTCGACACCGTGGAC
>CP070641.1:1056531-1059774 GCA_020354085.1 Pseudomonadota bacterium
CCGGTCCTGCGTTCGCGTGAGCCTCTTCCAACCCCAAACACGATGCGTCCAGCCGCCGCACTGGACCCGATCATTTTTAATTCACGAGGTGTGCTGGCCGGTGGCGTGCCGGGAGGCGTCAACTTTGCGCTCTGTGACAGCCGGGGCACCACCTATGCACGCACCATCGTTGTGTCCCAAATTGGTCAGGTTCGTGTAGACAGCAATCCCCCAGGTTCGTGTCCCTGAGGAGGCATGACTTGAATCTCAGACGATCAAAATTAGCCTTCGTTTCTCATAAAAACAGCACCGGCTTCACCATGATCGAAGTGCTGGTCGCGCTTCTTGTCCTGTCCCTTGGGCTGCTGGGGCTCGCCGGTCTGCAGACTTTTAGTCTCAGGTTTAACCATCAGTCTTACGAACGGACACAAGCCACGCTTCTCATCGACACCATGATCGATCGCATGCGTGCCAACCCTACTGGTGTTGCCAACGGAACCTATGATCTAGCGCTCACCGGCTCAGCACCCGGCTACTCTGGCAGCTGTCCCGGGGCCTGCACTGACTACGATGACTTAGCGCTTTATGACATCAACCAGTGGCTTACCGTAATTACCGCCCCCGGAATGCTTAGCAATGGCCAGGCACGTATTACAACGGATGGCACCCGTCACACATTCACAATTACGTGGTGGGAAAACGACCTGCAAATGTCCCAGGTTATGACCGTGCAACTCTTCCCTGGGTAACCCCATGCAACCCACGTACGACATGCTTTTCGGTCCACTTCGCTCCTTAAGGCGTGCGCGCCAACGACTGCTTCCAGCTCTCGCCGTGACGAGGGATGGTAAACGGATCAATTACCGCGCACGCACACTTGAGGCGGGTTTCTCGCTCATCGAGCTAATGGTGGCAATCACCATCGGGTTGATAATTCTGGCCGCGCTGGTGAGCGTCTTCTCGAGCACTCGAAGCGCGTATCAACTCGATGAGGGGCTCGCGCGGCTCCAAGAAAACGCGCGCTTCGCAGTCGAAACGATCACCCGAGAAGCCCGCCAAGCTGCAAGTATGGGCTGCGCGCGTGGAATAACACCCTTCAATAACGTGGGCGCCGCAGCCGGAGCGGGCTATGCATTCGACTCGAATCAGATGATCCGCGGCTTCGAAGCCACTGGAACCGGACCGGGCGGAGCACAAACCTATTCGGGTAGCTTCCCGGTTGATACCGCTTCCGGTTGGACACCAGCCCTTGATGTCTCGCTGGTAAAAGCCACCGGCGCAATGCCCGGTTCAGACGTGCTGGTCTTGCGGCGCATCAGCTCATCGCCGGTGAAACTACGCCCCCCATTTGCGAGCGACACCGTAGTGTCTATCGACAACACTTTGGCATCGAACCCGTTCAAGAAGGACGATGTCTTGATCGTCTACGACTGCCGGCATTCGTCGATCTTCCGGGTAACAAACGTCGCCGGCTTTGATCTGGAGCACGATGCCACGGGGAATGCCTGCGACGTTTGGGCGTCTGGACCGGCGCCATGTTTCTTCGACGAGCAAGTTTATAACCAGAACGCTGAAATCGCGCAGGTACAGACGTCCGTGTTCTTTGTCTCCATGGGTGCAGGCGGCGTTCCGGCACTGTGGCAGCAGACATTTCCCGGCGGTGGGGCTTTCGAGTTGGTAGAAGGCGTCGAAAGCATGCAGGTGTTATACGGAGTAGATAACAACGGCGATGCGCGTGTTGATAACTATGTTACCGCCGACTCGGTTGCTGATTGGAGCCAAGTAGTCGCCGCCCGCGTGTCGCTGCTCTTGAGCACAGTCAACACGACGGGTACTGCCGCCGACATGGGGATCGATACGAACACATATCTGCTAAACGGTGCAGACGCGGCGTCGGGCGTCACCATCAACCCACCCGATGACCGGCGCCGGCGCCGCGTTTTCGAAGCGACCATCGTGCTGCGCAGCCGAGGCTTTTAGTCATGCAAAGTCATATCTCATACGCCGTCTCCATGCCGCAAGCCAATCGGCGGATCGGGTGGCAACTCCAGACGAAGTTACGGACGCAGCGCGGCGTGGCGCTCGTCGTGAGCCTGTTCCTGCTACTGGTGCTGACCATGCTGGCGGTGACAGCGGTCACGACGAGTAGTCTCGGGGAAAAAATGGCGGCAAATCTCAAAGACCAGCGTACTGCGTTTCAAGCCTCGGAGTCCGCGATGCGCGCCGGTGAAGGCTGGTTGCAGCGCAACCAGTTCGTGCGTCCGAAGATTCCTGAGCTGGCAACACTTCCCTGCACCAATGGAGCTGCCGTGTGTGCACCAAACTTCCTCGGCAACTTGGCGGATCCCACAATCCACCCCAATAGCTGGTGGTACACCAACGGCGTGGCGTACGGCGGAACCATCACGCAGTCGGCGCAGGATCCGCGCTACGTGATTGAGTCCCGAGACTTCGTTAAAGATGACGCGTGTGTCGGGTGCGCCTACGCGGATCGCGGGACGGCGTACTACCGGGTGTATGGCTTTGGCGTCGGCGCGACGGAGAACTCGACGGCGATCGTCGCCGACCACTACGCCTTTCATGTCAATGAGTAACGTCATGTCCAACCGAGCCACGCTCGATCGGACGCCGACCACGAGCGGCCCGCGTCGGATTGCGACCGGCGCCTTTCTAACTGTCAGTGTTCAGGAGCAACACCCATGATGATTCTCTCATCAGCTCGCAAATACGGCATGAGCGCCGCAATGGCTCTCGTTCTGGCCTTTGGCGCCTCCCCTGCTCGCGTCGCCGCGGCGCCGCTCAGCCTGGCGGATGGGCCGGTGTTCCTCCTCACCAGCGTCGACCCGAATATCATGTTTACCTTTGACGACTCTGGCAGTATGGCGTGGGGCTACATGCCGGACGCGATCAATTCCACGCCCGGACCGAACGCAAGACGCGCCTGCGCGGCGAATATCAACGCCATCTATTACGACCCGAATGTTACCTACGTTCCGGGTGTCGACGTTAACGGTAATGACCTGCCGGATGCGACTTTTACCGGGGCGTGGCTCAACGGCTACAACCCGGCCGGGGGTACCGCCGCCAACTTCGCAACTTCTTATCGAGTCACTTGGACTACCAACTCCGGCACGGGCACAGGCGGCGCGCCGACGAGCAACAACGCGTATGCGCGGTGCGGATTCCCGGACACAAGCGCGCGTCCTGCCTTCTACTACGTCTATGACACGTCGCTCGCCGGCACAGGTGGATGCCCGAGTACGC
>CP070641.1:1059874-1063028 GCA_020354085.1 Pseudomonadota bacterium
GATCTTGTCGATCTCATCGATGAACACGATGCCGTGTTGCTCGACACGCGTCACGGCCCGCGCCTTGATGTCATCTTCATTGATAAAGCGTGCCGCTTCTTCCTCGGCCAACAGCTTCTTGGCCTCGCGCACTTTCATGCGGCGCTTGCGCATGCGCCGTCCACCTAAGTTCTGAAACAACCCCTGGAGCTGGCTCGACATCTCTTCCATACCGGGCGGCGCCATGATCTCCACGCCCACCGCCGGTTGACTCAGCTCGACCTCGATTTCCTGGTCATCGAGATCGCCTTCACGCAATTTCTTCCGAAAGCGTTGGCGGGCTGCGCCATCCTCGGCGGGCTTGCCAGTCTCGCCCACGGCAAAGCCGATTTCGCGCGCCGGCGGTAACAAGATGTCCAAGATACGGTCTTCGGCGGCGTCTTCGGCGCGCACGCGCACCCTGGCCATCTCGTCCATGCGTGTCATCTTCACCGCCACATCGACCAAGTCCCGCACAATGGAATCGACGTCGCGCCCAACGTAACCGACTTCCGTGAATTTGGTCGCCTCGACCTTGATGAATGGCGCGTTCGCCAGCCGCGCCAAGCGGCGCGCGATCTCGGTCTTGCCTACGCCGGTCGGGCCGATCATCAGGATATTCTTGGGGGTGATCTCGGTGCGCAGCGCCTCGTCGGCCACCTGCATCCGCCGCCAGCGATTGCGCAGCGCAATCGCGACCGAACGCTTGGCATCCGACTGACCGATGATGTGCTTGTCGAGCTCCTGCACGATCTCGCGCGGGGTCATCTCGGACATCGTTCTATAGCTCCTCGATCGTGAGACTGCGGTTGGTGTAGATACAGATATCGGCCGCGATACCCAACGCTCGCTCGACGATGGTTCGCGCGTCGAGCTCGGTGGCCTCCAACAATGCGCGCGCCGCCGCCTGCGCATAAGCGCCGCCCGAACCGATTGCGATCAAACCGTTTTCCGGCTCCACCACATCACCCTGACCGGTAATGATGAGCGAGCTCGACTTGTCGGCGACCGCGAGCAGAGCCTCCAGCCGGCGCAAAGCGCGGTCGGTGCGCCAATCCTTGGCAAGCTCGACTGCCGCACGCGTAAGGTTTCCCTGATGTTTGTCGAGCTTGCCCTCGAAGCGCTCGAACAAGGTGAACGCGTCGGCCGTGCCGCCCGCGAACCCCGCGAGCACCTGATCCTTATATAGACGCCGCACCTTGCGGGCGTTGTGCTTGAGCACGGTGTTGCCAATTGTCACCTGCCCGTCACCGCCAATGGCGACACGCGCGCCACGGCGCACGGACAGGATGGTCGTGCCATGCCACTTGCTGGTGTCATTTGTCATCAATTCACGCTCCGACGCGCCAGTCAAAGGCGCCAATTGCGTCGCCGCACGGTCTCCGGCGCCGTCGTTTGGATGGTGTATGCTTTGCAGCGATAGTCCTGCATTCTAATGGTTTCGGAGTCTCGCA
This sequence comes from Pseudomonadota bacterium, assembly GCA_020354085.1. Lineage (GTDB taxonomy): Bacteria > Pseudomonadota > Gammaproteobacteria > Acidiferrobacterales > Sulfurifustaceae. The sequence goes on from CP070641.1 coordinate 1,061,347, forward strand.
TGCACCGTTTCAGTCTTCTTCCGCTCGCGCTGCTGGTGGCGGGCGCACTGCTCGTACCTGTCGTTCCCGTCAGCGCTGAAGTCGCGATCGTCCTGAATTCCAAGGACGATGACATGAGCCTTATTGACCCGAAGACCTATCAAGTGATCAAACGCGTGCCGCTCGGCAAGGAACCGCACCATTTGATTCCTACACCGGACGATAAGCACATCGTCGTCGGCAACGCGGCTGGCAATGACCTCGTGCTGCTCGATCCGCTGACCGGCGAGATCGTCAAGCGCGTCCCGCGTATCCCCGACCCGTACCACCTCGGCTTCAGCCCCGACAAAAAATGGTTCGTCATTACCGCCAACCGCCTCAACCGCGTCGATATCTATCGTTACGAAAACGGCGAATTCAAGGCCGCCGGTAAGGTACCGCTGGCGCAGGTCACCAGCCACATGGCGTTCACGCCCGACAGCCAAACGGTGTTCATTACCGTACAAGAAACTCACCAAGTCGCCGCCATTGATCTTGCGACGCAGAAGATCAAATGGATCGCGCCCACCGGCAAACAACCGGCAGGAATTTGGCTAACACCCGACAACAAACATCTGCTGGTCGGGATCACTGGCGAAGATTTTGTCGAGATACTGTCACCCGCCGACGGCAAGTCGCTAAAGAAACTCGTGACCGGCAAGGGTGCGCACAATTTCATCCCGAAGGGCGATAAGCGTCACGCTTTTCTCACCAACCGGGTGGACAACACCATTTCGGTGATCGATATGCTGGAACTGAAGATCGTCGAGACCTTTGCCGTGCCCGGTGGACCGGACGATATGGAGATCACCGCAGATGGCAAGGAGCTGTGGGTCACCTCGCGCTGGATCAACAAGGTTACGGTAATCGATCTCGAAACGAAGAAGATCAAGCACCAAATCCGCGTTGGCCGCTCGCCACATGGGCTCTACTTTCATTCCCATGCCCCGCGGCTTTAGATCGCGCGGCCGCAGGCCGCTCGACTTTGTTTCGCTTTTCAATGCGCTAGCGATCGTGTTCCTGCCCGCGGGCGCAATTGCCGCGAGCTGCCCCGCCGGGACGGTATATCTCACTTTCGACACCGGCTCGATGCATGCCGCCGAACTCATCGCGCGCACGCTGGAAGAAGAAAACGTCAAGGCGACGTTTTTCTTGGCCAACGAGAAGACCTATCGCAACGATTACTCGCTTGATCCAAGCTGGGGTTCGTATTGGAAGAAACTGGCCGCGGCCGGACATGTTTTTGGTAACCACACCTGGTCGCACCTCTACGCACGCCGGGATGAAGGCGGCAAGGTGATCGTCGCGGGCAGCAATGGCGAGCGCGCGCTGGATCAGAAGGCATATTGTGACGAGCTAAGAAAGGTAGAACACGCCTTCGAACGTGACACCGGGCAGAAGCTCGCCGGCATCTGGCGCGCACCCGGCGGACGCAGCACGCAGCAAAGCGTCCGATTCGCGGCGAGCTGCGGCTATCCCATACACGTGCAATGGGACGACGCCGGATTCATCGGCGATGAGCTGCCAAGCGAAACGTATCCCAACAAACTCCTGCTCGAGCGCGCACTCAAGAACATTGGTGCGGGCAACGTACTCATGATGCATCTTGGCATCTGGTCGCGAAAGGAACCGGCCGCGCCGATCCTGAAGCCGCTGATTCAGGG
>CP070641.1:1063128-1066277 GCA_020354085.1 Pseudomonadota bacterium
GCTGCCGGGGCGGCGACGGCGACAGCGGCGGCGGACACGCCAAACTTCGCCTCCATCTCCTTGATGAGCTCGGAGAGCTCTAGCACCGACATGCCGGCAATGGAATTGAGAATGTCTTCTTTGGAAACGGCCATGATTGAAATCTCCTGTAACTTTTGATCGATCGATATACGTGAACTAGGCGGCTTTTTCTTTCGCGTCGCGCACCGCGGCAAGCGTGCGCACGAATTTCGCCGGGACCTCGTTCAAGGTCTGGACGAACTTCTGCACCGGAGCCTGCATGGTGCCAAGCAGCATTGCCAACAGCTGCTCGCGACCTGGGAGCGTGGCGAGTGCCTGGATCTGTGCGACGGTCATGAGCTTGCCGCCCATGGCGCCGGCCTTGATCTTGAGCGCGTCGTTGTCCTTCGCGAACTCGCTTAGGACCTTCGCCACCGCCACCGGATCGGACGATACGGCGTAAGCCAGCGGACCCGACATCTGGTCCTGCAGGCATGCCCAGTCCGAGCCGTCGACGGCGCGCCGCGCAAGCGTGTTCTTGATGACGCGCAGATAGACCTTGTCCTGCCGCGCCTTACGGCGCAGCTTGGTCATCTGCTCGACGGACAAGCCACGATACTCCGCGAGCATTGCCGCCTGCGCGCCTTTCAACTGCTCGGCGAGCTCAGCGACTACCGCCTTTTTCTGCTCTAAGTTAAGACTCATACGAGTCACCTCCGGTTGTTGCTATACCGGTGACCGTAGCCAGGAAAATCCTGTCGCGGGTACACCGTCTGCGCAGGGTATCGCTTGGTATTGAGCGGTCGCCCGCCCCTGCGGTCTTTGACGTTCAGGCGGCGCGCTACGACCGCGCCGCCTGACCCAAAGTACTTTCAAACCTACTCGTCCGCTATGCCAACCCCGCCACGTCGAGCTGAATACCCGGGCCCATCGTGGTTGAGATTGTCACCTTCTTTACATAAGTGCCCTTGGCGGTCGCGGGCTTGGCCTTGTTCAATGCGGCCATCAGGGCCGTCAGGTTTTCCTTCAACGCATCCGGCGCGAACGAGGCCTTGCCGATCGCGCAGTGCACGATGCCGGCCTTATCGGTGCGGAACTGCACCTGACCGGCCTTGGCATTTTGAATCGCCTTCTCCACATTGGGCGTCACGGTGCCGACCTTGGGGTTCGGCATGAGGCCACGTGGACCGAGAATCTGACCGAGCTGACCGACGATCTTCATGGCATCGGGCGTGGCGATGACCAGGTCGAAATCGATCTGCCCGCCCTTGATGCGATCGGCTAGATCCTGAAAACCGATGATGTCCGCGCCGGCGGCCTTGGCCTTCTCGGCAGCCGCACCCTCGGCGAACACTGCCACGCGCACGGTCTTACCCGTGCCGCGCGGCATCACCGCCGTGCCGCGCACGTTTTGATCCGACTTCTTGGCGTCGACGCCGAGGTTAATCGAAACATCCACCGACTCGTCGAATTTTGCCGATGCCGTCGTCTTCAATAGATTCAGCGCCTCGTCGAGCGGATAGGGTTTGCCACGCTCGAACTTCGTGAGCTGTGCCTGCATGCGCTTACCCATGTCACACCCCCTCCACGTCGACGCCCATCTGACGGCAGGAACCGGCGATCATGCGCACGGCCGCGTCGATATCAGAGCAGTTCATATCCGGCATTTTGATCTTGGCGATCTCTTCGAGCTGCTTGCGGTTGATCTTGCCAACCTTATCCTTGTTCGCCTGCTTCGAGCCGGACTCGAGGCCAATGGCCTTCTTGATCAAGACCGTTACCGGCGGCGTCTTGGTAATAAAGGTAAAGCTCTTGTCGCTGAACACGGTGATGATCACCGGGATCGGCAGGCCCTTTTCTTGCTTCTGCGTGACAGCGTTGAACTGCTTGCAGAACTCCATGATGTTCAGGCCGTGCTGACCGAGCGCGGGACCGACCGGCGGGCTCGGATTCGCCGAACCGGCTGGCACCTGCAGTTTCACGTAGGCCGTGATTTTCTTTGCCATTGTCTTTCAGTTGCTCCTTTCGGGTCCAAGCGGCTGTTGTCAGCCTCCCCGCGGTTTTTCGGTTTCAGGTTTCAGGTTTCACCTTTCAGGTTCGATAACCCTAAACCTGAAACCCTGTTACGCCTTCTCCACCTGCGAGAACTCAAGCTCCACCGGCGTCATGCGACCGAAGATCGACACCGACACCTTGAGCTTGTTCTTCTCGAAGTTCACGTCTTCCACCGTGCCGTTGAAGTCCGCGAATGGCCCATCGATCACTCGCACCTGCTCGCCCGGTGTAAACGAGAACTTTGGCCGCGGCTTCTCCACGCCCTCCTGCACCTGCTGCAGGATAGCGTCGGCCTCCTTGTCGGTGATCGGCGCGGGTTTCGAGCCCGAACCGCCAACGAAGCCCGAGACCTTCGGCACGCTCTTGACCAAATGCCAGGTCTCGTCGTTCATTTCCATCTTCACCAGCACATAGCCTGGGAAGAACTTACGCTCGCTGGTGCGCTTCTGGCCGGACTTCATCTCCACGACCTCTTCCATCGGCACCAGAATCTCGCCGAACTTGTCCTCCATGTGAGCGTTGCGGATGTGCTCCTTCAACGAACGCACCACGTACTTCTCGAAGCCCGAGTAGGTATGCACCACGTACCAACGCATCGTCATCGGTATCAGGCCCTTTGCCCGGTCAACGCCTGCAAGCCCTTGAGCAGAATCCAATCTACCCCCCATAGAAACAACGCAATCACCACCACCATGGCGAATACCACGAGTGTGACCTGTACCGTTTCCTTGCGTGCCGGCCACACGACCTTGCGCAATTCCTGGCGCGACTCTTTGGCAAACTCCCATGCAGCCTTGCCCGGTGTCGATTGCAGCGCGACGGCGACCGCAACGGCTATCGCCGCCAGCAGCGCCAGCACCCGAATCAGGTCGGGCTTGTCGCTTAAGTAATAGAAAGCCCCGACGCCGATCGCGACGATCAGCACCGCGGCCACCAGTTTCAATTTGTCCATCATCTACGACTTCGAATTCGTTCGCCTACCTTGCGATAAGGCTGGCAGGCCAGGAGGGAATCGAACCCCCAACCTGCGGTTTTGGAGACCGCTGCTCTGCCAATTGAGCTACTGGCCTATTTCAGTTTCGCGTTTCGTGTCT
>CP070641.1:1066377-1069499 GCA_020354085.1 Pseudomonadota bacterium
CGGCCTTGCGGTTTCTGTTCGCGCCGGATTTTTCGCGGGTGAGCGGTTGGGTGGTGCTGGCCGCCATGGGTCAGGCATTCTTCAGCCTGTCGCTCGGCATGGGCGCGATTATGGTTTACGGTTCGTACTTGCCGGAGCGCGCATCGATCGCGCGCTCGGCATTGAGCGTAGCCGTGGCAGACACGGGCGTGGCGCTGCTCGCGGGATTGGCGATTTTTCCGATCATCTTTGCCAATGACCTGTCACCTGCGCAAGGGGCGGGCCTAGCGTTCAAGTCGCTGCCGCTCGCTTTTGCGCAGATGCCGGGGGGCGCGTTTTTTGGCGGCCTGTTCTTCGTGTTGCTGGTGTTCGCTGCCTGGACCTCGGCGATCTCTCTGATGGAGCCGGTGGTGGCCTATCTTGTGGAGAATCGCGGTTGGAGCCGGGTGCACGCCTCGGCCTGGGTCGGTATCACAATATGGTTGCTGGGGACAGGTACGATCCTGTCGTTCAATCTGTGGTCGGGCTACACGCTTTTCGGCGGCATGACGTTCTTCGACATCGTCGATTTCTTCACCTCGAATGTGCTGTTGCCCGTAGGCGGATTGTTGATCGCGGTGTTCGCCGGATGGAGTCTATCGGAACGGGTGAGCCGCGAAGAGCTTGCTCTGGGCGGGTTGGGTTTTACCGTCTGGCGGTTCCTCACGCGCTATGTGACGCCGATTGCCGTCGTCGCCGTGTTGTTGAACGTGACCGGACTGCTTGGTTGGTTTTTGAAACCGGGGTCCGGCGCTTAGCTAGAATTGTGCCGCGCGCGGCGACTCGCGTTGCGGCGTGAGGCGGCGCACGATGCCTTGCTCCAAGCAACCCAGCTGTTCGCTATCGGTGACGGCGAGATGATCGGAGCGTGTGTTGATAAAGAAGATATCTTCCGCGCGTTCACCGTAGGTCGACACCTTGGCGGCCATCAAATTGATTCGACACTCCTTCAGCGCGAGGGCGACTTGATACAACAATCCGGGGCGGTCTTGGGCCACTACTTCCATGATCGTCATGGGGCGGTCGGCGGCCGGCGCGAAGGTCACACGCGTTGCGATTGGGAAGTGCTTGAGCTGGCGTGGTAGCAGCATGTTGCTGCGGTCCGGTCCGGGCTTCGGATCGAGCAGATGTTGGCGTAGTCCGTTTTGCAACTGCGCCAGCGAGCGAGCATCGGTAACTGCCTGGCCGCTGTGGTCGTGCACCACGAAAGTATCGAGCGCAAAGCCGCCGCGCGTAGTGTGGATACGTGCGTCCAAAATTGACAAATTGAGGCGATCGAGTCCGCCAGTCAGAATGGCAAACAAGTCGTCGCGGTCCGGGCTATAGACCAAGAACTCACTGCCGCCAATCTCCGGTTGATACCGGGTGGCTACGATGGGCAAATCCGAGGCGCTGGCATGGGCGATCATCGCGGCATGCCAGGCAAGGCTGTCGGCGTCGTGGCGCAGAAAGTATTCCTGCTCCATACCGTCCCAAAATTGGCCGACCGCGGGGCTGTATGCTCCGCGCTTTCCCAGGATTGCGCGAGCCGCCGCGCGCAGATCGGCGACATGGGCCTCAACATCGAGCGGTTCGGCCACGCCGCGCGCGAGCGCGCGCGAGGTCTCGCTATAAAGCTGAAACAGCAGTCGCCCCTTCCAGGCATTCCAAACCTTGGGGCTGGTGCCGCGGATGTCGGCGACCGTCAACAAATAAAGAAAATCCAAATGTTCCTGATCACCAACTTGGCGCGCGAATGCGCGCACAATCTCCGGATCGGAGATGTCCTGGCGTTGCGCGGTGGTCGACATCAACAAATGGTGGCGCACCAACCAGGACACGAGGCGTGTGTCGTAATCGCTCATGTTGTGAATGCGGCAGAAGGCCTCGACGTCTTCGGCGCCGAGCGTCGAGTGATCTCCACCGCGACCCTTGGCGATGTCGTGAAATAGCGCGGCGATATAAAGCCGTTCCGGCTTGAACTGCTTCTTTATGATCTCGCTGGCGAGCGGAAACTCCCCCGCATGTGCTGGAACGGTGAAGCGGCGAAGGTTGCGCACCACCATCAAGATATGCTCGTCCACCGTGTAGACGTGAAACAGATCGTGCTGCATTTGGCCGACGATCTTGCCGAAGGCGGGCAAGTAGCGGCCGAGTACGCCGTAACGGTTCATGCGGCGCAGCGCGTGCGTGAGGCCCACGCCATGGCGTACGAGTTCCATGAACAGACTGCGGCAGGCGAGGTCCTTGTGGAACTTGCTGTCGGCGCGGCGCAGGCCCGCACGCAACAGGCGAATGGTATCCGCGCGCACACCCTTCAATGTCGGGCGTTGCTGCAAGATTAGGAACAGTTCCAGCATGGCGAACGGAGAACGCTCGAACACGCGTGGATGGGTGACCTCCAGGAAGTCGTTGTGCGATTGGAAACGGCGATTGATGGGGCGAATGTGCGCACGCCCGCGCGCAAGGATGGTTTCCTGAAAATGCTGCAACAGAATCTCGTTGAGCAGCGCCAGTTCCTTGATCGTGCGATAGTAATGCTTCATGAACAGTTCGACCGCCAGAATGCCGCGCTTGTCGCGGTAGCCGAACTGCTGTGCCAGGCTGCGCTGATGGTCGAATAGCAAGCGATCTTCGCGCCGGCCCGCGAGCCAATGTAGCCCGGCGCGTACTCGCCACAGCAAATTGCGACCGCGCACAAGGGCGCGGTACTCCGCCTCGCTCAAGAAACCGCGTTGCACCAACTCATGCAAGGCCCGGGTGTCGAAATGACGCTGCGCCACCCAAGCAATGGTTTGAATGTCGCGTAAGCCCCCGGGGCCGTCCTTGACGTTGGGTTCGAGATTGTAGGCGGCGTCTTCGAAGCGTCGATGGCGCTCGGTCTGCTCTTGCAGTTTTGCTTCGAAGAACTTGGAAGACGCCCAGATATGATGTTCGTCGGTTTGCTTAACCAGCTTTTCGAACAATGCGTGATCGCCAATCAGCAGGCGCGCCTCCATGAGGTTAGTGACTACCGTGATGTCGGCCTTGGCTTCCCGGACGCACTCCTTGACGGTGCGCACGGCGTGACCCACTTCGAGCCCCATGTCCCACAGGAATCGCAACAAGGATTCTACGAAGGCGCG
>CP070641.1:1069599-1072718 GCA_020354085.1 Pseudomonadota bacterium
ATAATCTGCTAATTCATTTGTCATGCTAATTCTTTAAAACATAAGTTTTTAAACTTAACCCCCTTATATAAAATATGGCAAGTAAAAAAAGAGGAAAAAAACATAAGGGCATTTTTTGCGAGATGAAAACGGGTTCAAGAGGTTGTGGCGAAATGCGGCGCTCGCGCGTTTGAGTAGGGCACGTGAGCCCAGGTTGGAAACGAAAGCGATAAAGTCTCCTTGCGGCGGATAGAAGAAACCAAGCAACGGCGGATAGCGCTGGCTGCCGCGCGCGTCGTCGTAGTAGCCGATGGTTTCGAGCGAGAACATGGCGCGGATGTCATCACCCCGGCCGCGCGCCGCACCCGCGTAGATGTGCGAACCCATTTCGTAGCCGTAGAAAAACGGCGGCTCTTCGTTGACGAAGGCGACAAACCTCAAAGTGCGCGCTGTCTCGAGCGTGGCGAAGCGCGCGCTCAGGACGAGCAGGGCGGCCACCCCGCTGCCGTTGTCGTTGGCGCCGGGGCTGCCGAGCACCGAGTCGTAGTGCGCGCCCACCAGGATGATCTCGTTCGGCAGGCGTGTGCCGGGCCGAATCACTTCGAGGTTGCTCCAGGTCTCCGCCTCGACTTGATAGCTATGCGCGTCGACCCGGTAGCCTTGCTTGCTCCAGGTGGAACGGATGTAGTCGGCTGCGCGCTTGAGTGCTTGCGGTCGCCAGTGGTTGCGCTCCCCGATTTCGCCTGCCAGCGCGTGCACGTGCGCGCGCAGCTCCGCGGGGAGGCCAGCGTCGTGCACAGGTGGCGACGTGCTACCCGCCCAAGTCGGCATGGTTAGCAGGGCCAGCGTCAGCAGAGCCCAATAATTCATTGGGGGTACAGATTGGTGTAGTCTTCGTGCGACCGTGTTCACGCAGTTGGTCCATATGTCAGACGTCGATTGGCCTGAGACTAGCGTACCCGGGGATGAGGCGTTGTGCACACCGCCGTCTCCGGCGACCAGACTGCTGGGGCAGTCGCATGCGCTTGTGCAGCACCGCGGTCGCGGCGCGCTCAGCAACGTTGATGGGCGGTTCGAATCGCATCGCCACGACCCCTGCGATGACGGGTGGAACAGCCTGGATGCGCCGCTCGCGCCACGCAAGACCACGGTGACGGCGGATTCGGCGCGCGGCGTCATCGCGCACAACGACTCCCCGGATGTGCCGTTCCGCCAGTCGATCAATCCGTATCGCGGCTGCGAACATGGTTGCGTCTATTGTTACGCACGCCCGTCTCACGCCTACCTCGGGCTGTCGCCGGGGCTCGACTTCGAGTCGCGGCTGTTGGCCAAGTACGATGCCGCAGAACTCTTGGCCGAGGAGTTGCGTCGTCCGAGTCATGTGCCCGACCCGATCGCGCTCGGTGCCAACACCGATCCCTATCAGCCGATCGAGCGGCGTCTCGGCATCACACGCGCCATTCTCGAGGTGCTGGCGCGGTATCAACATCCGTTTACCATCGTGACCAAATCGGCGCTGGTTGAGCGCGACATCGATATCCTGGCGCCGCTGGCACGCGCCAACTTGTGTGCCGTGTATATCAGTGTGACCACGCTCGACCGTTCGCTCGCGCGCCGGCTGGAACCGCGGGCCGCGGCACCTGCGCGTCGCCTGCACACGATCCAAGCGCTCGCGGGCGCGGGTATCCCGGTGGGGGTGTTGTTCGCGCCGGTCATCCCGGCCTTGAACGATCGTGAGATGGAGGCCGTTCTCGCTGCCAGCGTAGCCGCCGGTGCGCGCTTCGCGGACAAGTTGCTAGTGCGGCTGCCGCATGAGGTAAAGGACCTGTTCCGCGAATGGTTAGCGACGCATGCGCCGCTCAAGGCCAAGCACGTCATGAATCTCCTTCGCGAGGCGCGCGGTGGGCGCGACAACGATCCGCGTTTCGGTTCACGCATGACCGGGACCGGTCGCTATGCCGAAATGCTCGCGCAGCGTTTCGCGCGCGCCTGCCGCAAGCTCGGCCTCAACCGTGAACCGTTGGCGCTCGATATGCAGCGCTTTTGCGCGCCACGCGAAGCCGGCGCACAACTGTCGCTGTTCGGGGCACCATGAAGACCGCCATCCTGTCAGACGTGCACAGCAATCTTGAGGCACTCGAGCGTTGTTGTGCGCATGCCTGCGCGCAAGGCGCAGAGCGCTTCGTATGTCTTGGCGACATGGTCGGTTACGGCGCCGATCCGTGTGCCACCCTCGACCTGCTCATGTCCCTGCCCGGGATCGTGGCGTTGCGCGGAAATCACGATGAAGCACTGTTTCGCGATCCGGGCGACCACGCGCCGGAGGCGGTGCGCAGGGTGCTGGCCTGGACGCGCGCGCAACTGAGCGAGGCGCAACTCAAGTTCTTGCAGGACCTGCCGTACGTGTGGCGCGAGGAGGGCGTGACCTATGCGCATGCGAGCGCCGATCAGCCGATGCGCTGGGAGTATGTGCGCATGCCGGAGCAAGCCGAGCGTTGTCTGGCGGCCGCCGGCACGCCGCTTGTTTTCATCGGCCATGTGCATGAGCCAAAGATCTACTACGAAACGGCCGGTGGCGCGCTGCGCGACTTCACGCCGGCGCGCAGCGAGGTCATCCCGTTGTCGGCGCGCAGCCGCTACGTCGTCAATGTGGGCTCGGTCGGTCAACCGCGCGATGGCGATGCCGCCAGCTCCTACGTGCTGTACGACGCAGCACGTGCCGAAGTCGTTTTTCATCGTCTGGCCTATGACTACCATGCCACGGGGCGCAAGATCCGCGCGGTCGGACTGAGCGCCTATTACGCAGATCGCTTGGCGCGAGGCCGCTAGGCATGACCAGCGCCGCCCAGCGCGAGCATCGGTTGCACCAGGTCCATAGCGGCCAACAGATCGATGGTTTCATAGTCGGCGCCTTGTTGGCCGAGGGCGGCATGGCGCGCCTATACCGCGTCACCAAACGTGGCATCAAGTCGCCGCTCGTGATGAAGGTTCCACGCCTGGAACACGGCGCACCGGTGTCGGCGCTGAGCGGCTTCGAAAACGAGCTGCGCATCCTCGAGCGCCTCAAGGGACCGCATGTACCGCGCCTCATTGGTCACGGCGACCTGCGGCATACGCCTTATCTGGTGATGGAGTACTTG
>CP070641.1:1072818-1075935 GCA_020354085.1 Pseudomonadota bacterium
TTCATTTCCGCTGCGGACAAACTGGCCGAGCGGATAACTGACGTCGTTGAAGAAGCAAACTCCCTCTTCTAGCTCGTAGTCCAAGGACGGCAGATCATCGTCATCGCGCTCGATTATCGGCGAGGTCCTGAGCTCGGGGTCGGGGACGCCGACTTGTGGCAGCTGGCTCATGATATCTCCCCTTTTCATTAGGTTCTGGGACATTAGTAGCGCCGTCGTCGATTGTGGTCATTGACCCTGCTCAAAGTGGGCGCGCCGCACAGGACTAGGGTGGTGTGCGCATGAGGGGCATGGGAGGCCGCGTATGGCGAGTGCCTCAGGGGAAGTAAATCGGGATATAATTTCTGACGTTCGACGCTTCCATCAGATCATAAAGTGATCTAGTAATATCGATGCATAACTCATTGTTATTACATATATAAAGCTGCATCCCCGACCATGGACTTTCTGCCAGTTTTTCTCAACGTGCGCGGCAAGCGCTGCGTAGTCATCGGAGGCGGCGAAGTCGCCGCACGCAAGGTATCGCTGCTGCTGGAAGCGGGTGCCGCGGTGGAGGTTGTCGCCCCCGAGGTCATTGGCGGTCTCGGGCAATTGGCGCGGGCGAACAAGTTGCGCGTGATCAAATCGGCGTTTCAACCCGAACATGTACAAGGGGCAACCCTGATTTATGCCGCAACGGACGATGAGGCGGTCAACCGCCAGGTGTCGGAAGCGGCGCATGCTCAAAACGTCCCGGTGAACGTTGTGGATCGTCCCGGCCTGTGTAGTTTCATCATGCCATCGATTGTCGATCGCTCACCCGTTGTAGCGGCGGTGTCGACTGGCGGAGCTTCGCCGGTACTCGCACGCCTAATTCGTGCGCGTTTGGAAACGCTTATTCCGGCGAGCTACGGCCGATTGGCCGCGCTGGTCTCCGAGTTTCGCGAGCGAGTGAAGGCGCACTTTCGCCACGCCCCCGCGCGGCGGCGTTTTTGGGAGGATGTGCTGCAGGGACAGATCGCTGAGCAAGTGCTGGCGGGCCGTGAGCAGGCCGCGCGCGCAGATTTGGAAGAGAAGCTTTCCGCCGCCGATCCAACCGAGTTGCCGACGGGCGAGGTGTATCTGGTGGGCGGGGGGCCGGGCGATCCGGATTTGTTGACGTTTCGGGCGTTACGTTTGATGCAGCAGGCGGATGTATGTGTGCACGACCGCTTGGTGTCGAAGGAAGTGTTGGATCTCGTGCGACGTGACGCCGAGCGCATTTACGCCGGCAAGGAGCGAGATAATCACTCCCTTCCGCAGGAGGACATCAATCAACTCCTGGTACGCCTGGCGAAAGAAGGCAAGCGTGTACTGCGGTTAAAGGGAGGCGACCCCTTCATATTTGGTCGCGGTGGCGAGGAAATCGAAACCCTGATGGCGGAGGGGATTTCTTTTCAGGTGGTGCCGGGGGTGACGGCAGCGGCCGGTTGCGCCGCATATGCGGGTATCCCGCTCACGCATCGAGACTACGCGCAATCAGTCATGTTCGTGACGGGGCATTTGCAGGATGGAACCGTGAATCTTAATTGGAAGGCGCTGGCGCAACCCAAACAGACGGTAGTGTTCTACATGGGGCTGCACGGCGTTGACATCATCTGTCGCGAGTTGATCGAGCATGGTTTAGCGTCGACCACACCTGCCGCTTTGGTGCAACAGGGTACAACGCGTTACCAGCGTGTCTTAGCCGGCACTCTTACAACCTTGCCGGATCTGGTACGCGAAGGACAGGTGAAGGCGCCGACCTTGATTATTGTCGGGGATGTGGTGCGTCTGCACGGCAAACTGAACTGGTTCGAGCCCCTGCCGCCTAATTGACCTTGGTGGGTGGCTTGTTGCGCCCGAGACCGTGTTCGACGGCAATCACCGCCGCCTCGACGCGCGAATGGACGCCCAACTTGCGCAGGATCGATTTGACGTGAAGCTTTACCGTGCCGTCGGTAATGTTAAGTGCACGTGCGATCATCTTATTGCTTTGGCCCTCCGCCACGTGACTGAGAATCTCAGATTCCCGCGGCGTCAGATCCGCCAGCATGCCGGCCGCTGCCGTGGGTAGCGGGGGCGAGACCTCATCTCCATCGCCTTGCACCAGGCGTGCGAGTGAGCCAACCATCTCCTTGGCCACGATATTGTCCCCGCGCAAGGTAGCCTCCAAGGCCGGCACCAATTCCTCGGGATCCATGTCCTTGAGCAGATAGCCTTGGGCACCGGCGCGCAACGCGCCGCGCAGATCGGTATCTTCGCGGCTCATCGTCAGCATTAATACAGGCGCCTGCACGCCGCATGCGCGCAGGCGCGCCACGGTCTCGATACCGCTCATGTTCGGCATTTTGACGTCAACGAGGATGACATCGGGCCGCATAGCGAGGGCCTGTTGCACGCCTTCCTCACCCGAACCGGCGGATGCCACCAATTCGACCCCGCGGCTGGTCAAGAGCTCCTCCAGACCCTTGCGAACGAGGGCATGATCGTCGATCAACAGGACGCGCATGGATTAGTTAGCAGCGGCACGCCTTGCCTCGGTCTGGGTGTGGGGATAAAAGGTAAGGTATACGCGCGTCCCTTCACCTGGCTCGCTCTCGATCGTGAGTTCACCGGGTATGCGCTCCGCCCGCTGCCGCATGATCGCGAGGCCGATTTGCTCGCCGGGCCGCTCGGGTTCGGCCGGCGCGATGCCGTCGCCGTCGTCTTCCACCAGCACGCTGTAGCCACCATCTGCCAGCGTGCTCAACTGAATGCGCGCATTGCGTGCGTTGGCGTGCTTGCGAATATTGGCGAGTGCCTCTTGAACGATGTGGTAGATCTGGATTTCCTGAGCCGGTGACAGGACGAGTTGATCACAATCATTATGAAAGAAAACGGTGACGGACGACTCCTGGTTGCTGCGGCGCACCATGGCTTCCAGAGCCGGGACCAGACCGCGCTCATCGATACGCAGCCGGAAATTCGAGAGCAGCTCGCGCAAGCTGGCATGCGCTTCTTCCACCGCGGTGCGTAGCCGGCGAACTTCTTCCTGGCCGCGGCGTAGTTCCTTCTTGTGCAGCGTCTCGCCGAGCATCTTGATTTGCAGACGCATGCCGACCAAAGACTGTGCCAAGG
>CP070641.1:1076035-1079149 GCA_020354085.1 Pseudomonadota bacterium
GATTACGTGCGACGCCGGCGCGGCGACGTGAAGCATCACGAAGTGCCATCGCATGGGCGCGTTGCCGAGCTATACGAGGACTACGGCAAGATCGAGACCTCTGACAGACGCCGCGTCTATTTCCACCGCAACAGCCTGGTGGGGGATGATTTCGGCGCGCTCGAAGTCGGCAGCGAGGTGCGCTTCACCGAGGAGATGGGCGAGCTCGGACCGCAGGCGAGCACCGTGTATTGCATGGGCAAGCATCACGTGGTCGGCTGATGCGCGTTGGGATGATGACCATCGGAATCGCGCTCATGATGGCAACGATCGAAACCGCACCGACTCATGCCGCGCAAGCGATCGCACTACCGCCACCGCAAGTCGACGGCGGGCAGTCTGTCGAGCGGGTGCTGCGCGCGCGCCGCTCGGTGCGCGAATACGGCCGCGGCGCGCTTACGCTCGCCGAAGTTGGCCAGCTACTGTGGGCTGCCCAGGGGATCACGCACGACGGCCTGCGCACCGCGCCATCGGCGGGCGCGCTCTATCCGCTTGAGCTCTATCTCGTTTCCGGGCGTGTCAGCGGTCTCGGCGTCGGTGTCTACCATTACATTCCGGCGCGGCACCGGCTCGTTCCGGTGTTGGGCGGGGATGTGCGCGCAGCACTGGCCCAGGCCGCGCTCGGTCAGGATTGCATCGCCGACGCCGCGGCCACGTTGGTGTTCACGGCCGTGACACGGCGAACCACGCGCAAGTACGGCGAGCGTGGTCTGCGCTATGTGGACATCGAGGTCGGGCACGCGGCCCAGAACGTGTTCTTGCAGGCCACGGCGCTCAAGCTCGCGACGGTCACGGTCGGGGCGTTCGATGACGATGCCGTGGCGCTCGTGCTGCATTTTCCCCACGAGCACGCACCGCGCTATCTCATGCCGCTGGGAAAGCACTAAGGCGTCGGGCGTCGCGCTTGACGGGAGTCAAAGCGGCATCTGCGCGGACATGGTGGGCTGGCTCTGTGCCAAGCGGAGTAGATACGCATGTCTGAGGCTCTTGAGATTAGCGACGAACTCGGCCCGGCCAAGGTCATTCACGTACACAATCCGGCGCTCGGGCTCAAGGGCATCCTGGTGATCGACAACGTCGCCACCGGTCCGTCGATCGGTGGCCTGCGCATCGCACCGGATGTGTCGCTTGAGGAGTGCGCGCGGCTGGCGCGCGCGATGACGCTCAAGAACGCCGCCGCCGGCCTCGCGCACGGTGGCGGCAAGTCGGTGTTGTTTGCCGATCCGCGCATGGCACGTGAGCAGAAGGAGGAACTGATTCGCGGCTTCGCCTACGCGCTGCGCAACGAGCAGGACTATATCTTCGGCCCCGACATGGGCAGCGACGAGACCTGCATGGCCTGGGTCAAAGACGAGATCGGCCGGGCGGTCGGATTGCCGCGCGAGATTGGCGGCATTCCGCTCGATGAGATCGGTGCCACCGGCTGGGGCCTGTCGCATGTCGCCGACGTCGCGGCGCGTTACTGCAATCTGGCGATTCGTGGTGCGCGTGTGGCGATCCAGGGATTCGGTGCGGTCGGCAAGCACGCGGCGCGCTTTCTAGCCAATCTGGGTGCGGTGCTGGTCGCGGCCAGCGATTCGCGCGGCACGATTCACGACCCGAAGGGCCTCGATCTCGGCACGCTCATTCCGCTTAAAGAGGCAGGCAAGGCGGTGAGCGACTACCCGGGCGGGCAGAAGCGCGGGCGCGATGACATCATCGATGTCGAGTGTGATATCTGGATTCCCGCAGCGCGTCCGGACGTGGTGCACGAAAACAACGTGCGCCGCCTCAAGACCAAGCTCGTCGTGCAGGGCGCCAACATCCCGTTCACGCCGGGCGCAGAGAAGTTCCTGCATGAGCAGGGCGTGCTGGTGGTGCCGGACTTCATCGCCAACGCCGGCGGCGTGATCTGCGCGGCCATGGAGTACCAGGGCGCCTCGCAGTCGACGGCGTTCGCCACGATCGAGGAGAAATTGCACACCAATACCAAACTGGTGCTCGATCGTGTCGCCAAGGAAAAGATCCTGCCGCGCACGGCGGCGCTTGAACTCGCGGTGGCGCGCGTCAAGAAGGCCATGGCATATCGGCGCTGGAGGATCTATTGAAAACACGCGTTGCACACGCAGCGTATGTTCACAAGCCCGCCTCCGTGAAGGGGGCTGGGAGATAGAGAGCATCAATGTATCGGATTCGCTTTCACGGCCGCGGCGGACAAGGCGTAAAGACCGCTGCACGTATCCTCGGCAGCGCCTTCTTCAACGAGGGCTTCGAGGTGCAGGACGCGCCAGTGTACGGCGCCGAGCGGCGCGGCGCGCCGATGTACGCCACCGTGCGCGCTGCGCGCGCGCCGATCTACGAACGCGGCCTCATCACGCAACCCGATCTCGTTGTGGTCGCGGATGAGACATTGATGCCGGTGCCGGCGGCCAATGTACTGTTGGGAGTGAGCGCGCGCACTGTGTTGCTGATCAACAGCGCCATCGCGCCGGAGGAATGGCAAGCTCGGCTGAGTCTCGCCGGCCCGATCGTGACGCTACCGGTCAGTAGCGAAGTCGAATCGCGCGCCGAACTTCCATTTGTCGGCGCGATGTGTGCCGGGGTGGCGGCGCGGTTGGTCGGTTGCATTTCTGAGCAGTCGCTCAGTGGCGCGATACGAACCGAATTGCAAGGCCTCGGTGACAACGTAATCGAAAGCAATCTCACGCATGCGCGCGCTGCCTACACGGCAGTGGCGGCGCACGCCGGTGTGGTCGCGGAAGGCGCGGCGATCACGGCGCGCGATTATGCGCATCCGGCTTGGATCGACCTACCGTTCGAGGCCGCGCGCATCGCGGCGCCCGACATCTTTGCCGCCGCCACCAGCGTGCAGATCAAGACCGGCGCCTGGCGCACCATGCGCCCGGTGATCGATGAGGCGCGCTGCAATCGCTGCACCTGGGTGTGCTCGACCATGTGTCCGGACAGCGCCATCCGTGTCGAAGACGGTCGGCCGGTGATCGATTACGACCACTGCAAGGGTTGCCTAATCTGCGCCGCAGTCTGTCCGCCACATGCAATCAGCGCGGAACCGGAACGCGCGGGAGCCGCGGCATG
>CP070641.1:1079249-1082356 GCA_020354085.1 Pseudomonadota bacterium
GCGTACCGACTTCCCTATGAAGGCCAATCTCGCCAGCCGCGAGCCCGAGATTCTCGCGCGCTGGCAAGAGCTGGAAATCTATGGACGGCAGCGCGCTGAGCGCGCAGGCGCGCCCAAGTACGTGTTGCATGACGGGCCGCCGTACGCCAACGGCGATATCCATATCGGCCATGCCGTCAACAAGATTCTTAAGGACATCATCGTCAAGTCGAAGTCCTTGGGCGGATTCGACGCGCCCTATGTTCCGGGTTGGGATTGTCACGGCTTGCCCATTGAACACGCAGTAGAAAAGAAGATCGGCAAGGCCGGCGTACAGGTCGCGCTGCAAAAATTTCGCGAAGCCTGTCGCGCCTATGCACGCGAGCAGATCGAGCGGCAACGTGCAGATTTTATGCGCCTTGGGGTGCTTGGCGATTGGCAGCGGCCGTATCTGACCATGGACTACGCCTTCGAGGCGAACATCATCCGTGCGCTCGGCCGCATCATCGCCAACGGCCATGTATACAAGGGCCACAAGCCGGTGCATTGGTGCACCGATTGCGGCTCGGCATTAGCCGAGGCTGAAGTCGAGTACCAAGATAAGACCTCGCCCGCGATTGATGTGCGTTTTCGCGCGGTCGACGCTGCCGATCTGCTGGCGCGCTGCCAGCACGCACCGGACAAGGCAGGCGACGGCCCGATTCATGCGGTAGTTTGGACGACCACGCCGTGGACGCTACCGGCCAACCAAGCGGTGGCCTTGCACCCAGAATTGGAGTACGTGCTCGTGCAGTGCGTCGGCAACAATGGGCCGGAACGCATTTTGTTGGCTGAGCCGATGATGAAGGACGTCATGCTGCGCTACGGCGTCGACAGCTACCGCGTGGTGGCGACTTGCCACGGGCGCGAGCTGGAGGGCATCAAGCTCAAGCATCCGTTCTATGAGCGCGAGGTGCCTGTCATCTTGGGCGAGCATGTGACGACGGAGGCCGGTACTGGTGCCGTGCATACCGCGCCTGGGCATGGCCTCGACGACTATGTGGTCGGCAGTCGCTACGGCTTACCGGTGGACAATCCGGTCGACGGAGACGGCAAGTTTCTGCCCGATACCAAGCTCTTCGCCGGCGAGCATGTGTTCAAGGCCAATGATCACGTGATCGATGTCCTCAAGACGCGTGGCGCCTTGGTGCACATCGCTGCGTTGCAACACAGCTATCCGCATTGCTGGCGGCACAAGACACCGATCATCTTTCGCGCCACTTCGCAGTGGTTCATTGGCATGGAACATCTGCGCGATGTAGCAGCCACGGAAATCGCCAAGACCCGCTGGGTGCCGGGCTGGGGGCGGGCACGTATCGAGGGCATGGTGAGCAATCGCCCCGATTGGTGTATTTCGCGCCAGCGCGCCTGGGGTGTGCCGATTCCTTTATTCACGCACAAACAGACCGGCAAGCTCCATCCGAAAACGGTCGAGTTGATCGAGCAAGTGGCCCAACGTGTCGAGCAGAGAGGCATCGACGCGTGGTTTGACCTCGATGCCGAAGCCTTGCTCGGTGCGGACCACGCGCATTACGATAAGGTGAACGATACACTCGACGTTTGGTTCGACTCCGGCGTGACGCACGCCTGCGTCTTGGAACAGCGCGACGAGCTCAGCTTCCCCGCGGATCTGTATCTGGAAGGCTCGGATCAACACCGCGGTTGGTTTCAATCGTCTTTGCTCACCTCGCTCGCCATGCGTGGCCGTGCACCGTACAAGGGGGTGTTGACGCATGGTTTTACCGTCGACGCCAAGGGCATGAAGATGTCCAAGTCGGCGGGCAACGTCGTCGCCCCGCAAAAGGTCATCAAGACCCTCGGCGCGGATATCCTGCGTCTATGGGTGGCGGCGACGGATTACCGCGCCGAGATGAGCATCTCCGATGAAATCCTGACGCGCATGGCCGATTCTTATCGGCGCATCCGCAACACGGCGCGCTATCTGCTTGCCAATTTGGACGGCTTCGATTCGGCGCAACACAGCGTGCCACCGCAGGACATGTTGTCACTCGACCGCTGGGCAGTGACGCGCGCGCACGCGCTAGGGCGCGAAGTTCAGGCCGCGTATGACGGATTCGAGTTTCATCTCATCTACCAGAAGCTACACCAATTCTGCGTGGTGCAGATGGGCAGCTTTTATCTCGACGTACTAAAAGACCGCATTTACACCATGCCGACCGACAGCCTCGGTCGACGTTCGGCGCAAACGGCGATGTATCAAATCCTCGAGGCGCTGGTGCGCTGGCTCGCGCCAGTTCTCACTTTTACCGCCGAGGAGATCTGGCGCTTCATGCCGGGCAAACGTTCTGATTCTGTTTTGCTCGAGCGTTGGTGGGACCTAGCGCCGGTAGCAAATGCCGCGGCGGAGGGAGAGGCCACTGGGCGCGACGTGGCATTCTGGGATCAAATCCTGAACGTACGCGAGGCGGTTAAGAAAGAGCTGGAGAAGTTACGCGTTGCCGGTGGCATCGGATCTGGTCTCGATGCCGAGGTGGATTTGTACGCCGACGAGGCGCTCTACGCGCAGTTGCACCAGCTGGGCGATGTGCAGGGCGACGGCGGGGACTTGCGCTTTGTATTTATAACCTCCTATGCACGGCTACACCCGCTGGCGGAGCGGCCGGCGGACGCCATTGCTTCCGAGATCAAGGGGCTCACACTCACCGTAACGCCATCGGCGCATGCCAAGTGCGTGCGTTGTTGGCACCATCGCGAGGATGTTGGTCGTGACAAAGACCATCCCGCTTTGTGCGGGCGCTGCGTGGGAAACCTTGGCCAAGGTGAGCAACGACGATACGTGTGATGCTGCGCTACTTATGGATCAGCGGGGTGGTGATCGTGCTCGACCAGGTAACAAAATACCTGGCTTTGCAGCATCTGATTCGCCACGCGCAGGTGGAACTATTGCCGTTCCTCAATCTAACGCTGGTTTTCAATACCGGTGCGGCGTTTGGATTCTTGAGCAGCGCGGCCGGTTGGCAGAACTACATTTTCACTGGCATCGCCGTGGTAGCGAGCGTTGTGATCTTTTGGATGTTGCGGGGTCTCACGCGCAGTGAGTGGCCATTGGCCATCGCGCTAACGCTGAT
>CP070641.1:1082456-1085550 GCA_020354085.1 Pseudomonadota bacterium
GATACGGTAGCCGAGCTGTTCGGCGTAACTGACATCTTCACGGGTAATGTGGCTGATGCCCTCGGTATAGACCTTGTCGAACTGCAACGGAATACCAAATGCGATGGAGGCCAGGATGGTCAGTTTGTGCGCGGCGTCGATGCCCTCGACGTCGAACGTTGGGTCCGCCTCTGCGTAGCCGAGCTGCTGGGCCTCGGCCAGCACCTCGGCAAAGTCGCGCCCCTTGTCACGCATCTCGCTGAGAATGAAATTTCCGGTGCCGTTGATGATGCCCGCGATCCACTCGATGCGGTTGGCGGCCAGCCCTTCGCGCACCGCCTTGATAATGGGAATGCCGCCGGCGACCGCGGCCTCGAAGGCCACCATTACGCCACGCTTCTGGGCGGCGGCAAAAATCTCGTTGCCGTGCAGCGCGATGAGCGCCTTGTTGGCGGTCACCACGTGCTTGCCGTTGGCAATCGCCTTCAGCACCAGTTCGCGCGCCGGCTCGTAACCGCCGATCAGCTCCACCACGATATCGATATCCGGGTCGTCCACAACCGTGAAGGCATCGTCGGTTACCCTGACGGATTCGATGCCGGGCAGCCGTTCGGGATCGTAGGCTCGAGCCGCCGCGTAGCTGATTTCTATACCTCGCCCGGCGCGCCGCGCGATCTCTTCTGCATTACGGCGCAACACGTTGAAGGTACCGCCGCCGACCGTACCCAGACCGAGCAGTCCGACCCTTACAGGATTCACAAAGCCCCCTTGCCCGCTTGCGCGAGTTGTCGTTCATCGTTACGGAACATGTCACGAATACCGCGCACCGCCTGGCGGGTGCGGTGTTCGTTTTCAATCAGTCCGAAGCGCACAAAACCGTCGCCGTACTCGCCGAAGCCGATACCCGGCGACACCGCCACCTTGGCTTCCTGCAGCAGTCGCTTGGAGAACTCCAGCGATCCCATCTCCCGGTAACGCTCCGGGATGGGGGCCCACACGAACATGGTTGCCTTGGGTTTTTCCACCTTCCAGCCGATCGCATTGAGCCCCTCACACAGGACATCGCGGCGCCGGCGGTACAGGTCGACAATCTCCCTGACGCACTCCTGCGGCCCTTCCAGTGCGGTGATGGCGGCCACCTGGATAGGCGTGAACATGCCGTAGTCCAGGTAGGACTTCATGCGCGTGAGCGCCGCCACCAGCGTCCTGTTGCCGCACATGAAGCCGACCCGCCAGCCGGGCATGTTGTAGGTCTTGGAAAGCGAATAGGACTCGACGGCGATGTTCTCGGCGCCGGGCACCTGCAGGATGGAAGGCGCTTCGTAGCCGTCGAAGGTCAGTTCCCCGTAGGCCAGATCGTGTACCACCCAGATGTTGTGTTCACTGGCAATGGCCACCACCCGCCGGAAGAAGTCCAGTTCGACACACTGAGTGGTCGGGTTGCCGGGAAAGTTCAGCACCAGCATTTTCGGAGTTGGCCAGGAATCTTTGATAGCCTTCTCCAGCTGCTCGAAGAACGCATCTTCGTCCGACGTCAGGGGCACGTGACGGATATCGGCGCCGGCAATCACGAAGCCGTAGGGGTGGATCGGATAGGCCGGATTGGGCACCAGTACCGCGTCGCCCGGCCCTACCGTCGCCAGCGCTAGATGCGCCAGGCCTTCCTTGGAGCCGATCGTCACGATCGCCTGGCTGTCCGGATCCAGGTCGACGTCATACTTGCGCTTGTACCAGCGGCACACCGCGCGCCGCAGCCGCGGAATGCCGCGCGACATGGAGTAGCGGTGGGTGTCGTTGCGCTGCGCCGCCTCGACCAGCTTGGCTACGATATGCGGGGGGGTCGGCTGATCGGGATTTCCCATGCCGAAATCAATGATATCCTCGCCACGCGCGCGCGCCGCCGCCTTCAACTCATTGACTATATTGAAGACATAGGGCGGCAGGCGTTTGATTCTGTGAAATTCGTCCACGGACAGTACGTTATGCGGCGTTTGCGATTAGACGGATAAAGCGCGTAGGGTACTGAAAATATTGAAGTGTAACAAGCTGAGGGTTTATCTTTCGCGCATGCATTTCGCTCAGGAAGACATTGGCGGTGAACTCATCATCCGCGCCTATGGCGAAGGGGTGGTGACCATCGGTGAAAAGCAGTACCGGCGCAGCATCATACTCACCCGTGAACGCCTGATCGCCGACTGGCGCCCACAGCGACCCGAGCAACTGAGCGCCGCGGACTTCGATGTGGTGCGTGCGCAGCACCCCGACATCCTGCTGCTTGGAACCGGTAGCGGCATCCACTTCCCGTCACCGGCACTGACGGCCGCCCTACTGCAAGCGGGAATCGGCGTGGAGGTCATGGACACGGCGGCCGCCTGCCGGACCTACAACATACTGTTCGCTGAACAACGCAACGTGGCAGCGGCGCTGCTGCTGGGCTGAAGCCGTGCTGCGCGAGGCGGCCCGACGGGCACGCTAGCCGAACAGCGCGTCTGAAGAAAACCCTTCGCCCTCCAGAATCTCCCGCAAGCGCTTGAGCGCGTCCATCTGGATCTGCCGCACCCGCTCGCGGGTCACACCGATTTCGTTGCCGACCTCTTCCAGGGTGGAAATCTTGTAGCCGTGCAAACCGAACCTGCGCTCCACCACTTCGCGCTGCTTGTCGGACAACTGTGCAATCCAGGCTTCCAGGTTGGCCAGCACATCCTCGTCCTGCAGTACATCGGAGGGGTCGGGATTGCTCTCGTCGGGGATGGCATCGAGCAGCGACTTGTCCGAGTCCTTGCCGATCGGAACATCCACCGAAGTGACCCGCTCGTTGAGCTTGAGCATACGCTTGACGTCCTGCAACGGGCGGTCCAGCAGCTCGGCGATTTCCTCGGCATTGGGTTCGTGATCCAACGACTGGGCCAGACGCCGCGCGGCCTGCAGGTAGCTGTTCAGTTCCTTGACCACGTGGATGGGCAGACGGATAGTGCGCGTCTGGTTCATGATGGCGCGCTCGATGGTCTGGCGAATCCACCAGGTCGCGTAGGTAGAAAAGCGGAAACCGCGCTCCGGATCGAACTTCTCCACCGCGCGTATCAGGCCGAGGTTGCCTTCCTCGATCAGGTCCAGC
>CP070641.1:1085650-1088732 GCA_020354085.1 Pseudomonadota bacterium
TCCGACACTCCGAGACGCTTGGCCAACTCCGCCGGTGATTGGTCGGCAAGCGGAACATATCCGTCCTCGAACGGTGGTGGGTCGGTCAAATTCCAGGCGGCTTCGAATAGCGCGCGCTCGGCAGGCGTGAGCAACGCCGCGAGCTGCGGCTTTTGCCATAGGTAATAACCGCCCTCGACGCCCTGCTCATCGACTGCAGACAAAGACGCTATCAACGCACCGCTCGGGTCACGCAGCTCGCGCGTCATGAAGTCGAGCGTACGGCGCGCGAGCGCCTCATACTCGGGTCTGGCCATGACGCGCGCGGCGCGCAGGTACAGGCGCGCGAGCAACGCATTGTCGTACAGCATCTTCTCGAAGTGAGGCGTCTTCCAGTTTTGGTCGACCGTATAGCGGTAAAAGCCACCGCCCAGATGATCATGCAGTCCGACCGCGGCCATCTGATTGAGCGTGAGCGTGAGAAACTCTCCAACCTTGGCGTGTTTAGTGGCCGCGTATTGGCTGAGCAGGAAATCAAGCTGCGGTACCGATGGGAACTTGCTCTGCTCGCCAAAGCCGCCGTGGATCATGTCCGCGAGTGACAACGCCCCGGCGACCACGGCCTGCCCATAACGCTGCGCCTGCGCGCGATCGACCACGGGCTTGCCCGGACCGCTCGCCTTGACCGCCTCCTGCCGCGCCAATTGCGTGAGCTTGGCGCGGTCTTCGGTCCAGAGCTTTTGCAGGCGCTGGAGTACGCCGAAGAAATCCTGCGGCGGCTCATAGAGCACGGCATACAGCGAGTGACCTTCTGGCGTGAGAAATACATTGAGCGGCCAGCCGGCCGCCCCGCGCGTGGCTTCGGCGAAAGCGATCATGCGCGCATCGAGCGCGGGCTCGAGCTCGCGATCGACCTTTACCGAAACAAAGTGCTTGTTGAGAAACGCCGCAATCTCGGCGTTTTGATAGCTCTCGCGCTGCATCACATGACACCAGTGGCAAGCGAAATATCCGATCGACACGAATACCAGCTTGCCCTCGCGTTTGGCCTGCGCCAGCGCCACCGGCGCCCAATCCTTCCACGCCACCGGGTCATTGCCGTGCATGGCAAGATAGGGCGAAGGGTGGTTCTTGAGCTGATTGCCGGACGCTGCCAGCGTCGAGGCAGCCAGCAAGGCGAAGGTGGCATATAACGCCAGCGCGCGCGTGAGGGTTTTCATTGCCAATAAGACAACGTGGCGCGGAAATTTATTCCTGCTTGTTGCCGATCGTGAGCGCGGTCGAACCCTCGGATTCGGCTGCTTTCTCATCGGCGGCGCGGCGCATGCGCTTGGCGACAAAGACGCCTACTTCGTAGAGCATCCACATCGGCACCGCCAGCAGGAACTGCGACAGCACGTCGGGCGGGGTCAACACCGCGGCAACGACAAACGCGCCCAAGATTACGTACGGACGTTTGTCGGCGAGCTTGTGTGGGTCGATGATGCGCATCCACGATAGCAGCACCACCGCGACCGGCACTTCGAAGGCAATGCCGAAGGCGAAGAACATCGAGAACACGAAATCGAGATAGGACTTGATGTCGGTCATCATCTGCACGCCTGGCGGCAGGAAGTCGAGCAACACGTGAAACACGGCCGGAAAGACGATGAAGTAGGCGAACGCCATGCCACCGTAGAACAGCAGCACGCTCGACAGCATCAGCGGCCAAACGATGCGTCGTTCGTGTTGATAGAGGCCGGGCGCGACGAACGCCCAGACCTGATAGAGGATCACCGGGATGGCAAGCACCACGGCGGCGGCGAGCGTGAACTTAAGCGGCGTCAGAAAGGGCGAGGCGACTTCGGTCGCGATCATGCTCATGTTGGGCGGCAGCGTCTCCATGAGCGGCTTGGCGATCAACGCATAAACCTTGTTCGGGCCGAAGGCGATGGCGAGTCCCAAGAACGCCACGGCCACGGCCACGACTATGTAGAACAGACGATTGCGCAGCTCGATCAGATGCGAGACGAAGGTCGCGCTTGCGCCCGATTCAGATGCGCCGTCAGCGTTTTGCTTTTCTTTCGCCATGTTTCTTCGTCGCCGTCTTGGCACGGCTTCGCGTCTTCTTCTTCACGGGAGCGGTGAGCGCGCTTGGCGCCGGCTCGGAGGCAGAGGCCGCCGTAGCGGCCGGCTCCGGGTTGACCTGCAACTTACTCAAGCTGTCGAGCGTGTCAGCGCCGGACTTGCGCAACAACTCGCGCGTATCGTTGAGCTCGTCCTGCAGCTTGCGAAACGCCTGCAGGTCTTCGCTACGCACTTCGCGATCGACTTCTTGCTTGACATTGTCAATGAAGCGCCGCAGCCCCGCCATCCAGCGCCCGGCGGTTCGCGCCATCTCCGGTAGCCGCTTCGGGCCCAGAATTAGCAGCGCCACCAGGCCGATGACGACGAGCTCGGAGAACGCGATATCGAACATTCGCTGATGGAAGCGGGACAAGCGGCGCGGGACGGGAATGTCCCGGTCGCGCTTTTACGGGCGTCTCAACCGCCGCGTTTCTCGCGCTGCGTGACCTCACCGTCAATCACGCGACCCGACGCGCTCTTGTTGTCCGACGGCTTAGCAGCGTTTTCCACCGCCGGCTTGTCGGTCTTCTCGCCTTCGTCTTTCATGCCGGTCTTGAAGTTCTTGATCGCCTCCCCCAGATCCGAGCCCATGTTCTTGAGCTTCTTGGTGCCGAAGATCAGGATCACGATCACCAATACGACCAACCAATGCCAAATGCTGAATGCACCCATCGCATATTCTCCGCTTCGCTACGACCGCTTCGGTCGCTTAAGTTGAACTCCTGGAACGATCCGCGGCGCGCTTGGCCTTCGGTTTCGCGCTCGCCTTTTTCTTGGCTGCCGACTTGGACCGACGCCGTGCAGGCGCGGCTGCTTGTTGCGGTTGCGCCGGCAACAGCTTCGGCTCGGCCGGCGGTGTCGGGCTCGGCGTTGCGGCGCCTGCCGGTTTTTCCTCGTCGTCCTTCATGCCGCGCTTGAAGTTACGAATCGATTCACCCAAATCCGAACCGAGCGTCTTGAGCTTCTTGGTCCCGAAGATCAGGATCACGATCACCAA
>CP070641.1:1088832-1091908 GCA_020354085.1 Pseudomonadota bacterium
CGCGCGAGCTCGGTGGCGCGTTCGAAGTCGTTAGCCGCGCCGGTGGTCATTTGGTCCATGAACACCTCTTCGGCGATGCGCCCACCCATCAGCACTGCGATTCGTGCCAGCAGGCTGTCACGATCGTGGCTGTAGCGGTCTTCTTCCGGCAACTGCATGGTCACGCCCAGCGCGCGACCGCGCGGGATGATCGTCACCTTGTGTACTGGATCGGTGTTGGGCAACAGCTTGGCGACCACGGTATGACCGGATTCATGGTAGGCGGTGTTGCGCCGCTCGCGCTCCGGCATCACGATCGAGCGCCGCTCCGCGCCCATCACGATCTTGTCCTTGGCCTTCTCGAAGTCGTGCATGTCGACCAGGCGCTTGTTGGCGCGCGCCGCGAACAGCGCCGCCTCGTTTACCAGGTTGGCAAGATCGGCGCCCGAGAATCCGGGCGTGCCACGCGCGAGTATCATGGCGTTAACGTCTTCCGCCACCGGCACCTTGCGCATGTGCACCTTGAGGATTAGCTCGCGCCCACGAATATCCGGCAACGGTACATAAACCTGGCGATCGAAACGGCCCGGGCGCAACAGCGCCGGATCGAGCACGTCGGGACGGTTGGTGGCCGCGATCACGATGACGCCCTCGGTGCCCTCGAAACCGTCCATTTCAACCAGCAATTGATTGAGCGTCTGTTCGCGCTCGTCATGACCGCCACCCAAGCCGGCACCGCGCTGGCGGCCGACGGCGTCGATTTCATCGATAAAGATGATGCACGGGGCGTGCTTCTTGGCCTGTTCGAACATGTCGCGCACGCGCGAGGCGCCGACGCCGACGAACATCTCGACGAAATCTGAGCCGGAGATGGAAAAGAACGGCACCTTGGCCTCACCGGCGATCGCCTTGGCGAGCAAGGTCTTGCCGGTGCCTGGGTTGCCGGTCATGAGCACGCCCTTTGGGATGCGTCCACCGAGCTTTTGGAACTTGGAGGGGTCGCGCAGGAATTCGACCAGCTCCTTCACTTCTTCTTTTGCCTCTTCGACACCGGCGACGTCATCGAAAGTGGTCTTGTTCTGCTCTTCGGTGAGCATGCGCGCCTTGCTCTTGCCGAAACTCATGGCCCCGCGCCCGCCGACGCCGCCTTGCATCTGGCGCATGAGGTAGATCCAGAAGCCGAGCAGAATGAGAAGCGGGAACCAGTTCATGAACAACTGGAACAGCAGCGACGGTTCTTCCGGCGGTTTGGCGTCGAACATCACCTTATGATCCAGCAGATCGTTGACCATCTGCGGATCGTTCGGCGTATAGGTGGTGAAGGCCTCGTTGGTCTTGAGGCGTCCGGAAAGCTCACGGCCCTGGATGGTGACGCGCTCAACCTCACCTTGGCGCACCATTTGGATGAATTTGGAGTACTCAATGATCCGCGCTTGCGGCTGGCGCGTGCTGAAATTGTTGAACACCGTCATCAGCACAATAGCAATGACGAGCCACAGCAATATGTTCTTGGTGAGATTGTTCAACTCTCAGTACCTCAGAGGCTTGGTCAGTTCGCGATGTAAAAAGTTTGCCGCCGCAACGCGCCGATTAGCATTTTCCTACGCCGTTGCCCACTCGCACAACCTTGGGACTACGCGCGTCGCTCCCGGCACAGAAGGTACAGCTCCCGACTCTCCGCGCGCGAGGCGCGTGGCTTGCGCGTCACGACTCGGCCGTATTCGCGTTGCAGCCGCTTATGCAATTCCGGGTAACCCTCGCCCTGAAAAGCCTTAAATAACAGGGTACCCCCCGGCCGCAGCACTTCACCCGCGAATTCCGCTGCCAGCTCCGCGAGATAAATGCTCTTCGCCTGGTCGGCGGAAGCCACCCCAGTAATATTGGGCGCCAAATCCGACATTACAAGGTCGACCTGCCGGCCACCGAGCCGCTCCCTCAGCAATTCTAGCACCGCGTTTTCGGTGAAATCGCCCAAAAGAAACTCCACACCCGGAATCGGCTCCATCGGCAGAACATCCAGCGCGATCACCCGGCCACCGGGGGCGACCCGGGAGGCGGCGTATTGGGACCATCCGCCGGGCGCGGCCCCCAGGTCGACCACAGTCATGCCGCCGCGAAACACCCGATCGCGCTGATCGATCTCCTGTAGCTTGTAGGCCGCGCGCGAGCGGTAGCCCTCTTTTTGAGCACGCTTGACGAACTCATCGGAGACGTGGCGTTGCAGCCAGCGGGAACTGCTCTTGGAACGTGGCATAAGGCTAGGGAAGGAAGGGGCAGGCGCATTGTACCCTGCCCAGCACGCGGTGCGACGTGCGCCCTCCCTGGTGCGGTCAACGGAAAATGATCGCCCGCAAAAGCGCCTTCATTTCGTCCGTCAACGGCGGCAAAGAGCCGCCCGCGGATGAAAACGTCACGCGCCCCGCGCCGTGATCGAATTCAACGACCAAGGGACCTGTTCCAAGCGACACCGGCGCTGGGGCCGGCGTACCTGGCGGCTGAAAGAGGCGTTCGCCCTGAAGGAGCGTACGGACAATCGCTCGAGTACCCGGAATCACTCCTGTATCCAACATCAAGAGATAGGCAGGTTCAAGATGAAGCATGAGCGTCGAGCTACCGAGCAAGGCCGCCAGTGAGGAATCGTTCACGGTCGCTGTGACGTCGGCCTCGGCACCAACTTGACTCGCGGCGCTTGCGTCAGGTGCGTCGTAGAAGTTGACCGCATCGGGGAAAACCGATTCCAAATAATCACCAGACCAATCCGCGAAATAGATACGGCTGCCGCGATTCAAAAAGCTCTGCAAGTTATTAACTACTGACGCGTGCTGCGCATACGGAACGTTGCTGCCGTCAAGATCGCTCGGTCGTGAAGGAAAAAACAGATAGTCGTAACTGTCCACGGTTGAGCTATTCGTCAAACTGACGCCGTCGAGCAACACCGGCTTGAAACCGAGTGACTTAAGATAGGCGACCAGCAGATCATCCGGATCGTTGGTTACCGCACCAATGCGCTTCGCGCCGCTGCCCGCAACACCGGGATCGCCGGGAATGGCGAGCACCTGATTCAAAGTTTGACCCGCGGCGAGCGCAATACCCGCCG